>JNJQ01000003.1 GCA_000701725.1 Erysipelotrichaceae bacterium NK3D112
TCTGCTGATACAGATCTGTGTTTGGCATCGTACCACTCGTGGACAGTGGCACTGATCAGCTTCCTTGAGACGGAGTTCTCCTCTGTTTTATCCCAGGGAAGATACTTCAAAGAGCTTCCCCAAGAGGAAGCGTCGTCCACATATTTACACATAGTTTGGCGGTCGGATCTTTCAGGAATGAATTAACGGACCGCCAAGCCCTAGCATTAATTCATTCCTGAAAGGTTCCTAGGTGTTCCCTTTCCAGAACGAATTAATTATACCGTTATTAGCGTTGTTTACCAACGCAGTGCAAATTGGGACTTAAAAGCATTTGTCACATCCATTCCGGTGATGGCGGGATATATCGTGCTCGGCATCGGTTTCGGCATTCTGTTAAGAGAAGCCGGATACGGCGCTTTATGGGCATTTGCGATGAGTCTTTTCATCTATGCCGGTTCTCTGCAATATGTCGGGGTCAGTCTGATCTCCTCATCCGCATCACTGCTGACTGCGCTCATCACCAGCATCATGGTCAATGCGAGACATCTTTTCTACAGTATTTCCATGCTGGAAAAATACAGAAACGCGGGAAAATACAAACCGTATATGATCTTCGCTCTGACCGATGAAACCTATTCGCTTTTAAGCACCCAGAAAGTGCCAGAAGGCTGCGATGAGCACTTCTACTGTTTTATGGTTTCACTGTTCAATCACATCTACTGGATCTTTGGAAGTGTGCTTGGCTCTCTGATCGGCAGATCGCTTCCTTTCTCCAGCGAAGGCATTGAGTTCTCCATGACCGCGCTGTTTGCGGCTTCCTTTGTGGAACAATGGCTCAGCACAAAGGATCACCGCTCTGCCTTATGCGGACTCTGTTCCTCATTATTGTGCCTGCTTGTTTTCGGACCGGCTGATTTTCTGATTCCTTCGATGATTCTGATCACACTCGTGCTGAGTTTCATGGGCAAAGGGGAGGTGCAGCCATGACGCATACGGCAATGCTGATTGCGGTGATGTCCGCCGCCACCATTCTTCTGCGCTTTCTGCCGTTTCTGATCTTTGATCATAACGATCATGTGCCTTCTTATATTCTCTTTCTTGGAAGGGTACTGCCGTCTGCGATTATCGGCATGCTGGTGGTGTATTGTCTGAAGGATACGGTAATATTGCGACCGCCTTATGGAATTCCCGAACTGATCGGTCTTGTCTGTGTGGCAGGGTTGCAGATCTGGAAGCGCAATCCTCTCATCAGCATTCTCATCGGCACATTAATTTATATGTTTGTGACACAGATGATGTGACTTAAGCACTGCCTCAGGCAGTGTTTTTAAGTGAATGCGTGAATCCTTTGAAAGAATTGTTGCAACAATGACATAAAATATTGTATCTTTAATTATCAAATGTCATAAATTTTCAGAAAGTTTTATGAAAATATGACTAACAGAAAGGCGGAACGCTATGAAACCCTATATTGAAATGACCGATGAAGAACTGAACGAAGAGCTTGTGCAGCTGAAAAAAGAGTATAAGAAAATCCAGGCTCTCGGTCTTCATCTCGACATGAGCCGCGGCAAGCCGTGCCAGGATCAGCTGGATCTTTCCATGGCCATGATGGATGTGCTGAACTCTGATTCCGATCTGACCTGCGATGACGGCACCGACTGCCGCAATTACGGCGCTTTGACCGGTATTTCCGAAGCGCGTGAGCTGATCGGCGATATGATGGAAAACAATCCGAAGGATATTATCATTTACGGCAACTCCTCACTGAATGTCATGTTTGATACCATCAGCCGCGCATGGACGCACGGCATCATGGGCAACACACCGTGGGGTAAACTGGATGAGGTCAAATTCCTGTGTCCGGTGCCGGGCTATGACCGCCACTTCGCAATCACCGAATACTTCGGTATCAAGATGATTCCGGTCATGATGACACCGACCGGTCCGGACATGGATGTTGTTGAGAAACTCGTCGCGGAAGATGAGGCGATCAAGGGCATCTGGTGCGTACCCAAGTATTCCAACCCGCAGGGTATTTCATATTCCGACGCGACAGTCAGAAGGTTTGCACGTCTCAAGCCGGCAGCAGCGGATTTCCGTATCTTCTGGGACAATGCGTATGGCGTTCATCATCTCTATGATGACAACCAGGATTATCTGATTGAAATTCTGGCTGAATGCAAGCGTGCAGGCAATCCGGACCTTGTTTATAAGTTCTCTTCCACCTCCAAAATCACATTCCCGGGCAGCGGTATTGCCGCACTGGCAACCAGCCCGAACAATATGGATGACTTCACAAAGCATCTGAGAATCCAGACAATCGGCCATGACAAGGTTAACCAGCTCAGACACGTCCGCTTCTTCAAGGACATCCACGGTCTGACCGAACACATGAGAAAGCATGCCGATATTCTCAGACCCAAATTCGAGGCAGTTGAGAATACTCTGGAAGAGGATCTTGCCGGACTGGATGTTGGCACCTGGACAAAGCCGCTTGGCGGATACTTCATCATGTTTGACTCACTGCCCGGATGCGCAAAGGATATCGTTTCCCGCTGCAAGAAGGCAGGTGTTGTGATGACAGGCGCAGGCGCCACATGGCCGTACGGACTGGATCCCAATGATTCTAATATCCGTATCGCTCCGACATTCCCGAGTCTAAATGATCTTAAGAGCGCCATCAAAGTGTTCACATTGTGTGTCAGAATCTCCTCCGCAAAGAAGATTCTCGCTGACAGAAAAGAAGCCGCTTAAACAAATGAAGCTGATCGTATCATATGACGGTCAGCTTTTTGTTATACTGAAAACGATATGAGAGATTTGCCGAAACTGTACAATGAAACAGAACATTATTGCTGGTATGACTCACCAATCGGTATCCTGAAAATCGCCGAGGATGATCAGGGCATCACGGAAGTATCGTTTCAGGAAGAAATAGGAGCGGATCAGAAAGAAGGCAGCCTGTATCTGGAAAAGACACTGAGACAGCTGGAAGAATACTTCGCAGGTATCCGCAGAAGCTTTGATGTGCCTTTGTCACTGAAAGGAACAGAATTTCAGAAGAAGGTCTGGCATGCATTGATGAACATTCCATATGGAAGAACGGCATGTTATCAGGAGGTTGCAGCTATGATTGGTAATGAGAAGGCATCACGTGCTATCGGCAATGCCAATCATCATAATCCTGTCGTGATCATTGTCCCATGCCACCGTGTGATCAGGGCGGACGGCTCCATCGGCGGCTATGGCGGAGGCATTGAGCGAAAGAAATATCTTCTGAATCTGGAAGGGATCAAATTATGAAAACAATCAGAACAGCTGTGATTGCCGATATCCATGGCAATCTGAATGCTTTGAACGCATGCCTTGCGGATATCCGTAAAGAACAATGCGACCGGATCATCTGCCTTGGCGATATCATTGCCAAAGGCTTCCGCAATCATGAATGCTGTGAACTCATCAGAGAAAACTGCGATATTGTCATTCAGGGCAATTGCGATGAATTCTTCTCCAGGGATTTATCCTCCTTTGACAATGAGCGGGAAAAACAGCTGTGCGAAGCCTATCAGAAAACAATGGATGAAGAGGACATCGCCTGGCTTTCCAGACTTCCGTTTTCATATGAATGCATGATCAGCGGACGGCTTGTGCGGATGTTTCATGCCGGTCCTGATTCCGTGAACAATTATGAGACAAACACGCTTTATGCATCGGTGGATGAGAAATATTCCATGTTCGCGCCATGTGCAGGCTCAGAATCGGATCAGTATGCGGATGCTGTATTCTTCGGGCATGTTCATATGCAGATGCTCAACCGTCTCTATAACCGCATTCTTGTCTGTCCGGGCAGTGTCGGCAATCCGCTGGACTTCATCCGCAATGACACAAAGGACGGGGACGAACGCAATACATGCAACGCGCAGTATGTCATCATCACAGGCACTGACAGTGACGAATACGGTCCGTTCCATACGGACTTCAGACAGGTGCCCTATGACATTGCAGGGGAGCTGAGAGCCTCTGAAGAATTCTTTGAATATGATGATCTGGCCTATGAACTGAAGACTGGAAAATACAGACGCTATGAAAAAATCCGAAAAGTTCTGCTCAAGGACGGAATCGATCTCGATCTTGTATGAAATACAGGAATTTTCCAACGATTGCGTGTATTCTTATATAGGGTAAAGGAAGGTATTAATAATATGCTTGCTACTGCAATTTCACAGCTGGTTGAATATGCTGTTCAGAAAGAATGGATCAAAGAGGAGGACCGCGTCTGGGCTGCCAACCGCATTATCGAAGCGCTTGGCGCTAACGGCTTTGACGGTCTTGAGGAAGTCAATGCTGAGCTGCCTCCGATTCAGGAGATCCTCAATGAATTATGCGATTATGCCTATGAAAACGGCATCATCGAAGGCAATTCCGCCGCTTATTATGATCTGCTTGACACAAAACTGATCGGACTGCTCGTGCCGCGTCCTTATGAAGTCATCACGAAGTTCAATCAGCTTTATGCGGAAGATCCGAAGAAGGCGACCGACTGGTATTATGAATTCTCCAGTGACACAAACTATATCAGAAGAGACAGAATCGCAAAGGACCGCAAATGGACGGTGGATACCGAATACGGAACACTGGATATCACAATCAATCTGTCCAAGCCGGAAAAGGATCCCAAGGCTATCGCAGCTGCCGGAAAAGCAAAATCCACCGGTTATCCCAAATGTCTTCTGTGCATTGAAAACGAAGGCTATGCGGGTCATCTGAGCCATCCGGCAAGACAGAACCACCGCATCATTCCGATCACACTCAGCGGAAAGGATTATTTCCTGCAGTACAGCCCGTATGTTTATTACAATGAGCACTGCATCGTTCTCAACAAACAGCATACGCCGATGCGTATCGACCGTTCCGCATTCAATAATCTGCTTGATTTCGTCACAGTCTTCCCGCACTATTTCATCGGCTCCAACGCTGATCTGCCGATTGTCGGCGGCAGTGTGTTAAGCCATGATCATTACCAGGGCGGCAATTATGAATTCGCCATGGCAAGAGCGGATGTTGAAAAGAGCTTTGTCATCAAAGGCTTTGAATCCGTGCAGGCAGGCATTGTCAAATGGCCGATGTCCGTGATCCGCTTAAGAGGAAGCGACCGCAATCAGCTTTCCGCATGTGCGGAACATATTCTCAATGTCTGGCGTGAATATGATGATGAGGAAGCCTTCATTTATCATGAGACAGACGGAGAGCGCCATAACACGATCACTCCGATTGCCAGACGCAGAGGTGCTGACTATGAGCTGGATCTGGTTCTTCGCAACAACATCACGACAGAAGAGAATCCGCTTGGTGTCTATCATCCCCACAGCGACAAGCATCATATCAAGAAAGAAAACATCGGTCTGATTGAAGTCATGGGTCTGGCGGTATTGCCGGCAAGACTCAAAAATGAAATCGCAGCGCTTGCCGATGCGATCATCATGCATAAAGATCTCGACGCTGATCCATTGACTGAAAGCCATGCGGAATGGGCAAGGGATATCATCAGCCGTTATCCTGATCTCAACAAGGACAATGTCAATGCCATCCTGGAAAAGGAAGTCGGACTTGTCTTTGCGGCAGTGCTTGAGGATGCCGGTGTCTACAAACATGATGCAGCAGGAAGAAACGCATTTGACCGCTTTATCGAATCACTCTGAACAATCATATAACATGCCCGCGGGAAGCGGGCATGTTATCATATTGCGGGCGGTGAATGGATATGGAACTGAAAATCAAAGCCTTTGAAGAATTGAGCCTGCACGAGCTTTATGAAATCATGAGAGTCAGATGCGCCGTGTTTGTGGTGGAGCAGGAATGCGTCTATCAGGATATCGACGGCATCGATGAAAGGGCCGTGCATGTGTTCTATGAACATGAAAACAATATCTACGGATATCTCAGACTGTTTTACAAAGATGCGGATCATAAGACTGTTCAGATCGGCAGGGTGCTTAGCACAGAGCGGGGCAGGGGATTTGGTTTCAAAGCGCTTCATGAAGGTGTGCAATATGCCATTGAAACCATGAAGGCGGAAACGCTGTATCTTGAGGCACAGACCTATGCCATCGGTTTTTATCAGCGCGAGGGATTTGAAATTGTATCGGATGAATTCCTCGAAGACGGTATTCCGCATGTGAAAATGATCCGTCACATACAGCAGAAAGAACTTCATAATCACTGAGCTTGACTCATATATTAACGCACATAAAAACTGCAGCAGTTTGATTCACCGCTGCAGTTTTCTGTTGGTTTATGGTTCGATTCTCATTTCACGAAAATGAGAATGGTGCCGGCAAGTGCGGCAATGACTGCGCTGGCCAGATATTCGTAGATGAACATTCCTTCCGGCTGGCGGTAGGAATCCATATTCGATTTGACCCTGTGATACATGTTTGTGGAAGCTCCGTGCACACTGGCCTGATGACCCATCATTGTATGCATGAATTCCATGCTGTACACAAATTCAATTCCGGCCGCGAAGAACAGACCGTCTGAAATATGTCTGATGGAAAAAGGATCATTTCTCTGCACAGAACATGTCAGCCACACAATTCCTCCTGCTACCAGAAGTGCGAAGATAAACCGTATCAGACTGAATTTTTTCATTTCAAATAGCTGTTCCTTTTGATGTTGATTTAGTCGATGTCTTCACCGTTTGACTTATAGACTTTCTGCATGTAGTAGAAGGAATCCTTCTTTCTTCTGGAGAAGTCGCCGGTACCGTCATCATAACGGTCAACGAAGATGAAGCCGTAGCGCTTTCTCATTTCGCCGGTGCCTGCCGATACCAGGTCAATATGACCCCACGGCTGATAGCCCCACAGCTCAACGCCATCCAGTTCAATCGCATCCTTCATCGCTTTGATATGATCGCGCATGTAATTGATGCGGTAATCATCATGAACGGAGCCGTCTTCCTCGACTTTATCCAGTGCTCCAAGACCGTTTTCCACGATCATCAGCGGAATATGATATCTCTCATACATCTGGCAAAGGGAGATTCTGAGTCCCATCGGGTCAATCTGCCATCCCCATCTGGAAGCTTCCAGATAAGGGTTCTTGCCGCCCATCAGCTGATTGCCGGCAGTCTTTGCGGCATTGGGGTCAGCGGAAGCGGTGGAGGACATGTAGTAGGAGAAGCCGATGTAATCAACGGTTCCCTTGGCGATGATATCCAGATCATCCTCTTCCATTTCAATGTTCACGCCGTTTCTCTCAAACCATTTGAGCTGATAGGAAGGATAGTATCCCTTGACCTGCACATCGATGAAGAATTCTCTTAAACGCATGTCCTCGATGGACTTCATGACATCGGCGGGGTTGCATGTCAGCGGATAGACAGGGGCATAGGCAACCATCATACCGATCTTGTTTTCAGGATCGATCTCATGACCGCGCACAACCGCAAGAGCGCTTGCCACGAATGTGTGGTGGGCAGCCTGATAGCGTGTCTGCGGTGATACATCATGGATACCCAGCTGCATCCAGCTTCTGAGAATGTTGATTTCATTGAATGTCATCCAGTATTTGACACGTCCCTTGAAATGAACGAAGAGGGTTTCCGCGAAATGCAGGAAGAAGCCGATCAGTTTGCGGCTGTGCCAGCCGTCAAAGTTGTCAGCCAGATACATCGGCACATCAAAGTGGGCAATGGTGACAATCGGTTCGATGCCGTATTTCAGACATTCATCAACAACTGCGTCATAGAAGGCAAGACCTTCCTCATTGACCTTCTCCATGCCATCCGGAATCACTCTGGACCAGCTCATGGAGAAACGGAAGGAATTCATGCCCATTTCGGCGAAGAGCGCGATATCTTCTTTGTAATGATGATAGAAGTCCACCGCCTGATGGGAAGGATAATAGATATCCGGAATGATATAGCCGGTGGCTCCTTCGGGCAGGGATGCTTCACGGGGAAGTTCGAGGATTTCTCCTTCTTTTGTTTTTACCGTGTATTTGCGGGGATGATCCTTGTCTCCGCCTTTGATGGCGTCACTTGTGGCAAGTCCTCTGCCGCCTTCAAGATAACCGCCCTCATACTGGTTGGCAGCGGTCGCACCGCCCCACAGGAAGTTCTTCGGAAAGCTCATAAATGATATTTCTCCTTTATCTGTTAACTGAATTATAACTGAAACATACTATGAAAAAAAGGGCACGGAATATGTCCGCACCCGAATGAGATCACTTACATCTGCGTATCCGCATAGATCAGATACTTGACGAATTTCGTGCTGTTGACAATATAGCTGCCATGACCCTCGCCCTTGATGAAGCGCAGTTTCGCACCCGGAATTCCGGCGGCGATGAACTTGGTTTCAGAATCTGTGACAAGATCCTTCTCGCCAGCCAGCACGAGCGTTTTCGCGTGGATTTTACGCAGATCCTCTTCTGTGATATGCGGTTCATTGAGCATGAGCGATATCTTGGAATCGAGTGAAAAGCGGTTCATGAATTTCATGAATCTTTTCAGCATCGGCTTCACGCCGTCCGGTGTCACATTGGCGCCGCTGGTCACAAGGGTTGTGATTCTGTCCGTTTTCATCGCAGCAAGCAGACCTACAATCCCGCCGTCTGAGAATCCGTAAAACAGCACATTCTCAAGATTCAGCTTGTCCATGAAGGCAATCATATCATCGGCCATGTCGCTGTAATGGAGTTCGGAACAAAGACTGCTCTGACCATGGTCTCTGGAATCCACTGCGAAACATGTGAATCTGCTTTTGAGCTGCTCAATGCCTTTGTCAAAAATATGGTGATCCTCACCGTTGCCATGCAGAAGGATCAAAGGCCGTCCGCTGCCGCAGACCTCATAATAGAGACTTACGCCGTTCACATCAATCATCATAATTGTTTACCTCAGATACATGATAGCAGATTCAGTGATGTTCATTCTGAATTTTCAAAGCAGATGAGTGACAAGCATGATTCATGAAATATGCAAGACTTTTCAGTCATTCCGTATTCTGCTATTTGAATGTATACAAAGGGAGGGCATATGAAGCAGATTCTTGTGAAATCGGTATATGACGCATTTGAATATGTGATGGATCATTATTATCCTTACGGGCTTGAGGAATTCGCAATGCGCAAAGATAGCTATGCAGTGATCTCCATCCAGGATACGCACACAGACGGATTCGGCTTCACATTCACGCAAAGCAGATTATGCAGAAGGGTGCTGACACTGTATTTCGATGACATTGTCAAAGAAGTGCCGGGGGCTGTATTGTTTGATGAAACGATGGCACAGCAGATCATTGACTTTGCAAAGGAATGCACTGATGTCGATACGCTTCTGATCCACTGTTACGCCGGACAGTCGCGCTCGCTTGCCATCGGCAGATTCATTTCGGAAATCTACGGTCTTCCGGTGCAGGAAGGCAATTACAATCAGTATGTTTATGCTTTGCTGAAAGAAACCTATCACAGAATTCATCAGGAATGAAAATGTTTTCAGACGATCACAGAACTTTTATGAAAAGTTCTGTTTTTGTTATGCGAAATCTTATTTGCGCGGCTATCCTCAAAGACAAAAGGAGGTGGAACTGTGCTATTGTTAAATCAGAAGAAAATGCTTTTCGGAGGAATAATTCAATATGACATTCAAAACCCCTCTGTATGAGGAACATGTTGCACTGGATGGCAGAATCGTTGATTTTGCCGGATACTTTTTGCCTGTGCAATATCCGACCGGCGTTATAAAGGAACATATGGCTGTTCGCGAAAAAGCCGGGCTTTTTGATGTTTCACACATGGGTGAGGTGACATTCAAAGGAAAGGATGCCCTTGCCAATCTCAACTATATCCTGACCAATGATTACACAAACCTCAAACCGGGCAGAGTGCGCTATGGCGTGATGTGCTATGAGGACGGCGGATGCGTGGATGATCTGATTGTCTACAGACGCGGCGAAGATGATTTCTTTGTGGTAGTCAACGCATCCAACCGCTTCAAGGATGTGGAATGGATGAAGGCGCATCTCAAGGGAGATGTGCAGTTTGAGGATGTATCTGACGCCTATGCGGAAATCGCGCTTCAGGGACCGCTTTCCGGTGAAATCCTCGGCAAGTATACAGAGCTGCCGCAGAAGTATTACAGCTTCATCGATACGGAAATTCTCGGTAAAAAGGTCATGGTTTCCCAGACCGGCTATACCGGCGAATACGGATTTGAAATCTATTGCGCACCTGAGGATGCGCCTGAAATCTGGAGAGAGCTGCTTAAGGATGAGCGGGTCACACCGTGCGGACTCGGTTCCCGTGACACACTTCGTCTGGAGGCTTCAATGCCGCTGTACGGCCATGAGATGGACGAGACGATCAGTCCGCTGGAAACAGGTCTCGATTTCGGCGTGAAGATGAACAAGGATTTCATCGGCCGCGATGCCATCGCCGCCCGTCATAACCGCCACCGCATCGGCATCAAGATCACAGGACGCGGAATCGCTCGTGAACACAGCGATGTGTTTCTGGACGGAAAACTGATCGGACACACAACTTCAGGCACCCATTGCCCGTATCTCAAAGGCGCTTACGCAATGGCTTTGACAGATGAGGCATATGAGCCGGGCACAAAGGTTGAAGTTGATGTGCGCGGAAGAAGAATCGAAGGGGAAGTCACAGCACTTCCGTTCTATAAAAGAGAGAGGTAAAAAGAAACATGAAAACACCAAATGAACTCAAGTATTCCAAAACCCATGAATGGGTACGTTTCATCAGTGACACCGAAGCGGAAGTCGGTCTGACAGACTATGCGCAGGATGCCCTTGGCGATCTTGTTTTCGTCAATCTTCCTGAAATCGACACCGAGGCAGCCAAAGAGGAAACCATCTGCGACGTTGAATCCGTCAAGGCTGTATCCGATGTCTACGCGCCGGTCAGCGGAACCGTCACCGAAGTCAATGAAGAGCTTCTCGATGCCCCGGAAAAGATCAACTCCGATCCGTATGGCGCATGGCTGTTCAGACTGAGTGATGTTGCGGATGCGGATGATCTGATGGATGCGGACGCATACGCCGCCTTCTGCGAAACAGAGGCAAACTGATATGGGAACCTATATTCCCTCAACAAAACAGCAGAAACAGGAAATGCTTGAACAGGCGGGCTTTTCCTGTTTTGACGACCTGTACAGGGATGTGCCCGAAGAGCTGAAACTGAAAGGGGAGCTCAATCTTCCCGACGGAAAGAGCGAGCTGGAAGTAAAGCGGTTCATGAAGGCTCTCAGCAATGAGAACACCGTTTATGAAACCGTCTTCCGCGGCGCGGGCGCATACCGCCATTACATCCCTTCGATTGTCAGAAGTGTTGTGAACAAAGAGGAATTCGTCACTGCCTACACGCCTTATCAGGCGGAAATCTCCCAGGGTGTGCTGCAGTCCATTTTCGAATATCAGACAATGATCTGTGAGCTGACCGGAATGGAAGTCTCCAACGCGTCGGTATATGACGGCGCGGTGGCGGCTGCCGAGGCAGTCTCCATGTGCGTGAGCCCGAAAAAGAAAAAGGTCTATGTCTCAAAGGCCGTGCATCCGGACACCATGAAAGTGGTGAAGACTTACAGCTGGGCTTATAACAACGAAGTCATTGAGCTCGATCTCAAAGACGGACTCACTGATGGCGATGCAATGACTGAAGATGCCGCATGTGTGGTGCTTCAGCAGCCCAACTATTACGGACTGATCGAGGATATCCCGTCTCTTGTGGAAAAAGCACACGCAAAAGGAATCCAGGTGATCCTGTCAATGAATCCGGTTGCCATGTGCCTGCTGCCGACACCGGCGGAATACGGCGCTGATATCGCAGTCGGCGAAGGTCAGCCTCTTGGCATGCCCTTAAGCTATGGCGGACCGTATCTCGGCTTTATGGCAACAAATTCAAAGCTGATGCGCAAACTGCCGGGAAGAATTGTCGGCGAGACCGTTGATCATGATGGCCGCAAGGCATATGTTCTGACTCTGCAGGCACGCGAACAGCATATCCGCCGTGAAAAGGCGAGCTCCAATATCTGTTCCAATGAGGCGCTTTGCGCTCTGACCGCTTCCGTTTATCTTTCCGCGATGGGACCGCAGGGAATGAAGGAAGTCGCAAAGCAGTGCTACAGCAAGGCCCACTATCTGGCTGAAGCATTCGAAAAGGCCGGCATCAGAAGAATCCATAACGGTGACTTCTTCCATGAATTCGTCACCGCATGCGATGATGCTGAAGCACTCAATGAAAAGCTTGCCGCAAAGGGAATCCTTGGCGGAATGCCGGTGGAAGGCGGTATCTTATGGTGCTGCACGGAAATGAATACAAAAGCTGAAATGGACGCGCTTGTTCAGGAGGTTGCCGGATGAAAACCCTGTTTGAAAGAAGTATAAGCGGCAGACACTGCACGATTCTGCCGGTGAGTGATGTGCCCGAATGCACACCTGACACATGCCGTGAAAAGCCTTTACGGCTGCCGGAACTTTCCGAAACCGATATTTCCAGACACTATACCGAACTGGCAAAGCAGACCTTCGGCGTCAATGACGGCTTCTATCCGCTTGGCTCATGCACGATGAAATACAATCCGAAAGTCAATGAGGATGCGGCTGCCATGGAAGGCTTCACGGAAGTTCATCCCACCCAGAAGGCATCGCAGGGAAGCCTCAGACTGTTGAAGACAGCGGAGCAGTATCTCTGTGAAATCACCGGCATGGATGAAATGACATTCCAGCCTGCGGCCGGCGCTCATGGCGAGCTGACCGGACTGATGCTGATCAAAAGATATCACGAACTGAGCGGTCATTCCGCCCGCAACAAGATCATCGTTCCAGATTCCGCCCATGGAACCAATCCGGCATCTTCCAGCATGTGCGGCTTCACGGTCATCAACATTCCTTCCAGTGAGGACGGATGTGTTGATCTTGATGAGCTGCGCAAAGCGGTCGGTGAGGATACTGCGGGCCTGATGCTCACCAATCCCAACACACTCGGTATTTTCGATAAGAATATCAAAGAGATCACGGATATCGTTCATTCGGCTGGCGGTCTCTGCTATTATGACGGCGCCAATCTGAACGCGGTCATGGGCATTGTCAGACCCGGTGACATGGGCTTTGACTGCATCCATCTGAATCTGCACAAATCCTTCTCGACCCCTCATGGCGGAGGCGGTCCGGGAAGCGGTCCCGTCGGCTGCAAATCCTTCCTTGCGGATTATCTGCCAGGTGAGAAGATCGTCGAAACAGACGGTAAGCTTGCATGGTGTGACAGAGGCGAAAAGTCCGTCGGTGCCGTCAGAAGCTTCCACGGAAACTTCCTGGTTGTCGTCAAGGCATTCGCTTATCTGTTGACCCTTGGCAGACAGGGTGTTCCCGAAGTCGCAAAGAACGCGGTGCTCAATGCGAACTATCTCAAGCATCTGCTTGAAGATACATACGAAGTGGCAAAGCCCGGCATCTGTATGCATGAGTTTGTCCTGACCCTGGAAAATCTCAAGAAGGAAACAGGCGTCAGCGCCATGGATGTCGCAAAAGCATTGCAGGACTATGGAATCCATCCTCCCACAATGTACTTCCCGCTCAATGTCCATGAGGCGCTCATGGTTGAGCCGACCGAAACCGAATCAAAGGAAACACTCGACAATGCGGCTGAGGCATTCCTGGATATCATGAAAACCATTAAAGAGAATCCGGAATCACTTCATGACACACCGCATAAATCACCGATCTCAAGACCGGATGAAGTGAACGCTGCCCGCCATCCGAAGCTGCGTTATCACTTCGATGATTGATCATCTATACACTGTTTCAGCAGCCGGAAACGATCCCCGGATCAATCTGGCTGCTGAATCAGCTCTTATGGACCGGGTGCGGAAAAATGAAATGATTCTCTATCTGTGGCAGAATGACAACACAGTCGTGATCGGCCGCAATCAGAATGTCTTCAGAGAATGCAGCCTGGTCAATATGCAGAAAGATCATGTCACCCTTGTGCGCAGAAGCAGCGGCGGCGGAGCGGTGTATCATGATCTGGGCAATCTGAATTTCACATTTCTGACCGATGACGCAAACTATGATGTTGCCAAACAGTCACAGGTGATCGTCAAAGCCCTTGAGAAAGCGGGCCTGCATGCGTCAATTTCCGGCCGCAATGATCTGCTTCTGAACGGCTTCAAGTTTTCCGGCAATGCCTATTATCATCACGGCGGTTTCTCTTATCACCATGGAACACTGCTGATCTCATCTGATCTTTCAAAGATGCCGCTGTATCTGAATCCGGATCCGCTCAAGCTCAAAGCCAACGGTGTGACTTCCATGCGCAGCAGAGTGGCGAATCTCTGTGATTTCAGAAAAGACCTGAACATTGATATGCTCAAAGCATATCTGATCGAAGCAGCACAGGAGATCTATGGATGTTCAGCTGAGGATACCTCATTTCCGGATGAGGAGAGTCTTGATACGTATCTGCGGCTTTACAGCTCGCAGGAATGGATCTATGGCAAAAATCCGCCGTTTGATATCCGCTTTGAAAAACGCTTTGCCTGGGGATCGGTACAGCTGGGACTCAGGATTGTCAAAGGGATGATTCAGGAATGTGTCATCCATTCGGATGCGATGGATCCGGATGAAATCGAGCGGATTGCAAATCAGTTAAGCGGATGCGTTTTTGAGCGCATGGCAATGGTGAATCAGATCCCGCATGATTCAGAGATCGGCAGGGACCTCTCTGAATGGATCAGAAAACAGGAGTTTTGAATATGAAATATGATGTTTTGATTATCGGCGGCGGTCCGGGCGGATACACAGCCGCATTTGAAGCAGTGAATGCGAAAATGAAAACCTGTCTGATTGAGGAAAGGGAAGTCGGCGGAACGTGTCTCAACAGAGGCTGCATTCCCACCAAAACCCTTGTTCATACAGCGGATCTTTACCGTGATCTTGCGGATGAGGCGCATACCGCCATCCATGCGGAAAACATCAGCGTTGATCATGCGGCTTTGCTGAATAAGAAGAACGCCATCGTCACGCAGCTCAGAGAAGGGATCGAGAAAGCTCTGAAAGCGGGAAAGATCGATGTCATCAAAGGTCATGCGGTGATTGAAAACAATCAGACTGTGTGCGTCAATGATGAACTGATTGAAGCGAAAAATATCATCATTGCGGCAGGCAGCGAACCTGCCCGCATCCCGGTGGAAGGATATGATCTGCCGGGTGTGATCACAAGCGATGACATCCTGAGTGAACTGCCTGCCTGTGAATCCATGGTGATCGTGGGCGGAGGCGTGATCGGATGTGAAATGGCGGGCATCTATGAAGCCCTTGGCACAAAGGTCACAGTTCTCGAAGCGATGGACAGATTGCTGCCGAACCTGGAAAGTGAGCTTGGCAGATCGCTGGCACTGGTATTCAAAAAACGCGGCATCGATGTCCACGCAAAATCATTACTCAGATCCATCCGCAAAGAAGAGGATCATCTTGTTGTCAGCTATGAGGAGAAGAATGAGCTCAAGGAAACTCCATGCAGTCTTGTATTGATGGCAGCCGGCAGAAAAGCAAATACCGATCTCTTCAAAAATGAAAAGCCTGCGGTTGAACGGGGCAGACTTGTGATTGATGAACATTACATGACATCCATGGAACATGTTTATGCGATCGGCGATTGCGCGGGAGGATATCCTCAGCTTGCCCATACCGCCATGGCCATGGCAGTCAATGTGATTGCTTTCCTCAATGACAAAGAGACTGCACGCGATCTGAACGTGATTCCTTCCGGTGTCTACACATCTCCGGAAATCGCTTCAGCCGGCATCAGCGAGGCGCAGGCAAAGGAAGCAGGCATTGAGACAGTCAGCGGCAAGGTCAACACGCTTGCCAACGCAAGAAGCCTGATCGCCTCAAAGGAAAGAGGCTTCATCAAGGTGGTCGCAGAGAAACATACCGGAAAACTGATCGGCACATTCATGATGTGCGAAAGAGCAACCGATCTGATCCAGGAGGCGGCACTGGCTATTGAAAAAGGCATGACGGTCAGTGAAGTGCTTCGTGTGATCCACGGCCATCCCACCTTTATCGAAAGTTTTGTATCCGCATTGGAAGCAGCTGAAAAGAAGCTCGGATAGGAATCATTCCATTACCGAAACAACAAAAGCTCACCGTGAAGTGAGCTTTTTCTGATGGGCTGATGTATTCGTGAATCAGAAATCAAATCTTCTGATCTCGGCATTGCCGATGCCGAATGAGGCAAATTCCTCATTGCTCATATCCGTGAAATAGGACTGGATGATTCTGGCAAGACCGTTATGCGCCGCAATCAGCACAACACTGTCAGGCCGCCTGACGATTTCATCAAGCACCGAATAAATCCGGTGGGCGGTTTTGAGCATGCTTTCACCATTGCCATAGGAGCAGATGAAATTCTCTTTTGCCTTGCGGAACTCTTCGCCATCTCTCGGTGTGCCTTCGTACATGCCGAAATCCTGTTCAATCAGACGCGGCTCCACAGCCAGAGGAATGCCGGTCATTGCGGAAATGGTTTCGGCGGTATGGTATGCCCGCTTCAAAGGGGATGAGAGAATCAGATTGATTTTCAGCTGCTGCTCAATGATTGCCTGAGCCGCCTGGCGCGCCTGCATATATCCTTTTTCGGTGAGATCGATGTCCGTCTTTCCGCAGATTTTGTTTTCCACGTTCCAGAGTGATTCACCATGTCTTACAAAATAGAAATGTCCCATAGGTTTTCTCCGTTTTACCAGTCAATTATAACAATTCATGAGCGAATCATCCGCATTTACTGTGAATTGAGCTTACATGTCTGTTACAATCCAAAAGGAATAAGGAGAAAACCATGAGCAAAGTGATATTTCTGGATGTCGACGGAACATTGATTGACTATGAGGCAAAGACACCCGCTTCCGCCAAAAAGGCAGTGGATCTTGCCCGCGCAAACGGACACAGGGTTTACATCTGCACCGGCTGTTCAAAGGCGGAAGTGCTGCAGAGGGATCTTCCCGAACTGGATGGCATGATCGGTGCCAACGGCGGATATGTTGAAGACCATGACACGGTGGTAATGCATCAAAGCTTAACCAAAGAACAGACAAAAAGAGTTGTTGACTGGTGCCATGAAAGAAACATCGGTCTCATTCTGGAATGCAACAGCGGCCGCTATGTCGATGATCTTTTCCTCGAACAGGGACCGGACGCATTTGCCAGATACAGAGAGGGCAAGGGTGCAGTCAATGTGAGCCGTGAGGATCAGGCAAAGCGTATCCGTGAACAGTTCTTCATTGCCAACGGCGAAGATCTTTACAGAAGCGATGTGAACAAGATTTCCTTTGTGCTCAGAACCTATCAGGATCATCTGGATTCCAAAGAAGAATTCTGTGACATGGTTGCCAACACATGGGGCGGCAAAGGCGAGCTTGCCATCTTCGGTGATCTCGGACCTGCGGGAATTACCAAGAAAACAGCAATTGAAAAACTGCTGGCATATATCGGAGCGGACCGTGAGGATACCATCTCATTCGGCGATGCGAAGATTGATCTTTCGATGTTTGAGCAGTGCGCATACAATGTCGCGATGGGCAATGGCGGCAAGGAGATCAAGGAAGCTGCTGACTACATCACAAGCGATGTCAACGATGACGGCATTTACAATGCATTCCGTCATCTCGGTCTGATTGACTGAAGCATCATCATCTGAAAACTGTGGCATAGAACCGTTAAGCGGTTCTGTGTTTTTAAGTTTCTTAAAAGCATTTTGAAACATTCCGTGCTTACGATATACTGAAAAAAGAACAAACTGAAAAAATACAATTAAACAGAAAGCAGGTACGGAAATGAAAAAGATGATCATCTGCGTGCTTTCACTGTTCATGTTTCTGTTCCATTCGGGCAGTGTCAGTGCAGAAGAAAACCAGTCGTTGCAATGGTCAATGCCTGAGGTCAATGTCACATTCCTGAACGAAACGGTGAATGTGCTTGACGGCATCCTGGAAATGCAGAGTGCGATTCAGGAACCGATTGAATTTGATGTATCAAGTTTTGAAGGCTACAGTGTGGAGCCGCTCTTCAAGGTGGTGCAGATGAAAGAGGGCACTGTCAAAGAGATGGTCATGAGCAAAGAGCGCTCATTCTCTTTCAGCGCGGACAATCTCGAGCCCGGATGGCCCCTCTATCTGATTGTCGCGGACAGCCGTGACAATCAGGTCATCGGTGTGGAACAGCTGGGTATCAGAGTCAGAAAGAATGCCATTCTTTCCAAGGTGCCCGATGATATCGGCAGTGAGTTCGGCAAGGGAATCTCCGTGAACATGGACTATCTTCTGCCGGGAATGGAACTCGATGTTCTGCCGTTTTTAATTCCGGTCACTGTCAAAACATATGCCGACGGAACAATCAGGATCGGTATCGGCACCAATTCAAGTGATCAGGAATTCTGGGAAAAGGCTGCGAACGGAGAAATGCCGGAAGGCAAGCTTGCCAGCGATCTCAAAGAACTGTTCTATGGCGATCCGCATAATCTGGATGACATTTCCAAACCCCAAAGCATGGGCGTTGTGGTCATGTTCAGCGGCTGGGCCGAAGGCAATGTCAATACGACGGAGCCGATCCTCGGACAGATGCAGCTGTATATCGGCACCGGTTTTTCCATCGATGCCCAGTATGGCATTTTCACATTCAATCTTGCCCTCAGCGGCGGCGCCACCGGCAAATTTGATTTCCATTTTGAATATGTGCCGGAAGAAAGTGATTATCATTTCAATACTGACCATGTGCTGGCCGGGGTCAAGGGAGCCCTGGAAGCGTATGGCGGTATCGGCTGCTCCCTGGCATCAATCGGCGTCTATGGCGCGGGAAGTATTGAATACCAGCAGGAGATGTATCCCGATCCCAAAGCGGAACATCTGATTATCGCGGGTGAGTTCGGTCTCAAGGCAAAGCTGTTCGGCAAGGTTCTTGCATGTCTTAAGATTGTCTCGGGCAGCCATGATCTGGCCGAAGATATGAAGAAAAAAGTGACCATGCTTGGCGCAGAACTTGATTCTGAAGAATACCGGGAGTATCTGTTGGCAAACAATTACGGAGATACGGCAGGTGTGCTGCTGGAAGGCGGCGAAAACATGAAATGGCACGGTTCGGATGTCGAGCAGCCGGATGTCTCCAATGACTGGGAAACCGAAGCAGACTTCTCGCATCTGTTGGCGGAAGACATCTATCCGGACAGCCATGTGCAGCTTGCCAATACCGGTTCAAGGGCATTGCCGGAAATGACAATGGTCTTCCTTGGCAGCGACAGCGCCAGAAAGGCGGGTAACCGGTCATTGCTGAATGCCGGCTATTACAACATCGCCACGCAGTTTGTCAGCGTTCCTGTCAGTATCAATGATGACGGCACAGCCGACTTTGAACCGTATCTGTATGAAAACACAGAAGGCAGTGCGTATCTTGTCTGGAAGAATGCGCTTGAGGAACTTGATGCGGATATGAGTTTCAGCGACATTGCCCAAAGAACGGACATTTATTTCTCTGAGCACGGTATTGGCAATTCCTGGTCCAGTCAGGAAAGAGTCACTTCTTATGGCGGATCAGACATCTTCGCGGCAGGCGCAAAGGTCTGCGCGGATGAAAACGGCAGTCCGGTTGTTTACTACTATACAAATGATGTGAATGATCCGGCCGGTCTTTCCGGCAACCATGAGGTTTATATTTCGCGCCGCTTAAACAAAGACAATTGGGAAGCGGAAAAGATCGCGGAAGTTTCCGGCAGAGTGAATCAGCTGGACAGCTCTTATTTCGGATATGATCTCTGCACGGCAGTCAGCTATGAAGCCGATGAAAAAGCAAGAATCGAAGTTTACCGCGGAAGCGAAAAGATCTTTGAGAAAGAGAATGCTTCCAACGGCAGATTTGTCAGAGCCGGCAACAGCATCGTCTATTTCACCTGGTTTGAAAACGGACGGATTTACAGACGTGATACCGCAGGCAATGAGGAACCGCTGACCCCTGAAAGCATCATCATCCCGCGTGATGCCTATGATATTTCCGGCAACATCGGCTGCAGCGCCATCATGATCACTTCCGTCTCAGCTATCGATACTCATGGCGACGCGTTTGCCTATATCAGCTATGACGGCGGCATCAGCTGGTCCAGAAGCGATCTGACCAGAATCGGCGCCAACGCCTATGTCAGCCATCTGGCAGCTGCCTTCACCTATGAAAGCGAACCGGTCATTCTGTACAGTGTGCAGAATTATGAAAGCAACGTGGATTATTCATCCGAAGCACTGCTGGCAAAAGAAAACAAGGGACTTGAAGTATTGTTAGGTGAAGAAGACGAGCGCTTCAGCGATACCACATCAGATCTTTACATCAAAGCCAGAGCGGCCAACAGCCATCTGCGTCTGGAAAGCGGAAAGGCGCTGGATACGGATACGCTGATGCCGGGCAAACCGGTCAGATTCTCTCTGCAGTTCAGAAACACCGGTCTTTATGAAATTGAACATGCGGATATTTACTGCAATGATGAGAAGGTTGGCGAATATAACGGAAAGCTCGGCTTATGGGAAACCGCTGAGGTGATCGCGGAAACAACGATTCCTTCCGATCCGCAGGAGATTCTGACATACATCTTCGAAATCCACAGCCGCAAAGACGGCCTTGCGGACAGCAGAATCAGCGTCGAAGTAGATCCGGGATATCTTGAAGTCAAAACATGGCATTCCTTCCGCCATGGCGAGGAACAGATCCGCTATCAGATCGTCAATCACGGTTATCTCAGAAAGAACGCGAGAATGCTGATCAGGGATGAAAGCAGTGCTACGGTGCTTGATGAATGGACGGTGCCGTATGATGCCGGCGAAAAACGTGACGGGGAATACAGAGCCAGAAGCGGACTGTTCGTTACTGAAGGCTGCGAAAATGTCACGCTGTATGTGCTTCTTGACGGCGAGGAACCCGGTGATGAGGGCATCTCGCTCAACCGCATTCAGTCGATTGTTCCGCTCGAAGAAATCTACGGCCAGTCTTATGAAGAGCTGAAGAATCATGAAATGATGCAGAAGAGACAGAGCTCAGGAAACGGTATTTACATCGGACTGGGTGCCGCACTGATCGCTGCGGCGGGTGTTCTTCTTTACAGAAGAAAGAAGAATCCGCAGATCAAAGCCTGATAATAAATGACAAGCAAAGCCGTCCGCAATGGGCGGCTTTGCATATGCATGCATCACAATTGAAAACCATGGAATGCCTTATATAATTTCTTTATACAAGGGAGATACGAGATGTCAGTATTTGAAACAATCAGACAGCGCAGAAGTGTGCGCACCTTTGAAAAGAAAAAAATCGACAATTCCGTTCTTGAAGAACTGAAGGAATATGCAAAACAGATTGAAAATCCCTGGAACATCGAAGTCCGTTATGTCTTCATGGATGCGGAAGAATACGGTCTTTCCTCACCGGTCTTAAGCGGTGAGCCGATGTATATCGCCGCTCTGGTCGACAAAACGGATCATGCGGAAGAGGCGGCCGGCTATGCCTTTGAAAAGCTGATGCTCAAAGCCGTTTCCATGGGACTTGGCACCGTCTGGATCGGCGGAACCATGAAACGGGAACTGTTTGAAACAGCCTGCGGCAAAACGGATCGGGAGCGGATGCCCTGTATCACACCGTTAGGCATTCCCGCAAAAATGTCATTCAAGGAAAAGATGATGCGCAAGGGAGTCGGTGCGGATACACGCATGAAGAGTGAAAAACTGTTTTTCGCTGAAGACATGGATCATCCTCTCAAAGCGGATTCCATGGATATCCATGATGCGCTTGAAGCAGTCAGACTTGCGCCAAGCGCCGTCAACAAGCAGCCCTGGAGAATCATTCTGAAAGACGGCCTTTATCATTTCTATGAGAAACATGCGAAAGGCTATAATTCGGATGCCGTCGGCGATATGCAGAAAATTGACATCGGCATTGCTGTCGCCCACTTTGATCTGGTGCTCAATGAGCGCGGACTTCAGACGGAACTGGTGATCTCTGATCCAGGCATCCCTGTGGATGAGGATATGGAATACATCGCTTCTGTCAAAGTCAGCAGATGAAACTGCTGATCTGAATATCAATATTATTGAAAAGGCTGGAGACGGCCTTTTACCATACTCACCCGTTTTGTATCGTATAATTGAATTAACGATATATTCTTTCTGGAGGTGATCATGATCTACCGCAAAATCAGAGCGTCATGGAAAGATGACAGAGAAATGCTCTACCGTGTTTTTCTGATTGATGAATCGATGAGTGTTCTTGAATTCACGGTTGTGCTGCAGAAGCTTTTCCATATGGAATTCTCCCATCTGTTTCAGATCATGTTTTCAAAACGGTATTATCAGCCGGCGAAATTCAATGAATATGACACCGGCAATATTGATAGTCTTGCATGGGATGATCTGCCCCGGAAATTCGTGTTTGAATATGATTTCGGCGAATCATGGGAATTTGAAATCTTTGTATTCAAAAAGCCGGTTGAAATCAATGATTCACGAAGGGTGATCCTTCTCGAAGGCAGCGGAGCGGGCATCTGGGAGGATGAGCGAAGCGCCATGACACTTTACAAGAATGAAGGCGAACTGCCTCCGTATGAACAATATGAAGACTTCATGCCATGGAACCTCGAATATCTCAAAGATCTTGATTCGACGCTTGATTTCATGCATGAGCAGGAACAGGACCGGATCGACGGCTTCATGAATGGAGAATTTAGCAAGGTGATGGCTCAGCTGGATACCTTTATGTCGGTCGATGATGACTGGGAAGAATATAACGAGGAGATTGAAGCGCTCCGCCGCAATCCCCACGATGATGATGACGCGCTTGCCGGGGCAGTCTCCGCAATCGAAGCCTTTTTCAGAGCCATTGATTCCATGTCACGTCATGGCGTGCTGCCGGAGTGTCTCGAAGAGCTGCAGAATCTTGAAAACGGACCGGAAGATTGTAGCGGTATTTATCAGGATGTGCCTGATGTGCTTGTGGCGCAGGGAAAATTCGAATACTGCCTGATGAATATGAAAAAGCTGCAGTTCTTTTTCCCGAAGGATGAGGAGACAAAACTGAATACTGACGGTATTATTCTTAGCTGCCTGTGCGGTCTGAAGCGTTTTGATCAGGCCCATAAACTGCTGGATGAATATGATCAGATCCTGGATGATCCCCAGGCAAAGGCGGTCAACCGTTCCCGTGTCTATATGGCGGAAGGAAAACTCGCAGAAGCAGAAAAACTGCTTGCGCCATACATCAACAAAGACATCGAGGCAAATGAGGATAATTATCCTCTGCTGATCGCGGCTTATCAGCTGTACAGCCGGACTGATCCGGAAAAAGCCGACGCAATCCTTGAAAAAATCGATGCAATCGAAGAAACGCTGTTTCCCGAAGAGAATGAATCGGCATTTACGGAAGCCAATGATGAGCTTTACTTTGCGGCGCAGCGTTTCCGCGAACATCAGAGCCAGTACCGCTATTCCATCGGCGCAGCCGTGTTCATCATGCTGTGTCAGGACAGGGGGAATGTGCTTCTGCCGCTTGATACAAATCTCAATCCGTTAGTGCATACAACGGAAGACGGACGGGTATATGCGGTTGTGTGCTCATGCCCGGAAGCGGCGGATGAGCTGGGATATTACGATGAGGGACCGACTGCAGTGAGTGATATCGTCAAATCCGTGCTCGACAGCGGACTTGACGGAATACTTGTTGATCCGGATGAATACGGAAACGGTCTCTTCATCCATGCGCAGACGCTTGAGGATATGATCAAAGTGATGAATGAAGAGGATCCGGGTGAAAAACCGCTGTTCCTTTCATGACAGACAGGAGAAAAGATATGAATCAATCATCGATCTATCACCGTACCAGCATCCGCAGATACAAGGATCAGCCGGTTGAAAAGGAAAAGATTATAGAAATGCTGAGAGCTGCCATGCAGGCGCCAAGCGCAGCCAACCAGCAGCCCTGGGAATTCTTTGTGATCAGCGATCCTGAAACATTGAAGAAGCTTTCGGAAGTTTCGCCTTATGCGAAAATGACGGCAGACGCTCCATGCGCCATTGTCAGCGCATACCGCAAGCAGTGCAAACTTCCTGCATATGCGGATATCGATATGTCAATCGCCATGGAAAATCTCTGGCTCAGATGCGATGAACTCGGTCTTGGCGGTGTATGGCTTGGCATTGCGCCGCTTGAAGACAGAATGAAAGGCGTGGAGGAAATCATCGGCATGCCGGATCATCTGCGCGCTTTTGCCATTTTCCCGTTTGGCTATCCCGATGAGGAAAGAACACAGCAGAACCGTTTTGAAGAGGAAAGGATTCATTTTCTTTAAGCAAAATGCTGAAGCGTGTTCAATCCATTGACATTCAGCGATTAAAGCAGATCTCAGCCGCTTTCGCAGAGAGTTTTCTTGCCCAGAGCGGCTCTCTTTCATCATGCATGAACTATGAGGAGGCATGCCGCTATTTTGAAGTCACGCTGTATGAATATCAGCGCATCGGCGTGCTTTATGCATATGGTGAAAACGAAGAGGGATATATCGTCTATCATCATAAGAACAAAGGCCTTTCCTGGTACAGGGATCTGTATCTGATGTACCGGTATTTCACATGCATGAGCATTGAGACGATGCAGAAAATGATGATGGTCAGAAGGGGATGGACGGACTACACAATCGCGCATCTTGACACAAAGGATTACATCGATGTCGCTCTTGTCTGCGTGAAGAAACAATACCAGGGACAGGGGTATCTGAGAAAGCTCATGGCAGAGCCGTTTGCCGAAGCAAAAGCCCAGGGAATCGCCTTGATTCTTGACACGGATGCGGAACATAAGGCAATGCGCTATGAACACATCGGCATGCGGATTGAAAAACATGAGACCCTTCCAAGCGGACTGCACATGTACACCATGATTTATGAACCGTAAAAAAATATCCTGAAACGGCAAAGAAAACATACCCGGAAACGGAATATATCAATCGTGCGTACATTACGCAGAAAGGATTTCGATGAGTATGTTGACATTTGAACAGTTTCAGGATGAACTTTCGGCAAAGTGCAGATTATTTGCAGAAACACAAGGCGGGATCAGTGTTGTTGAACAGCAGGTGAACAAGCTGAACGCCAGCTATCCTTCAATCACCATGATGAGAGAGGGCAGGGACATGGGCGTCTGTTTCAATCTGAATGATCTTTACGGCATGTATATATGCGATCATGATCTCGAAAAGGTTTTCTTCTATGTGAAAACCCATATGGACGATGAGATCAAAGGTCTTGAACGAAACGCATTTCTTGATTATGAACAGGTCCGTGATCTTCTCTTCATCCGTGTCTCCAATGCGGCCGCAAACGCTTATCTTCTCAGCAGCGCTCCTCACAGAATCATTGAGGAATTCGCCATCACATATCACGTGATGGTGCAGAATGATGCGGATACGCTCGGCTCGGCATTGATCACCTGGCAGCTGATGGAAACCTATGGCATTGAAGAGGAACAGCTCTATCAGGATGCGATGCGCAGCGCACAGAAGCTCTTCGCACCGGATGTTCTGAAATACAACGGCCCGTATGGCTGGAGCATGTTCATGGTCACCAATCAAAAACAGCTTAACGGCGCATCTGTCATGTTCTATCCCGGCTTTGCGGAGAAACTGCTTGAATCGGTCGGAGAGGACATGTATGTCATTCCAAGCTCCATTCATGAGATGATGATTTTCCCTGCCTCGCTCTATGAGGGCGCTGCTTATCTGAAAGAGGTGCTTCACGATGCCAACCGTGAGTGCTGTATGCCAGGGGAGGTTCTGAGTGAGAATGTTTACTTCCTTTCATCCATTGACAGAACACTGCGCAGGCTCTGCTGAATCTCTGAATACAAAGCGGATTTTCCGCTTTTTTCTGTTTCAAGAGACCGTAAGGGACAAAATCCGTATCTTTTCTGAACCATATCAGGCATGATCGTTTAAAATTAAATCAATGATCATGCACACAAGCGCATCATGGAGGTCTAAATGAAAATTGTACTGGATCATCTGACCAAGCGGTTTTCCAACCGTACAAAAGGACTGGATGACATCATCGCGGTCAATGATTTCAATTTTGAAATTCCCGACGGAAAGCTGGTCGGTCTTCTCGGTCCGAGCGGCTGCGGCAAAAGCACAACCCTCAATCTGATCAGCGGACTGGAAAAGGCGACAAGCGGAAAAATCTGGTTCGGTGATGATGATGTGACGGACCTTCCGCCGGAAAACAGAGGCGTCGGTCTTGTATTCCAGAGCTATGCGCTCTATCCGCATCTGACGGCCAGACAGAATATCATGTTCCCGCTGCAGAACCTCAAAGGCAAGGATAAGCTGACCAAGGAACAGATGAATGAAAAGGTTCTGGAGGCTGCGCACCTGGTTCAGATTGAACGATATCTGGACAGCAAGCCCAGCCAGATGTCAGGCGGCCAGCAGCAGCGTGTCGCAATCGCAAGAGCTCTTGTCAAACTGCCCAGAGTTCTTCTGCTGGATGAGCCGCTGTCCAACCTTGACGCAAGACTGCGTCTGGCAACCCGTGAGGAGATCCGCAGAATCCAGCAGGAGACAAAGCTGACAACCGTGTTTGTCACCCATGACCAGGAGGAGGCGATGAGCATTTCCGATATGATCGTGGTCATGAAGGACGGCATCATGCAGCAGATCGGGCGTCCCCAGGATGTCTATGACCATCCGGTCAATCTGTTTGTCGCCAAGTTCCTTGGCAATCCGCCGATCAATGTCTTCGACGGAAAGATCGAAAACGGAGCGATTGTCATCGGCAATGAGCGGATTCTTGAAATCGAGGGACCACAGGATCAAGAAGTCTATGTCGGCATCCGTCCGGAAGGTTTCATCATGGATCCGGAAGGAACGTTCCATGTTCATAAGAAGCAGCTTGAAATCCTCGGCAGAGACACCAGTATTGTCGCAACCCATCCGGATATGATTTCGGAATCCATCCGTATCATCGTGACCCTTGACACCAGGGATGATCCCGGTGAAACCGTCGGCTTCAGACTGAAGCCCGGCAAGGTTGAGATCTTTGCCAAAGATACGGAGGAGAATATTGAATTCAGTGTGAAGGAGTCATTATGAAAAAGATCAAGCCATGGCTGTACCTTGCGCCGGCGATCCTGTTTCTGGGCTTCTTCATGGTCTATCCTCTGATCGATGTATTCATCTATTCGTTTGAGGAAGGCTATAATTCCGCTTCCCAGACATTCCGCGGGATCGGCCTTTACAACTATATGTATGTTCTGCGGGATCCGTATTTCATCCAGGCTCTCAAGAACACATTCATTCTTGTCATCATCACGGTTCCGCTTTCCACCGGAATCGCGCTGCTGATTGCGCTTGGACTTAATTCGATCCCCAAGCTCAAGGATCTCTTCCAGACCATCTTCTTTCTGCCTTATGTCACCAATACACTCGCGGTCGGTTTAGTCTTCATGATTCTCTTCAAAAAGACGGCTTATTCCGAAGGATTGGTGAACATGCTCATTACAGGGCTGGGCGGAAATGCGATTGACTTCATGGACGGTCCGTACTGGGCGAAGATGTTTGTGCTTTGTTTCTATACGGTCTGGATCGTACTGCCGTTTAAGATTCTGATTCTGACAAGCGCTCTGGCAAGTGTTGACGAGAATCTTTACAAGGCTGCGAAAATCGATGGCACAAGCCGTTTCAGGATATTCACAAGAATCACCATCCCGATGATTTCCCCGATGATTTTCTATCTGATCATCACCGGCTTCATCGGTGCGTTCAAAGCTTATTCCGATGCGGTCGCGTTGTTTGGAACGGATTTAAACGCGGCCGGCATGAACACGATCGTAGGCTATATCTATGACATGCTCTATGGCAACGGCGGCGGCTATCCGTCCTATGCTTCAGCGGCTGCGCTGATTCTGTTTGCCGTGGTCTTGACGATCACATGCATCAACCTGACGATTTCAGATTCAGGCAAGGACTGATTGGGAGGGAATATGAGTACAAACAACAGTTATCTCTCAATTGAGAAAAAGGCCAGACGGAATTATCTGATCCGCAATATCATCACCTATACACTGCTTGGTATCTGGGCGCTGATCGTTCTGTTCCCGTTTTACTGGATGCTGCTGACATCGGTGAAAAGCTATGGCTCCTACAATGCGGAATATGTGCCGAAGTTTTTCACGCTTTCACCCACACTGCAGAACTACGCCGATGCCTTCACACAGGTGCCGCTGGCAAGATATTTCGGCAACACACTGATCTTCGCTCTGATCACCACGGCAGCGATGCTGGTGGTCATCGTATTGGCTGCGTTTGCCTTTGCAAGACTGGACTTCAAGGGCAGAAATCCGCTGTTTTCTCTGTTTCTTTCGCTGATGATGATTCCCAATGAACTGGTCATCATCACCAATTTTGTGACAATCACAAATCTCGGTTTGAGAAACACATTCACAGGTTTGATTCTTCCTTCGATCACATCGGTCTTCTATATCTATCTTCTCAAGGAAAACTTTGAACAGATTCCCGAAGAGTTATATAAAGCCGCGAAGGTTGACGGAACCAGTGATTTCAAATATCTGATGAAAGTCATGATTCCCATATGTCAGCCCACCATCGTCACAATCGCGATCCTCAAGATCATCGAATGCTGGAATTCATATGTATGGCCGCGCCTGATCACGGACAATGAGAAATACTTCCTGGTCTCCAACGGTATCCAGGCGATCCGTGAAAACGGCTTTGGCCGTGAGAATATTCCGGCGATGATGGCCGCGGTGGTTGTCATTTCCGTACCGCTGATCATTCTCTTCCTGATTTTCCACAAGAAGATCATGGCAGGTGTTTCCAGAGGAGGTACCAAGGGATGAGAAAGCT
Source organism: Erysipelotrichaceae bacterium NK3D112 (assembly GCA_000701725.1). Classification (GTDB taxonomy): domain Bacteria; phylum Bacillota_I; class Bacilli_A; order Erysipelotrichales; family Erysipelotrichaceae; genus Bulleidia. The sequence goes on from JNJQ01000003.1 coordinate 28,927, forward strand.
TCTGAAAACAGCGGCATGTGCCGCAGTCATGATCAGCGCTGTCTGTATGAGCGGATGTCATGGAACCCAGGGTATGGCTGACTTTATTGTGCCGGAAGAATTTGACATGAATCAGACACATGAGCTGATCTTCTGGGCCAAGAACGATACCAACCGCACACAGACTGCGATCTATGAAAAGGCGATCAAGGACTTCGAGTCCCTTTATCCCAATGTCAGTGTCAAGATTCGTCTTTACACCGATTATTCCAATATATATAACGATGTCATCACTAACATTGCCACAAACACCACACCGAATGTGTGCATCACATATCCCGATCACATTGCCACTTACATGACCGGCATCAACACCGTCGTTGATCTGGATGAGCTGATGCAGAATGAAAAGTACGGACTCGGCGGCAGTGAGGTGAAATTTGAAAGTCCTGCCTATGATGAGGTGATTCCGGAATTCCTGGATGAATGCGTGATCAGTGAAAAGCATTATGCGATTCCCTTCATGCGCTCAACCGAGGCATGCTATGTGAATGAGACTTATGTGAATGAGCTTGGTTTTGAGCTGCCTGAGGTCATGACATGGGACTTCATGTTTGAAGTGGCTGAGGCAGCCATGGAAAAGGATGAAAACGGGCTGTTCAAAATCAACGGACAGAATGTCATGATTCCGATCATCTACAAGTCAACCGACAACATGATGATCCAGATGCTCGCCCAGAAAGAGGCGGAATACTCCGATAACGAAGGACATGTGCTGATTTTCAACGATGACACCAAGGAAATCATGTACATGAGCGCCGAACACGGCAAGACCGGAGCCTTCTCCACATTCAAGATCTCATCCTATCCGGCCAATTTCCTCAATGCCGGCCAGTGCATCTTCGCGATTGACTCAACGGCTGGCGCCACATGGATGGGCAGCGATGCGCCGCTTGTGGACATCCCGGTGGATCAGATCGTCCGCTTTGACACTGCAGTCAGAATGATTCCGCAGTTTGTGCCGGAAAAGCCGAAGATGATTTCCCAGGGACCGTCCATCTGCATTTTCAACAAGAACAATCCCCAGGAGGTTCTTGCCAGCTGGCTGTTTGCCCAGTATCTGTTAAGCAATGATGTGCAGATTGCCTATTCCGAAACAGAAGGATATGTGCCGGTCACATCCAAAGCGCAGAACAGTGACGAATATCAGGATTATCTGAGCAGAAGCGGAGAGGATCTCAATGAGCATTACCGTGTGAAGATTGAGGCTTCGCAACTGCTGCTGAATCATACTTCCGACACCTTTGTCACGCCGGTGTTCAACGGTTCCGCATCCCTGAGACAGGCAGCCGGACAGCTGATTGAAAATGCCGTCAAGTCCGCGAGAAGAAAAGAGACAGTGGATGATGCCTATTGCGAAGAACAGTTCTCAAAGGTTAACTCACTGTACCGTCTTGATCAGATTTCCACTTCTTCTGCTGAATCGCAGGAACTCGGACCGCTTCCTTCCGCCTCAAAAGCGCTTCTGATCTCACTGGTTGTGATCTGGGTAATTCTTGGCGTGGTTTATCTGATTCCGATCATCAGAAAGAAGAAACAGAATCAATAAGAAAAATACAGACTGCGGTCTGTGTTTTTTGAAACAGGATATACTGTTCATGCATGAACTGCATTACAATTCATACATCAGAAAAAAGGAGGACAATGATGATTTACAGTGATTTCAAGGGATTGAAACTGTCCAGGCTCGGCTTTGGCTGCATGCGTTTCGCCAGCGGCAGCGACGGTGAAATCGATCAGGCAAAAGTCAATACGATGTTTGATCTGGCGGTTGAAAAGGGCGTCAACTACTTCGATACCGCTTATCCGTATCTTGGCGGCAAAAGTGAAATCGCGATGGCGGAAGCTTTGAAGAAGTATCCGCGTGAAAGCTATTATATTGCTGACAAATTCCCCGGTCACTCCATCAATCAGCCGATCGACAATATCAAGCTCTTCCATCTGGCATTAAAGAAGTGCAATACAGATTATTTTGATTTCTATCTGCTGCACAATGTCAACGAGTGGTCTGTGCAGAAATATGAAAGCGATGAATATCACATTATCCCGGACATGCTGAAAATGAAGGAGGAGGGCAAGATCCGCCACTTAGGCTTCTCGTTCCACGGCGGCTGTGAACTGCTGGAAAAATTCCTTGATGACCATGAGGGGATGTTTGATTTTGTGCAGATTCAGCTCAATTATCTCGACTGGAGTCTTCAGGACGCCAAGCGCAAGTATGAAATCCTCACAGAGCGGGGCATCGGCGTATGGGTCATGGAACCATGCCGCGGGGGCAAACTGGCCGTGCTGAATGAGGAGAATCATGCAAAGCTTGCGGCACTGAATCCAAACGCGAGCGATGCCTCCTATGCCTTCCGTTTCCTTTGCGGTCTGCCCAATGTCAAAGTGATTCTTTCCGGTATGAACGAGGTTTCTCAGGTTGAGGATAATCTGAACACCTTCGAAACGGAAAAGCCATTGAGCGAAGAAGAACGGAACACACTGTTTGAAATCGCCGAAGGCATGAAGAAGGGCGTTCCCTGCACAGCATGCAGATATTGCTGCGAAGGCTGTCCGGTGCAGCTGGATATCCCGTATCTCTTATCCTGCTACAATGATTTCAAATATGCGGTCAGCGCGGTCAGCTCCATGCGTCTGGATGGGCTCAGTAAGGATAAGCTGCCTTCCGCATGCATCGGATGCGGCCAGTGCACCCATGCCTGCCCGCAGTCAATTGATGTGCCAAAAGCGCTTGCGGAACTGAGTGAAATGTATGCGAAAGGACCGAAATGGCAGGATACCGCAAAAGGCAGAAGCGCGGCGATTGTGGATGATCTGAGCCGTGCAGGGTCAGAATAAGACACTAAAAATGCATGTTTTAAGCAAATCATTGCGAAACATGGTCTATAATGAAAACAGTCAGTAAAACTGGCAAAGGGGTAAATAACATGAAAAAGACACTTTATGGAATTCTTGCTCTGGCAATGTCCGCTTCCCTGGTAGGCTGCGGATCCGGCGGTTCCAAGGGACCGGATACAACCAAGGGCGAAGGCGTCATGACTTATGCCGAGTATATGGCAGCTGCCATTGATGACACAGTCACAGTTGAGGCATATGTTCAGGCCAAGCAGTCCTGGTGGGATGGCAAGGCAACATTCTTCGCACAGGATGCAGACGGTGCTTACTTCTTCTATGAAATGCCGATTTCCGAAGAGGATTACAACAAGATCAACGAAGGTCAGAAGATCAAGGTCACCGGCAGCAAGGCTGAATGGGCAGGACAGGTTGAAATCATCGATTCCGAATTCGAGGTTGAAGAGGGCAGCTGGATCGCTGATCCCGTGGATGTCACAGACCTGCTTGGCACAGACCAGCTTGAAACACGCATGAACCAGAAGGTTCTCTTCAAGGGACTGACTGTTGAAGCAGCTGAATACACCGAAAAAGGCGATTCATTTGTCACATTCAAGGACGCTTCCGGAAATGAGGCAGCCTTCATGTACAAGTCCAACGGCACAGGCAGCCAGGGTGACGATGTATATTTCACAGTCTCCAAAGACGGCAAAAACTACACATTCCTCGTCCGCAGCTATCTGACAGGCAAGGATACAGATGTCTATAAGGCTGCCGAAGCTCTCGAAATCGACAAGACCTATGACATGAGCGGTTACATGTACTGGTACAACGGCCCGAACCCTTGGATCACAGATATCAAAGCTCAGTAAAATGCAAAACCGGCGCAATGCCGGTTTTCTATTGCAATTAAAATGACTGCCGGGGCAGTCATCATTTTTGGTTCGATTATTTGGAAGCCATGTATTTGCGGTGGGATACGGTTCTCATGACTTTGATGGCGGTCTGCTCACCTTCGAAATGGAACGGATTCATGCCTGTTTCCTTCCATCCTTCTATCGCATCCTGCGCATCCTCATAGAAGTCCACGGCAGACATCAGACCGTACAGTCTAGTCGGAATGACATAGAACGGCTTGTCCGGATACTTTGCGACAAGACTCTTTGCGTTATGAGCGAGATGCGGACACAGCATGACAATGTCAACCGAGTTGATCATGTCGCCGATTCCGCCGAAATCAAACGGACGGAAAACAAATTCGACTTCCTCTCCAAGTCCTTTTTCCTTTGCATCCTTGTTCAGATGTGTGACCAGCGCGCTGGAAGAGAATCCGCCGCCGCAAGTGACCATGATTTTAAGCATTTTCAGTTCTCCTTGTTGTACTGCCATTATTATAATGGTGGTTGTAAGAACCATGTCAAACCAAATATCATGAAAAAGTTTTACACGATGAAAGATATCTGCAGGCTTCTGAATGTGACCGGATAGAACCTGCGCCATTATGAACGGGAAGGATTGATTCAGCTTTTCCGCAGCGGCACAAAAAAAGATACGCACCGTTATTTCGAAGCGTATCTTCCTTTGCTTTGATGATCAGCCGCGGGCACAGATTTCCGCAAGCTTCAGCAGTATTTCAACATTCTTTTCCATGGACTGCACGGGCACATACTCGAAACGTCCGTGGGCATTTTCATATCCGGCGGAAAGGTTTGGGGAAGGCAGACCGCGCTGGGAAAGAGCGCTGCCGTCCGTGCCGCCGCGGAAGGCCAGGCTCTGCGCCTTGATGCCGCAGGCTTTAATCGCCTCAATCAGATTGTCCATCATCCAGGGAACCTGATCGATGACTTCCTTCATGGAACGGTAGGTCGGAACGATCTCAAGCTCGATGCATTCCTTTCCGTATTCATTCTGAAGAGCCTCTGTAACTTTTCTCAGATAATCTTCACGCTGCGCGAAATGCAGGGCGTCATGGTCACGGATGATCATGACGATTTCACCGGTTTCGCAGGTGGCGCTGAAGCTGACCGCATGATAGAAACCTTCGCGTCCGTCGGTATACTGCGGTTTTTCATATTTAGGCAGTCTGGAAAGGAATTCCGTGCCGATGTCCACGGCATTTTTCATGATGCCTTTGGCGGTGCCGGTATGGACACTGATGCCTTTGAGATGGATGTTTGCCTGGGAGGCATTGAATGTCTCATCCTCATAATAGCCAAGATGATCCCCATCCAGTGTGTAGGCAACAGGGGATTCAAAGCGTTCAAGATCCAGGTCTCTTGCCAGTCCGCCGACTTCCTCATCCGGTGTGAAGGCGATGGAAATCAATCCGTGTTTGATTTCGGAGTGGGCAATCACATATTCCGCAAATGTCATGATCGCGGAGATGGATGCTTTGTCATCGCCGCCAAGCAGGGTTGTGCCGTCAGTCAGAATGAGGTCCTGACCGATATACATGGACAGATTGTCATAATCGCCTGCTTTCATGAAGATGTTCTGTTCCTTGTTCAGAACAATGTCACCGCCGTCATAGTTTTCCAGAACCCATGGCTTTACATTGGCACCGGAAGCGTCGGGCGCCGTATCCATATGGGCAACCAATCCAAGCGGCTTTCCTTCCGCATTGGCTTTGATCTTGCCGTAGACAACACATTTTTCCTCATCAAGCCAGACATCCGAACAGCCGATCTGTTTCAGCTCCTCATACAGCATGCGGGCCAGATCAAACTGTTTCATGGTGGTGGGAACAGTCTTCGAATGGTTCGATGACTGGGTGTCGACTTTCGCATAGCGGATCATCCGCTCCTTAACCTGTTCATAGAATTGTGTCATAACTTATACCTCATGAATATTTTACGCATCGTTTCCGCATTTGAAAAGAAATGCTAGAATACATATTGTTAAGCGAGGAATTTCAAAGATGGCAAAATTATATTTCTATTACGGCGCCATGGGCTCCAGCAAGACCGCCAATGCCCTGATGGCAAATTATAATTATGAGGAAAGAGGACAGAAGACGCTTCTGGCCAAGACAAATATTGACACAAGAGACGGCACCCATATGATCCGCTCCCGCATCGGTCTGCAAAAAGAATGCGTGCTGTTAAGCGATGTCTGCGCAATGAGCGATGAAGAGCTTTCCGGTTATGACGCGATCATCGTCGATGAGATTCAGTTTGCGAAGAAGGAACAGATTGACCGCCTTGCCCATATCGCGGACTATTGCGATGTGCCGGTACTCACTTATGGACTCAGAAGCGACTTCCAGCTCAATCTGTTTGAAGGCTCTGAACGTCTTCTTGCGATTGCCGACTGCATCAATGAGGTTAAAACCATCTGCTGGTGCGGCAGAAAAGCCACCTGCAATGCCAGATACAATGAAAACGGAATTGTGCGTGAGGGCTCCCAGGTCATGCTTGGCGCCAATGACGAATACATCGCATTATGCCGCAGACACTTCCTGGAAGGAAAGCTCAGAGGCGATGATGATGTGATCGGTTTCACGGACTGACACGATCATTAATTCTGAATGAAATGAAAAAGGATGCCGCGGCATCCTTTTGATTATTTCTTATGGTATAAGCGCTTCTGGTGATAAACCGGTTCGCTTGTCACATTAACCCCGAGCTTGCGGAAGACATTGGCATCTTCAAGCGGAAGAATGACAGTGGAATGCGCTTCGGAACCTTTGAGATTCACAAGCTGTTCCATAGCCTTGGCGGCAGCCTGATTGGTTTTGGCAACAATTGCCAGGGCAATCAGAACCTCATCGCTGTGCAGGCGGGGATTGCGGTTGCCGAGGTTGTTTACCTTGAGCTGCTGAATGGGCATGACATATTCCGGATCAATCAGCTTGGTTTCCTTGTCAATGCCGGCCAGCGCCTTGATCGCGTTGATGATCGTCGCGGCGGAAGGACCGAAGAGGGAGGATGTTCTGCCGGTTACGATTCTGCCATCCGGCAGCTGCAGCGCCATTGCGGGCTCACCGGTCTCATGAGCTTTGTTGGCAGCTCTGAGTGTGACGTCTCTGTCACTGGGCACAACGCCGACCTCGTTCATGAGCAGTTTGATCTTTTCGACGGATCTTTCATCGCCCATGTCATTGCGCACATCAACCTTGGCCTGATAATAGCGGCGGATGATTTCCTGCTTGGAAGCCTCACGTGCGGCATTGTCATCAATGATGCAGTAGCCGACCATATTCACACCCATGTCAGTGGGGGATTTGTAAATGGATTCATTGAGGATTCGGGAAATAATGCGGTTGAGAACCGGGAAGATCTCAATGTCGCGGTTATAGTTGACCGCGGTTGTGTGATAAGCCTCAAGATGATACGGGTCGATCATGTTGATGTCATCAAGATCCGCGGTTGCGGATTCATAAGCCAGATTGACCGGATGGTGAAGCGGAAGATTCCAGACCGGGAAGGTTTCAAACTTCGCATAACCGGAAGTGATGCCGTTGGCGGCGTCATGATACAGCTGGGAAATGCATGTGGCCATCTTGCCTGAACCCGGGCCCGGTGCGGTCACGACGATCAGGTTGCGCTCTGTCTGCACATATTCATTCTTGCCGAGTCCTTCCGCGCTGACAATGAAGTCAACATCGGTCGGATAGCCGGGGATCGGATAGTGGAGATAGCTCTTGATGCCGGCATTCTTCAGCTGGTTGCGGAAGGTATCCACACCGGACTGATGTGCATACTGCGTAATGACGACACTGCCGACATAAAGATCCAGGGATCTTAATGCGTCCACCATGCGGAAGACTTCCTGATCATAGGTGATGCCAAGATCGCCGCGTGATTTGGAATGCTCAATGTTGTTGGCATTGATGCATATAATCAGTTCCACCTGATCCTTGAGTGTGGTCAGAAGTTTGATCTTATTATTGGGATCATAACCGGGCAGAACTCTTGAGGCATGGAAATCCTCAAACATCTTTCCGCCGAATTCCAGATAAAGCTTTCCTTTGAAAAGATTGATCCGTTCCAGAATTTTTTCGCTTTGGAGCTTCAGATACTTATTAGAATCAAATGCCTGTCTGATCATAACGCAGACCTCCATAGCGCCTAGTATAACAGAATGAAGTGATTTGAAAAAGAAAAATCAAAACGATGGTATAATCTTTAGCGGAGTGTGAATCATGTCACTGGAAAGCGATCTGTTCGAAAAAATGAGACCGGATACCGGCAGACTTGCCGATTACGGTTTTAAAAAGAATGACAATCAATACATTCTGGACCGAATGATCTGCGGTGAGACTATGAAGGCGCGCATCATCATCGATGAGTCTCTTCATATCAGCGGCAGAGTCTATGACGATTTCGATGAGGAATATGTGGCATTCCGTCCCGAAGGGGCAAGAGGGGAATTCGCCGCCAGAGTCAGAATGGAATACATTGATCTGCTTGAGGATATTGCCCGTCACTGTTTTGTCAAAGTGCCGTTTATTTCGGATCAGGCAAACCGGATCAATGATTATATTTTCAATGTCTATCACAATGTGCCGGAATATATCTTTGCAAAATTCCCGGGCTATGCGGTTTACAGAAATGATGGCGGCAAATGGTATGGACTGATTGCGGAGGTTCCTGCAGGAACACTGCCCGAAGTGGATGAGAAAAAGGAAATCATCAATATCCGTGTGGATTCTTCGGAAATGGCAGAGATTCTGAATCTGCCGGGCATCTTTCCGGCCTTTCATATGAACAAGAAAAACTGGGTGACTGCCGTTCTGGACGATACGCTCTCAGATGCAGAAATCAAAAGACTGGTTGATCAGAGCCGTGAGCTGATCAGCGGCGGAAAAACGAATCTGATCCGCTCCGAATGGATTATTCCGTCCAATCCGAAATACTTCGATCTGGATCATGCCTTCTCAGTCAGTGAGCTGCTTTATTGGAAACAGAGCTCAAAAGTCAGAGTCGGCGATCTGGTCTATATCTACAGCGGCATGCCGTTTGGTGAAATCCGCTGGCTTTGCGAAGCGGTTGAGACCGATCTGCCTTATAAAGGCGCCAACGACGGTCCGGTCCATTTTGAAAAGCTCATGCGGCTGAAAAAGATCCGCTTCTTTGACGGTCATCTGCTGAACCGCAAAATGATTGCCCGCTATGGCGTGACCAACATCCGTGGACCGCGCTATATGCCCAAAGAACTCAAAGAGGAAATTATCCGTTTATACAATCTGGAGGAAAATGAAAATGAGTGAAAAAATCAGAGAGAGAAATGAAATCGAGGAGCAGTACAAGTGGGACCTTTCCGCATTGTTTGACAACGATGCGAAATGGGAGGAGGCACTTGCCTCAATGGATGAGGAAATCGCAAAGATCGCTTCCTGGAAGGGAAAGCTGAACAACGCACAGACCATCCGTGAATTCCTGGATGCCCGCAGCGCGCTCAGCCGTAAGCTCGAAAACATCTTTACCTATTCCTTCCTGCGCAACAGCGAGGATACCCGCGCTTCCGACGCCCAGTCCATGTATGCAAGAGCCTATGCGAAGATTGTCGCTGCGGAAAGCGAAGCCGCTTTCTTCAGACCGGAAGTGCTGTCTCTTGGCGAGGAGAAGCTGAATGAAATCATCGGTGACGAATGCCTGAAGCCCTATGAATTCCTGATGAAGGATATGCAGAGAATGGCAGCCCATACACTTTCCTCCAAAGAGGAACAGCTGCTTGCCGCTTTCGGCGAAGCCCTTGGCGCCTCCGGCAGAATCGCTGAGACACTGATGGATGCCGATATGGTCTATGATTCCGTCCAGGACGGCGAAGGCAATGAGCGCGAAGTCAGCGACGCAAACTATATCCTGCTGCAGTCCGACTCAGACCGTGTGCTCAGAGAAAATGCCTTCCGTTCCTATTACAAGAGCTATAAGCAGCACATCAACACCTATGCGGCAGCTTATTCCGGAACCGTCAAGGCTATGACCACCGAAGCAAAATTCAGAGGTTTTGAATCAAGCCGCGCCATGAGCCTTGCCAATGACAACATTCCGCTGGCAGTCTATGACAACCTGATCGCGACCGTTCACAAGCACATGGACACCATGCACAGATATGTGAAGCTGAGAAAGAAGATTCTCGGTGTTGATGAACTGCATTACTATGATGTGTATGCGCCTCTGGCAGGGGATGTCTCCAAAAAGTACACCTATGACGAGGCAAAGCAGCTTGTTCTCAAGGCGGTCAGCCCGCTTGGCGAGGATTACTGCAATACCGTGAAACAGGCCTTTAAAGAGAGATGGATTGATGTCTATCCCAACACCGGCAAATCCGGCGGCGCTTATTCCAGCGGCACATATGATTCCAGACCTTACATCATGATGAACTTCACGGGCACTCTGGATTCCGTTTCCACAATTGCCCATGAGATGGGTCATTCCATGCATTCCTGGAATACCAACCACACCCAGCCTTATCATTATGCGGACTACACGATGTTCGTGGCGGAAGTCGCTTCCACCGTCAATGAGAACCTGCTGATTGAACAGCTGCTGGCGGATGAGAAGGATCCGAAAAACAGACTGGCTCTGCTGAACCAGTATCTGGAAGGATTCAAGGGAACCGTCTACAGACAGACGATGTTTGCGGAATTTGAAATGAAGGCCCATGCAATGGCAGAGCGCGGCGAGTCTCTTGACCAGGCTGCGTTATGCGCGATTTACAAAGATCTGATCAAGCAGTATTTCGGCGAGGATCTTGTCATTGATGATGAAGTCCAGTACGAATGGAGCAGAATTCCTCATTTCTACAGACCGTTCTATGTCTTCGTCTATTCCACCGGCTACTGCACAGCCAGCGCCTTAAGCCAGATGATTCTTTCCGAAGGCAAACCGGCCGTTGACAGATACATTGATTTCCTGAAGATGGGATCTTCCGCTTATCCGATTGATGAGCTGATACATGCGGGCGTTGATCTCAACACACCTGAGCCCATTGACAGAGCACTTGAAAAATTCGAACAGGTTGTCGCGGAAGCGGAAAAGATCGCTGACGAGCTTGCCTGATAAAATTGATCCGGACGATTTGTCCGGATTTTTTTTGAACCTGTATCATATAATGAAATTATGAAAGCATGCAGAAGCGGTACAAAGATCATTGCGGTGCATTCCATCAGCCACATGGCTGTGGATTTCATCTGCATTCTTTCCCTGATGCATTCCTTTGGCAATGATGCGCAGATGATTGTGCTTTACAATTTTTGTGCTTTCGCATTGCAGCTGCCGGCCGGACTGATGCTTGATCTGCTGGTCAAAGACCGTAATGACAAACAGGGGATTCCGCTGTACGCAGCCATTGCCGGCATGGTGCTATGCATGATCGGATCATTTACTGCACCTTTAATCAGCGGCCTTGGCAACGCACTGTTTCATACCGGTGCAGGTATGATCTGTATGGAACAGGATGAAGTGAACTCCTTCAAAGGCAGGGGACTCGGCGTGTTTGTGGCGCCTGGAGCACTTGGTGTGACAGGCGGTATTCTCCTAGCTTCCACAGAATGGTTTTCCATCGTCCGCATTGTACTCTGTGCGCTGCTGGCACTGCTTTGCCTGATTGCACTTTCCATGCACAGGCACGCTGAAATAAGCAGAAAACCGGTATCGCAGTCCCTGCATACGGATGATCTCAGAATTTCGTTTCTGTGTCTGGCAGCAGTCATTCTGCGCTCGATTGCCGGCACTTCGCTGGTGTTCTCATGGCGTAACGGTGTTGTCTATATTGTTCTTTCAACGCTTGCTCTGGCAGCTGGAAAAGCGGCCGGCGGTTTTCTGAGTGCGCGGCTCAATGTAAAGAAAGCTTCCGTCATGTCCCTGGTTCTGGCAGCAGCCTTTTATCTGGTGAGCGATCATCCGTTCTTTGGCCTTTGCGCATTGTTTTTCTTCAATATGACCATGCCTTTGACACTTTACATTGAGATGAAAAATCATCCGGATATGCATGGATTCGCGTTCGGCCTGCTCACGTTCGGTCTGTTTCTCGGCTGGCTGCCGGCCTTTTACGGAATCTGTAAAAATGTGAATGCGCCATTGCCCGGTGCAGTGATTTCCATCCTCAGTATGATCCTTTTGGTATCTGCGGAAGCGTTGCGAAAGAGGAACTCATGATCCGCACATTGTTTGAACCGCTGATCCTGACCATGATCCTGGAGGCGGCAGGGGCTTATGTGCTTGGCGTCCGTGATCTGAAACGGCAGTATCTGATCCTGCTTGTCAACTGCATCACCAATCCCTTGCTGGTATGCGCATCGCTTCTGGCCATGCATTTCATGGGTGTGCAGAGCGGGATAATGATCACATATGTGCTGTTTGAACCGATTGTGGTGATCGCTGAGTATCTGATGTATCAGAAGAAAATGGATGTGCCGATGCATCCGCTGATCTTCTCGGCTTTGCTGAATATGATTTCCATTTGCGGAGGTGTTTTATGGAGAAGTCTCTTTTAAGAAAATCAATCGCAGCCATCTGTTCCGTATTCTTCTTTGGCATTATGGCAATTCCGGTAAAGGCGGACGCTGCTCCGGTGCCTTTTTATGCAGCCATGACGCTCTGGCCTTTGATACTGGCCGTGCTAATTATGATCATCGCAATCTTTCTGTACAGAAAATTTAAAAAGTGATTTGATCTGATTGAAATCTACAAATTAATAGCGGAGGTAATTTATGAATACGATGAAAAGAAGAGGATTTGCCGCAGTTCTTTCGGCTGTCATGATCACACTGTTTTCTAAACTCACGGTGTATGCGGATCTGGCCCCGATTCCGCCTGAAGAGCCGGAGCCTCTACGGATCTGGCCGGCTTTGCTGATTGCGGCTGTGGTGATCATTGCCTTGGTTCTGTATTTCAGATATAGAAAATAATCAATCGCAAAATGAAAAAGACATCCGTTTCATGTGTATGCATGTGTGCGGATGTCTTTCGCTATTACAGGAACATTGCCCAGAGATTGGCACCGATGACGGTGATGATACCGGCGGTGACGATGGAAAGGGAACTCATTGCGCCTTCCACTTCACCGATTTCCATGGCTTTGGCGGTTCCGATGGCGTGGGCGCTGGTGCCGATGGCAAGACCCTTGGCAATCGGATCGGTGATGTTGGCTGCTTTCAGCACGCCTTCTGCGGAGATGTTGCCGAAGATACCGGTGACGATGATGGCAGCGACTGTGATCGGAACCACACCGCCAAGCTCTTCGGAAATGCTCATGCCGATCGCGGTTGTGATCGACTTGGGCAGGAATGTGACATACTGCGCATGATCGAAGTGGAAGATCAGTGCGAAGATCAGAATGACTGTCATGGAAGTGATCGAACCGACAAAGATGGAGATCAGAATCGCTTTGATATTCTTCTTCATCCTCTCGATTTCCATATAAAGCGGAATTGCCAGGGATACGGTGGCAGGTGTGAGCAGATAGCTCAGATACTTTCCGCTGTTGCTGTAGGATGCGTAATCAATCCGGAACACCAGCAGGAAGATCATTGTGAGGGCGATGGAAATCAGCAGGGGATTGATCAGGCTGCTTTTGAATTTCGCCTTGAGCCACATGCCGAAATAATAGAAGATCAGAGAAATCACAACACCGACGGTGGTGCTGGAAGCGAAGAACTCGTTCATGCGTTTTCTCCTTTCTTTTTGTCTTTCGAAATAATGAATTCGGCAGTTTTGCCGGTTACCACCATAACCACGACATTGCAGACGATCACGGTGATCAAAGCGGGAATCAGAATCGGCTGAAGGGCACTGAAGGAGTCCAGAAGGCCGACGGCTGCCGGTATGAACATCACCGGCATGATGGCGATCAGAAACTGGGCGGCGGATTTCACCTGATCCAGTTTCAATACTCCCGCATAAAGCAGAATGAACATCAGCACAAGGCCGTAGATGGAAGCGGGGATGGGCAGGGGAAGCACATAACGGATGATTTCCCCGATGCATGTCACCAGCATGATGATCAGAAATTGCTGAAGATACTTCATGTTTTATACCTCGTCCCTCTCATTCTATTACATCGTGTCCCCGATTTGAAAAAAAATAATATCAATCTTGTTGACAGCCTTTAAATATTGTATAAAATATAATCGTAAGCAATATTAAAGGAGGCTGTTATGAGCATTTATGATTATTCACTGACCACACGCAAAGGCGAAGAGGTTTCACTGAAGAATTTCGAAGGCAAGGTTATGCTTGTCGTCAATACAGCAACCGGCTGCGGTTTCACTCCGCAGTACGAACAGCTCGAAGAAATGTATGAAAAGTATCATGACAGAGGATTTGAAATCATCGATGTTCCGTGCAACCAGTTTGCCGGCCAGACACCGGGAACCGATGAGGAAGTCCATGAATTCTGCACACTGAAATACAAGACACAGTTCGACCAGTTCAAGAAGAGCGATGTCAACGGTGAGAACCAGCTGCCGCTGTTCGCATACCTCAAGAGCCAGAAGGGCTTCGAAGGTTTCGGCAAAGGCGTCAAGGCGCTGGCAATGAGCGCCATGTGCAAGAAGATCGACAAGGACTATGCGTCCAAGCCTGATATCAAGTGGAACTTCACCAAGTTCGCGGTTGACCGCAAGGGCAATGTCGTCGCAAGATTTGAACCGACCGCAAAGATGGAAGATGTTGACGCATGCGTCGCATCGCTTCTCTGATTCAATACAGAAATTACCCCGAGCCGGAAACGGCTCTTTTCTTTTTTTGTACTTACGTGTTTGTGTGAAATGAAAATGAAAACATTTACTTTCTGTTGAAAATATATTCATGAATTGTGTAACATACATTCATTAGTACAGGAGGAATGCCATGGAAGTTAAACGAATCCCATTTGAGGATGTCATACGAATCAACGACGAATATGCGGCCAGACAGCTTGACGCCTACCAGGAATCGTTTGAAATCGATGCCGACCGCTATTTTGAATACAATGTGCAGCGCGGACTCAGAGACATCTCCGGCAACGGTGTTCTTGTCGGTCTGACCAATATTTCGACCGTGACTTCCAAGAAGATCATCGACGGAAAGGTTGTGCACGTCGATGGCGAGCTTTCATACCGCGGCTATGACATCAAGGATCTGATCAAAGGTGTCTACGGCAGTCATTTCGGTTTTGAGGAGGTCGCGTATCTTCTGCTGTTCAACGAACTGCCGAATGCGGATCAGCTGGAGGAATTCAAACAGCTGATATCCATGAACCGCACACTGCCGACCAACTTTGTAAGAGACATTATCCTCAAGGCGCCCAGCCGCGACATCATGAATTCGATGACACGAAGTGTTCTGACCCTTGCCAGCTATGATGAAAAGATGGCGGACACATCGCTTGAAAACGTGCTTGAGCAGTCGATCAAGCTGATTGCCCAGTTCCCGATGCTGGCGGTGTATGCCTATCATGCATACAATCATTACGAGCTGCATGATTCCCTTTATATCCACCGTCCTGACCGCAACCGCTCGATGGCGGAAAACATTCTGCGCATGCTGAGACCTGACAGTGCTTATACCGATCTTGAGGCAAGAGCGCTGGATGCGGCTCTGATACTGCATATGGAACATGGCGGCGGCAACAACTCCACATTCACCACCCGCGTCGTCACTTCTTCCGGAGCCGATACGTACAGCGTCATCGCTTCCGCTTTAAGCTCCCTCAAAGGACCCAAGCACGGCGGCGCCAATATCAAGGTGATGGAAATGATGAAGGATATTCACGAACACGTGAATGATCTGAATGACAATGATGAGATTGAGGATTATCTGAAGAAGATCCTTCATAAGGAAGCCTTCGATCATTCCGGTCTGATCTACGGCGTCGGCCATGCGGTTTATTCGCTCTCTGATCCGCGTGCCGTGATTCTTGAGGACTTTGCCAGAAAGCTGGCAGCCGCAAAGGGTTTGGAAAATGAATATCATCTCTATCAGACGGTTGCGGAAAAGGGCCTGGATCTGATCCGCAAAGAACGGAAAATCTACAAAGGCGTCTGCGCCAATGTCGACTTCTATTCGGGATTTGTTTATTCCATGCTGAATATTCCTGTGGAAATGTATACACCGATCTTTGCCATGGCCAGAGTTGTCGGCTGGTGTGCGCACCGCATGGAACAGCTGATCAATGAGGACAAGATCATGCGTCCCGCTTACCAGAGTGTCTGTGAGCCCAAAGCTTACGTCCCGATTGCAGAGAGAAAGTAAGACAGAACACAAAACAGCACCGTACATGATAAACTTGTTCATGAGGAAGACTTATGAAAAAAGAAAAATCATGCGGTGCTTTTCTGTTTAGGAAGAACAATGGAAACAATGAGGTTCTGATCATTAAACAGGTGCAGGGCCACTGGTGTTTCCCCAAGGGACATGTTGAAAAACATGAAACCGAACAGGAAACCGCTCTAAGAGAAATATATGAGGAAACCGGTCTCAAGGCGAAGCTGTTTGATGGCTTCCGCGAGGCGCTTTCCTATTCACCCAAGCCGGATGTCATGAAGGATGTAATCTATTTCATCGGCAAACCCTCTGGCGGCAAAGTCCGTGTTCAGGAAGAGGAGCTCAGTGAAATCCATTTCGTGTCATTTGATGAGGCACGTGCTTTGATCACATATTCCAATGATGCGGACATGTTTGAAAAGGCGGCGGCCTGGTTTGCGGCACATGAGGAGAAATGGCTATGATCCGTTTTGAATCAATGAATTACCGATCCAACAAGCTCATCTTTGAGGAATGGAAGGCGTCTGCGCCTGAGCGTTTTTACATGCTATGCGAAGGGGAAGAGCTCCGTCTGATCCGCAGGGACAATCAGCCCGCCGGAATATTTGTTTATTGCTTTGCGGATGACAAAGCGGATCTTTCGGTATGGTTTGCGAAAGGAACGGACGACAGGAAAAAGCTGCTGGCCGTGATCTGTGAAAGACTCGTGCGCACCTATCATCCATCCATCATCCGCGTACCGGAACCGCTGGAAAACCTGTCTGAGGTTTATAAGGCCAATTCGTTTGTGAAAAACGGGGATGTTTATGAAAAGAAGATTGAACCGTGGCGCAAAATCCTGAATGATGCGGTGTTTGATGAAGAAGGCTTCATCATCAACCAGGGTATGATGAAAGAGATTCCCTTCGGCTGGTTTGATACCAAAAACAAGGGATGCGGATGGATCGCGGGATACAATGTGCTCAAAATGATGGGCATGGAAACAACTATGGAACGCTGCGCCAAGGAGCTTGAGAAGGGTGCATTACTCGGCGGATTAATGGGCGAGAATCTTTTTTCACTGTTCTTATGGCTTAAAAAGCAGGGACTCGATGTCAGTATGAGCCTGCCGTCCAACCGCAACTGCGTGAAAAAGATCAGACGCAGCACCTGCGGCGTGATTCTCTACAATCATTCCAGAGGCGCCCATTATGTGACTTACCGCAATCTCGGACATGACAACATCCAGATCTATAACGCCGTCTACGGTAAGCGCAGCCATGTGATGAAAAGTGCGGATTTCATGAAAAAGTTCGCGCTGTTTCCGACATCGGTTGTCATCGCAGTGAGGAAAGGATCATAATGATCCTTTTTCTATGCCGTTTTCTGTGTTATGATTTGTGCCCGAAAAAGAATGAGAGGATGAAGATGATCAATACCATCGTGCATCTGGATGAAATCAGATTTGAGGAAAAAGATCCCGGGGATCTGCTCGATTCAATCCGTCAGAGAGGAATTGCGATTCCTGTGCAGGTCAATGTCAGGGACGGATATTACGAATGCGCGGACGGGCATAAGCGCTTAAGCGCAGCGAAGATACTGAGAAATGAAAAAGAATCCTTCAACAGGATTCCGGTGATGATACTCAACGATTATTCAAAGGCGGGCAGCAGTTTCTGGGGAAACACGCAGAACCGCCATTAGGAGATGATATATGGAAGAAAGACTGCAGAAAGCGATAGCGAAGGCGGGCATCGCCTCAAGAAGAAAGGCCGAGGAGCTGATTCAAAGCGGCAAGGTCAAAGTCAACGGCAAAGTCGTGACCGAGATGGGCGTCAAAGTCAGCGACACGGATGAGATCACCGTGAACAACAAGCCGATCCGCACCGAAAACAAAGTCTATTATCTGCTCAACAAGCCCAGACGCACGATCTGCTCGGCGTCCGATGAAAAAGGAAGGGAAACGGTTCTTTCCTGTTTCGAGGGTATCAATGAGCGCATCTATCCGGTGGGCAGACTGGACTATGATACAAGCGGCCTGCTCATCCTGACCAATGACGGCGAATTCGCCAATCTGATGATGCATCCGAGATATCATCTGCCCAAGACTTATCATGTGACTGTTTCCGGCGTGATCAGTGACGATATGGCAAGACTGCTCTCCAACGGCATTGAAATCGACGGAAAAAAGACGCTTCCGGCAGATGTTGCCATCCTGGAAAGAAGCGTCAACCGCAACCGTACGGTGCTTGATATCACGATTTATGAGGGAAGAAACCGTCAGATCCGTAAAATGATGGAATACTTCCATACCGAAGTCACAAGACTGGAGAGAACCGGATACGGGTTCCTGGATCTTGGACATCTCAGACAGGGTGAATTCCGCAGACTGCGCATGTTTGAAGTGCGCCGCCTCAAGGAAATGGTCACTCACTCCAGCGACAAAGCGTGAATCTGATCCGCATCCGGATCAATATAAATCATGCGGTAATTGCCAAGCTGCACCATACCGGGTTTCGCGCCCGGTATTTTTTTGAGGTTTCTGACCGGACACCAGATCACCGGCACACTTGATGACATTCTTCCGCCCGAATAATAAGCGGCGATATTGGCGGCGGTGCGCAGTGTCTCTTCATCGGGATTCTCATCGTGGATCACAACATGCGAGCCATGATAATCCTTGGCATGAAGCCAGATTTCATTCTTTCTGGCCATGTGCCATGTGAGTGCGTCATTCTGCAGATTGTTTCTGCCAAACGAAATGCGGATGCCGTTGTACAGGGTGACAGAGCGCACATTGACAGCGGGTTCTTTCTTTTTATTCTTGTTCTTT
Organism: Erysipelotrichaceae bacterium NK3D112; assembly: GCA_000701725.1. Lineage (GTDB taxonomy): Bacteria > Bacillota_I > Bacilli_A > Erysipelotrichales > Erysipelotrichaceae > Bulleidia. The sequence goes on from JNJQ01000003.1 coordinate 47,806, forward strand.
CTGGTTTTCTTTGTTTCCTTGAGATACCCGAGCGAAACCAGTTCATTGTGTATTTCCGCCGCTGTTTCAAAATCAGCCTGTTCCAGCTGTTCAAGCAGGCCGCTGAAATAGCTGATCTCGTTTTCGGTGATCTCAATCTGTTCAGCCAGATAGACCTGGCCTTTTTTCAGCTTGTTATAGCGGTTGTATGCCTTGCGGGCATTGCCTTTGCCATCGAGTTTGGGATCCAGCGGAATTACCACATCACTGTCATCCTCAAATGATTTCAGGGTGATTGAAGAGGTTCCTTTCGTATCGGTGATGTTATAGGCATATAACAGCTCGCCATATACACGCCAGCGCTCACAATCCATTGCCTCATCCATTTCCGCAAGCAGACGGGGAAGTTTGGTCTGCTGGTGCTTGAGCTCGCGTCTGACAAAGCGGAAGATGTCGCCGGAGATGGTGCGGATGCGCTCCTTTTCCTCACGGTGGTAATAGAGCACATCAAAGCCTTCAAATAACGGCCAAGATCTGCATCGGCCGCGTGATTTGAGCTCAATGCAATGGAATACCGGCTCCTGGTTTCCTTCGGCCGCGTAAAGCATCTTAGACTCTTTGATCTCGCGCATGATATCCGTGAACGATTCACCGTTGGCCATGCGGTATTCAACTTCTGAAGCAAGGAACGGTGAAAAGCCGGCAAATTGCTTGGTCAGCGACTGGTCTGGATCGATCATGCTGTTTTCAAACGGATTCTTTTTGTTCTGGGGCGGGGTGGGCACAAACATGGCACCCGGGAAAACGGTGCGGCGGCTGTTTTCAAAGGGCGGGATTCTCTTCATCGCATCCAGAATCTTTCCTTCGGCATTGATCAGGATGATATTGGCATATTTGCCCATCAGCTCAATGCACAAGCGGAAATGCTCAAGATCGCCGATCGCGTTGCGCTTGCGGATATTCATCATGCACCAGCGGTCAAGATCCGCCTGCTCGATGTCTTCAATGAAGCCGCCTTCAATATATTTTCTTAAAACCATGACAAAATTGCCCGGTTCATTGGGAGTGGGGTAGTTTTTATCCGTAAAGAGAAAACGGTTGTAAACAGAGTGACATGAGATCAGCATCTGCTTTTTTCCGCCGTTTCCATGGACCTGGAAAAGAATCTCCGTATTGGAGATATCCCAGATCTTCTGGATTCTTAAGGGCAGCTGCGCCGCGATTTCCGGTATGATTTTGCTTAATAGAATTCCATCCAGTGCCATATTTCGTCCGCCTTTTTCCGTATTGCAAATTATAGCATGCGCAAAGCCGACCGCAAGCAGACAGCAGCTGTGCCAAAATCGATATGTCGATTTTTCTTTTATCGTGTACAATAGACACAAAGCGGGGTGTATTTATGAGCAAGGGACTTTTGATTGTATTGAGCGGACCTTCCGGCGTCGGAAAGGGAACCATTCTGAAAGAGGTCATGAAAGATGAATCTCTGAAGCTGGCGTTCTCGATTTCCATGACGACCAGGGAAAAGCGTGAGGGAGAAGTTGACGGCGTCAATTACTTCTTCGTGTCAAAGGATGAATTCGAACAGGCAGTGAAAGACGGAAAACTTCTGGAATATGCCGAATTTGTAGGCAATTATTACGGAACACCGCTTGAATATGTTGAAAAGCTTCGCAATCAGGGAATCAATGTCATTCTTGAAATCGAAGTGCAGGGCTGCATGCAGGTTCAGGAAAAGGAACCGGGCGCACTGACCATCTTCATCGTACCGCCGAGCATGGAGGAGCTGGAAAGCAGAATCCGCGGCCGCAAGAGCGAACCGGAAGAGATCATTCAGCAGCGTCTGGCCAAGGCTGAAAAAGAAATGGAGATGCTGAACAGATACAAATATGTCGTCTGCAATGATGATGTCGAACTGGCAGCGGATATCATTTCCGTCATCATCCGCAGACACATGGAAAGAAACGCCGAAAAAGACAACGCATAACGGGTCATATGATCCGTTATTTTTTTGTGGACGCATGCTACAATTTAAAAAAGCAATAACAGAACAATAAAAGAAAGCTGGACAATTATGATCATCAGAAATGTTTGTGTCAATCACATTGAAAACCCTATCGGTTATCTGATAGGGAAACCCGTTTTTACCTGGAACATCGATTCGCAAAGCATAGTGAAAGGCTACCGTCTTATCATCAATGACTCTGATTCAGTCGTTTATGATACCGGTATGGCTGAACTCAATCCGCTTGGCACAGAAGCGGATCTCAAACTCAAGCCCCGCACCCGTTACACATTCACTCTTGCAGCCGAAGCTGAAAACGGTGAAACCGCAAAAACGGAAGGGTATTTTGAAACCGGAAAAATGGATGAGCCGTTTTACGGCAAGCTCATCACAACCAATGACAACAAAGAGCCTAGACACCCCGTCTTCAGCAAATCATTCAGATGCGAGAAAGCTATCAGCAGGGCAAGACTCTATATCAGCGCCTGCGGTCTGTTTGAGGCTGTGCTCAACGGAAAACGGATCGGCAATGAACATCTGACGTCATACTGCACCGCATATGATCTCTGGACACAGGTGATCACCTTTGATCTGGATGATCTGATGGCAAAAGACAACACTATTGAAATCACTCTGGGCAACGGCTGGTACCGCGGACGCTTCGGCTTTGATCAGTCCGAAACGCCCGCCTATGGCGACACATGGAAGCTGATCGCGGACCTGATCATCGACTATGAGGACGGCACGCAGGAAATCATCGCCACCGATGAATCCTGGGATGTGAAGCGCTCCAATATTATCTTCTCCAATATCTATGACGGTGAGATTGTCGATGACACGCTGGCTGAAATGCCTGTGACAAAAGCTGTTGCGGCAGAAGCAGAGAATACACAATTCACGGACAGACTGTCGCTGCCGGTAACTGAACAGGAACAGTTCAAGGGAACATTGATTCATACACCGAAAGATGAGACAGTGCTTGATTTCGGGCAGAACATGGCAGGCTCATTCCGTTTGCGTGTCCATGAACCGGAAGGCAAAAAGATTCATATCCAGTTTTCGGAAGTCATGCAGGATGATTGCTTCTACAGGGATAATCTGAGAACCGCCAAAGCGGAATATATTTATATCTCGGACGGCAATGAACATGTGCTGGAACCGAAGTTCACATTCTATGGCTACCGCTATGCGAAAATCGAAGGGATTGAAAACCTGAATCCGGATGATTTCACCGCATATGCCTTATACAGTGACTTTGCATATGATTCATCATTGAGCACCGGCAATGAAAAGATCAACCGGCTGATTCTCAATGCCGTATGGGGAATGAAATCCAATTACCTCGATGTGCCGACCGACTGTCCGCAGCGTGATGAAAGAATGGGCTGGACCGGAGACGCGATGGTCTTTTCAGCCACGGCGCTGTATCTTGGAAGACCCTATGCCTTCTTAAGGAAATATCTTTATGACATGGCGAAGGAACAGCAGAACAACGGCGGTCTTGTGCCGTTCACGGTTCCTTCCATTCACATTCATCAGACCGCTACGGTCTGGGGCGATGCGACCGTGATCATTCCCTGGAACATGTATCAGTTCACCGGCGATCTCTCCATTCTCAAAGAGCATTATCCGGCCATGAAGAGCTGGATTGACTGGATCAGAGCATTTGACGGGGACACTCACAACTGGCGTAGCGCATTCCATTTCGGCGACTGGCTCGCACTGGATGGTCCGCAGGGAGCGGAAGCAGTCAAAGGCGCCACTGAGGACGGTTTCATCGCGGATGTCTATTACCGCAAGAGCGCACTGATCACAGCTGATACCGCTCATCTGCTCGGATATTGGGAAGATGAAAAAGAACTGCGGAAACTGGCGGATACAATCCTTGAAGGCATTCTGGATGAATATTACACACCAAACGGCAGATGCGCGATCATGACCCAGACCGGACAGATCCTTTCTGTTCAGAACGGACTTGGCAATGATGAGAAGGCGAAGGAGATGCTGATGAAGCTGCTGGATGACAATGACGGCAAGCTTTGCACCGGCTTTGTAGGCACACCGCTCTTATGCGAAACCCTGAGCATGCTCGGCTTAAATAACTACGCATGGAATCTGCTTCTCAATGAGGAATATCCGGGCTGGCTTTTTGAGGTCAATCATGGCGCCACAACCATCTGGGAGCGCTGGAATTCACTGGATGAAAACGGCCATATCACCGGAACCGGAATGAATTCACTGAATCATTATTCCTACGGATCAATCGTCGAGTGGATCTATAAATATGTTGCCGGCTTACAGGCGCTGACACCGGGCTTTGCGAAAGCGAGAATCGCACCGCTTGTGCATCATAAACTGGGACATGTGGATTGTGTCTATCCGTCGGCATCTGGAACCTATGAGGTTCACTGGTCCATTCTGGATGTGAATCATCTGCGTGTTTGCGTCACTGTGCCTTATGGATGCGAGGCACAGATTGTACTGCCGTATTTTGAAGTGCAGAGTGATCATGAAAACAATCCGTTGGCAAAGGGAACAGTCAAAGCCGGAACCTATGAAATCGTTTATGAGACATCGCGTCCGCTTAAAGATGTGATTGATCTGAATACAATCACCGCTGCCGCATTGGAAAATCAGGAAATCAGAGAATATCTGGAAAAGCTGCCGCTGTTTGCGCAGACGGAATTCTCCATGCGGTCGGTGCAGCTTCACAAAGCGCTTGGTATGGTCGGAATCGTTGATCCCGGAAAGCAGAATCAGATTGAAAAAGAGCTGTTTGCGATTCAGATGAACGGATGATTATTGAAACCGCTTACAGTCCATGCTATTATGGAAACCGGAAAGGTTAATTGGGTTTCCAATGGAACAGAAGGACATCATCATTGAATGTGCGATCAGATGCTTCGAAAAACAGGGACTGCATTTCACCATGCAGGACATTGCCAGCGAGCTTCATATCGCCAAAAAAACAATCTATGCACTGTTTCCGGGCAAAGACATTCTTTTGTGCGCCATGCTGGAAAAAGGCTATGCCGGTATCCATGAAGACAAGCGCAGAATTCTCGACAGCGATCTGAAAACCCTCGATAAAATCCGCGAGGTCATGATCGCGATGCCCGCTCAGTATCAGCTGATTGATTTCAGACAGCTCAAGCTGCTTGAGGAAAAGTATCCGGTTGTTTATGAAAAACTGATCGGATATTTGGAGGCGGACTGGGAGCCGGTGATCGAACTGATTGAAAACGCAAAGAAGGAAGGGCTGATCCGGGATGTGCCGATCAGTATCATCCGCAGTGTTTTCACCGCGTCGGTTGAATCATTTATCTTTAGCGGCACGCTTGAAAAAGAGAACATCACGTTCCGCGATGCCATGAATCAGCTGATTGATATCCTGCTGTCAGGGATCAGAAAGGATCATTATGAGAAAGATTAACAATCATTGGGAGTTTACGGAAAACTGGTCGGATGAATTCCGGGAATTCAAAACAGCGGGCACGCCGGTGCGCATTCCGCACAATGTGAAGGAGATTCCGCTGCATTATGCGGACAGCGAAAGCTATCAGATGATCTGCGGATACAGAAGAAAAATCCGCTTTGACCAGTCTGAAAAGGACAAGCGTCACTTTATACGCTTTGACGGCGCCGCCCATATTGCCGAGGTCTGGTTCAATGAACATTATCTCGGAAAGCATTCATGCGGATATACATCATTCCGCTTTGAAATCACGGATTTCATTGATTATGAAAATGACAACCGCATTGCGGTGAAGCTGGACACCACGGAGAACCCGGAAATCCCGCCGTTCGGATTTGTCATTGACTATCTGACTTATGGCGGCATTTACAGGGATGTGGTGATTGAAACTAAGGAACAGACATTCCTTGATGATCTGTTTGTCAGCACACCTGATATGAATACCGTGAAGTGCGCGCTGCGCTATAACGGCGCGAAGAACAATGCGGATGTGAAAATCAAAATCCTGGATGCGGACGGAAATATCGTGGGCGAAAAGCAGATCACCAACGATGTGAAAACCGCAATGGTAGGCGTTGAAAACATCAGACCGTGGAGTCCGGACACACCGGTGCTCTATACTTGCCGTGTGACATGCGGCGCTGATGTCAAAGAAGTCACATTCGGCTTCCGCACAGTCAGTCTGAGTGAGAATGACATCATGATCAACGGCACGCCGGTGTTCTTACGCGGACTCAACCGCCACCAGTGCTATCCTTACAGCGGCTATGCGGTACCGGACGCACTGCAGGTGGAAGACGCGAGAATTCTGAAAGAGGAGCTTGGCGTCAATGCGGTCAGAACCAGCCATTATCCGCAATCGCATGCTTTTATCGATGCATGCGACAGACTCGGTCTGCTGGTCTTCACGGAGATTCCCGGCTGGCAGCACCTTGGCGACCGCAACTGGAAAAAGCAGGCGATTGAGAATACCAGGGAGATGGTCATCCAGTACCGCAACCATCCGTCGATTGTTCTTTGGGGTGTCAGAATCAACGAATCCATGGATGACGATGAATTCTACCGCGCCACCAACCAGACGGCCCATCATCTTGATCCGACAAGACCCACCACGGGTGTCAGATATTTTGAAAAGAGCTCGCTTCTTGAAGATGTCTATTCCTTCAATGATTTCTCCCATACCGGTAACAATGACGGCGTGAAGCGCAAGAAGGATGTCACTCCCGATGTCAATAAGCCGATGCTTATCTCAGAGGCAAATGGACATATGTTCCCAACCAAGTCGTTTGATCACTGGCAGAAGCGCCAGGATCATGCGCTGCGCCATGCAAGAGTGCTAAATGACGCAAGAGCGGATGGGGCACATGCGGGCTGTTTCCAGTGGTGCATGTTCGACTATCCGACCCATAAGGATTTCGGCAGCGGCGACCGTGTCTGCTATCATGGCGTGATGGATGCTTTCCGCAATCCGAAGCTTGCGGCTGCGGTTTATGCGGCGGAAGGTTCAAAAGAGAATGTTCTGGAAATATCATCCCCGATGGACATCGGCGATTATGCCGGAGGCAGTGTGACCGATATCTACGCATTCACAAATGCGGATGAGGTCCGCTTATACAAGAATGATGACTTTGTGGCTTCATTCACGTCCAAAGGCTATGCCGGCATGGAGCACGGACCGGTACTGATTGATGACAGAATCGGCTGTCTGCTCAACACGAAGGAAGGCTTCAGCGGCACCAAGGAAAAACTGATCAAGGAAGCACTCAACGCGGCCGGCAGATACGGCATGGCGGGAATGCCGATCAAAAACATGGCCCAGCTTGGCTGGTGCATGGTCCGCTATGGCATGAAATATGAGGATGGCGTTGCGCTCTATGGCAAATATGTCGGCTCCTGGGGCGGCGATTCCACCCGCTGGCGTTTTGAAGGTTGGAAGAACGGTGTCTGTGTCAGTTCCGTGACAAAATCTCCTGACTGCTCGCTGCATCTGGAAACAGTCACATCACATACAGAGCTTCATGAAGGCGACACCTATGACATGGCGGCCGTCCGGGTCAGAATCAAAGACGGCTATAACAACCCGGCTGTCTATGCCCAGCTGCCCATCACCTTCAAAGCGGAAGGCCCCATTGAAATCATCGGCCCCCATACCGTCACCGCGGAAGGCGGCATGTGCGGAACTTACATCCGCACCACCGGTAAGGAAGGCAGTGCGAAATTAACCGTCAGCGCTTACGGCCTTGAAGACAGGATTGTTGAGTTTACAGTCAACGGAAAGGAAATCTGATGAAATTCGGTAAAAAGGAAATGAGCGCCTTTGGCTTCGGTGCCATCGGCAAGGACATGGTGTATGCGTTAAGTGCGTCATTCGTCATGTATTATTATCAGGATATTCTCGGTATTTCGGCAGCCTTTGTCGGAACCATCCTGATGATTGCGCGTGTGTTTGACGCTGTGAATGACCCGTTTATGGGTGTCGTGGTTGCCAAAACCAACACAAAGTGGGGCAGATTCCGTCCCTGGGTTCTGCTTGGCACCGTGCTCAACGCGATTGTGCTTGTTTACATGTTCAATGTGCCTGAGCTTGCCGGCAGCGCACTGAAGACTTATTTCTCAATCATCTATATTCTCTGGGGTGTCACATACACCATGATGGACATTCCTTACTGGTCCATGATTCCGGCGGTCACCGACAATGCGAAAGACCGTGAGAACATGTCCGTGATCGGCAGAACATGCGCAGGCGTCGGCAATGCGCTGATCACCATCGGCACCGTCATGGCGGTTGCGATGCTCGGCAAAGGAAATGAAAGAGCCGGTTTCGGAAAATTCGCGATCATTGTCGCGGTGATCTTCGTCATCGCCGAAGCGGTTCTGTTCTTCTGCATCAAAGAGAGAAAGAGCGAAGAAAAGATGGAAACTGTCTCCATCCCCGAAATGTTCAGATCCCTTTTCAACAATGACCAGGCGATGGTCACTGTCATCACCATTGTTCTGATCAATACCGCGCTTTACATCACATCCAACCTGATTATCTACTTCTTTAAATACGATATCGGCGGAGCCGGCTGGAGCGGAACATACACACTGTTCTCCTCGGTGGGCGGGGCTTCACAGATACTCGGCATGATGATTGTCTATCCGCTGTTAAGAAAGAAATTCGGCAACACCCAGATCTTCAGACTTTGCCTGATCAGTGCGATTGCCGGTTATGGATTGCTGCTGGCGGTTTGCCTGCTTGGCTTTGCGCACAACATCGCCATCATCCTGATTCCGGGCATCCTTGTATTCCTTTCCAACGGTATCCTGACCGTACTGACCACTGTCTTCCTGTCCGCCTCGGTTGACTATGGCGAGCTCAAGACCGGTCACAGAGAGGAATCCGTGATCTTCTCCATGCAGACATTCGTCGTCAAGCTGGCAAGCGGTGTCGCCGTATTCCTGACCGGTATCGGCATCTCCATGATCGGACTTGTCGGCAATGCGGACACGGAAGGCGAGATCGTTGCCCAAAGCGCTTCCACCTTGATGGGACTGCGTCTTTTGATGACGCTGATTCCGATTGCCGGACTGATCGCCGCATTCTTTGTATTCAAGAATAAATTTATCCTGAGCGATGAAAAGAGCGAGGAAATCGCAGCTGAACTGAAAGCACGCAGAGAAGAGGCATGATATGAATGTCAATTACAGAATGAGCACCATGGAAGGAACCGTGAGTGAGGGATCGTGTCAGCTGGATGAAGAGATGCATCTGGTCTTTCCGGTTCATGATGAGACCATTGACAGCATTTCCGCTGTGATTCATCTTGAGACAGCCGATGATGAAAAGATCTTCATGAACGGTTATCAGACATGGACGCACTGCCGGGAGTATACCAAGAGGAACCGCATCAGAGGTCTGCGCGGCATTCCCCGCAGACTTGTGAACCGATATGCGTTTGACGGCTACTCCGATTACCATTTCTCTGAATATCCGTATTCCAGAGGGGTATTGCACGGATGGAGCTGGTGCTATTTCCGCAAGGGCAATTTCTACCGCCTGTTTGCCTCACTCGGTGAGCAGAACGGCTATACACAGTTTATTTACAATGCCAATGAATCAACCCTGACCATCCGCAAGGATTCCCATGGACTCAAGGCTGACGGCGACTTTGCGGCAATGGATCTTTTCTATGCGGAAGGCAGCGAGGATGCGGTCTATGACGCATGGTTTGCGAAGATGGATATCCATCCCATCACCAATGAAAAGATCGCCGGCTATTCCAGCTGGTACAACCGCTATCAGAACATCAATGAAAAAGCGATCCGCGAGGATCTGGCCGGATGTGTCAACATTTTCGAAAAGGGCGATCTGTTTCAGATCGATGACGGCTGGGAGCCGTTTGTCGGTGACTGGCTTGAGAGCGATCCTGCCAAATTCCCCGACGGCATGAAAGTCATGGCGGATGAGATCCACGCCGCCGGTTTCAAGGCAGGCCTGTGGCTGGCACCGTTCAGTGCGGAGGAAAAGAGTGAAACCTTCCGCAATCATCCCGACTGGTTCATTAAACATGAAGGCGAGTATTTCAAGGGCGGCTCCAACTGGAGCGGATTCTATTGCCTGGACATTGATCATCCCGAAGTCATCGCATATCTGAAACAGGTGTTCAGCCGTGTGTTTGACGAATGGGGATTTGATCTGGTCAAGCTGGATTTCCTGTACTGTGCGGCGCCTTATGGCTCGGACAGGGAAACCAGAGCTGCCAGAATGATCCGTGCGGTCGATCTGCTCAGGGAATTATGCGGAAACCATCCGATTCTCGGATGCGGTGTTCCGGTAATGCCGGCATTCGGCAAATTCGAATACTGCCGTATTTCCAATGATGTGACCCTGGACTGGGATGACAAGGCATACATGCATCTGATCCACAGAGAGCGTCCCAGCACAAAAAACGCTGTGGACAACATTATTTCCAGACACGGTCTCAATGGCCGGGCGTATCTTTCCGATCCGGATGTGTTCTTCTTAAGACGTGAAAACTGCCAGCTAACGGACAACCAGAAATATTCCCTGGCTGTGCTGGATGCGCTTTGCGGCGGTGTGTTCCTGACCAGTGATGATCCGGGCAGCTATACGGAAGAGATGAAACGCCAATACAGGCTGTACCGCTCTTTGACCAAAGCGGAGAACGTCCGCGTCAGCAGCGACAGCGGCATCACGGTCGTTTACGATCTGGATGATGAGACAACCAGAAGAAGACTCTTCTGAATCATATGAAGCATTGTGTTAAAGTATATACACAATGCTTTTTTAAAAGGAGGCGCGCATGAGACAGAATCTTCATACCCATACAACGTATTGCGACGGTATCAATTCCGCTGAAGAAATGGTTCAGGCGGCAATCGCAAAACGTTTTGACATTCTCGGCTTTTCCGGTCACGGTCCGGTCAAAGACCCGTATGCCATGAGCATTGAAGGCACCCGGCAGTATGTGAATGAAATCCAAATGCTGAAAGAAGAATACAGGGATCAGATCAGCATTTACCTTGGCGTGGAGGAGGATTCGACCAACCGCATGTGGCTCAAGGAGCCGTTTGAATATGTGATCGGTTCGGTCCATACCCTCAGCCATGAAGGCATGACACTGGCTATCGATTACAATCGCGGCGTGCTTGAAGCGATGTATGAAAGCTGGTTCGGAAGTGATTTCCGCGCGCTTGCAAAGCAGTATTATGCGGATGTGGCGGCGATGAAAGACTGGGATGAGGTCGATATCATCGGGCATCTTGATCTGATCACCAAATACAATGAGGATGAGTCATTCATCCGCTTTGATGATCCTGTCTATGTGTCTTATGCATGCGATGCGATCGATGCGTTTGCCGGGAAAAAGATTCTTGAAGTCAACACCGGCGCGATTGCCAGAAAGAACCGCAGAACCCCGTATCCGTATAAGAATCTGCTTGCCTATATGCATGAGAAGAATGTTCAGATCGTGCTCAATTCCGACTGCCATGATGCGGCATATCTGGACTGCGCGTTTGAGGAAACTTTAAAGCTGATCAAAGAATGCGGATACCGTTCCATGATGCGCTTTACCGGCAACGGATTTGAGGAGACAGACATTGAGCTGTTTGAATGAAATGACAAAAGAAGCTGTTAATCTCAGCCATGCATATAAAGCCATCGCCGCTTTCTTTAAACGATATGAAAATCTCAGCGATCCCGGATACATACTCAAAATCAGGCACACATATCATGTGGCAACCAATGCACGAAGGATTGCTGAATCATTGAACCTGTCAGAGACAGATGTGAAACTGGCAGAACTGATCGGTCTCTTGCATGATGTGGGACGCTTTGAGGAGCTGATGATCACAAAGGAGTTCAACAGCGCCCGCTTCGATCATGCGCTGTATGGCGTACAGATGCTGTTTGAAAGGGGAATGATCCGCGAGTTCATTGATACGGACGCATATGATGAGATCATTTATCACGCCGTGATCAATCACAGCCGCCTGCACATTGACAAATGCCCCGATGAACTCAGCCTGCTTCATGCGGAAATCATCCGCGATGCGGACAAGCTTGACAATTTCCGCGTGAAAATCGAAGAACCCGTTGAAAACATATTCCCCGGCAGGATCACCACGAAAGAATCCGTGGAGAATTCCAAAATATCAGAGCCTGTATACAATGCGTTAATGAACAGGCAGTGCGTCAATGTCAAAGACAGGCAGACGCCGCTGGATTATTTTGTGACAATCATCGGCTTCTATTTTGATCTGAACTTTGAGGTGACAAAGCGGATTGTCCATGAGGAACATCTTCTGGAGCGGATGACAGACCGCTTTGAATACAAAAACGAAACAACCCGCGCGCAGATACAGACAATCCTTAATCTGTGTGCAATCTGAAATCTTAAATATAAAAATGAAAATCATTTTCGTTTTACTTGACTGCATATGCATTCATACATAAAATTGAAAATGGTTTTCATTTTACTTTTGGGGGTTTTATGAATAACAAATCCAGATATACAACAAAACACTATGCGGAAATCGCCGCATTTCTTGAAAAGATGGAAGGCAGCCATATCACTGCCCAGGATGTCTGCGATCACTTCCGGGAAGAGGGCAGACCGATTTCCACGACCACCGTTTACCGCCAGCTTGACCGTCTGGTGGATGAGGGAGTTGTGAACAAGTACATCATAGACGCAAACAGTCCCGCCTGTTTTGAATTCAGCAGAGTGAGAAACAACGGCCATATGTCCTGCTATCACTGCAAATGCGAAAAATGCGGCAGACTGATTCATCTGCATTGCGATGAGATTGAAGAGCTCTGCGCGCATATGAAAAATGAACATCACTTCATTCTCAATCCGGCCCGTACGGTTTTTTACGGCATCTGCGAGTCTTGTGCAAAGGGGGGAAACAGCACGTGTATAAAATGAGCAAAACAATGATTGCGGCATCCCTTGCGCTTTGCCTTGCGGGCTGTTCAGATTCATCCGGACAGAATGCACAGCCTTCCGGTTCTGATCAGGATCTCAGCATTGTGGCGACGGTCTTTCCGGTCTGGGACTGGTGCCGGGAAATACTGGGAGAAAACCCGGGCAATGTGAAACTGACATTCCTGCTGGAAAGCGGCACGGATATGCACAGCTATCAGCCCAGTGCATCCGATATTCTTGAAATCGCGAATTCGGATCTGTTTGTCTATATCGGCGGAGAATCAGACACCTGGACGGCAGATGCGCTGAAACAAAGTGTCAATCCAGATCAGTCCGCCGTCAGCGTGATGGAACTGCTGGAAGGTGCGGTTGTCGAAGAAGAGATCAAAGAGGGCATGCAGGAAACAGAACATGACCACGATCATGAACATGAGGAAGAGCCGGAATATGATGAACATGTCTGGCTGTCTTTGAAAAATGCGGAAACAGCTGTCGCAAAGCTGGCAGAGATTATCTGTGAAAAAGATCCGGCAAACGCTGAAATTTACCGGGACAACGCAACCGCGTATATTGAACAGCTCAGCAATCTGGATGCGCAGTATATCGAAGCCGTGAAACAGGCTGAAGTGAAAACACTTCTGTTTGCGGACCGCTTCCCGTTCCGTTATTTCTGCGATGATTACGGACTGGATTATTATGCGGCCTTTGCCGGCTGCTCAGCGGAAACAGAAGCAAGTTTTGAAACCATTCTGTTTCTTGCCAACAAAACTGATGAGCTTGGCCTGAAACACATTATGACGATTGAAAACAGCGATGAGCGTATCGCTTCCACCGTGATTGAAAGCACAAAAACCAAAGATATGGACATCCTGCATATGGATTCCATGCAGAATACCACACGCAAAGCTTCAGAAGAAGGAAACACATATCTTTCCGTGATGACATCCAATCTTTCCGTTCTAAAGCAGGCGTTAAGCAAAGGCGGTAATTAATGTCTTATTTACGTGTCAAAGATCTCAGTCTCGGCTATGACGGAAAGGCCATTCTGAGCAATCTGAACTTTACTGTGAACGAGGGAGATTATCTTTGCATCGTCGGCGAAAACGGTTCGGGCAAGACAACCCTGATGAAAACGCTGCTTCATCTGCAGCAGCCGATCAGCGGCACCATCGAAACCGGTGACGGGCTGATGAGCAATGAGATCGGCTATCTGCCCCAGCAGACCATCGTCCAGCGTGACTTTCCTGCATCGGTGCGTGAAATTGTCTTATCCGGCTGTCAGGCCAGACTGAAAAACCGCTTCTTCTACACAAAACAGGAGAAGGAGCTGGCTGAAGAGAATATGGAGCGCATGCGCATCAAAGATATCGCTGACAAATGTTACAGAGATCTTTCGGGCGGTCAGCAGCAGCGCGTTCTGCTTGCCCGCGCATTATGCGCCGCAAAGAAGATCTTACTTCTGGATGAGCCGGTCACGGGACTTGATCCGAAAGTGAGCATTGAAATGTACGGACTGATTTCGGAACTGAATAAACAGGGGATCACGATCATCATGATCTCCCATGATATTGCGGCAGCGGTACGCTATGCCAGCCACATTCTTCATATCGGATCGAAAATCTATTTCGGCACAAAGGAAAATTATGTCAGGAGCAGTCTGGGTCAGTATTTCCTGTCAGCCGGGGAGGTCGGCAATGGATAAACTGTTTGCCTATCTGCAATATCCGTTTGTGCGCTACGCCCTGATTGTCGGTGTGTTAATCGCCTTATGTTCGTCTTTGCTTGGCGTGACGCTTGTGCTCAAACGTTTCTCATTCATCGGCGATGGACTTTCACACGTTGCCTTTGGCGCCATGGCGGTTGCCGGCGTGCTGCAGTTAAGCAATGAAATGCTCATCGTTCTTCCCGTTACTGTCATCTGCGCCATTCTTCTGTTAAGAACCGGAACCAATACGAAAATCAAGGGAGATGCGGCGATTGCGATGATCTCGGTCGGAGCTCTTGCCTTCGGTTATCTTCTGCTGAATATCTTCTCAACAAGCGCAAACGTTTCCGGCGATGTGTGCTCCACACTGTTTGGCTCCACCAGCATTCTGACACTGAGCAGATGGGAAGTCTGGCTGTGCGTGGTGCTCTCACTGGCTGTTGTTGCCATTTTCGTTCTTTTCTACAACCGGATCTTCGCGGTCACCTTTGATGAGAATTTCTCCAAGGCGGCGGGGGTCAATGCGGATCATTACAATCTTCTGATTGCGGTGATCACCGCCGTAATCATCGTATTGGCAATGAATCTGGTCGGGTCTCTTCTGATATCAGCCCTTGTGATCTTCCCGGCGCTTTCAGCTATGCGGCTTTACGGAAGCTTCCGCTCGGTCACAATCTGTTCCGCTGTTCTTTCGGTCGTTTCAGCCCTTGGCGGCATTGTTGTCTCCATCGCTGCGGGCACACCGGTCGGCAGCACCATCGTCGCCGCGGATGCGCTGGTATTCTGCGTCTGCTGGCTGATCGGCACATTCAGAAAGGGGTAATCTTATTAAAACAAAGATCTTTGCATATGCTCTGATCTGCGCGCTTTGTTTTTGCGGCTGCAAGTCGAATGATTCGCCAAAGGCTGCCACGGTAAACAGCCGGCAGAATGTGTCGGATGTGATCGAGGATCTTGCCGCAAAGCAGGAAGAGGAATCTCTTACCGAAACAGAGCCGCAGGAAGCAGAAAACACTCCGGAACCGGAATCGGAAACACCCGCGTCTGACTCCTCTGTCAGGCTGATGCAGTGGGAAGGCGATGTGGATATTGATCTGACCGGTATGAATGAGAATATGATCTATTCCGAAGTCTACAATATGATGGCGGAACCGGATAACTACATCGGCAAGACGATCCGTATCTATGGAGAGTATGTCCATCATTATGAGGAAAGCACAAACAGGCACTATTACACATGTGTGGTAAGGGATGCGCTGGCATGCTGCGCAAGCGGACTGGAGTTTGCGCTGGTGGATGATTATGTCTGGCCGGATGATTATCCGGAGGATGGCAGCGAGGTGGTCGTCACCGGCGACTTCAATGTTTATATGGAAGGCTACTTCAAGGTGATGGTGCTTGAAAACGCCATCATCGAAAAATGCACGCCGAAAGTTTCATGATGATAAAGAGATATCGACCGGTATCTCTTTTTTATTGAGCGCAAAAAAAGGAACCCGTTTTGCGGATTCCTTTGCGAAGCTCTTATCTGTTGTAGTATTCAACAACGAGGGATTCGTTGATTTCCTGGTTGAGTTCGGAACGTTCCGGAAGGCGTACGAATGTGCCTTTCTTGTTTTCCTTGTCAACTTCGATGAATGCCGGAGCAGTGATATTTGCTTCAAGTGCTTCAGCGATGGACTTCATGTTTCTGGAGCCCTCACGTACGGAGATGACATCTCCCGGCTTGACCTGTGCGGAAGGGATATCGACCTTCTTGCCGTTGACCTCAATGTGGCCGTGGTTGACAAGCTGTCTTGCGCCTTTGCGGGTTCTTGCAAAGCCGAGTCTGTAAACGACGTTGTCCAGTCTGCTTTCGAGCAGTGTCAGGAAGTTGACGCCGGCTGTGCCTTCCATCTTGGAAGCACGTGCGAACAGATTCGCGAACTGACGTTCGTTGAGACCGTACATGTTGCGGACTCTCTGCTTCTCACGGAGCTGTGTGCCGTAGTTGCTGAGCTTGACTCTCTTGGTCGGGCCGTGCTGACCCGGAGCATAAGTACGCTTCTTAAGCTCTTCGCCTGTTTCGAGAACGGAGAAGGAGAGACGTCTAGCCTTCTTCCATACAGGACCTGTGTAACGTGCCATGTTTTGTTTCCTCCTTGAATGGCCGAGAAACAACAACAGGTACAGATCACCATTGCGGTGTGTTACCGTAAACCGTTTCACCTAATGCAGCAGGTTACTCCGTTACAGCCGCGTGCCGGTAACGCATTGGGCAAGGCTCTGTAAGCTGCCATCATTTAACGCGATGACTATTATAACGTGTTCATACATACAGGTCAATTGAAAAAAACACAGGTTTCATGCTTATTTTCAAAAGATTTCCGTGTGGGCGTAAAGGGCGGATATTCAAGTCAGAATACCTTGCTTTTTGAGCTTTTTTTACTGCATGTGATGCTTCGGGCATACGTGCCATGCCATCTTAATTTTCATTTGCGTTTCACACGCACTGGTTCTTCTGTGATATGATAGTGCGTATGAATGAAAGGAGAAAATCATGAATCAGTTCCTTGAGTTTATTTCAGACATTAAGGTTGTGATCGCCATCGCAGTTTTGATTGTGGTGCTGCTGGTCTGGCTGATAATACAGAGAGTCAAAACAAACCGCCTCAAAGGCGAACTGCGTGAACTTGAATCACACTACAAACAGATCAAGAATATTCCCATTTCCTTAAAAATGAATAAGGCTGCCGCTTTGAGCAGGCTTGATCAGGAAACGGTTGCCAAGGTGAATACCGCCCAGGCGGATTATGACCGTGTGCAGAGCGATATCTCACGGATCACTGAAAGACTGGCGGATGCGGATGATTACATCAGCGGAGGCAAGCTCGGCAAAGCGGACAATCTGATGACCGATCTTGAGACGGAAATCAAAGTGACCGAGAATTTCGCGCGCAGTCTGGAATCCTCTCTTGACGGCATTCTTGCAAAAGAGACCACCCAGAGACAGGAAGTCACCCAGCTCAAGAACACATTCCGCGCACTTAAGGCAAGCGCACAGGAAAATGCGAACCGTCTTGCTTTCGCATGGCCGATTGTGGAACAGAAGGTGTCTGACACCGAAAAGATGTTCTCAACCTTTGAGGAATGGATGTTCTCCAATCAGTTCGACAAAGCCAACGATGAGCTTGACCATATCCGCACCAGCATCAATGAGCTCGAGGGCATGCTTGACACAATGCCTTCGCTGATTGAGGATGCCCGCGGCATTATCCCCAAGATGGCGGAATCGCTGCACCGTGATTATGCCAAGGCGCGCAAGCAGGGGGTTTACCTCAAGCATCTGGAAGCGGAAAAGAATCTCTCCCTGATGACGGTAGCCCTCAAGGATGATCTCAAAAAGCTCAAGAGCGGCAATACCGAAGGCGTCAGGGAACATCTGGATGACTACAAGGAAAGAATCAGCCAGATGGACCGTGAGATCAAGAAGGAAACCCAGGCTGATTACGAGCTTGGCCGTCTGATCACGGAAACCGAAGAAGCCGCCAATGAAGCAAACCGCAACGCTTCCTTTGTCAACAATGCCTATGCGAAGTATGGCGAGCGCTACGGTCTTGCGAAAATCTCCGATTCTCTGAAAGCACAGAATGAGAAACTTGAAACACTGAACAAGCAGATGCCTGAGCTACTCAACAATGCGGCGGAAGGTTCAGCGCCTGCTTCTGAAGTGCTTGCCTCACTCAAGAAGCTCAACCGTGAGCTGAGCTCCGTATCCGCAGATGTCTCTGAACTGAGACAGCGCATCGAGATGAGCAGCGGCGATGAGGACCGTGCGAAAAAACAGCTTGTCAAGCTGCAGATCATCATGAACCAGATGCAGGTCAAGATCCGCAAATACAAGCTGCCCAACATCTCCGCGGCATATGAGCAGGATATGACAAAGGCTTCACGTTATATCGAATCCCTGAACAAGCTGATGAATGAGACACCGCTGAATATCCAGCTGATGAACTCAACCCTCCAGGAGGCGCTCTCCTTCATCTATCAGCTTTACAACAATGTCAACAATGTTGTCGGCACCGTTGTCATGGTTGAAAACACCATCGTATTCGGCAACCGCTACCGTTCCACCTATGCGGATATTGATACAGAGCTGACACGTAGCGAGCTCTCATTCCGCAACGGTGAATACACCCAGGCTCTGACGACCGCCATTGCCACGATCGAGAAGATTCATCCCGGAAACTATGAATCCATGATCAAGGAGAATGCAAAGAGTGCAGCGTAGGATCTATTTCGACAATGCGAGCACTACCAATATCAATCCGGAAGTTCTGAAGTCTTACAGACAGCTTCTTGATCAGTACTACGTCAACAGTGAATCGCTGTATGACGAAGGAAGTCTGATCAGCAGAATGATGGAAAAGGCCCGGTCAGCGATTGCCGGGCTTTTGGATGTTCAACCTGATGAGATCATCTTCACATCGGGAAGCAGCGAATCCAACACTTCCGCGGTTAAAGGTGTGTGCTTTGCGGATATGAGCAGAAAACATATCATCACCACCAACGTTGAGCATTCCTCCATCATGAATGCGTGCCGGCAGATGGAGGAGGTGTTCGGCTATGATGTGACATACCTGCCCGTGGGCAAAGACGGGACAGTCTCTGCAGAGCAGGTTCTCAACGCCTTAAGAGCGGATACCGCACTGGTCACAATCATGCATGTGAACAATGAGGTCGGTTCAATCAATCCGCTTGAGGAGATCGCCGAGATCGTCAAGAAGAAATCTCATGCTTATATGCATGCGGATCTGACCCAGTCAATCGGCAAGGTTTCGCTTGATATGAAAAATATCGATCTTGCCTCAATCAGCGCCCACAAGCTCGAAGGACTTAAGGGAAGCGGTATTCTGATCAAAAAGAAACACGTGCCTTTTGTGCCGCTGATCAACGGCGGCGAGCAGGAGGCGGGACTTCGCGGAGGAACTTCCAACGCGTGCGTCAATATGGTTTTTGCCAAAACATTGCGGCTCGCTCTTGAAAACGGAAAGAAGTCGCATGATTATATTGAACAGCTCAGCAGAAAGCTTGAAGCGGGACTGCGTGAAATCGAAGGGGTTGAGATCAATCATCCCCAAAATCACGTTCCTTCCGTGATCAATTTCTCCTATGAGAACATTCCCAGTGAAGTGATGCAGAATGCGCTCAACCGCAAGGGCTTCATGGTTTCCGCCAGAAGCACCTGCGCCTCGAAGTCATTGGATCCCAGCTATGTTCTTTCAGCCATGGGATACAGTGACAAACGCGCTTCCAGCTGTATCCGCGTGTCGCTTTCACGCCATAACACGGAAGAGGAAGTGCAGCTGTTTCTGAAAGCATTGAAGGAGGTCATCGCACAATATGGCAGATTATGATACCGTGCTGATCCGTTTCGGAGAACTCAGCACCAAAGGAAAAAACAGAAAAGACTTTATCAACCGGCTGTACGGCAATGTGAAGTATATGCTCAGGGATTTCGAAAAGCTCGAATACCGCAAGGCATATGACCGTATTTATATCCGCCTCAACGGTGAGGACCATGATGCGATCAGGGAAAAGCTTCAGAAGGTGTTCGGCATCAGTTCCTTCTCATTCACGGAGAAGGTTCCTTCCGATATCGATTCAATCAGCGATGCCTGCTTCAGAATCGCTTCACAATCAAATAAGAAGACATTCAAGATCATCACCAAGCGCCATGACAAGACATTCCCGATGCGCTCGGATGAGATCAACCGCGCCTGCGCCGGCCGTATTCTCAGAAATACGGAACTGAAGGTGGATGTCCATGAGCCTGAGCTTGCCATCCGGGTTGAAGTGCACCGCGATGACACCTATATCACTTCCGAAAAGATACCCGGAGCGGGAGGCTATCCGGCCGGCATCAACGGAAAGGTATTATTGCTGTTAAGCGGCGGTATTGATTCACCGGTGGCGGCATATCAGCTGATGAAGCGCGGTCTGCAGGTGGAGGCAATCCACTTCGCTTCTCCGCCTTATACCAGTGAAGCCGCAAAGAACAAAGTGCTGACGCTTGCCTCGATGGTCTCCGAATACCAGGGGCACATGCATGTGCATATGATCAACTTCACCGATCTGCAGCTGAACATCTACAAAACGGCAGGGGATCCCTATGCGGTCACCCTGATGCGCAGAATGATGTTCCGCTTAGCCGAAAGAACAGCTGAAAAGTACGACTGTCTGGCCCTTGGCACAGGCGAAAGCATCGGTCAGGTCGCTTCCCAGACACTTGAGTCCGTGGCATGCATCAACTCTGTGGTACGGATTCCCGTGATCCGTCCGCTTGTCTGCTATGACAAGGTGGAGATCATAGATTTGGCCAGAAAGATCGGCACCTATGAGACATCGATTCTTCCGTTTGAGGACTGCTGCACGATTTTCGATCCGAAGAATCCGGTCACAAAGCCGACCGTTGAAAAGAGTGAGTATTTTGAAAAAATGTTCGATTATGAAAAACTGATCGACGAGGCAATGAACGCAATGGAAACCGTCATCGTCACTCCCGAAAAGAATGACGAGGATTTCCTCTAAGGAGAATGCATATGACAAAACATGATCCGAATATCAGAACCGGTTTTCTGGAAGCCCTGCAGGGGGCAGACAAAATGAAGGAGTCTGAGCTGCAGGAAGCAATCCGGCCGACGGTGCTGATCATTGAAAAAGATGACAGCTACAGCACATCGAAAAAGCTGAAAATTTTCTCGCTGATGACCTCACTCAGCAACTGCGCGGAAAAAGAACGCCCCAAATATGTCAGAAAGATTGCCGGCGCTCTGAAATAGGAGAAATCAGATGAAGGTGAATCTTGATGAGGTGATCAACTGTATTGAATCCAGTTCATCCGAACATACCTATGTCTATGTGATCAAAGAGGAAAGAATTGTTCCTCTTGAAAGCAGGAATGTTGAAAGCTGGCCGTATGAAGACGATGAGATCATCGTGCTGCCCGATCGGGATGATATCGATGATTACGGCAATATGGAACGCTTTATCCAGCGGGTGGATGATGAGACCATCCGTGAATGGCTTTCCAATGCGATCCGCGGACGCGGCGCCTTCCGCATGTTCAGGGCAACCCTGGAACGCTTCCATATGCTCAATGAATGGTATGACTACCGTGACAGATGCCACCGTGTATGCGCGATGGACTGGTGCGAGGAAAACGGCATTGAGTATGAAGGCGCTCGCTATGAGATCGACGATGATTACGATGATGACTATGAGGACGAGGATGACTGGCAGACAGAGTCAGTCACAAAACCCGTGCAGTCGGAAGTCAGACCTGAATACAAAGTCATCGCCATTTCGAAACGGAATGTGAATCAGCTTGTCTTCCTGGCATCCGAATTCATCGATGAGCAGCTTGAAAAGCATGGTTATGCAAAGCAGGATGATCCGGACGAGGCAATCAGCAAACTCGAACAGATGATCGCCGACGGTGCTTTGATTCACGCGGTGAGCGATCACGGCCGCTATGTCGGCTACAGCATCGTCAAAGATGATAAAGAGCGCTTCAGTCTGGATGAGATCTTTGTCCGTAAACAGCTCAGACGAAAGGGTTTGGGGCGGATGCTGATGAATCAGATGGAGGACGATGCGAAAGAGGCTGAAAAGCCCGTGCGGCTGGATGTGGATCCGGCTGATTCCGATACTATCGCATTCCTTCGTAAATGCGGATATACCGTTCTCAGCGGCATTACACTCGAAAAAACCGATCAGAAACAGACGGGCAATATGACAGAACTGAACGGACTGCCGTTCTCGCTGAAATAATGCAGAAATAACCGGCATTTCTGAAAGGTTTTGATTGACTTGCATTGGGAATAAATGTAATATATTGACGTTATCAGCCCTCTTTACAGAGGTCTGTAACCGCTCAGAAAAGGGTTAAGAACGAAAGTCCCCTTGATGGCGCGTCTTAAGATAAATGTCAGGAGGTGCTTATTTTGTACGCAATTATCGAAACAGGCGGAAAACAGCTCAAAGTAGAAGCTGGACAGTCAATCTTCGTTGAAAAGCTCGACGTTGAACCCGGAAGTGAAGTTGTCTTCGACAAGGTTTGCCTTGTATCTGACGCTTCCACAAAGATCGGCACACCGTATGTCGAAGGTGCCAAGGTCACATGCACTGTTGAAAAGCAGGGCAAGGACAAGAAGATCGTTATCTTCAAGTACAAGCAGAAGAAAGGCTCCACCCGCCGCAAGCAGGGCCACCGTCAGCCGTACACAAAGCTGACAGTTGTATCCATCGAGGCATAAGGTGATCAGAGTCAATTGTTCGGAATCAGACGGACATATCACTCATCTTGAAGTCAGGGGCCATGCGGATTACGCGGCCCATGGTGAGGATCTTGTCTGTGCCGGTGTGAGTTCAATCATGTTCGGATTATGCAACGCACTGGATGAGATTGCCGGCATTGAAACAATCAAAGCAGATCAGAATCTGATTACTGTACACATCTTGAAGCCTGATCAGACAACCGACACGATCATGCGCACGGGTCTGATTCAGCTGATGACTGTAGAAGAACAATACAGTCAGTTCATTAAAATTCAATTAACGGAGGAATAACAGAGATGAAATACACACTCGATATTCAGTTCTTCGCCAGCAAAAAGGGTGTATCTTCCACAAAGAACGGCCGTGATTCAGCAGGCAGAAGACTGGGAGCCAAAAAGGCGGACGGCCAGTTTGCGAATGCCGGTTCCATTATCTATCGTCAGAGAGGAACAAGAATCTTCCCGGGCAAGAATGTGAAGCGCGGCGGCGATGATACACTGTTTGCTACAGCAAGCGGTGTCGTCAAGTACGAGCGTCTTGGAAAAGACAGAAAGCAGGTTTCTGTCTATCCCGAAGAAGCATAAGCATTTGATTTGAAAATGCTCCTGAGAAGTTCAGGAGCTTTTTTGTGAAAGGAGGCCTGTATGATTGATCTGGTAAAACTGAAAGTCAAGGCAGGTGACGGCGGCCGCGGATGCGTGGCATGGCGTCATGAAAAATATTATCCAAACGGAGGTCCGTTCGGCGGAGATGGCGGCAAGGGCGGCGATGTCTGGTTTGCGGTGGATACCAATGAGACCACACTGACCAAACTGCGTTTCACCAAGCGTATCAATGCCGGCAATGGCGCTCCGGGAATGACCAAGAAGATGCATGGCAAATCCGGCGATGACGTGATTGTGCCTGTTCCGCTTGGAACCATGATCCGCAATGCGGAAAACAACGATCTGCTCGCAGATCTGACCAAACCGGGCGAAAGAGTATTGATTGCCCATGGCGGCAAAGGCGGCCTTGGCAACATGCATTTTGCGACCGCGACAAACGATGCGCCGGAATATGTGCAGCCTGGTGAAATCGGTGAAAGCCTGACATTGCAGCTGGAACTCAGACTGCTTGCGGATGCCGGCCTGATCGGCTTCCCGTCCGTCGGCAAATCGACATTCCTTTCGGTTGTCAGCCGGGCAAGACCGGAAATCGCGGATTATCCGTTTACGACCATTGAACCCAATATCGGCGTTGTCTCACTGCCCGATGAGCGCAGCTTTGTGCTTGCGGACATGCCGGGACTGATCGAGGGAGCCGGTGAAGGCAAAGGCCTTGGCCATGAATTCCTCAGACATATCAGAAGATGCCGTGTATTGATTCATGTCATCGATATGTCCGGGGCTGAACGCAATCCGGTTGAGGACTACGAAATCATCAACAAGGAACTGCGTGAATATGATCTCTCCCTGGAGAACAGACCGCAGATTGTCGTCGCCAATAAAATGGATGATGAGATCGCAGCGCTGTATCTTGAGGAATTCAAGGCGAAGTATCCGGATATCAAAGTCTATGAGATCAGTGCCCTGGAACACAAAGGCATTGATGAGGTTCTCTATGCGGCAATGGATATGATCGAATCCGCCAGAACCGAAGAGGAAGAAAATCCCGAACCTGCCCAGGAGACGGTTGTCTACCGCTATGAGCCCAAGCGTCCCGACTTTACGGTACGCAATGACGGCCCGCACAGATGGATTGTTGAATCCGCGAAGATTGACCGTCTGATTGAATCCGTTGACTTTGAAAAAGAGGCGGACACCTATCAGTTTGCGATGACCCTTCAGAAGATGGGGGTCGATGCGGAACTGTACCGGCAGGGTGCGCGCGATGGCGATCAGGTCATCGTCGGAACCTTTATCATGGATTATACGGAGTGATTGAATATGATTGCATTTATCCGCGGCACGGTTGCGGCATATGGCAATGACTGGATTGTCGTTGAAAACAGCGGCATCGGATGGCATATGGCTTATCCCCATGTCGAAAACCTGCGCCTGAATACGGAAGTGTCCGTATACACATATATGCATGTCAGTGAAAATGACGTCGCTTTGTTCGGTTTTGAATCCCAGGAGGAGAAAGAGCTTTTCCTGCGGCTGATCTCGGTCAAGGGACTCGGCCCCAAAACCGCCATGAACATGCTTGCCCACAGCGGCTATAACAACGTCGTCAAGGCGATTGAGGACGGCAATGTGGCAGCCCTTAAGAAAATGCCGGGCATCGGTGCCAAGAGCGCTTCCCAGATTGTTCTGGATCTCAAAGGCAGACTGGTTGCGGCGCCTGTCAGAAGCCAGGCACAGCAGCCTTCCTATCCGCAGGAAATCCAGGATGCTTTGGAAGGACTTAAAAATCTTGGCTACAAGCAGGGAGAACTCGGTCCAGTGGCAAATAAAATGAGTGAGACACCGGGACTGACGACGGAGCAGTATCTGCGCATCGGTCTTCAGTTCCTGATGAAATAGGAGGAATGAATGGATCAGACTTCAAGATTACTGTCTGCGATGGCTGAAACCAGCGAGGAAGCGGTTGAAGCCACCATCCGTCCGCAGTCACTCAATGAATATGTCGGTCAGGACTCACTCAAGGAAAACCTGAGAATCTATATCAAGGCCGCACTGCAGCGCAATGAGTCGCTTGATCATGTGCTGCTTTACGGTCCGCCGGGTCTTGGCAAAACGACACTTGCGTTTATTCTGGCCAATGAGATGCATTCCAAAATCCGTGTCACCAGCGGTCCGAGCATCGGCAAGCCGGGTGATCTGGCTTCGATTCTCTCCGTGCTGGAGCCGGGCGATGTGCTCTTTATCGATGAGATCCATCGTCTGCCCAAAGTGGTGGAGGAGGTTCTCTATCCGGCCATGGAGGATTTTGAGCTTGATATCATGATCGGCTCGGAAAACGGCGGAGGCAGAAGCGTGCGTCTGGATCTGCCGCCTTTCACCCTGGTGGGGGCGACAACCAGAGCCGGTGATCTCTCAGCACCGCTCAGAGATCGTTTCGGCATTATTTCCAAACTTGAATATTATGACCACGAACAGCTCTCCAGCATCATCCGCCGCACATCAAATGTGCTCAATGTGCCGATTGATGCGGATGCGGTGGGCGAGATTGCCAAACGTTCCCGCGGCACGCCCCGTATCGCCAACCGTCTGTTAAGAAGAATCCGCGACTTTGCGCAGGTTCTCAATGACGGCGTGATTTCAAAGGAGATCGCGGATACTTCGCTCAACCGTCTTCATGTCGACTCACTGGGTCTTGATGAAGTGGATATCCGCTATCTGCGCGGTATCATTGAACGCTTCCGCGGAGGTCCGGTCGGACTGGAGGCTTTGGCCAACTCGATCAGCGAGGAGACCACCACCCTTGAAGATGTCTATGAGCCTTATCTGATCCAGATCGGCTTTGTCAACCGCACATCCCGCGGCAGAGTGGTCACAGAAAAAGCCTATGAGCATCTGAAGATTCCTCATTCAGGAACGCTGTTCTAGGCTTTGGTGAAATATCTGTTCTGAACTGAATCTTTTAACAGAAGCGCTGGTGTGCCTGAGGTGCACCAGGCTTTTGCTTTTTCATAGGTGAAGATGACAGGCTGTCTGTGATGAATCGCGGCGCAGGTTTCATTGGCTTCTTCAGTCAGGATGACAAAGCGTATTTCATTGTTTTCTCTGCGGCATAGCGCAGCAAGATAAAACACTTCGTCATCCGTCCTGAACATATAGCGCTCTTTATCCGGTGACCATTCAAAATAAGAGGTCGCAGGCAGGGCACAGGGGATGCAGCCGGCAAAAAACTGTGATGAGAAACAGGTCTCGCTTCTGGCATTGATGATGAGTTTGTTCTGCCTTGAGGGCAGTCCCCATTTCATGACCTTTGTCAGTGTTTTTCTTTTGGCGGGATCATACACACCGGCAAAGGAAGAACAGCCTGGATAAACCTCAAACAGGGAAATCTTCTGAAACACTTCCTTTGGCAGTTTCTTCTTCGCCATTGCGATCAGTTCTGCCAGCTGATCGCTTTCACCGTTGTTGAAAACATATCTTCCGCACATACACATATACTAACATGGGCATGCATTTATGAATAAATCGATTATAATAGTGCCATGACACCGAAAGAGGAAAAATCACTGACGTTCAGGCTGAAGGCAAAATATTTCTTATGCGTGCTGAGTGTTTATGTCGGCGTGTATTTTGTGCTGTATCTGATTCTTTCATTGATCCATGCGCTGATTTATCTGAATCCGTATTTCAGAATGGTAATGCTTCTGCTGTTCTTTGTTGTATCAAGCGTGATCACAAACCGGATCATGAAGAACGAAACAATGCGCTCATTTGTGGAAATCCAGCCCCGCAGGTAATTGCATTTCCAACTTTCCCTGCATGAATGACTGATATGCGGAAAATCAATGAAATTCCGCTTTTTTTTCGCTTTTTATGCGTCTGAAAGGGCTTTAAAGTTTGGCATTTCATGATTATTGAGCTATAATCCGTTTACGGATGATATCTCAATCATCTGTTTTACTGACGGTAATATTTATGACACTGACACTTGGATACAGAAAAAATACGGAAAGGAAAGTGCATCTGCACGGGGTCGCTGTGCCTGTTCTTGCAATGACCGGTGTGCTCGCATATTCCTCAATACTGGGAAATCTTGTGAACTATTCGGCTACTCAGGATCTTACCGTGCATGCCTTTGAGCTCTCGCGCTCCGATGCGCAGGAAGCCGCTTATGCGCTGCCAGCTGAGCAGCAGGCGGATGCGGTGACGATTCTTGACGGCCGCTTCCCCAGCGCATACATCAATGCGGATGCGGATTTGCTCGCCAACGGAAAGATTCTTTCCGCCTCGATCGGCACAGCCGCCAAGCGCTCCCGCGTTTACATGATGGAAACCGGAAGTGAATATACGCTGGTTCTGGAAGAGGACGGCACCACCGGCTTTGTCAGAAACAATGTGCTCAGCAGCGATCTTTCGGTCATCTTCGATGATGCCGATATGACAAAATGGGTCGCGGAGGATGAATGTGTCATCCTCGATGCGCCAAATGAAGCAGGCGCCGCAATTGCCAGTCCGCTCTTCAACGAGGAAATCCATGTCATCGGCACAAATGATCTGACCTATTGGAAAGTCAGCTATGGCGATGTCACAGGCTATATGGATCACGGCAAGCTTATGGATGAGATGTATGTTGAACCGGAGCCTGAACCCGAGCCCGAACCTGTACCGGAACCCGAACCTGCAGTCACTGCCGCACCGATGGCAAGCCCTGCGTGGGATGGAAGTGTGCTGACCCCCTGGATGGGTGTCAACTACGGTCCAAGCGGCAAGGAGACATACTACAACCTCAATATGAACGGCGTCATCGCCCTGATGCAGGCGGCAGGCTATTATGCCGAATACTGGGTCAGAGATGACGGTGTCAAGATGTACGGCGATTATGTCATGGCGGCATGCGGATTTGATGTCCGTCCCCGCGGCACAATTGTTGAGACAAGCCTTGGCACGGCGATCTGCGCGGATACCGGAACATTCTCATATACCGATCCGTATCAGATTGATATCGCGGTCAACTGGTAAAAATGATGACACTGCCTGAAAGGGCGGTGTTTTTCTATGCGGAAAAAGACGGGAAATGTATAAAATCATGCCTGAACAATGGCTGATTCTGCATTTTATGTGTTTTCCGTTTGATCAATCTGTGCTAATATTTCCTAGCAAACGCTCTGACGGGAAAGAGTAATGCCAAGGCGCATCATCAAAGAGAGTCTGTGGTTGGTGCAAACAGACATGAGCCCGCATGAAGTCCTCCCACCAGCGGTGTCCCTGAAATCACAGTAGGGGATGACGGAATAAGCACGTTACGCTGCAATGAGAAGCAAGCAAAGGTGGTACCACGTTTCTGACGTCCTGTGCATCGGGGCGTTTTTATTTATTCAGGAGGAGATTATGGAAAAGAATCTTGCTGCAAAATACGACCATAAGGCGGTTGAGGAAAACAAATACGCCGGTTGGGTCGAAAAGGGCTATTTCACAGCCGGGGACAAATCGAAGGATCCGTTCACGATCGTCATCCCGCCGCCCAATGTCACCGGTATTCTTCATATCGGCCATGCCTGGGACAACACACTCCAGGATATCATCTCACGCTACAAGAGAATGCAGGGCTATGACATGCTTTATCTGCCCGGCATGGATCACGCCGGCATTGCCACCCAGGCAAAAGTCGATGCCAGACTCAAGAGCGAAGGTATTTCCCGCTATGACATCGGCAGAGAGAAATTCCTGGAAAGAGCCTGGGAATGGAAAGAGGAATACGCTGCGACAATCCGCAAGCAGTGGGCTAAACTCGGCAACTCCCTGGATTACACAAGAGAGCGCTTCACCATGGATGAAGGCCTCAACCGCGCCGTCAGACAGGTCTTTGTCACCCTTTATGAAGAAGGTCTGATTTACCGCGGATGGAGAATCATCAACTGGGATCCGGAAGCAAGAACCGCCCTCAGCAACATCGAGGTTTATTACCAGGATGATCCCGGCAAGATGTACTACTTCAATTATGAAGTGGTTGAAACAGGCGAAACCTTCACAGTTGCCACAACCAGACCGGAAACCATGTTCGGCGATGTCTGCGTTGTCGTCAATCCGGAAGATGAGCGCTTCAAGCATCTGATCGGCAAGCATGCGATCAACCCGGCAAACCATGAGCCGCTGATCATCATCGGCGATGATTATGTTGATGTTGAATTCGGTACCGGCGCGATGAAGTGCACACCTGCCCATGATCCCAACGACTTCGCGATTGCCGAAAGACATGGACTCGAAAAGCCTATCTGCATGAATCCGGACGGAACAATGAACGCGCTTTGCGGTGAGTATGACGGTATGGACCGCTATGAATGCCGCGATAAACTCGTTGAAAGAATCAAGGCGGAAGGCAATCTTGTCAAGATTGAGGATATCACTCACAACGTCGCTCATAGTGAAAGAACACACTGTGTCATTGAGCCGTATCTTTCCCAGCAGTGGTTCGTCAAGATGAAGCCGCTTGCGGACGATGTTCTTGCCAACCAGAAGGATCCGGATCAGAAGATCACTTTCTATCCTGAGCGCTTTGAAAAGACATTCAGCCAGTGGCTCGAAAACATCGAGGACTGGTGCATTTCAAGACAGCTGTGGTGGGGACACAGAATTCCCGCCTGGTACAACCAGGATACAGGCGAGACATATGTCGGCATGGAAGATCCCAAGGACGGCGGCAACTGGGTCCAGGATGAGGACGTTCTTGACACATGGTTCTCCAGTGCGCTCTGGCCGTTCTCAACTCTTGGCTGGCCGGATGAGACCGATGATATGGCAAGATACTATCCGACTGACACGATGGTCACCGGATATGACATCATCTTCTTCTGGGTTGCGCGTATGGCATTCCAGGCCCGTCACTTCACAAAGAACAGACCGTTCAAGGATGTTTTGATCCATGGTCTGATCCGCGATGCGCAGGGACGCAAGATGTCCAAGTCTCTTGGCAACGGCGTAGACCCGATGGATGTCATTGATGAATATGGCGTTGACGCGCTGAGATTCTTCTTGACAACCAACAGCACACCGGGCCAGGATATGCGTTACATTCCGGAAAAGGTTGAGGCCGCATGGAACTTCATCAACAAGATCTGGAACGCTTCAAGATTCGTCATCATGAACCTCGATGAAGGAATGAGCATTGAGGATGTTGATCTGTCCAGCCTGTCCGTATCCGACGCATGGATTCTGAACCGTCTGAACGAGACCATTGCCCATGTCACAGAGAATATGGAAAAGTATGAATTCGCTCTGGTCGGCAATGAGCTGTATTCCTTTGTCTGGGATGACTTCTGCAGCTGGTATGTTGAGATGAGCAAATCCGCTCTCAACTCCGATGATGCAAAAGCCCGCAAGGCTGCCCAGTCCACACTGCTGACATGCCTTGATGCGATTCTGAGACTGCTTCAGCCGTTCATGCCGTTTGTGACCGAGGAAATCTATCTGACCATTCCGCATCGCAAGGAAAGCATCAACCTTGAAACATGGCCCTCTGTGATCAGTGATATTGAGTCCGCTGATCTTGAATCCATGGAAAGAGTTCTTTCCGCGATCCAGAAGATCCGCGAAGTCAAGAATGTCAATGACCTCAAGCCGTCCCAGCTGATTCATGTCATGCTGAGAGATCTTTCCGGCAACATCATTCCGGTGGATGAAAAGCTTGCCGCAATCATCTCCAAGATGGCAAAGGCCGAATGGAGAGATGATCTGGAAGGAGACCTTGCGGTTGAGACAATCAGACTCGGTTCCCTGAATATTCCGAGCTCCGAGCTGGCTGATCCGGCTGAGGAAATCAGAAAGCTCACTGCTGAAAAGGAAAGACTCGAAAAGGAGATCGCCCGTTCCAACGGTATCCTCTCCAATGAGGGCTTCCTGAAAAAGGCTCCCGCCCAGAAGGTTGAAGTTGAGCGCAGAAAGCTTGATGAATATCAGAAACAGTATCAGACTGTCTGTGACAGACTGAACCAGTTAGGCTGATCAATATCATATAAAGCCGGCATTGTCCGGCTTTTTCTGTGCTCTCTCTGCGGATTCACACTGATTAATTCTGTGTTTTACACGTCATGCGCATGCTATAATGAAAGCAGCAATACGTTGATTGATACTTGAAACGGAGACAATTATGGCAGAAAAGAAAAAGAAACACACGCTGCTGAAAGCAGTCGGCGTTACGGCCGTCACTGGTGCGGCTGCCTATGCCGGATTTGGATATTACGTATTCCGCAATGTTTTTGATCTGCAGAACTCAACCCTCTACACAGGCAAAAACGGAATCAAGCGTCTGGCCACCGGTTCATCCGAGAAGAATGAATGGTTTGCCCACAGCACAAGAGATGATGATTTCATCGACAGCTTTGACGGACTCAAGCTGCATGCCCTCAGAATCACCAACAATCCCGATTCCCATAAGTGGATGGTGATCCTGCACGGACTCGGATCCTATTGCGGAGGCATGCTGGATCAGATGTATGAGGCGGACGGACGCGGATTCAATATCCTGGCGCTTGATCTGCGCGGCTGCGGCATGAGCGAAGGGCAGTACACATCCCTTGGCTGGAGCGAGCATTATGATCTGATCAGCTGGATCAATTATCTGCTTACAATTGATCCTGATGCATCGATTGCGCTCTATGGCGTCAATGCCGGTGCGGCAGCGGTCATGAATGCGACCGGCGATTATCTTCCTGCGGCTGTCAAGTGCGCGGTAGAGGACGGCGGCTTCAGTAATATCCGTGACATCGTTTCCTATGGAATCAGAAAGAACGCGAAGGTTGACGGAAAGATCTTCATGCCTTCGGTTGATCTTTATGTAAAGAATCTTCTTCATTTCTCCATGAATGATGTGGATACCATCCGCCAGCTCAGACAGTCCTCGACTCCGACGCTGTTCATGCACGGCTCCGATGATGATGTCGTTCCAGCCAGCATGGTATTCGACTGCTATTACGCATGCGCGGCTGAGAAGGATCTCTTCACTTCAGAGAACGCCGGTTTCAATGAAACCTGCCTTGATCCCGATTATTACACAGCGATCTTCACATTCATTGACAAATACGTTCAGTAAGAATTGGGGCACGGTGAAATCCACCGTGCTTTTTTATTTCCGCGGCTTTTTTCAGCCGGAAAACATCAGATGAAAAACAAGCATTGCGGATTGAAGGAAATCTTTATGCAAACTGAAAAAATTCATGCTTTCATGCATGTTTCAATTTGTCATGATACCTTGTGAAACATTTTCAGTTGCTTTATAATTTCAATAGAAAATAACAGGAGGCTATATGGCTAAAAAGTATGTCTACAAGTTTACCGAAGGCAACGGCTCAATGCGCGAACTGTTAGGCGGCAAAGGTGCGAACCTCGCCGAAATGGCAAGCCTTGAACTCCCCGTGCCGATGGGATTCACGATTACAACCGAAGCTTGTAATCAGTATTATGCTGATGGTGAGAAGATCAACGATGAGATTATGTCTCAGGTCCAGAAGAATCTCACATGGCTTGAAAAATTCATGGGCAAGAAGCTCGGCGATCCGAAGAATCCGCTTCTCGTATCCGTAAGATCCGGTGCCCGTGCATCCATGCCCGGCATGATGGATACAATCCTGAACCTCGGTATCAATGACGAAGTCGCAGAAGCTATGGCTGAAGCATCCAATAATCCGAGATTTGTTTATGACTCCTACCGCCGTTTCGTCCAGATGTTCTCCGACGTTGTCATGGGACTCTCCAAGAAGAGATTCGAAGTCATCATCGATGAACTGAAGGAAGAAAAGGGTGTCAAGCTCGACGTCGAACTCGATGCGGATGACATGAAGACCCTGACTGCGAAGTTCAAGGAATTCTACAAGTC
Organism: Erysipelotrichaceae bacterium NK3D112; assembly: GCA_000701725.1. Taxonomy (GTDB): domain Bacteria; phylum Bacillota_I; class Bacilli_A; order Erysipelotrichales; family Erysipelotrichaceae; genus Bulleidia. Next base: position 81,195 of record JNJQ01000003.1, read on the forward strand.
CGAAAAGGGCGAGGACTTCCCGCAGGATCCGAAGGTTCAGCTGGAAAGAGCGATCGAGGCTGTCTTCCGTTCATGGAACAATGAAAGAGCGATCTTCTACAGAAAGATGAATGACATCCCTTCCGACTGGGGAACAGCTGTCAACGTTCAGTCAATGGTATTCGGAAACATGGGTGAGAACTGTGCTACCGGTGTCTGCTTCACAAGAAACCCGTCCACAGGTTCCAACGCATATTTCTATGGTGAATACCTCGTCAACGCACAGGGCGAAGACGTCGTTGCCGGTGTCCGTACTCCTCAGCAGATCTCCAAGAAGGGATCCCAGGAATGGGCAAAGGGAATGGGCATCTCCGAGAAGGAAAGAAAAGAAAAGTACGCTTCCCTCGAAGAGGCTATGCCGGAAACATTCAAGGCTCTCGATGATGTCAGAATCAAGCTCGAAGCTCATTACCATGACATGCAGGATATGGAATTCACCATCCAGGACGGCAGACTCTTCATGCTGCAGACTCGTAACGGCAAGAGAACAGCTGCTGCTGCTCTGAAAGTTGCTGTTGACATGGTCAAGGAAGGTCTCGTCACTGTTGATCAGGCTCTGATGATGGTTGAACCGAAACAGCTCGATGACCTGCTCCATCCGATGTTCGACGCAGCTGATCTGAAGGCTCACGCAGACGACATCATCGCCAAGGGTCTGGCTGCTTCACCTGGCGCAGGCTCCGGTCAGATCGTCTTCACAGCTGCCGATGCAAAGGCATGGGTTGAAGCCGGCAAGAAGGTTGTTCTTGTACGTCTTGAAACATCCCCTGAAGACATCGAAGGTATGCATGTATCCGAAGCGATCGTCACAGTACGCGGCGGTATGACTTCACACGCTGCCGTTGTTGCCCGCGGTATGGGCGCATGCTGCGTATCCGGTTGCGGTGACATCTCTGTTGATGAAGCAAAGAAGCAGTTTACTGTAAACGGCGAAACATTCAAGGAAGGCGATGTCATCTCTGTTGACGGTACAACAGGTATGGTTTACAGAGGCTCCATCAAGAGCGTTCCTGCAACAATCAGCGGAAACTTCAAGACATTCATGGACTGGGCGGATGCACGCCGCTCCCTCTCCATCCGTACAAATGCGGATACACCGGAAGATGCAGCCAAGGCTGTTGAATTCGGCGCTGAAGGTGTCGGTCTTGTCCGTACAGAACACATGTTCTTCAACACTCCGGAACGTATCAAGGCAATCCGTATGCTCTGCGTATCCAGAAATGATGAACAGCGTGCAAAGGCTCTGGCACTGCTCGAGCCGTATCAGACAGAAGACTTCTACGGTATCTTCGAAGCAATGAAGGGCCGCAGCGTCACAATCCGTCTGCTCGATCCGCCTCTGCATGAATTCCTGCCGAACACAAATACAGCGGAAGGTAAAGCTGCTGCCAAGGAAATCGCCAAGGAACTCGGCATCACAATGAAGGATATCGAAGCTGCTGCTTCCGAACTCCATGAGTTCAACCCGATGATGGGTCACAGAGGATGCCGTCTCGACGTCACATATCCTGAAATCGGTGCAATGCAGACACGTGCAATCATCAATGCCGCAATCGAAATCAACAAGAAGCACAGAACATGGAAGCTCGTTCCGGAAATCATGATCCCGCTGGTCGGTGAGCCGAAAGAGCTTGAATATGTTGCCAACATCGTCAGAAGCGAAGCTGACAAGGTCATCGCTGAAAAGAAAGCGAACCTGGAATACAAGGTCGGTACAATGATCGAAATTCCGAGAGCTGCTCTGCGTTCCGGCGACATCGCCAAGACTGCTGAATTCTACTCCTTCGGAACCAATGACCTCACACAGATGACATTCGGTTTCTCCAGAGATGATGCCGGCAAGTTCCTCGGTGACTACTATGACAAGCACATCTATGAAAACGATCCGTTCGCTCATGTTGACACAGAAGGTGTCGGCAGACTGATCAAGATCGCGGTTGAAGAAGGAAGAGCTACACGTCCTGACATCCATCTCGGTGTCTGCGGCGAGCACGGCGGCGATCCTGCTTCCATCGAATTCTTCAACAGTGTAGGCCTCAACTATGTATCCTGCTCACCGTACCGTGTACCGATCGCACGTCTGGCTGCTGCCCAGGCTGCAATCAAGCAGAATACTCCGGCCCGTGCCGTTGAAAAGAAGGCTGCTCCGAAAAAGGCTGCCAAGAAAACAGCCAAGAAAGCTGCTAAGAAATAATCAATCCTGATTGTTTCCAAACAAATCAGTTACAGATGCATGAAGGCGCATCCTGCTAAGAGGGATGAGGAGGATTGCTAAGAAATCCATCGCCTGAAGAATGCATAGCGAATCATTAAAAGAAAGAGAGAGGTTATCTTCCATTCGGATGACTTCTCTTTTTTCATTGTCTTCCGAAATTCTTTTGATGATTTTGAGGCCGTATCATCTTGCAACACAAAGGGAATGGGGTGGATAATATTCATAACAGTATTCCGGAGGAAATATGGAAAAATACATCATGGCGATTGATCAGGGAACAACCAGTTCCCGCGCTATTCTTTTTGATCATGATTCCAGAATCGTTTCAACAGCACAGCAGGAATTCACACAGTATTTCCCGCAGCCCGGCTGGGTGGAACACAATGCGAATGAGATCTGGCTTTCGGTTCTCGCGGTCATGGCGACCTGCATTCAGAAGGCCCAGATTGATCCGTCCCAGGTAGCCGGCATCGGCATTACCAACCAGCGTGAGACAACGGTTGTCTGGAACAAGGACACAGGTCTGCCTGTATATAATGCGATTGTATGGCAGTCCAGACAGACAGTTGACATCTGCGATGCGCTTAAGGAAGACGGACTTGAGAATCTCTTCCAGTCCAAGACAGGACTCAGAATCGACCCTTATTTCTCAGCGACGAAAATCCGCTGGATTCTTGATCATGTCGAAGGTGCGCAGCAGCTGGCCGAACAGGGCAAACTGCTTGCCGGTACGATTGACACATGGCTGATCTGGTGCCTTTCCGGCATGAAGGCGCATGTGACCGACTACACCAATGCGTCAAGAACCCTGCTTTACAATATCTTTGAAAAGAAATGGGATGAGGAGCTCTGCGAAATTCTCAATATCCCTATGAGCATGCTGCCGGAGGTTAAGGACAGCTCATGCGTCTATGCCAACACAGCCGCTTATCATTTCTTCGGACATGAGGTTCCGATTGCCGGTGTCGCCGGCGACCAGCAGGCGGCGCTCTTTGGCCAGGGCTGCTTTGAAAAGGGCATGGCAAAGAACACATACGGCACAGGCTGCTTCTTATTGATGAATACCGGTGAAGAAGCTATACGCTCCTCCAACGGTCTTGTCACCACGATTGCCAGCGGCATTAACGGAAAGATCACTTATGCGCTTGAAGGTTCCGTCTTCGTGGCGGGAAGCGCGATTCAGTGGCTGCGCGATGAGATGAAATTCTTCCCCAAAGCGGCCATGAGTGAGGATTTTGCGGCCCGTTCCAACCCAGGCAGCGGCGTATATGTTGTACCTGCCTTTACGGGTCTTGGCGCGCCATATTGGGATGATCGCTGCCGTGGGGCAATCTTTGGCATCACACGCGGAACCACACAGGCGGACATCACCCGTGCAACCCTGGATTCACTCGCTTATCAGACACGTGATGTTCTGGATGCGATGGAACAGGACAGCGGCATTGAAATCTCAACCTTGAAGGTTGACGGCGGCGCATGCGCAAACAATCTGCTGATGCAGTTCCAGAGTGATCTGCTGCAGTGCGATATCACAAGACCCACCGTCGTGGAAACCACCGCGCTTGGCGCTGCATATCTTGCAGGTCTTGCCGTAGGTTTCTGGAAAGATACGAAGGAAATCGAAAACGCGCTGAATGTTGACAAGACATTCCGGCCGCAGATGAGTCAGGCGGAAGCCAACCAGCTTTACTCCCGCTGGACCAAAGCGGTTGAGGCGGTGCGCATGTTCCCGGCGCAGGAATAAGCTGAAAAAACCGTATAAATTCAGTATTTTCGGCTTGATATCGGATTGAAAATCACATATACTAACTGCGGAAACAAGGAGTGCGAGAGCACTCCTTGTCTTATGTTTTATCTGGAGGCATATGGAAAGATTGGAAAAACTCAAAGAATTGTTCCAGCCGGTTTTTGATGAACTGGGAGTCAGGCTTTACGAATTGAAATGGATCAATGACCGTGAACATACGCTTCAGGTTGCGATCATGAAAGCGGACGGATCGATGGATCTCGACACATGCGCGGATGTCAGTGAGAGACTCAGTGAGGTTCTCGATGAAGCGGATCCGATCAGCGAGGAATACACCCTTGAGGTGTGCAGCCCCGGCGCGGAGCGTGAAATCAGGGATCTGGATGAGCTTGACGGCATGGCCGGCTCTTACATTCATGTGAAGCTTGCGAAACCTTTCAAGAAGATGAATGAAATCACCGGTGAGCTTGTGTCCAGTGAAAACGGTGTGGTGACAATCAGCTACCGCGACAAAGCCGCGACAAGAAAAGCGGAAATCAGCAAAGAAGATATTACATTTGCCAGAATGGCAGTCAGGATATAGGGAGAATATCATGGAACTCAAATACAAGGATATGATCAAGGCGCTCAATGCAGTGGAAGAGGAACGCAACATTCCCGCCGATGTGATCATTGAAGCTCTGAAGGAAGCAATGGCAAAGGCATACAAGAAGGATGCCGAACTGACAGACATCGATGTCGTTGCGGAAATCAATTCCAAAACCGAAACCATCGATCTTTATCAGAATTATGTTGTTGTTGAAAATGTCGAGGATGATGAACTTGAGATCTCGCTCGAAGACGCGCGCGAAATCAAGCCGGATGCGGTTCTCGGTGACAAAATCAGCCGTAAGATTGAAATCACAGGCATGTCCCGTGCAGCTGCAACACTGGCCAAGAACGTCATGAGACAGAAGATCCGTGAAGCGGAAAAAGTTGCTGTCTATGATGAATATATCGGTCAGCTTCATGAGATGGTTCTCGGTATTGTCGAGTCCGTCAAGGATAAGTTCACACTTGTCAACCTCGGCAGAACCGTTGCCATGATGCCGCACAGCGCAGGCATTCCGGGTGAAAGACTCGCGGAAGGCCAGAAGCTCAGAGTTGTCATCACTGAGGTTTCTAGAGAGACCAAGGGTTCACAGGTGCTTGTTTCCAGAGCGGATCCGATGCTGGTCAAGCGTCTGTTCGAAAAGGAAGTTCCCGAAATCTTCCAGGGCATCGTTGAGATCAAGGCAATTGCCCGTGAAGCAGGCGAGCGCACCAAGATGGCTGTCATGAGCCACAATCCGGACATTGATCCGATCGGCGCATGCATCGGTCCCAGAGGCTCCCGTGTACAGGTCATCATCGATGAGCTGCATGGCGAAAAGATCGATATCTTCCAGTGGAATGACGATCTGAGCGAACTGGTCAAAAACGCGCTTGCTCCGGCTGAGGTTGAAGCTGTGCTTCCCGCCCAGGATGAAAGAAGCCTTCTGGTTATCGTCAATGAGGACCAGCTGTCTCTTGCCATCGGCAAACGCGGAAAAAACGCACGTCTTGCCGTTAAACTGACTAACCATAAGATCGATATCAAGACCCGTGCCGAAATCGAGGAAATGGGACTTGACTATGATGAGCTTGTTGTCGCTGCTGAAGCACGCAAGGAAGAAATGCGCAAAGAGGCTGCCCGCCGTGAAATCGAACGCATGGAAGCGGAAGCACGTGAAGCGGAAGCCAGAAGACAGGCTGCTCTTGAGAAACTTCAGAGCAAGGCCGGTGTTGTCGTTGATGATGAGGATGAACTGATCCCTGAGGAAATGCAGGAAGTCGTCAGTGACCGCGTCATTAATGAATATGAGATGAAGCCTCAGAAGAGCGAGGAAGAGGAAAAGGCTGAAGAAACAGCTGCTGAACCTGTCGCTGAGGAAACACCTGTCGCTGAGCCTGTAGAAGAAACTGCTGAGGAAGTCATCACAGAAGAAGAGCCTGAAGCAGAGGAACCTGAGACTGTAGAAGCTGAGGAAGAAGAGGAAGAGACAGCAGCACCTGCTGAAAAGCCTGTTTCCAAGAAGCATGCGGATGTCGAGGATATGGCTGCGAAGAATACTTATGTTTCCGTATTCGAGAAGCTCGCTTCCACATCCAAGCCCAAGCAGAATGATTCCAAGAACCGCAGAAAGAAAGCAAAGAAGAATGACGACGAGGACTACAAGATCAATAACAAGGAACTTGAGGAACGTCTGAGAAAGTCAATGAACACAATCGATACCCGTCCGATTTACACGGATGAGGAGCTCGACGAGATCGAGGCACAGCGCATTGCCGAGGAAGAGAGCGAGTACGATATCGATTATGACGAGTATGAAGAATACTACGATGAGGATGATAACTGATTCATGCCTAAAAAGATACCAATGAGAAAATGCGTCGCGACCAATGAGAGGTTCCCGAAAAAGGAACTTCTCAGGATTGTCCGCACACCGGAAGGTACACTCGCAATTGACCGCACCGGCAGAACAAACGGACATGGCGCATATCTGAAAAAGGATCCCGAAGCTGTCAGACTTGCAAAAAAGAAAGGGTCTCTTGAATCCGCACTGGAAATGAAGATACCCGAGGAATTCTGGCAGGAAATCGAAGAGGAAGCTGCGAAACAATCCTGAAAACAAAACGTTGTCAAAACAGCTGAGCCTTCAGGCGCACAAAACAGAAGGAGGTAATATATGGCAAAAAACCAAGTCCGGCAGGAAAAGGCGGAAACCGGAACAACAAGCGGAGAAATGATAACCGCGGAAACCGCGGATTCAATCCGAACCAGAACCGCCGTCCCGCAGCCGATATTCACGCAATTGAGTATACGGACGGGATTACAGTCAGTGAGCTGGCGGATAAGATCGGCAGACAATCCAGCGAAATCATCAAGACACTGTTCATGGAAGGCCAGATGGTCACCATCAACTCTGCCCTGGATGATGAGACTGTTCAGCTGATCTGCATCGGTTATGACATTGATGCCACCAAAGTAAAGGAACGCGAAGAGGACAGTCTTGAGATTGACGAGACAGTCGATCCCGAAAAGCTCGTGGAACGTCCTCCGGTTGTTACGATCATGGGTCACGTAGACCATGGTAAAACCACATTGCTTGATACGATCAGAAGAACCCAGGTTGCGGCCGGTGAAGCCGGCGGTATCACCCAGGCGATCGGTGCGTATCAGGTTGTTGTTGACGGCAGAAAAGTGACATTCCTGGATACACCGGGCCATGAGGCTTTCACAGCTATGAGAGCCCGCGGTGCCAGCGTCACTGATATTGCGGTCATTGTCGTCGCAGCGGATGACGGTGTCATGCCGCAGACAAGAGAAGCGGTTGACCACGCCAAGGCGGCGAAGGTTCCGATCATCGTCGCAGTCAACAAGATGGACAGACCGGATGCCAATCCGGACCGTGTCAAGAATGAGATGAGCGATCTCGGCATCATGCCGGAAGAATGGGGCGGCGATACCATCTTCGTTCCGACTTCAGCCAAAAAGGGTGAAGGTATCGAAGATCTGCTTGAAACCATTCTGACTGTCGCGGATGTCAAGGAACTCAAGGCTGATCCGGCAAGACTTGCCACCGGCACTGTCATCGAGGCAAAACTCGACAAGGGCAGAGGCCCGGTTGCGACACTGCTTGTGCAGAACGGCACCCTGCGTCAGGGTGATCCGGTTGTCGTAGGTACTTCTTTCGGTAAAGTCAGAAAGATGATCGACGAAAACTCACATGAACTCAAGGAAGCCGGACCTTCCACACCCGTTGAGATCATCGGTCTCAACGATGTGCCGGAAGCCGGTGATCTGTTCCGCAACTTTGACAATGAAAAGGATGCCAGAGCAATCGCGGACAGACGTAAGAGAAGAAAGATTGAAGCTGACCGCCGCAAGACAAGCGCGATGAGTCTTGAAGATCTCTCCCAGCACATCGAAGCAGGTGATATCAAGGAAATCCCGATCATCATCAAGGCTGACGTGCAGGGTTCCGCGGAAGCGGTCAAGTCCTCCATGGAGAAGCTGGATGTTTCCGGTGTCAGCGTGAATGTCATTCATGCCACAGCCGGTGCCATCACAGAGTCTGATATCATGCTGGCAAGCGCATCGAAGGCGATGATTATCGGCTTCAATGTCCGTCCGGATGCCAATATCCGCAAGAAGGCGGAAGATGCCGGTGTTGAAATCCGTCTGCACAACATTATCTATAAAGCAACCGAGGAAATGGAACTCGCCATGAAGGGTATGCTTGAGCCTGTATACGAAGAGGTTGTCATCGGCCAGGCTGAAGTCCGTGAGACTTACAAGGCTTCCAGAATCGGCACAATCGGCGGCTGTATGGTCACCGACGGCAAGCTGACAAGCGGATGCGGTATCCGTCTGATCCGCGACAGCATTGTCATCTATACCGGCAAGCTCGGTTCCCTCAAGCGCTTCAAGGATGATGCGAAGGAAGTGCTCAGCGGTTATGAATGCGGTATTACCATTGAAAACTACAATGATATCAAGATCGGCGATATCATTGAGGCATATGTTGAACAGCAGGTGCCGGTGGAGTAATCACCCATGAGCAGCGTCAAACAGAAACGGCTGGAAGGCATTATCAGAAAGAACATTTCCGATATTATCCAGTTTGAAGTCAAAGATGCCGATGTCGGTTTTGTCACCATCACCGATGTCGAAGTATCCAATGATCACAGCTATGCCAAGGTGTACTGCACATTCCTTGGAAAGAACGCAAGAGCGCAGGCAGGTCTCAGGGCACTCAACCGTGCCAAGGGATTCATCCGCTCCGCGCTTTCCCAGCGTCTTTCCATCCGCCGCACACCGGAGCTGATCTTCGTGATTGATGAGACGGAGGAACACGGCCGTCATATCGATGAGATCATCCGCCAGATCCATAAGGATGATGAGCCTCAGATGGAAATTACTGAGGATTCAGACAGCGAAGAATAAGCAAGAAGACATATCCGAATCACGCGGGTATGTCTTTTTTTTGTCATTTTTTTATTTTTTTCGGAGGTATTGTTTGGCGGCGGGTAATAAAAGTGGCGTGGGAGGTAGAACGACATGAGAAAAATCTCAGTAGAATCCGATCAGCTTATCGCATGTGCCGGCCGGATGGAAGAAGAAAACCAGAACTACATGCGAAACACCGAAGAGCTGTTCAATGCCGTCGATGCCATGGGCGCCGCCTGGCAGGGCAAGGAGAACACAGCCTTCACCAACAAAATCAGCGGATATCATTCCGACTGCCGTCAGCTTTCACTTCTGTGCACGCAATACATCGAATTCCTGCGCAATTCAGCGCGTGCCTATTGTGAAACGCAGGACGAACTTGCCAGCCAGGCATCCCATCTGGCTTAGAAAGGAGCTGCTATGAGCAATATCAACATTTCACTTGCGGAAGTCGCCGATACAGCGGCAAGACTGCGTACGCTCGGTTCATCCATGTATGATGAACTCTGCAGTATGAAGAAAGAGATGGATTCTCTTTCCTCCACATGGATTTCCGACGGATCACAGGAAATCCGTTCACGCTTCACCATGTTCGCCAACCGGTTTGAAAAGCATAAAGCGGATATCGATGCATATGCGAAGTATCTTGAACTGACAGTATCCAGTTACGATACGCTTGAATCGACAATCTCCTCAAATGCCTCGGGCATGCAGTATTAAAAAACTGTTGAAGCTTGTATTGGCGATGATACTGACTGTCAGTATGACAGGCTGCCATAACAAAGAAACCAACAGTCTGAACAAGGGTGAATGGATCAGCCGGATCATCCTGAAAGCCGGTATACAGGGCCATCAAGAAGATCAGCCATACTTCATGAACATCAATGCGCAGTCTGAATATTTCAACGATATTCAGGCTGCCGTTGAATGGCATATCCTGGATCCGTCCTACCCGTTTGATCCCAAAGAAACACTGAGCAATGAATGGACCGCATTCACGCTGGTCAATCTTGCTCGTGATTTGCCCAAAGGAAACAGCTCATCGATCCGTGATATTTCCAAAACCGTCTTTGCCGATCAGGTCTCAAGTGCGGTGGCCAGCGGTCTCATGAAAACCGATAGCCGCAATATGTTCCATCCGAAGGATCCGATTGATGAGGAAACGGCAATGAAATGCCTTGATCAGGTGATTGAACATATCAACAACCGTCATTTTGATGAAGATATCTTCGAAATCGAATGGGAGGAAGGCGTCAGCGTCTATCAGAGTGAACCGCCCGTGATTGATCCTGACACCGGTGAAGCGGATGTCGGCATCGATTGCGAAGCGCAGGCCGGTGACATCCTCGTCAGCAGAAACGGCGCCGATTATCAGGCGTACAAGGTAGTCTCACGCGATGGCAGCAAAGCCACCCTCGAACCGTGCGATCTGAGTGAAGAAGCGCGTTCTGTCAATGTTCAGGGCAGTGTCAAAATCAATTTCAATGAATGTGAAATCTATGACGGCAACGGCAATCTGATCCAGCCGCGTCCCAGCGGCAATCATCAGAATGATCATATTCATCTGATGGCGGATGTGAAGAACACCTACACATATGAAATCGCCGGATTTGATGTCAAAGTCAAAACATCAGAGGCCTCCTTCAGCATGGACGCATCAAAGAAAATGAAATACGGCGAAATCAATGCGTCAGTTGCCTTAAACGATTTCAAGGCGGACTACAGTTTCAATTCGCTTTTCCGTGATATCAAATCGACGTATTACAAGCTCGATTTTGACACATCGCAATCGCTTGGTGTCAAAGCCGATATCAAAGAGGAGAGATTCGGGGACTTTTCACGGATTGACAAGAAGAACTTCCTTTCCTCACTCAAATCATTCATGCAGAAGAAGGATGATGCGGTGGAAACAGAACTCAAGCTTGCCGAGATTCTGGTTCCTTTAGGCGGTATGCCGTTCTGTGATCTGAGAGTTGAAGTCAAACTGCAGCTGAAAACCAACGGCAAGGCGGAGATTGTGCTCTCGCAGAAAGACCATGTCGGCTATGAATTTGTCGATGACAATTTCCGCTTTATCAAAGATACCAATCACAGCCAGGATATCTCTCTGAAAGCTGATACATCGCTTTGCGCTAACATCAAAGCATCGCTGGATACATTCGGTTTCTGTCTGATGGATACCGCGGTCAAAGCCGGCGCAAAAGCCTCAATCAAAACAAAGGTTCATCTGTTTGATGATGACGGAAAGATGCAGACGGTGGAAACAGATGCGTCACCGGAACTGGCGGACGAGATGGCTTCGAAAGTCGAGGATGTCGTCGTATGCGCAGACGCTTCGGGCAACTGGATTCTGGAGCTGCTTGTGTTCTCCAAGGATTGCGGCGCGGGCAAGCTTCTTGGCGAAACCGAATACAGCATTCTCAATGAGAAAAACGCACCACTTTTCAAAGGCGCATCCCAGCATTTTGAAAACTGGCATGCGGTGGATCAATGCACACGCAAATCAAGACCGAAGAGTGAAGAACGTGAGGTCATGGACACAAAAGGAAAAATCACTCTGGAACAGTATTCCGTCGCGGTTCATGCCGGACAGAGCCGCTCGCTTGCGGTTACAGGACTGCCTGAAGGCTACAGCCTGAGTGATCTTGTTGTCTCTTCCTCCGATCCGTCCATCGCAGCTGTGAACGGTCTGGTAGTGACAGGTGTTTCATCAGGCAGCGCCATCATAACCATCTCCACTTCTGACGGCTCATTCAGCACATCGGTGAATATCCTTGTTCCGCAGGAGAGCGGCGCATGATTCTTTATGCTGTATGGAAGGGCAGAATCACCCAGGTATATGCGGAAAAACAGCGCACGGATTTCCGTATACTGGATGAGAATGCTTATCTGATTCAGCAGAAGGGCAGCTGGAGCGTCCGGCTGCCCTATACACTGAAACGCTTCCGCAAACCGGGCGACACGAAGAATATCATGCATGTGATCTCACGCGCAGACGGTTCATATGCGGATCTCTATTTCATACCGTGCGATGAAAACTGGAAGCGGTTTGACCGCCTGCAGCCGCAGAACCATGTGATCACATTCGGATCAGATGATCATGATGATCTTTGTTACAGCTCCGAATACATTGAAGGCTCCTGTTTTGAAATCGATCTTTCAGAGCATCATATCCATGCGAAAACAGAAGTACCGGTTGTTCTGAATCAGCGGATCATCGGAAGTGATGCATATTACAGGGACGGTGATGAATTCTCCTGTTTCGGCTGCCGGATCATTCTGCATTCCGATTTCATCATGGCCAATCGCATGCCTTCACTCAGCCATCGTATGAAACCGTTTGTCCCGGTTTCCGTATCTGAGCATAGACCGCCCACAAAACGCATTCTTCAATACCGCCGTGTCCCGTTTTCCATGCCTGAAGACTCCATATCCATACGCATGGATGCGCCGTCTCCAATGCGGGAAACAATCGGGCGAAGCCTGCTGTTTTCAATCGGACCGGGCATTATGATGTCAGGAGCATCGCTCTGCAGCGGATTGCTGAGCATGTATCTTGGCTATGGAAACGGACGGGAAATTGTGGAGATGCTGCCGATGGTGATGCTGCCGGGAATCATGATGGTTTCAACACTTCTCTGGACGCCTTTACAGCGCTTCAGTGACAGCAGACAGGCAAAGAAAGAAAAAGCAGCCAGAAGAAAAGAATATGACCGCTATCTCTGCAGTGTGATGGACCGGATTGATGATATGCGTGAACAATATCTGCAAGCCGTTGAAGAACTGTTTCCGGATTCCCAAAGCGCTGTGCATAGATACAGTAATCAGAAAACACTGATGATGCTTGAATGTGATCAGCTATATGTCAGACTCGGCACGTCGATGAATATTCTTCATACCGAGCTGACCAATGCCAAAGATCATTATGACAGCGATGAAGAAATCGAAAACATGAAGAAGAAATTCTTCAAAGAGGCACAAAGACAGGTCCGTGTACCTTTTCTGATTCCGCTGAATGATTATCATAAGATCGTCATTGACCGTTCGGTGATGTTTGTGGCAGCGGATCTGATGATGCAGATTGCGATGCGCTATTCTCCGGATCAGGTCGGTATTGCGATCGTATGTGACCTGCAGCTCTCAGAAGAAAACCGCTGGATGCTTGATCTGCCGCATCTGTTCAATCAGTATGACATCCGTCTGCTTGCGGATGAAGAACATGAGATCCGGGATGTTCTGACTTTGTGCAGAGAGGACCCGCGCAGAATCGTCATGTTCAATCTGATCGGTGCACAGCTTGAATCAGACGCCTTTGATGCGGAAATCTGTTTTGCCTCAGCCAGTGCGCAGATCAAAGCGGATCTCAGAATCATACCTGGGAAAGAACAGTGGAGATTTGAGGATTTCCTGAAGTCAGACGGCTATTCCGTAAGACCGGACCACTTTGATCCGGATATTATCCGCTTTGCTTCAAGGCTTCCTTCAGTAAGCGGATCACATCAGACAGCAGGGGCTTTCTCGTTTCTTGAAATGCATGGAGTCATGGATGAAAAGCAGCTGCAGATACAGGAACGATGGAATACCGGTGATATCAATTCATCCGTTGCTTCCTTGATCGGATGCGACAATGAGGGAAAGGATATCATTCTTGATCTGAATGAGAAACGGGACGGACCGCACGGTCTGATCGCCGGCACAACCGGCAGCGGCAAAAGTGAACTGATTCTGACTATGATTCTATCTCTGGCAATGAATTATTCACCGGCGGATCTGCAGTTTATCCTGATTGATTTCAAAGGCGGCAGTTCACTGAATTCCATGACCAATGAGAACAATGCACTGCCGCATGTGACGGGAACACTTTCGAATCTGGATGAAGAGGATATCCAGCGTGTTCTTGTGCAGTTCGCCATTGAATGCCGCAAGCGTGAAGCATTACTGAAATCCATGAGCACAAAAACCGGTATGCCGGTAATGAATGTATCAGATTACCGCAGACTTCATAAAACGCATCCGGCGATGGAATACATTCCCGAGCTTGTGATCATTGTCGATGAGTTTGCCGAGCTGAAAAAAGAACAGCCGGAATTTCTCAATGAGCTGATCAGCATCGCAAGAATCGGCCGCTCACTCGGCATACATCTGATTCTTTCCACTCAGAAACCAAGCGGTGTCGTCACCGATCAGATCTGGTCTAACGCGAAATTCAAGATTTGTCTCAAAGTATCAGAAAAGCAGGATTCATCGGAAATGATTCACCGGCCTGATGCGGCCGCAATCAGGGATCCCGGATGTTTCTATCTGCTGGCGGATGAAAGACTGGTATACGGACGCAGCGGTTATGTGCAGTCACGCAGCCGTCTGAGTGATTCCTGCACGGCTGTTTATGACACTTCGCATAAGCTGATCGCTTCCAGCACGCAGCTGCTCGAAAAAGCGGAGCCTGAAATCAACCGGATCATCGCTGAAATCAGAAAAGCATACAGCCATATGGAACCGGTCAGTCCGCTCTGGAATGCGCCGATCAGCTGTGTCAGCCCGGAACAGATCAGCGAACCATGGGCATATGGTATTGTGGATGACTACAGACATAACCGAAAGCTGCTGCTGAAGCTGATGCCGCAAAGCGTGCATGCCTTTGTGAGCATGGATCAGTCGGAACGCAAGAATCTGACCAAAGCGCTGGTAATGCGGATTCTTGAATGCTGTGACATGAATGATGATATCGTGCTGATTGATGATCTGGATGCATTTGATCAGATTGACTGGATCAGAACAAACCGGATCATGGATGTGTTTCCATCAGCAGATGAAGAGCGATGCGCAAATCTGTACCGGCTGATTGAGGAGCGAAGAAATCCGGAAGGCGGTCTGTTTCTGATCATCAATGATCTGAATGCGTATTACGAAACTGATGAAAACAACCGTCTGAAATTGATGAAATGTGCGCGTACGTGTGAAAACAGAAAGCTGACAATTGTATTGATGAGCAGCAATTCCGCAATCTTCAGCTTCCGCGAAACAGGATATCTGAAATACCGAGCAATCCTCAAAGGCGCGGCAGCCCAGGATATCCAGGCATTCCTTGAGACCGGCACAAAGGTGAGTGTTTCTAAGAAACATCACGGTGTTATGAATGATCATGGTCTGCTTGATTTCTGTGTGTTTGAATGCACGGATGAAATGCTCAATGAAGTGATCAGCAACGCTGCAGCAGGCGAAATGCGCCAGCGCAGCTGTCTGCCCCATATGCCGGAAGTCATTGATTCCTCATTGTGTGATGTGCCGGGAATTGCCCTTGGTATCCGCAAAAAGGATTATCAATGGGCAGTGCTCAAAGATCAGATGAGACTTTGCGTTGTCAGTGCGGATCCGGATGATTCCGCAGCCTTTGAAAAGGTGCTTGTGAATCAAGGCTGTCAGATTGCGCATGAGAAAAATACGGATGCAAGAATCCGCAGTGTTTCCGTCGATCAGGCAGGTGATTTTGACTCCTATGCCAACCGTGATACCTGCTATCTGTTTTTCAATGATGCCTTCCGTATGCAGTATCGGGTTCATTCCAGAATCGCCTGGAAGGAAAATGAGGCAGTGTTTTACTTCAGAAACAGAACGGAGGTGATCAGACCTGCTGAAAAATAAAAACCTGATCCGTATACGTGTGCGTTTTGCGGCCGCAAGACGTGAATATGAATGCGGATTCAGTCCGAAAAGCACAATCAGGGAAAACCTGAACATGCTGAAAATAATGATCGGAAGCGAGCTAGAGGAAAATTATCTCAGTGATGACAATGAGATCATATATGATGAAACCTCATCATATATCTATGACCAGAATGTCTCAATCAGCTCCGTTGATATGAAAAACGGAACATTGCTGATTGTGTATTGAAAAAGAACCGGTCCCTTGCGGATCGGTTCATTTATTGTTTGGAAAATCTTCTGCGGAATGTGCAGTGACGGCAAAGCTCCTCTGTAATTCTGTAATTCCTGAATCCTTCCGTCATGCGTGTATAACGCTCTGAGGAAAGGATTTCTGAAAGGGTCTGTGAGAAGAGATTGCCGAGTGAAATCTTTCCTTCCGCATCCAGACAGCAGGGCACAACCGTTCCGTCACTTAGAACCGCGATCTGTTCCAGTGCGCCAAGGCAGGTGCCGGATAAGCTGTTTTCTTCGGTGTTTTCAGCAGGCCATTCAAACGGATTGGAGTAATCAACATAGACACCAGGCAGGATCTTCTGATTTCTGATTCTGCCGCTGTCTTTGAAGGTATAACGATGCTGCAGGATGTTGAGACACTGCTTTGTTTTAGGCAGTTCCATCTGATCATCCCGCCAGAAGCGCAGCTCACAGAACGGATGGCCAACGGCTGATGCGGTTTCAATAAAGTCCAGAATCGGTTTCATGAATGTTTCCGGATCAATCTTCTGATATTCCACCGACTGCAGCGAGAAGGAAATCTTGCGCAATGCGGGATGATTCACTAGATCCATATGATCTTTGAGAAACGCGGCATTGGTGACCAGCTGCACATGACATTCATGCGCTGCGGCGATGTCCATGATTTCATGAATCTGCGGATGCATCAATGGTTCGCCCTGAACATGCAGATAAATATACTTTGTCAGCGGCGCCACCTGGTTAATGACATATTCGAATTCCTGCAAATTCATCATGCGGGGTGCACGGGTGTTTTTTGCGCAGAAAGCGCATGACAGATTGCAGATATTTGTGATTTCGATATAGACACGTTTGATCATAATTTTTCGTGTGATTTATTTCTGAGGCTGCCAGTTGATCAGGTCCATCACCACTTTTGAGGCGATCAGAAGTCCTGCCGCAGGCGGCACAAAGGGGGAGGAAGCGGGAATGGAGCGGCGCACCGGCTCATCAGGATCACGGTCAGGATTGCTCTTTTCAAGCTCTTCAAGACTGATCAGAGGTTTGATCGGCTTTTCCGCCGAACTGACAACGCTCAGTTTTTTCACACCGCGCTTACGCAGTTCATGCCGCATGATTTTTGATAGCGGATCGCCGGAGGTTTCATAGAGATCAGTCAGTCTCAGTTTTGAGGGATCCAGACGGTTGCCGCATCCCATGGAGGAAATGATCGGGATATTGCGTTTCTGCGCTTCCAGGATCAGATCAATTTTCGCAGTGACTGTATCAATCGCATCAACGATATAATCCATATTGTCAAAATCAAATTCATCCTTTTTATCAGGGAGATAGAAACAATCATGAACGATGACATTGATATCCGGATTGATATCAAGAATCCTCTGCTTCACCGCTTCTGTTTTGGGCATGCCCAAGGTGGAATGCAGCGAGATGATCTGGCGGTTGAGATTGCTGAGGGCGACGGTGTCATTGTCAATGATTTCCAGTGTGCCGACGCCGCTTCTTGCAAGTGCCTCAATCACATATCCGCCAACACCGCCCGCACCGAAAACGGCAACGTGTTTTGTGCTTAAGAGCTGCGAAGCCTCTTTGCCGATCAGTGCTTCCGTTCTGATATTCTGTGAATCCATATGGGACCTCCCGTTATTGAATATTTTAGCGGCAGACGCTCATTTTGCAATGATTCTGCCAATATGGGCAATGAAAAGACCGTTTGTAAATCTTCTGTGTGCTGATATAATATCGTCGCTATGGACGGAGTGATTTTACTGAATAAACCTTCCGGAATGACCAGTTTCGACGCGGTTAGAAGACTGCGCCGCATTTTCAATGAGAAAAAGATCGGCCACACGGGAACCCTTGATCCCGAGGCGAGCGGTCTGATGATTGTCCTTCTGGGAAGATATACAAAAATGCTGCCATATTGCGCAGCTGACAGGAAAACCTATCACGCGACTTTTTCGTTTGGCAAAGCGAGTGATACGGAAGATGCCTGGGGCACGTTCATTGAGGAAAGAGAACCGTCTTTCCATTCGCAGGAAGAGCTTGATGAAGCCGCGAAGAAAATGACAGGCAGCCTGATGCAGGTGCCGCCGATGTATTCCGCCATCAAAAAAGACGGCCGCAAGCTTTATGAATATGCCCGCAAAGGAATTGAGGTGGAGCGTGAAGCACGTCCCATTGAGGTTTCCATGCTGAAAGTCGCCAGAACCGGTGAAAATGAATTCACCATGGACGCATGTGTTTCCAGCGGAACCTATATCCGCACGTTAATCGTGGATTATGCAAAACAGCTCGGTGAGCTGGCTTATATGACTTCGCTTGTCAGAGAGGGCATTGACCATCTGTCACTGGCTGATGCGTGCACATTTGAGCAGCTCGAATCCGGTGCAGAACTGACTGATCCTTTATGCGTGATCGATCAGTCTTATGAGCGGGTTGAGCTGTTTGCGGAAAAAAAGGTGCGCAACGGCATGAGCATGGAACTGAGCGGATATGGCGACAGAATCGTCTTTGTTGATCATAGAGAACCCTGCGCTGTCTATGCCAAGGAAGCGGACGGTCTTTATCACTGTCAAAGGGGGCTGTGGTAATCATGCGGGTCATCAATATTTACGCCGGCGGTCATAACCGGCAGAAGACAGCCTTATGCGCATGTATCGGCTATTTTGACGGCATGCATAAAGGCCATCAGGCGCTGATTGCGGAAACGATCAGCCTCGCTAAAGAAAAGCACTGTGAAAGCGCGCTGATCACATTTGATCCCGATCCCTGGGTAACCATCAAGGGAATCAAAGAGGTTCATCACATCACCACCATGCGCCAGCGCATCAATATCGCCGTATCTCTCGGCATCCAGAACATCGTGATTCTCAAATTCACAAAAGAGATGTCTGAACAGAGTCCGGCTGAATTTATTGAAAAGACCCTCGGTCAGCTGAATCTGTACGGTCTGGTGTGCGGATTTGATTTTCATTATGGCTTTAAGGGAGCGGGAAACTGCGAATCATTGCAAAACGATGCGCCATATGAAGTGCGTGTGGTTGAGGCGGTTGAGGATGAATCCGGCAAGATCTCCAGCACCAGAATCAGCGCCGCGATTGAACAGGGAAATATGGAAGAGGCCGCGCGCATGCTCGGCTATGAATATCAGATTGACGGAACCGTGATCCATGGCCGTCATATCGGCACCGGCATGGGATTCCCGACTGCCAATGTCGGCTACTCCACAGAATACATTCTGCCAAAAAAAGGCGTTTATGCATGCTATGCGAAAATCGGCGGAAAAAAGATCAGGGCAATGGTCAATATCGGTCATAATCCGACCGTCAATTATACGGACAGAATGTCGCTGGAAGCGCATCTGATCGATTTTAAGGGCGATATTTACGGCCGGATGATTACCGTATCATTCATCCGTTATCTGCGCCCGGAGATGAAATTCCGCAACGCTGACAACCTGGTCATGCAGCTGGATCAGGATCTTCGTGATACCAACCGGATACTGGATGCTTATGAACAGTCTGTTTCTTGAACAAATGAAAGAACTGCTCGGCGATGAGTATGAGCAGTATCTTGCTGTGCTGGATCAGCCGGCAGGACGCGGAATCCGCGTCAATACGCTGAAAACAACAGCCGATGAACTCTTTGAACTCGCCGATCTCACGGTGCAGAAGAGTCCTTTTGCGGACAATGGCTATTATGTGAAAGCGGAAAGCAGTCTCGGCCGTATGAATGCGTATAAGGCCGGTCTTTTCTATGTCCAGGAGCCAAGCGCCTCATCCGCTGTTACCATACTTGATCCCAAACCCGGCATGAAAGTGCTGGATCTTTGTGCCGCACCGGGCTCCAAATCAACCCAGATTGCAGAAAAACTCGGATCAGACGGATTTCTCTGTCTGAATGAATATATGAAAAACAGAATCCAGCCGCTTGTTGAAAATGTGGAACAGCACGGCATCAGCAACGCCATGATTCTCAACAATGATACCGCCGATATTGCAAAGGCCTTTCCGGAATTCTTTGATGCTGTTTTATGCGATGCGCCTTGCTCTGGCGAAGGCATGTTCCGCAAGGAGGAAGAAGCGGTCAGGCAATGGAGTCCCGAATATGTTGAGCTTTGTGCGCAAAGACAGCGGGAAATTCTGGACAATGCCGAAAAATGCCTGAAACCGGGCGGCGTACTTGTCTATTCAACCTGCACCCTCAACCGCATTGAAAATGAAGAAACCGTTCTGCATTTTCTGAATGCGCATGATAACATGGTTATGGAGGATGCCGGTGTGACATTCGGCAGAAAGGCATTGATCAGCGATCATCATATTGACCGGGCTGTGCGGATTATTCCCATGGACGGGGGAGAAGGCCATTTCATTGCGAAAATGCGCAAACAGGGCACTTCTCAGAATGAAAAGATCAGAACACTTCCGCAAAGCAGAATCCCTTCGGAAGCAGATGCTTTCTTCAGGGAAATGCTTTCAACACAATATCCTTACCATTACGTATTCCGTGATCGTGTCTATGGCGGAAGCGCGCCTTTTTTCGAAGCGAAAGGCTGCCGGCTGATCCGCAATCAGGTATATCTCGGTGAAATCATCAAAAAGCGCTTTGAGCCGTCCCATCAGTTCTTCATGTCTTCTTACAGCAGCTTCAGACGCACGGTGCAGCTGAGCGATGAAGAGGCTGAGAAGTATCTTCATGGAGAACAGATTCCGCACCCCTGTGCAAAAGGCTGGTATGCCGTGATGTGGCACGGCCATGCTTTGGGCGGCGCGAAAAGCGACGGCACTTACCTGAAAAACAAATATCCGAAACAGCTTCGTCTTCGCTAAGGAGTTTATCAGTTATGAAACTCAGTCTTTTCCGTTTCATTGACGAAACAATTGAATTGTACGAACGAAAGATGCCTGCCTTTCAGTATGCGGAAGGGCAGATCAAAAACGCATTCTATACAATGTTCAACGAAGGGGAATCGGTTGTTTCCTTCCGGACCCGGATCAAGAGCACCAATTCCCTGAAAGAAAAACTGATCCGCAATCAGTTCTATCTGGATTATGAAAAACCCGAGGATGCGATTGAGCATCTGAGCGATCTGATCGGCATTATCATGCAGTGCAGATTTATCCGCAATGAGGCAGAGCTCTACAAGCAGCTGTTCAAGTACTTTGAAGTATCCTCTGACGGCTACAGCGCATGCCTGATTGATAAGAACATCTATCTCAATCTGCGTATGCCCCAGCCCCAGATCCAGCGCAACGGCTTCACGATTTTCCGGATCGACGGATATTATGTGTTCAATGAGTCCAGAATCAATTTTGAGCTGCAGATTAAATCGCTGGTTCACACATTCTGGAGTGAAATCGAGCATGAGGTTGTTTACAAGAATCCCGACTTTGTCATGTATGACTCGTTCAACCGCAATATGCTCGGCGCCATCCGTGACAATCTGGATGTCGTGGACAGACAGCTGGAAATCATGTACAAGGAAATCTCCTATGAATCCAAACGCGCGCAGATCGGCATGGACGAACAGGGATTCAAGGTGTTTGTGGCAAGAAGCGTCAACGACCTGGTCAACCGCAAAATGAAAGAGTCGGTCGGCTTCACGACGGATTTCAAAAAGTGCTCGGCCACCATTGCACAGTACATTTATATTCATGAATTCGCCAACGGTGAAAACAACCGTGAAAAGATGATCATGTATCTGGAGATGCTCAGTGCTCTGAGTGAGGCACCGCTTGATTTCTCGGAACAGATCAAACTTGAAAAGGATTATCACAGCGATGATCCGTTTGTTGAAAGGCTTGGCAGATATCTCATGAGCCAGCTCAATGTGAATTTCCAGTGGCATGTCTTCTTTACCATGCTGTTTATTATCCAGCGTGAAAATGACACGGAAGACTTACGCAATTTCTGCAAAGTCATCAAGCTTCTTCTCATTCAGCCGCGCTGGTATGCGAACTGTTTCAGCCGGTTTGAGACAAAGCAGGCGGAAAGCGTGAGAAATGATCTGATGGAAATCCTGCTGGATGCCCTGATTGATGCCAACACAATCAAGATCATCTACGAGGACAATCTCTACCGCTGCATGAATATCTTCAGGGCATTTGTCGATAGGATCAATGAGCGCTATCAGACCTATGAGGCCTATGTGAATGAGAGCCAGCAGATCCGCAACGATCTGTATCATCAGATCGCCATTCTTTTCCACTAGAATCAAAATGTGTATAATAAGTAGGATAGAAGGAGATTCATATGGCACAGGATTACATCGTATTGGATGATCAGAACGAAAACGGCATGATCGCAATCAATAAATCTGTCTTCAAGGCTATCGCGGAAATCAGTATTGATGAAATCGAGGAGGCATTCCAGGTTCCCAATTCCAGATTTACCAAGCCGCTGAATATCAAAATCGAAAACAACCGCCTCAACATCGAAGCGGATGTCAAACTGAAATACGGCGCCAATGTCGAGCAGACATGCGAGCTTGTCCAGAACCGGATTTATGAGAACATTCTCTTCATGACCGGCTTCAAGGCAAACAATGTGACTGTCAATGTCAGCGGATTTGAAAAATAAGCTTGACATTATTCGTGATTGATTGTTTAATTACTGAGTACATTGAAATAACGGAAAGAAGAAGCACCGCTTCTCGCCCGAAGTCCGAAGGACCTGGGCAATAAGGCCGAAGAAAAATGACTATGATTTTTTCGGACAGGTGCGTGCTTCGCACCTGTTTTTCAATACTGGGAGGACCACTTGGGAAGGATCAAGAATAACAAAAACAGAAGAAAAGAACCCACCGATCTCGTAAATGAAGACATTCGTTTCAAGGAAGTGCTTGTTATCGGTCCTGATGGCGAACAGCTCGGCGTCATGATGAGAAGAAGCGCACTTGAGAAGGCGTATGACATGAACATGGATCTGTTGTGTGTGGCGCCGAATGCAAAGACTCCGGTATGCAAGATTGTCGACTATGGCCGCTACCGCTTCGAAGAGCAGAAGAAAGCAAGAGAAGCGAAGAAAAAGCAGCATGTCACCGAGATCAAACCTCTGCGCGTTTCACCGGTCATCGATGAAAACGACTTCAACACCAAGCTGAACCAGGCCCGCAAATGGATCGAGGAAGGTCAGAAAGTCCGCATTGACATGAGATTCAGAGGACGTATGATCACCCGCCAGGAAGTCGGCAAGGAAATCATCAGCAAATTCACAGAAGCTATTTCAGACATTGCGGAAGTCAGCAAATCAGCATCGCTTGAAGGCAACACAATGTCGGTAATATTCTCACCGAAGAAGGGCAAGTAAAGGAGAACGATATGAAAGCAAAAGCAAAGAAGCCTAAGAATTACAAGATGAAGACAAAGAAAACCTTTGCAAAGCGCAGCAAGCTCACAGGCACCGGCAAACTCAAGGTGCAGCATAACTATGTTTCACACTTCGCTGCAAACAAGTCTCACAAGCAGAAGATTCACCTGGCTAAGAGCACAACAGCTCATGCAACAGATGTAAAGCGTGACATTCAGCTGCTTCAGGGTTAATTACAGGAGGTCAATGAAAGATGAGAGTTAAAGGATCAACACCTACGCGCAACAGACGCAAGAAGGTTTTAAAGGCAGCCAAGGGTTATTTTGGCAGCAAGCATCTTCTGTACAGGACCGCCAATGAGCAGGTCATGCACTCACTGAAGTATGCTTACATCGGAAGAAAGCAGACAAAGCGTGAAATGCGCAAGCTCTGGATCGCAAGAATTAACGCTGCAGTCAGACAGTATGATCTGTCCTACAGCAAGTTCATGCACGGTCTGAAGCTGGCTGATATCAACATCAACCGCAAGATGCTCTCCGAAATCGCAATCCACGACGAGAACGGATTCAAGGAAATCGTTGAAGCATCCAAGAAAGCTCTTGAAGCTGCAAAGTAATCTTGCATTCTGAGTCTTCTTATAGTATTATTAACAAGCACGGGAAATCAGGTGTTTCCCGTACTGCGGCGTGTTGGTGAAGCGGCTCAACACACTGCCCTCTCAAGGCAGCATTCACGGGTTCGAACCCCGTACACGTCACCATTTATAAGTTAACCCGCGATGAGCGGGTTTCTTTTTTTGATCAGGAGGAACCTTATGACTTATCAGTTCCATACCAATACAGATCCGGCATTGCTCGATGAATTTGTCATGAACAGTGATCAGAACAATCTGTTTCAGTGCTCCAATTGGGTAAAGGTCAAAAACAACTGGGGACACATGCTGACTAGTGTTACGGATGAAGAGGGAAAGATCGTTGCCAGCGCGCTTGTGCTGATCCGCAAGATGCCGCTTGGAAACACATTGTTCTATGTGCCCAAGGGACCTGTCATGAATTACAACGATCACAATCTGGTCCGTTTCATGTTTGACAATCTGATCCGTGAGGCAAAGAAACAGCATGCCATCGCGCTGCGCTTTGATCCGAAGGTCATGTACAGATGCTATGATGTCAAGCTCAAGGATCAGGAGAATCCGACCATGAACGAAGGCGTGATTGCCTTCCTCAAGTCGCTTGGCGCAAAGCACAAGGGATTTACAAAGCTGATTGCGGAAACAACCCAGCCGCGATTCAATGCGGAAATGGATGTCGATCCGGATTATTACGATCATCTTGACCGCAAGACCATCCGCTCCATTGAAACCGCCAAAAAGAAGGGCACGGAAGTCTTTACCGGACATGAATATCTGAAAGATTTCTGCACGGCGATGCATTATACCGAAGTACGCAAGCAGATCGCATTACGCAATGAGGAATACTTCCGCAACATGATGGATGTCTATGGCGATGAGGCGCTCTGCATGGTCGCCAAACTCAATCTGAAAAAGCAGATGGAAATGCTTGAAAACAGAATCGCCGAACATGAGGAAGCGCTCAAGGGCGAGCTGACCCGCAAGCAGAAGGGCATCCATGAGCGTGGGCTGGCGGAAGATACGGCAGAGCTGGAAAAGCTCAGGGCTGACCGTGAGACGGAAGGCAGCGATGAGATGATCCTCTGCGGCATTCTGGCATGCTTCAACAAAAACATGATGGAGATCTTCTACATGGGCAACAACCCCAACGCAATGCGTATAAGGGCAAGCTATCTCCTCTATAACAAATGCATTGAATACTGTGCTGAACATGGCATTCACGAATGCTCCTTCGGCGGTATGGAAGGCACACTGGATGACGGTCTGACCGTGTTCAAGTCCAACTTCCTGATGAATGTTGAGGAAGCGATCGGTGAATTCAACTTCATCTTCAACAAGCCGGTTTACTGGGCATTTGACAAGGCATATCCTTACATGCTCAAGACAGCCGCAAAAATCCGTTCCAAAGAATAAACAAAAGATGCGCAGTCATATGGCTGCGCATTGTTTTAAAAAAGCTGACCATTTTCATGATCAGCTCATTTTCATTTTTAAGCGAGTTCGTTTTCCAGCTGGGCGATGGAGCGCTCAAGTCTTCTCAGGGTTTCATCCTTGCCGAGAATATAGGCGATTTCAATCGCGCCGCCCGGTGTTGTGCCAAGACCTGTGATGGCAAGACGCAGCGGGAAGAGGACCTGTCCGTTCTTCTTCTCAATCTGCTTCGGCACGGACATCAGCACTTCATGAAGCGCGTCCATACTCCAGTCTTCCTGGGCTTTGAGTGTCTCATAGCAAGCCTTCAGAGAGACAAGGGCAACCTCGGGATTGGACTTCATCTTCTTGTGATTGTAGAGATCGGTTGAGAATTCAAGGAATTCATCGAAGAATGTCAGCATTCCCGGGATCTCATTGAGAGTGTTGGCACGGGGCTGAACGATCTGTGCAATCATCTTCTTGTCGCAATCCAGCTTTACAGCCTGATCAATATACGGCTTGATCAGCGCATAATAGGAATCCAGATCCATTCCGCGTAACCACATGCCGTTGAGCCATGTCAGCTTTTCTGGATCGAAGATGGCGCCGGAAGTGCCGATGCGCTTCACATTGAAGACCTGTACCAGCTCATCCAGTGTATAGATCTCACGGTCTTCCTCAGGTGCCCAGCCAAGCAGGGCGATATAGTTCAGGATCGCTGCAGGCAGATAGCCCTTGGCAACCAGATCCTGGAACGAGGCGTCGCCATTGCGCTTGGAGAGTTTGCTGTGCTCATCCTTCATGACAGGCGGACAGTGGATGTAGCGGGGGATATCCCAGCCGAATGCCTCATAGATCAGGTTGTACTTCGGTGTGGAGGAAAGATATTCCATACCGCGCACGACATCGGTGATTCCCATCAGATGGTCATCGATGACATTGGCGAAGTTATAGGTCGGGAAACCGTCGCTCTTAAGCAGAACCTGCTCGTCAAGTGTGCTGTTGTCAACCGTGATGGTTCCGAATACCTCATCGTCAAAAGATGTGGTTCCTTCTGCAGGAATGGTCTGTCTGATGACATACTTTGCGCCTTCAGCGATTCTCTTTTCGCACTCTTCGATGGAAAGGGCCTTGCAGGGATCATCATACTTGAAGCTGTCGCCAGCCTCTGCTCTTTGCGCCTGCAGCTTTTCCTCATCGCAGAAGCAGTAATGCGCCCCGCCGCGTTTGATCAGCTTGACCGCATAGTCATGATACATGCCGCTGGCCATACGCTCGGACTGCACATAAGGTCCATAGTTGCCGCCGACATCCGGTCCCTCGTCATGTTTGAGACCGCAGGTTTTCATTGTGTCGTAGA
This sequence comes from Erysipelotrichaceae bacterium NK3D112, assembly GCA_000701725.1. Taxonomy (GTDB): domain Bacteria; phylum Bacillota_I; class Bacilli_A; order Erysipelotrichales; family Erysipelotrichaceae; genus Bulleidia. Next base: position 107,822 of record JNJQ01000003.1, read on the forward strand.
TAATATCCGTCGCACCTTCGACCAGTCTGCCCTGATCGGTGTCCTCGATTCTCAGAATGAAGACTCCCTCGGGATCCTTTTTCGCGACAAGATATGCATAGAGGGCAGTTCTGAGGTTGCCGATATGCATATAGCCTGTCGGGCTTGGTGCAAATCTTGTTCTCAATGTCATTTGAATACTCCTTTTTTTTTACCGCATTAAATTCTACATCGAAAGCATGCACTTAACAAGAAAACAATCCCCGCGGCGGGGGATTGTTCATCAGTCTGTATAGTTGTCGAAGTAACCCTGGATATAGACAAACGGTGTTCCCTTGTCGCCAGAGCCGGAAGTCAGATCGCACAGGGAGCCGATCAGGTCAGTCAGTCTTCTCGGTGTGGTTCCTTCGGATACCATCTTGCCGACCAGCTGCGCATCCTTTTCAGCGATGGAAGCGCGGATTGCCTGCTTCAGCTCTTCGCCGGAAAGGTCCTTGAACTGATTGTCAGCGAGGTACTTGAGCTTGAGCTCGTTCGGTGTGCCTTCCAGACCGTCTGTATAGCCGGGGGACACCACCGGGTCAGCGAGTTCCCAGATCTTTCCGACCGGATCCTTGAACGCGCCGTCGCCATAGACCATGACTTCAATCAGTTTTCCTGTCTTTTCCTTGATTTCAGCCTGGATCTCATCAGCGAGAAGCTTGCAGCCGGTAGGGAAGAGCTTGACGGTGTCCTCGGTTGCCTTGTTGGAACCAAGCAGACCGTACTGGGCATTGAATCCGCTGCCGTTGCGGCTTTCTGTCATCAGATCGTCCATGCCGATGACTCTTTCCGCGCCATGCTTTTTCAGAAGCTTCTTTGTGCGGAATCTTGTGTGGATATCGCATGCAAGCACATTCTTTGTGTAGTTGAGAATGGCTGCCGCATTGTTGGCGAATACGAATTCAACTTCGCATCCTTCAGCTTCAACCAGCTTCTTGTAATAGTCAACATAGTTCATTCCGGTGAATGGATGGCTGGGCTGTCCGAAGAGTGAGATAAACTGTTCCTCATTCAGAACATCGGTATAAGGATCCACATCCTTGTCATCCATGATTTCAGCATCGAACAGATGATTGCCGACTTCATCGGAAGGGTAGCTCAGCATGAGATAGATCTTCTTTGCGCCTCTGGCGATACCGCGCAGAACAATCGCGAAACGGTTGCGGCTGGTGATCGGGAATACAACACCGATATCCTCTCCGCCGAGTTTTTCTCTGACATCTTCCGCGATGTCATCGATGGTGCAGTAGTTGCCCTGGCTTCTGGCAACGATGGACTCCGTAACGGCGAGAACATCGCGGTCACGGATGGTGAATTCTCCGCTTTCTGCAGCTTTGAGAACAGTTTCAACGACGATGGATTTCAGATCATCACCGGTTTTGATGACCGGAGCTCTGAGACCTCTGACTGTGGTACCGACTAATCTTTCCATATGTTTTTATCTCCAATTCAGTCATTTAAAGCGCGTTTATTCTAACATAAGTTGTTTTTCAATCAAACAATTTGTAAAGAGTTTCATAATCTTGTCATATTCGGAAATACATCATAAGCAATCTTGCATGACAGAATGTCTTTGACTGTCATTTTAAGAGTGTCCGGAATATGTATTTCTTCTGTTCGTTTATAATATAGGTATGGTGAATCAGGATCTGTTATGTTTCGGTACAACCCAGTTCTGGTACGGAAAAACGCCGGAATCTTTTTCATGTATGCTGGAAGCCGTTGATAAATACGGTATCAAAAAAATCGACACGGCGGAAATGTACGGAAACGGCAGATGCGAAGAGGCCGTTGGCGATCTGATCGAAACATTCGGACGTGAACATCTTTATATCGTTGACAAGATTCTGCCTTATAACGCATCAGCCAAAAACATGCGTAAAAGCCTGGAAAACAGCCTGAAAAGACTGCGTACGGATTATATCGATCTGTATCTTCTGCACTGGCGGGAGAATGCTGATCTTGCCTATACAGCTGCAATGATGGAGACATTCCGGCAGGAAGGCAAAATCCGTGAATGGGGTGTGTCCAATTTTGATGTCAGCGATCTGGAAGATTTAAAAGCCGTCCGCTATGGAGACAGATGCCATGCCAACCAGATCTATTTCAGCATGGATAAGCGCGGCGTGCTGTTTGATCTTTTACCATATATGAAACAGAACAATATCAAAGCGATGGCATATTCATCCCTGGATGAACGTATTGTGCGCGCAAACTTATGCGCAGATGAGCGGATCGCAAAGATCCTCAAAGAGGAAGGAATCAGTATTGAAAAACTGATGCTGGAATATGTCATGCGCCATGATGTGTGCGCTTTGTTTCAGACCCGCAGCCGTGAACATCTGAAGAAAGATCTTGCCGGAGAACACTTTGATATTGAAAGGTATATGGATCTCATCAATGAAATTCTTCCGGTACCCGAATATAAAGTGCCGCTGGAAAAGCGATAGCCGAATTTGCGTAATTTTGAAATTTCTGCTTGCATCAATCTGAAAATTGAGTACAATAATATTTGCGCATTGGGATATAGCCAAGCGGTAAGGCAACTGGCTCTGAACCAGTCATTTCGGGAGTTCGAATCTCTCTATCCCAGCCATAAAGGATTGCTTGATAAAAGCAATCTTTTTTTATCTTAATATAGTATCCGCCTGAATCGATCATGATTCATAAACTCTGATATTGTGGCATAATATAATTAATTACAAACAGGAGCACGATCATGGAAAAATATCTTTGTATTGATCTCAGCCGTACGAAACTGAGATATGCGATTGTTTCAGAGAAGCTTGATACAACGGCAGAAGGTACAGAATATATCGGCATCAATTCCAGGGAAGAGGTTTTTGATCCGATCAAAGAGGTTGCGGACCGCTACCGCGATGAGGTGGAAGGTGTTTCCATCACAATGCCCGGTGTCATCGATCCCAAGCGCGGCTTTGCCTACAGCGGCGGCGTCTTTGAGTGGGTCAGGGATACGGAATATGCGAAAGAGCTTTCCGAATATATCGATATGCCGGTTGTCATCTGCAATGATGCCAAATCCGCAGCGCTTGCGGAAGTCGGCTACGGCGCTTTGAAAAAGGTGCAGAACGGTGTATTGCTCATGATCCTGAATACCGGCATCGGCGGTGCGGTCATCACCGACGGCCATATTCTCAACGGCCATCATTTCGCAGCCGGTGAATTCTCATACATGAAAGGCGACTATCAGCGCCGTGAAGGCTATCAGGACATGTTCGCACTTTCCACATCCCTGGACGGTCTGACCCGTCTGGTTGAAGAGTCAAGCGGAAAGAAGAATCTCAACGTGCTGAGAATCTGTTCCAAAATGGCAATGGGCGATGAGGATGTGAAAAAGGGCGTCGAAGAGTATTGCGACCGTCTGGCCGTATATATTTACAACATCCAGTGCGTGGTTGACGCGGATGTGTTTGTCATCGGAGGCCATCTGACTGACGATCCGAATATGGTCCGCATGATTCAGCAGTCGGTTGACAAGATCTTCGCCAACGACCGTTTCAAGAATATCTTCAAGCCGGTCATCAAGCAGTGTGTCTTCCACGATAATTCCAGAAGATACGGCGCGGTTTACAATTACAGAATGCAGACGGGAAAGATCGCATCCGAATGATTTTCCATGGCAGTATTTACCATCATGAGATACCGGAATTCTTAGAACCGTATCTTGAGACAGAAGCCATGCAGCGGCTGAAGCTCATCGACATGAACTGCGGAATGAATTACACTTCATATCCGAGGTTCAGAAAGATCGAGGCTTACAGCCGTTTTCATCATTCTCTTGGCTGTGCTTTGATTGTCTGGCATTTCACACATGACAGGGTTCAGTCATTAGCTGCATTGTTTCATGACATCGCGACGCCTGCATTTTCGCATGTGGTGGATTTTGTATACGGCGATTATGAAAACCAGGAGACAACCGAAGACAGAACATCCATGATGATCAGAAATGATCCGGGTATTATGACTCAGCTGAAACTGGACGGCATTGCGCCTGAGGCAGTCAGTGATTATCATCTGTATCCTATCGCGGATAATGCCTCACCGCGTTTATGTGCGGACAGGCTGGAATACATTCTCGGCGATCTTTCCGATTTCAGAATGGCGGATGATCAAACAATCCAGAGACTGTATAACGGGATTAAAGTGCTGATCAATGAGGACGGTCAGCAGGAGCTTGGTTTTAAAGATGAGACAACTGCGTGCGAATTTGCATATTATGCGCTTGAATGCGGTAAAATATACAGCGGTGATGAAAACCGCTTCGCCATGGAACAGCTGGCAGGGATTATCCGGACTGCGATGAAACAGAGAATCATCACGGCAGATGATCTTTACAGCAGCGAGGCAAAGGTCATTACCAAGCTGAAAAACAGTGCGTTAAGAAGCCGCTTTGAACAGTTTGAAAGCTGCACAAAAGTGGTACTCACTTCCGCATCCGATGAAGAAGCGGTATGCGTCAGCGCCAAGAAACGATATGTGGATCCGTTATGCGCGGGCGGCAAACGAATATCTGCCCTGCGTGCGGATCTGAATACAGCCATCCGTGACTTTGTCAGTCTGGATTACCGGTATTATGTGAAGGGAGTTATTGTATGAGTGAAGAAAAGACAATCGTGGTCGCAAGCACAAATGCGGGCAAGATCCGCGAATTCAGGGAAATGCTTGAACCCAAGGGATATACAGTGAAATCGCTGGCGGATTTTCCGGATATGCCTGAAATCGAAGAAAACGGCACCACATTTTCAGAGAATGCGAAGATCAAGGCGGAGTCGGTAACCAAACGTTACGGCATCATGGCGGTCTCGGATGATTCCGGACTGGAGATCGATGCCTTTGACAGACAGCCCGGCGTGCACAGCGCAAGATGGCTTGGCCATGATACGCCTTACAGTGAAAAGAACCGCATCATCCTGGAAAAGATGAAGGGAATCGAAAACCGTACATGCCGCTATGTATGTGCCATCGCCATTTCGAGACCGGACAAGGACAGCGTTGTGTTTGAGGATACGGTGGAATGCACCATCGCTTATGAACCGAGCGGTGAAAACGGCTTCGGCTATGATCCGATCATCTATTATCCGCCATATCAGAAAACAATGGCGGATATGACCAAGGATGAAAAGAACGGTATCTCCCACCGCGGTAAGGCGGTCAGAAAGCTTGAGGAGTGGCTGGAGCATCATGCGTAAGTTTCTGGCCTCGCTGGCCTCGCTGCTTCTTCTGGTGGCGATTCTCTTAAGCATTGTGGATGTGCTCTGTTTTGCCAAAGGCTTTTACACCTATGAATACCGTAAGGGCAACCAGGCGGAAAAGATCGGCATGAGCGAGGAAGGGCTCATGGATGCCACCGTCACACTGCTGGATTATCTCAAGGACAAACGCGATGACATCATCGTTGAAACCGAAGTCAACGGGGAACTCAGAGAAGTCTATGATGCGCGGGAAACCCTGCATATGGTGGATGTGAAGAATCTCTATCAGAATGCCATGAAAGCCCGCACCATTTTCGCAATCGGCGCCATTGCCATTGCGCTCGGACTTTACTTTACAAAAAAGAAAGGTTTCTGGGGACTGATGAGGCAGGGATACAGGAATGCATTGCTGCTGATGGTGCTGTTTGTGCCATTCATCGCCATCTGGTGCATTGTCGATTTCAATGCCTTCTGGATGAATTTCCATTATGTCTTCTTTGACAATGACCTGTTCCTTCTGAATCCGAACGTTTCGATCATGATCAACATGTTCCCGGAAAGCTTCTTCTTTGATATCGTCGCCGCGATTATCATCGTCTTTGCCGTTTGCATCGGCTTATGCGCATACGGACTGCGCTTTGCGGCTAAGAAGGAGATGGCGCAATGATCCATATTGTTCTGTATGAACCGGAAATTCCGCAGAATACCGGCAACATCATGCGCACCTGCATGGCATTCAACATGAAACTGCATCTGATCGAGCCGCTTGGCTTCTATCTGGATGAGAAACATCTGAAACGGGCGGGCATGGATTATGCAAAGCAGCTGGATTACCGCATCTATGAAAACTGGGATCAGTTTGTCTCATGCAATCAAGGCGTGTATTTCTATTCCACCCGCTACGGCACCAAAGCACCTGACGCATTTGATTTTTCAGAGATCAAAGATGATATCTATCTGATTTTCGGAAAGGAAAGCACGGGTATACCGAAAGAGATCCTGAGAAAGGATCTTGATCACTGCATGCGGATTCCGATGGTCGCTTCCGCCCGAAGCCTCAATCTTTCCAACTGTGTGGCAATTGTCGCCTACGAGGTGATCAGCCAGAGAGGCTATGAGGAGCTCTCCGGTGTAGAGGTCATCAAGGGAGAAGACTGGCTTTTACGCTGAGCGCCTGCATGGACATCGGAGCTTTTCAACTGTATGATTAAGAAAAGGAGCGGATTATGCTTGAGAATATCAATGATTATTTTTCGTTTATCACGATTTTTCTTGGTGCTCTGATGGCATTCTATACGCTTTTTGTCGTGACTGATTCACACCACGATCAGCTCATGAAAGACAGACAGGAAAACTACTATTCGTATTACGAGAATGCAGATGATGAATTTGAAGAAGAAAACCGGAGTGATCCGTATTATGAGTGAGGCTTGTTGATATGGCACTGCAGGAAGAGATTACATCAAGAAAAGCGTACCGCATGAAAGGCCCTGTTTCCCTTGGCATCAAGGCAGGGGACTTCATATATTTATCGGCACAGCTTCCGTTTGATCCCAAAACCAAGAAGATCGTCTCTGATGACTTCCGGGAACAGGCGGAACGGTGTCTGAAAAACATCGAGATCATTCTCAACGATCTCGGTCTCAGTTCGGAATACATCCTCAAGACAACGGTCTATCTGACCGATATGAAGCAGTATGACATTCTCAATGAGGTCTACAGCTGTCATTTCAAGGCTCCTTATCCCGCCCGTGCGTGTCTCGGTGTGAATGAACTGCCGTGCGGCGCGCAGATTTCGATTGAGGCATATGCAATGGATACCAGAGCGCTCGAAGTCATTATCGCCTCCGAGGATTCCATCATGTGTAAAAACGGGTGCTGCCAGGTCAAATGAAATGAATGAACCCGTCATGATCCGCCAGGATCATCAATCCTCCACGCTGATCTTCGCCGACGGCAGTGCTGAAACCGAAATGCGCAAAGCAGTGAGCATTCTGGAAGAGAAGTGTCTGAAACACGGATCGAGCCTCAAAGGCAGGATCGATTCCTTCCGCTATCTGCTCCATGTTGTGCAGAAGCCTGCTGTATTGATCTCGGAAGTCAGCGGTGAAATATGGTTTCCGCTGATATCGATGAATCAGCCCGACTGCATCTGGCTCAGATACGATGCCGTGCTGGATGTGAAATCATGCGGTGATCATCAATGTGAAGTGCTGTTCTTTTCCGGCCACCGGGAAACCATTGCATTTGACCCGCGGGTGATCCGGCTGCAGATGAAAAGATGCAGACAGTTTCTGGAGCTTCTGCATCAGTGAATGTATTATGCAAAGACATCGCAGGATGTCTTTTTCAGTTGAAAAAAGGCTGTCTGCACAGCCTTCAGGTTTAACGGATGATTTCCATGCCGAGCGCTTTCTGCACTTTGGCAAGCTTTTCGTCGGCAATCAGATTGGCTCTTTCAGCACCGCTGTTCAGCGCACGGTCGATTTCGCCGCTGCTCAGAACCTCATTGTATCTGGTCTGGATCTCTTCGAGTTTTGCGCATACCGCATCGGCAACGCTGCGCTTGAATTCACCATAGCCCTTGCCGGCGAATTCCGCTTCGATCTCACCCATCGGTCTTTCATCGGAAAGGGAAGAGAGAATCTGCATCAGGTTGGAAATGCCGGGCTGGTTTTCCGGATCAAAGTGAACATTTGCGCAGTTGTCAGTGACTGCGGACATGACTTTCTTTCTTGCTTTCTTCAGATCATCCAGCAGATAGATGCATCCTTTGTTAGTCTCATCGGATTTGCTCATCTTTTTGGAAGGATCGGAAAGGGACATGATTCTTGCGCCGACCTTGGCAACCAGAGGTTCAGGAACTTTGAAGAGATCACCATAGCGGTTGTTGAAGCGGATGGCCAGATCGCGGGTCAGCTCAACATGCTGCTTCTGGTCTTCACCGACCGGAACATAATCAGGATCGTAAAGAAGAATATCGGCAGCCATCAGGGAAGGGTATGTATAGAGTCCGCCGGAAAGGTTCTTCTCGCCATGGGCCATCTTGTCCTTGAACTGTGTCATGCGGTTGAGTTCGCCCATATAGGTGTGGCAGCACATGATATAGCCAAGCTGGGCATGCGCTCTGACATCGGTCTGCAGGAAGATGTTGGCTTTTGCCGGATCGAGTCCGCAGGCCAGATACAGCGCGACGCAGTCTCTCAGATTAGTCTGCAGTTCTTTTGGATCCTGGGGAACCGTAATGCAGTGCAGATTTGCGATAAATGCGAACATTTCATACTCATCCTGGTATTCCACGAAGTGACGCAGCGCGCCGATGTAGTTGCCAAGATGAAGCTGTCCGGTAGGCTTGATGCCTGATAACATTCTTTTCATAAACAAAGTCTCCTCGTATATCAAATTAAAAGCGTCCCGCTCAGGGACGCATGAATACTTTCGTGCGCGGTGCCACCCGTCTTACTCATTGATCAATGAATCACTCTGATGGGATAACGGACCGCCGGATCATAATGATCACGCTCCCAGGCTCCAAGCACACCGCATGCGGTACTGACAGCTTCCATCAGCCGCTGTCTTTCTGTGAAGTTGACCGCAGGGCATTCGCACCTGTTCATCGCTTTCCAAATTATAACCTTGCCTTGATTTCTTTTCAATCACCGAATTCGTTAATGGTTGCATGGCAAACAATGTATGCTTTATAATACGTTACGAGGTAAATATGATCGTTGTATATACATCTCCCGGCTGCGCGAGCTGCCGCAAAGTCAAGCAATGGCTCAAAGACCGCGAACTTCCGTTTATCGAGAAGAATATTTTCAAAACGCTTCTCAATGACCGGGAGATCAAGCATCTTCTGATGCGCTCTGAAAACGGCAGTGATGATATCATATCCAAGCGTTCCAAGATCATTCAGCAAAGCGGCATCGATATTGATTCGATGACAACCGATCAGCTGATTGCCTTCATCAAGCGCAACCCGAGTGTTCTCAAGCGTCCGATCATCGTATCCGAATCCGGTTTCCAGGTCGGCTATGATGAGGAGGAGATCGGCATCTTCGTGCCGGCAGATCTCAGAAGGATTGCCGAAAGCACCTGCACAAAGGAGTGCCCCAGCTATAAAACCTGTGAAAAGGTGCGCGAAACAGAAGCATAACAAAGAGGTCATTGTGACTTCTTTTTTGTATAATGGTAGATGTTATGAAAAAAGTACTTGTAGGATTATCAGGCGGCGTTGACAGTGCCGTTGCCGCTTGGCTGTTAAAAGAACAGGGTTATGATGTAACCTGCGCTTTCATGCGCAACTGGGATTCCATGGCAAATGATGATTTCGAAGGCAATCCCACACTTAACAATGATGTCTGTCCGCAGGAGGCGGATTATCATGACGCGCAGCTTGTCGCTGATAAGCTCGGGCTTGAACTGTTAAGAATCGATTTTATCAAAGAATACTGGGATGATGTCTTCACCGCTTTCCTGGATACATACAAAGTCGGTGAAACACCAAATCCGGATATCCTGTGCAACAAATACATCAAGTTCAATACCTTCATGAACTTCGCGAATTCACGAGGTTTTGACACGGTCGCTACCGGCCATTATGCCAAAACCGGAAAGGATGCGGACGGAAAGACGGTTCTGATGAAGGCATCGGATCTCAACAAGGATCAGTCTTATTTCCTGGCTGAGATTTCCGCGGATGTTCTGGATCATGTGATCTTCCCGCTGGGCGAGATTGACAAACCCGAAGTCAGAAGAATTGCCGAACAGCTGGAGCTTGCCGTCGCAAAGAAGAAAGACTCCACCGGCATCTGCTTTATCGGGGAAAGACGCTTCCGCGAATTCTTAAGCAATTATCTGCCCATGAAGTCCGGAAAGATCATCAACATCGCTGATCATAAACACGTGGGAACTCACAAGGGTGTCATGTATTATACGATCGGCCAGCGCAAAGGCCTTGATATCGGCGGTATCGGACCGTTCTATGTCGTGGGCAAGGATGTTGAAAAGAATGAGTTATATGTCACGGATGAGGCTCATCAGGAATGGCTTTATTCCGATTCCTGCATCATTGACGGATACAATGTCATGGCGCAAAGAGAGTTTCCGCTGCATTGCGCTGCCAAATTCCGCTACCGTCAGCCGGATCAGCCGATCACGCTGTATGCCCTGGAAGACGGCAGGATGAAAGCAGTCTTTGATCAGCCTGTGCGCTCTGTCACCTGCGGTCAGGAAGCGGTCATCTATGATGGCGATATATTGATCGGCGGCGGCCGCATCGAGAAGGTTTTCAAGGACGGAAACGATCTGATGGAAGCCGTGCGTGAAGAGGGCGGCAGATCGCAGAAATGAAAAGGGAAAAAGAACTTGCTGTTCTGTTTCTGTATTTTGTGATTGAGGAGATGCTGCTGGGAGGACTGGTGCTGCCATTGCTCAAAGAGCACATCAGCCTTGAAGGCTTTCATGCTTTCAGTCTTCTTGCGCATCTGTTTCTTTTGGTTATCGTTCTTCTGATCTGTTTTCCGTTCGCGGTAAAGCAGGCGGATATATTCATGGAAAAGCCCGGCATCAATGTATTCAAATCTCTCTCAGCTGCGGTTTTGATTCTTGCCGTGCAGGTTCTGATCGGCTTATTCCTGCGCAATGCAGAGATTGCTTCAGCCAACCAGCAGGCGCTTGCGCAGATGAGAAATGAATCAGTTCTGAGATATGCGACAGAATCGTTGATTTACGCGCCTTTGATGGAGGAGCTGGTATTCAGACATTGTCTGATTGAACGGCTGTATGCGCATTGTTCCAAAGGCATATCCGTTATGATCAGCTGCGTTCTCTTTGCACTCATGCATGTCGGCGCAGCCTTGTTTGCGGGCAGACTGATGGAACTGTATTATCTGCCGGTCTATGCGTTTTGCGCATTGATTCTATATTTATTGAAAAACAACACCGGTTCATTGTTATCAAGCGTATTGGCGCATATGTGCGTGAACCTGGCAGTGCTGGTATTGTGATATGGATGAAAACAACAGTGTAAAACTGAATGGCAAATTCGTATATATTCTCTTCCGCTCGGAAGAGAGTCTTTATACTGTCGGCAAATTCCGGATCAATGATGAACGGGAGCGCGTGATCACCGTGACCGGCATCATGGACGATGTGCGCACCGATATTCTTTACAACATCAGCGGCAACTATGTCGAGCATCCTAGGTATGGTCTGCAGTTTGCCATTGAGTCATATGAAATCCCGCTGCCTTCTGAAAAAGAAGGAGTCATCCGTTATCTTTCCGGTGTTCAGTTTGCCGGCATCGGCAAAAAGACCGCCGAGAAAATCGTGGAAGCTCTGGGTGAGGACTGTCTGCAGATACTCAGGGAAGATATTGATTTATTGAAAACCGTTCCCGGTATCACGGATAAGCAGAGTGCCGCCATTGCGGAAGGATTGAAAAAAGAGGACAACGGACTGGAAGAGCTTGTACGCTTTCTCAATATCCATGGCGTCGGAATACGAAATCTCGTACGTCTTAACCGCGCCTATGGCAAGAACGCGCTGGAAAAGATCAAGGAAAATCCTTACCGTGTGATTGAGGAAGTTGACGGCTTCGGCTTTGCGACTGCTGACAAAATCGGTATGAACCTCGGTATTGCGGCCGATGATGAGAGAAGGCTTTATGCACTGCTTGTGGATGCGTGTATGGAATTATGTGTTGCGGGCGGCAACAGCTATGCCAGAATCGAATCTCTGGAACAATATTTTTATAAGAAGACAAAGGGACTGAGCTGCGATTTTGATGAACTGCTCAATCTTGCCGTGAAGAATATCGCTCTGATTGTCGAGGACAACCGAGTCTATCCTGCCACCCAGCATGAGGCGGAAAGGGGAAGCGCGCGTTTTCTTGCCTCATTCCCGTACAGTGATATCGAAGAGGCAGACCGCAATGTATTGGAAGATCAGCTGGATCAGCTCGAAGATGATCTTGAGATCTCCTATGACGAAACCCAGCGCAGCGCCATTCTGGAAATCTTCCATTCCCCGCTGATGATTATGACCGGCGGACCGGGTACCGGCAAGACGACGGTGGTCAGAGCGATGGTGAATCTGTTTGCGAAGGTTTATCCTTCCGCCGCCATCATGTGCGCAGCCCCGACCGGCAGAGCCGCCAAACGTTTAAGCGAGCTGACCGGCACACAGGCTGCCACTATTCATTCAATTCTGAAATGGGACCTTGAAACAAACACCTTCGGCCGCAACAACGATGAGCCATTGAATGCGGATCTTTTGATCATCGATGAGTTTTCGATGGTGGATGTGTGGCTCTTCTATAATCTGCTCAAGGCATGCGTCAATGTGAAGCGCATCTGCATCATCGGCGATGAGAATCAGCTGCCTTCGGTCGGTCCGGGCTGTGTGCTCAGAGACCTGATCGCATCGGAATGTTTCCCGATCATCCGTCTCAATCATATCTACCGCCAGGAAGAGGGCAGCGGTGTCATTTCTCTTGCCCATGATATCAATGAAGGGGATATCAAAGAGAAATATCCCGATACGGCCTTCTTTGAAATCCGCAGACAGGATATCAGACAGGCGGTGATCAATATCGTTGAGGACGCGCTGAACAAGGGCTATTCACTCGATGATATCCAGGTTCTTTCTCCCATGTATCAGGGAGCGGCCGGCATCGATGTGCTCAACAATGCCCTGCAGGAATGCTTCAATCCGCCGGATGATGTCAAAAAACAGGTCCGTGCCGGATACATGACCTTCCGCGAAGGCGACAAGATTCTTCAGCTCAAGAATCAGCCTGATGACGATGTTTATAACGGCGATATCGGAACACTTGCCGAGATCATCGAGGCACGCTATTCCGAAAGCCATAAAACGACATTGATATGCGACTTTGACGGAACCTATGTGGAATACACCCAGGACAACTGGAACAATATCACACTGGCTTACTGCATCTCCGTGCATAAATCGCAGGGTTCCGAATATCCGATCGTGGTGATGCCGATGACTTATCAGATGAGCATCATGCTGCAAAGAAAGCTCATCTATACAGGAGTTACCCGCGCATCCAAAGCCATTATTATTCTTGGTGAACTCGGTGCTTTCCGCAAAGGCTGTGAAATCCTGGAAAGATCACCGCGTGAAACCACCCTGAAAGACAGATTAAGAATGTATATGAAACCGGAGGGCGATGATGAAACCGACGGATTTGCTTGAGATCCTCGAAACAGCCGGAAAACTTAAACTGACCATGCGCCATTGCTGGATTGACGGCATCAGACAGGAGAGCACGGCGGAACATTCCTGGCGGCTGGCATTGATGGCGATGCTACTGAAGGATGAGGAAGAACTGAAAGATGTTGATATGGACAAGGTTATTGAAATGTGCCTGATCCATGATCTCGGTGAAGCATTTACAGGAGATATTCCCGCCTTTGAGAAAAAGGATGCCGATACCAAAACCGAAGTCAGTCTCTATGAAGCATGGGTGGAATCATTCCCGGCTGCTCAGAAAGAACACTGGATGAATCTGCTGAAAGAGATGGAGGCGCTTGAGACTAAGGAAGCACAGGTCTATAAGGCGCTTGACAAGCTCGAAGCCCTGATCACACACAATGAATCTCCGATCAGCACATGGCTGCCGCTGGAATATGATCTGCAGATGACATATGGCAAAGACAATATGAAATGCCATCCTTACTTTGAAAAACTGCGGCAGGCTGTGGATGCCTGGACCATCCGCAAGATTGAAACCGAAAAACCGTAATAAATCAGAGTTTTACGCTCTGATTTTTCTTTAAACATGGTAGCATTTGTGCTAACATAGCTTAGGAAATCGATGACGGAGTATAAGTAGTCTGAATCCACGCTTGAAAGAGAGCGGACGGTTGGTGCAAGTCCGTACGGGATGAAAGGTGAAGCTCACTTCAGCAGAGCGCCCAATCAGCGCCGCATGCCTGCGTTAAAGGCTCAATTAAGGTGCGCATGAGTCAATCATGCGAACCAGGATGGTACCGCGTGAACACGTTCCTGGATATTCAGGAGCGTTTTTATTTTCTAAGGAGGACAATATGTCAGAAAAACAGCTTACAGGAAATCAGGTCAGACAGATGTTTCTTGATTTCTTCAAATCCAAAGGCTGCATGGTTGAACCGGGCGCAAGTCTGATTCCCCATGATGATCCCACACTGTTATGGATCAATGCCGGTGTTTCCGCTCTGAAGAAGTACTTCGACGGAACAGAGAAACCCGCCAGCAACCGTATCTGCAACGCGCAGAAGTCAATCCGTACCAACGATATCGAGAATGTCGGCAAGACTGCCCGTCACCACACATTCTTCGAAATGCTCGGAAACTTCTCCATCGGCGACTATTTCAAGCAGGAAGCGATTCCCTGGGCATGGGAATTCCTGACCAGCCCGGAGTGGATCGGATTTGACCGCGAGAAGATGTATGTCACCGTTTATCCGGATGATGAGGAAGCTTACAATCTCTGGATCAAGGTCGGCATGATTCCTTCCCATATCCGCAAGACAGAAGACAACTTCTGGGAAATCGGAAGAGGTCCGGGCGGACCGGACACCGAGCTTTATTACGACCGCGGACCTGCCTATGATCCGGAAGGTCTCGGTGAAAAGCTCTTCTTTGAGGATATTGAAAACGACCGTTACATCGAGGTCTGGAACATTGTCTTCTCCCAGTATGACTGCCGTCCGGGTGAAGTTGACAGAAGCGAATACAAGGAGCTTCCGCAGAAGAACATCGATACCGGTATGGGTCTTGAGCGTCTGGTATGCCTGGTGCAGGGCGGTGAGACAAACTTTGACACCGATCTCTTCCTGCCGGTCATTCACGCAACCGAAAAGCTGGCAAAGCACTCTTATGATGAAAGAGAATACAAGATGGCTTACAGAGTCATCGCCGACCATATCCGTACCGTCACATTCGCAATCAGCGACGGTGCCAACTTCTCCAATTCCGGCCGCGGCTATGTCTTAAGACGGGTTCTCAGAAGAGCTGTCCGCTATGGCATCAAGCTCGGCATTGAAGGCGCCTTCATGTATCAGCTGGTCCAGGTTGTCGCGGATATGATGAATGATTACTATCCGTATCTGGAAGATAAGGTCAGCTATGTTGCACGCCTGGTCAAGAATGAGGAAGAAGCATTCCACAAGACACTGGCCAACGGTGAAAACCTGCTTAATGATGAGCTTAAGAACCACGCTGACACAAAGGTTCTTCCGGGTGAGGTTGTCTTCCGTCTTTATGACACCTATGGTTTCCCGAAGGAACTGACTGCGGAAATCGCAGAAGATGCAGGATACACAGTCGATCTTGAAGGCTTTGACAAAGAGATGGCTGAGCAGAAGCGCAGAGCAAGAGAGGCCCGCGGCGATCAGCAGTCCATGCATGCACAGTCCAAGGACCTCATGGACTTTACCGATGAGAGTGTGTTCACAGGCTATACAGAATCCACCTGCAAAGCAAAGGTCATCGGTCTTTTCAAGGATGGCGTCAGAGTCAGCGAACTCGAGGACGAAGGCGATATCATTCTCGATGAGACATGCTTCTATGCGGAAAGCGGCGGACAGTGCGCCGATACCGGAAGAGTCTGGAACGACACATTCTCCGCGGATGTCACCGATGTGCAGAAGGCACCGCACAAGCAGCCTCTGCATCATATTGAAAACATTGACGGCATTCTGAAGGAAGGCGATGAAGTGAACGGCGCATTTGACGCTGATGCAAGACAGCTGACCCGTGCCAACCACTCCTCACTCCATCTGCTGCAGGCAGCTCTGAAACAGGTTCTTGGCGATCATGTTGCCCAGGCCGGTTCGTACAACGGTCCTGAATACGGACGTTTCGACTTCACACATTTCGAAAAGCCGACCGATGCGCAGCTCAAGGAAGTTGAACGCATTGTCAACGAGAAGATCAATGAGGATATTCCTGTCACAACACAGGTGCTCGATATCGAAGCTGCCAAGGCAACCGGCGCAACCGCTCTGTTTGATGAGAAGTATGGCGATGAGGTCAGAGTTGTCTCCATGGGCGACTTCTCCAAGGAATTCTGCGGCGGTACCCATGTCGCAAATACAGGCGACCTCGGATCTTTCAAGATCATTTCCGAAGAATCCATCGGTTCCGGTATCCGCCGTATCACTTCCATCACAAAGATGAAGGCATACAACGAATTCAAGGAGGAAGAGGAATACCTCTATGCGGCAGCCGCACTGTTGAAGATGAAGAACTACCATGGCTTCAAGGAGAAGCTGCAGGACCTCATCAATGAGAACAACGCTCTCAAGAAGGAAATCGCCGCTCAGAACGAGAAGGCGATGAAGATGGAAGCCGAAGCAAGAGTTAACGCCAAGGAAGACATCAATGGCCTGTCCGTATTGATTCTGAAGCTGGAAAACCAGGACAATGGTTCTCTCAAGGCATATGCTGAAACACTGCGCAACCGCATGCAGGATGGCTTCGTGTTCATCTCCAATGTGAATGACGGCAAGCTCACATTCGTCTGCGCATCCTCCAAGGCGGCTATCGCAAAGGGACTCAAAGCCGGCGACATCGTCAAGATGGCGGCTCAGGTATGCGGCGGCAACGGCGGCGGCAGACCCGACATGGCTCAGGCAGGCGGCAAAGATACCTCCAAACTGGATGAGGCGCTTGCATGTGTCCGCGAAAAGGTCACAAACGCTTAATCCGAAAAAGATGATCCAGGTTAAAAGGCATGGAGTATGCATGAAGATACCTCATGCCTTTTTCATTTCCATGCATTGCAATAGAGATATTATGGTGTCTGAAAGGTCTTGCTGAATGTGTGAAAAACACGTGTTTTAAAGCATTTCATGATAATTTCAGTTTTCAATTTCAGCTGAATTGTGTATTCTTCAATGTATACTTTTACTGCTGTTTGGACTAGAATTAATCTAAGAACGGAGGGACTAATATGAATATGAATGGCAGAAATTATGACAACAGTGAAACTGTCAGCTTCAATGCAGAGGAAATCCGTCGTGAAAATATACGCGAAGTACTCAAACATGTTGAGACTGCGCTCAATGAAAGAGGATATAACGCAATCAACCAGCTGGCGGGATATCTGATCTCAAGCGATCCGGCGTATATTTCCAGCCACAACAACGCCCGCAGCATCATCCAGTCCGTTGAGCGTCATGAGATTATTGAGGAACTGGTGAGATTCTATCTGGAAGGTCAGAAATAAATGACACGATATCTGGGACTTGATCTTGGAAGTGTCACATGCGGTGTCAGTGAAAGCGACACCGGTTTTATTGCGAGTACGGTTGAAACCATCCGTTTCAAACCGGAGGACTACAATACCGCAATGGATAAAGTCCTTGAGATCGTGGCAAAGAAGAAACCCGACATCATCGTGATCGGCTATCCGCTGATGCTCAATGATGATGAAGGCCCCAAGGCACAGTTATGCCGTGAATTCGGCGAGGTGCTGGAACAGGAGAGCGGCGTCAAAGTCGTGCTTCAGGACGAACGTTTTTCAACAGCTGAATCAGAAAGCATTCTTCTTGAGGCGGATATGAGCCGCAGAAAAAGAAAAAAGAAGATTGACCAGATGGCAGCGGTGACGATACTGCAGCGCTATCTGGATTCACATCAGCAATGAAGGCGCGCTGACGCCTTTTATTTGAGAGGTAAAGATTATGCTTGATGCAAACCATATGGTAATTGTGAACGAAGACGGCGAAGAGGTCGAAGTCGAAGTCCTGCTCACATTTGAAGCCGAAGGCAGCGACAAAAGATATGTTCTGATTGTTGATCCTGAAAATGAAGACAATGTATTCCCGTTTATCTATACCGAAAACGGAGAGCTTGAGGAAGTATCAGATCCCGAGGAATTAGATATGTGCGCGGAGGTTCTCAACACATTCTATGCCGAGGAGACTGATGATGAGTCCTGATAACAGAAGAAAAACTTCAGCCAGTGTCGCAAACGCGGCGGAAGGCATCCGCAGAGTTGATCAGAAGATCGAAAAGCGTCAGAAGAACTACGATCAGATCGATGAAGCGTTTGAATCTTTCAGCAATGAACTGAAAGCGGTTGAAGATGAATCCCGTAAAATCCAATACCCCAAACCGGAGGAGAAGAAACCCATGAGCAATGACAAAACAGACGAGCTTGAACAGGTCAAGATGACCCGCAAGAAGAAAAAGAAAAAGAAGCCCATCCTGCGCTGGATTATTCTTCTGATCGTGCTTGCGTTGATCAGTATTCTCGGCGCTGCTGTCTGGTATTATTTTGACTGCCAGAAAGCCGTGCAGAAAGAAGAGGAGGCGGTTGTGTTCACGGTCAATCCGGGCGATACCGTACAGACCGTTACGGAAAATCTTGAAGCGGCCGGATTGATCAAGGATGCGAAGATGGCATATTACTTTGTCCGTCTGAATCATTTCTCCGATATCGTTGCCGGCGATTTCAGTCTCGATAAGAGCTGGGACGTCAAACGTATCTTTGCATATCTGAATGATCAGAACGCGGTCATCCAGGATGATGTGCGCTTCACGATCATTGAAGGCGACTGGGCCAAGCACGCGGCCAATTCAATCGCTGCCGTGACAGAGCTGAAAGCGGAAGATCTGATCGCCTTATGGAACAATGAGGAATGGATCCGCTCCATCATGCCGGATTATCCTTTCCTGACCGAGGAGATCTTCGACAATGACATCCGCATCAAGCTGGAAGGATATCTGACGCCTGACACCTATGAGGTCAAAAAGGACTGCACCGCTGAGGAGGCAACCCTCAAGATTCTCGATGAGACTCTGAATATCTACAACCAGTATGCGGAAGCCATCGCCAACAATCCGGAAGGTTTTTCCATCCATGAAGTCTATACACTGGCATCCATCATTCAGTATGAGGCAGGCACTAATAAAGAAACACAGGAGCTCGTCTCTTCTGTCTTCATCAACCGCCTTGCCTGGGATTATCCGATGCAGTCCAGTGTAACAGTATGCTATGCGATCGACTATGACCGCAACACGGACAACTGGCAGGCATGTGAAGTCAATACGGAATTCAATTCCCCGTACAACACTTATAAATATACCGGTCTGCCTCCGGGACCGATTGAAAACCCGGGCATCGATGCGATTGATTCCGTCGTCCATGCGCCTGAGACAAACTACTTCTTCTTCATGGCGGATGTGTGCGGAGACGGCACCGTCTACTTCGCGGAAACCGAAAATGAGCATTATGCCAATGTGGCAAAATATCTGACATGTTATTAAGCACGCAGATTTATCTGATTCAGGACAGAAAGTGGCTGATGCTTTTAAGAAACAGAAAGCAGAATGACATCAACCATGACAAGTGGATCGCGGTCGGCGGCAAGAGGGAAGCGGACGAAACCATTGAAGAATGCGCCGTCCGGGAAACATTTGAGGAAACCGGACTGATCGTCGATGCGCTGGATTACAGGGGCAGGGTGCTGTTTGAATATGACACCAATGATCCCGAACTCATTTATATCTACACATGCGCAAGCTTCCATGGACAGCTGCACGAGTGCAACGAGGGCACGCTGGCATGGATTGACAGGGATCAGATTCTGAATCTCTCCCTTTGGGAAGGGGACAGGATCTTCCTGAAAAGGATGCTTGCCAACGATAAAGAAGAATTCAGCCTGGTCCTGCATTATGATGAGGATGGAAACCTGAAGGAAGTCAGGGAGGAAAAGGAGTAAATCATGAACAAGCCAGTGATCATCGGTATAGCCGGCGGAAGCGCCTCCGGCAAGACATCAATCTCGCGGAAACTGAAAGATCATTTCTCGGATGTGAAGTCCGTGCTGATCATCCGCCAGGATGACTATTATAAAGACCAGTCACACCTGCCGATGGAGGAAAGAGTCAAGACAAATTATGACCATCCGTTTGCCTTTGACAATGATCTGCTGATTGAAAACATCGAGGCTTTATGCCGCGGTGAAAAGATCGAAAAGCCGACCTATGACTTTGTCCATCACACCCGCAGCGAGGTTACGGAGACATGTTTCCCGTGCGATGTGCTGATTCTGGAAGGTCTGTTCGTGCTCGAGGATGAAAAGCTGCGCTCCCTGCTGGATATGAAAATCTTCGTGGACACCGACGCGGATGTCAGATTCATCAGAAGACTTCTGCGCGATGTCAAGGAAAGAGGACGCGACATGGACGGCGTGATTTCCCAGTATGTCAATACAGTCCGTGTCATGCACAACTCATTTATCGAACCGTCCAAGCGCTATGCGGATATCATCATTCCCGAGGGCGGTGAGAATTATGTCGCGATTGATCTGCTTACAACAAAAATCAGTAGCATCATCAACCGCTGAATGCTAAAATAAAGAACGCTGATTGGAGGTAATAATATGGCTGATAGCAAAATCTATGTAACCGAAGAAGGTCTTCAGAAACTGAAAGATGAATAT
Source organism: Erysipelotrichaceae bacterium NK3D112 (assembly GCA_000701725.1). Lineage (GTDB taxonomy): Bacteria > Bacillota_I > Bacilli_A > Erysipelotrichales > Erysipelotrichaceae > Bulleidia. The sequence continues at coordinate 128,517 of JNJQ01000003.1, forward strand.
AATAATCTTGTCCATGTCGTCCGTGAGGAAGTCAAGAGCGAACTGGCGGAAGCACGTTCCCTCGGTGACCTTTCCGAAAACGCTGACTGGGATGCGGCCCGTGACAAGCAGGCTCAGGTTGAATCCAGAATTGCAGAACTCGAAGGCATGCTCAACCATTATGAGCTGATCGATACAAAGAAGGGATCCAAGCGCATTGTCCATATCGGTTCCACCGTCAAGATTGAATTCCTTGACACAAAAGAGGAAGCTGAATACACAATCGTCGGTTCCACCGAAGCAGACCCGCTCAACGGAAGACTTTCCAACGAGACTCCGCTTGCCCAGGCAATCCTTGACAGCCGTGTCGGCGACACACGCACGGTTGACGTTGCCGTTCCTTATGACGTCATCATCATTGACATCAACTGAGGAAATTTAACAGAATTGCGGAATATAACAGACAGGAGGTTCATGTTCATGAAACGAATGTCTGTTTTTCTTTTGCTTATCATCCTTGGACTGATGTGCGATCTGACCCCGCTCTCATTTTCAAAGCTGCGCAAGGACACGATCCGTATCAATGTGCAGGGAGAGGTTGAAAAGGAAGGGGAATATGAGCTTGATCTTTATTCCACGGTGCAGGATGCGCTGGATGCGGCAGGTATCTCTGAGGATGCGGACACTTCCGGAATGAATCCTTCGGCGCTGTTAAAGGATGCGGATCTGGTGATTGTTCCGCAGAAGAAAGCGGAAGGTGAAGCAGAGCGGATTTCCATCAATACGGCAAATGTCGATGAATTATGTAAACTCAGCGGCATCGGCCCGTCGACAGCCGAAAGGATCATCGAATACCGCAATGAGAACGGTCTGTTTCAGCAGCTTGAGGATCTGATGAAAGTCAAAGGAATCGGTCAGTCAAGATTCGAAAAGATCCGGGATGATATATGTCTTTGAAACTGTTCCGGCAGAATATCCTGCTGGCTGCGATTCTCGTATTTGTTTACCTTCTGATGCGTTCATCATTTCCGCTACTGGCTGCCATCCTTGTCTTTTATGTGTTTGCGTCAAAAACAGATCTGAAATCCGCATGTATTCTTTTACTGCTGTGTCTGTTTCTTCTGATTGATCCATACCGCAAGGACATGCCTGAAACAGATACCTTTTGGATATCGGAAATCCATCAGAATTATGCGCTTGCTCAAAGCGACCGATACAAAATCATGCTTTATACAACCGGGCCGGCGGCTATTGATACAAAGATCAGACTCAAGCCTACCTTTCAGAGAATCAGCCATCATAAAAGCTTCTTCGGTTTTGATTTCGGCACATATATGCAGCGCAAAGGCGTGTATTGGCAGTTTAACGGGGATGCATATGAAACAATCAAAGAAATACCGACACCGCGAAGATTCCTGCAGAAAAAGACGGATGAGATCGCTGATCCGCTTTTAAAGGCTTTTGTTTACCGGGTTGTTTTTAACTGCATGAATGATGAATTTCTGACCGGCAGCTTTCTGCAGAACGGCGGTTTCTCGCTGGCTGGTGTTCTGATGATCATTGAGTCATTTCTGAAATTCATCATGGATGAGAAACGCCGTGCCAAGACAATGGTGTTCATGAATGTTTTATTCATCATTGTTTATGGATTTCAGATCATTCTGATCAGTTCCCTGAACCGCCGCATTCTGAGGATGACAAAGACCAACCGGGCAGAGCGATGCGGCGGATGGTCTTTATTGATGATGCTATTATTCCGTGAGCAGGTGCTTGGCGCCGCTTTTCTGATTCCCTTATGCTTTACAATCTGTTCACTGAATGAAACTGATCAGATCTGGATCAGATATTCACTTCTTTGTGCAGTGCAGAGCATTCTCTTTCAGCGCATCAATCCCTTTGACACATTGTTTTATCCGTTTCTGATACGGATTTATGCAATGTTATGGTTCTATGGAATTCTCTGCATATTCATTCCCGGTGCAGGATGTGATGCAGTAATCATGTTTCTGAGCAGGTTCTCGCTGATTACGGAAAAGTTCTGTCTGCCCGGCTCCGTGATCGGCGCTGGACTGCCGTTCTTTCTGATCTGGATCATATCGTTTTACCGCCATGAGCATTTCGCGAAGATCACGTTCTGCTCACTGATCGTGTTTCTCTTCTGTGGGCTGTTTCATCCGTTTGTGGAAGTGTCGTTTATCAATGTCGGCCAGGGCGACTGCATCCTTATCAAGGGTCCATTTCTGACGGATCAGGTCTTGATTGATACAGGCAGACCTTCTCAATACGGCCATGTGCTCTCCGCTTTGCAGGGCAGGGGAATCCGCCATCTGAACACACTGTTTATCACCCATATGGATTCGGATCATTGCGGCAATATGGAACAGATCATCAAAGATTTCAAAGTGCGCAATACAGTGGATGAACATCAGGGAACCACATATTCATCTCTTTATGAGTTCCATGATCTTAACAGCATTGTCTCAGAAGATAAAAATCAGAGCTCCCTTGTGCTTGCCTTTACGCTGAACGGTCTTGATTTCATCATGACCGGTGACGCGGACATGAAAGCGGAAGAACTGATCGCCGCCCGTTATCCGGGACTGCAGTGCGATGTGCTCAAGCTCAGTCATCACGGTTCCAAAACAGGCTCATGCGACCGTTTTCTCGATCTGCTTCAACCGAGACTCGGAATCATTTCAAGCGGTGCCTATTCCATTTATCATCATCCGTCTCCGGAAACCATACAAAGACTTCTGAAGCGCCATATCCCGTATCTTGACACCAAGGAACATGGCGATATATCGATTCTGATGATCGGTCCTTTGCGGGTGCTGATCACATCTGACGGGTTTGTGGATTTGCTATGAGATGCATTTGCGGGGTGGTATAATGCCGGTATGAGTGTATATGTGATGAGCGGAAAGGATCTTTACCGCCTGGAAACAGCGCTGAAAAGAGTCCTTAAGGAAAACAGTGTTCATAAAGACCATACGGTGGAATTCGACGCTTCCGATCAAAGAAGCTTCCGCATGGATGCGGCAATGATGGAATGCGATACCTTTTCATTGTTTGAAGGTTCCGACCGCAAGGCAGTAATCATCCGCGATCCCTATTTCCTTAACGGTTCCGTAAAGCAGGGCAAAGCCTCAAAGAAAAAAGAGGATAAGGAAGAAAAGGAGCGGGAGCGCAGGCTTTCCATCCTGGAACAGTATCTGAAACATGAAAATCCTGATACGGCATTGATCTTCTACTGCCATGGCTTTGACGCGGACACCCGCAAAAAGGAATATAAGCTGCTCGAGAAATACGGCGCTGTCGTAACCCAGTACAAAAAGATGTTTGAGCGCGATTTTGCGATCTATGCGGATGATGTGCTCAGAAAGAATCATCTTTCCCTGAGACCGGATGCGAAACGCGAAATGCTTGAGCGCTGCGCATGCGACACACTTCTTCTGCATAATGCCGTCGAAAAGCTTCTTCTATACGGTGAAAAGAATTATGAGCTGGAGGATGTGAAGGCGCTGGTGCCGATCAATCCGGAACTCAATGTTTTCAACATGAGCAACCAGTTTGTCAGCGGCGATCTGTCCGGCTGTCTCAACTCCATCAATGAAATGCTGAAGTCATCCATTGACCATACAGCGATGATGCTGATGCTGGCAGGCAGGCTCAGGGCACTCTACACGATGAAAAAGATGTATGAGAAGGGAATGAGCGAGGCGGATATCGCCATGCGCCTTTCCCAGAAACCCTATGCGGTGAAAAAGGGACTGGAGAGCACCCGCTCTCTTTCCGCAAAGAAACTTCTGGATTATCTGAACCAGCTGGCAGAGCTTGATCAGGGCATCAAGAGCGGTCAGATTGATCCGAAGGATGGGTTTGAACAGTTTGTTTTAAGAAACGGAAAACGATATGCAGGCTATTAAGGAATTGTACAAAGCGGGCAGGGGTCCAAGCTCCTCCCATACATTGGCACCAGAGCGCGCGTGCCGTTTATTCACAGAAGTTTACGGGCCTTATCCATACTATGAAGCGGAGCTGTTCGGCTCCCTTTCACTGACCGGAAAAGGCCATTATACAGACCGCATCATCATGGAATCACTGCCGGGCGAATGCAAAGTGAAATTCTCACTTGACTGGGATGAGGATTTCCCCAACGGTTTTTATCTGTGCGCCTTTGATGAGAATCACGAATTTGTCAGAAAATGGACTGTCTTTTCGATTGGCGGCGGATCGATTCAGATCAAGGAATATCCGCTTTCCTGGAATGATGAGGTCTATCATGAGAAAAGCTACCGCGAAATCCGTGCATTGCTGGATGAGAAGAATATCACTCTTCTGGATTACGTCTATTCCCATGAACCGGATCTGAAAGCGTATCTTAACACCATCATCGATGCGATGATCGATTGTGTGGAACGAGGAATCAGCACGGAAGGGATGCTTCCGGGCAGACTTCATATGAACCGAACGGCTCACCGTCTATATGCCCAATCCACCGAATCTCTGCTGGAGAACAATGATCTGCGCCTGATGGCTTACGCGTTTGCGGCAGGCGAGGAGAATGCGGCCGGACACAGTTGCGTCACCGCACCGACCCTAGGCGCATGCGGCGTCATGGCGGCGTTGGTATATTATTGCGCCAAAGACCGCAACATGGACCGCTCACGTTTGTGCGATGCCTTAGCGATCGGCGGTGTCTTCGGCAACCTCATCAAAAGCAACGCCACCATTTCCGGCGCTGTCGGCGGCTGTCAGGCGGAAGTCGGCACAGCCGTTTCCATGGCTGCGGCAAGCGCTGCCTATCTGATGGGACTGGATATTGACCGCATTGAATATGCGGCGGAAATCGCCATGGAACATAATCTTGGCCTGACATGCGATCCTGTCATGGGCTATGTCATGATTCCGTGCATTGAGCGCAATGCGATGGGTGTTCTGCGCGCTTTTGATGCGGCAACACTTTCCAGATACATGAGCAATATCCGCAAGCATCTAGTCTCTTTTGACATGGTTGTGGAAACGATGAAACAGACCGGCATGCAGATCCCGATCGAACTCAGGGAAACTGCCGAGGGCGGTCTTGCGAAGGAATATCTCAATGAATCGTGAGGCCCTCGCGCATCCCTTCGGTCCGGTTTATGATGCGGAAAGTGAAGTATTGATTCTTGGCTCATTTCCTTCTGTTGCCTCAAGGAAACAGAATTTCTATTATGCCCATCCGCAGAACCGTTTCTGGCCTTTAATGGCAAGACTGTTCAATGAGAAAATCACAGACCGCAGACAATTCTGTCTGCGCCATCATATCGCCTTGTGGGATGTGATTGAATCGTGCACAATCAGCGGTTCAAGCGACGCATCCATCCGTGATGTGGTTCCCAACCGGATCAATGAACTGATTGCAAAGACACATATACGCGCCGTCTTTACAACCGGCTCAACGGCATCAAAACTGTATGAGCGCTATATCCGCTGCGATGCGGTTCATTATGCGCTGCCTTCCTCTTCACCCGCAAATGCGAAAATGAAGATGGATGATCTGCTGAAAGAATACAGCAGAATTACGGAGGTTCTCTATGAAAAAACCTGAATTGCTGGCACCGGCCGGCAGTATGGATGCGCTGAAAGCGGCGGTTGCGGGCGGGGCGGATGCCATTTATCTTGGCATGACGAACTTCTCGGCAAGAGCCTTTGCCGGCAATTTCAACCGTGAGGAGCTGCTTGAGGCAGTCAGATATGCCCATATCCGCAATTTCAGAATCTATGTGACGATGAACACGATGCTCTATGAGAGTGAAATCGCCAATGCCATCAAGGATGTCGATTTTCTGTATCACGCGGATGTGGACGCGCTGCTTATACAGGACTACGGTCTGTTCCATTATGTGAGAACATGCTATCCGGATTTTGATGTGCACTGTTCCACCCAGATGCATATCCATAACCTTTCCGGTATCCGTTATATGCAAAGCCAGGGTGCTGCCAGAGTCGTATTGGCCAGGGAATCACCCATCGAGCTGATCGAGGAAGCGGTGAAAACCGGCATGGAGATCGAAGTGTTCGCTTATGGAGCCATCTGCATTTCCTATTCGGGTCAGTGCATGATGAGCGCCTCTTTGAAAAACAGATCGGCCAACCGCGGCATGTGTGCGCAGTGCTGCAGACTGAAATACTATGACGAAAACGGCAATGCGATGAAACAGGGCGAATATCTGCTTTCCCCGAAGGATCTCAATATCATTGACCGCTTACCGCAGCTGATGGAAGCCGGCGTTTCCTCACTCAAGATTGAAGGACGCATGAAACGGCCTGAATATGTATATCTTGCGGTGAAGACATTCCGTGAGGCGATTGATGCCTATGCGGCAGGAAGAACATACACCGTCAGTGCGAAGCGGCAGAAAGACCTGATGCTGATGTTCAACCGCGGCTTTTCGCACGGCCATATGTTCCATGATGATGTGAATCAGCGAATGAGCTGGTACCGTCCCAATCATATGGGCGTCAATATCGGCACCGTCACCCGTTATGCAAAGGGCAGGGTGGAAGTGAAGCTGCATGATACCCTCAATCAGAATGACGGTCTGAGAATTCTCAATGATGCCGGTGATATCGGTCTGACCGCAGTCAAGATTGAAAAAAACGGCAGACTGGTCAACAGCGGTGCAAAAGGCGATACGGTATGGCTGGAGTGCCATGGCGAAACCCGTCCCAAACCCGGACAGAAGCTTCAGAAGACATCTGACAAAAAACTGATTGATGAAATCGACAGGCTCATCGAGCAAGGAAAGACGGTTCCCGTTTCCATGCATTATGAGGCTTTTGCGGATCAGCCTTTAAGACTGACGGTAACAGACCAAAGGGGCAATCAGGCTCAGAGTGAAAGTGATTTCATCATCCAGACGGCAAAGAACGCACCGCTTTCACAAGAGAAAATCCACAATGCCTTAAGCAAAACCGGTGATTATCCGTTTGATCTTTCCGCGATCAATGGCGAAGCCGGTAATGTGTTCATGCCGGTCAGCGTCATGAATGATAGCCGAAGAAAAGCTCTTGATATCCTCTGCGATCAAAGAGCCATCCTGCATCCTTTGCGCACAAAGGCAAGGGAATATCAGTTCAGCCTTGAAAAGCCGCGGGCATGGGACAGCCGGATACTTGTGCTGAATATGACGGATTCGGAATATCATACCGATCAGCCGGAAACAGAAGTGATCAGACAGAGCGATCCCGTCTGTCCGTCTCAGGACGAAAGAACAGTGATGAGACATATGGCGGTTTCCCAGGCGGGTGATTTTGCGATGGATCTGGAAGACTGCATTGCGGGCATGAACCTGAATTGTGCCAACAGCTATGCGGCCGCCTGGCTGCTTTCAAGGCCCGGTATCAATGGAATTATTGTTTCTTCGGAAATGAACAATGCGCAGATTCATGATCTGATTGAAGCGTTTGAGCAGCGCTATGGATTTGTTCCGCCTTTATACCGTCTTGTTTACGGCAGACGTGTGCTCATGTATATCAAGGACCGCTTCCTCAATGACAATGTAAGCAAAATCAGAGATTTTCATGGAAATCTTTTCAAGGTGACATATAATGGAATCAGGACAGAGATCCATGAACATGAACCGTATGTCTCTGACAATCCATATTGCCGGGGCAGTGTGATCATCATGGATGATCCGTCCGTAAAATATAAGGAGATAATAGAAGAAGCTTATGAAGAATTTCATGGAAGAATTTAAAAAGTTCGCACTTAAGGGCAACGTCATGGACATGGCTGTCGGTGTCATCATCGGCGGCGCGTTCGGGGCAATCATCACGGCATTCATTGAAAACATCGTCAATCCGATCATCGGTCTTGCATTCCAGACAGATTTCTCACAGGTTGTCATCCATATGGGTCCTGTTGATCTCGGCATCGGCGCATTCATCTCCGCTGTCATCAACTTCATCCTCATGGCATTCGTTCTCTTCATCATGGTCAAGGCTGTCAACAAGGCAAAGAGCCTGACAGAAAAACCTGCTGAACCGGCACCGGCACCTGCCAAGAGCGACGAGCTGGTTGCGCTGGAAAAGATTGTCGAACTCCTCAGCGAAAAGAAGTAAAAAAACCAACAATTCAGCACAAAGCGGCGAAAGCCGCTTTTCCTTTATTAAAAGCCCTTATTTTGCTATAATATCTCGGGTTATCCCAAGGAGTTTTCATGTTTCTGAAAAGGATTGAAATGCAGGGATTCAAGTCCTTTGCCGATAAGACGATTATTTCATTTGAACATCCTCTGACCGGTATTGTCGGTCCCAATGGATGCGGAAAATCGAATATCACCGATGCGGTTAGATGGGTGCTTGGCGAACAGAGCGCCCGCAGCATGCGCGGAGACAAGATGAATGATGTCATCTTTGCCGGCAGTGCCGACCGCCGCAAGGTCAACATGGCAGAGGTCACCCTTGTATTTGATAACACATCAAAAGTACTGAATGATGAAAGGGAAGAGCTCGAGGTCACAAGAAGGCTTTACCGTGATTCGGGCGATGCGGAATATCTGATCAACCGGCGCAATGTGCGTCTCAAGGATGTCATCGACCTGTTCCTTGACACAGGTCTTGGCCGTGATTCCCTGAGCATCATTTCACAGGGCAACGTTCTGACTTTCGCCGAAGCCAAACCGTATGAAAGACGCGGCATTTTCGAAGAGGCCGCGGGAGTTGCCAAATTCAAAAAGAGAAAGATTGAGTCCATCTCAAAACTGCAGAGAACCACTGACAATCTGCAGCGGCTGACCGATGTGCTCAATGAACTGGAAAAGCAGGTTTCTCCTCTGAAGCGCCAGGCCCGCAAAGCCGAGATTTACCGCGAAAAGAAAAAGCGTCTGGAAGAGATTGAAATCAATGTTCTGGTATCGGAAATCGATCAGATCAATGAAGAGATCGAATCCGCGAAAAAGACCCTGTTTGACATCGAGGCAAGAAGCGCGATGTATTCCACAAACATCCAGGTCAGCGAACTCAAGATCCAGGAGGGCAGAAAGAACGTTCAGACCCTCGATCATGAGATTGCCGTGCTGCAGGATGAGCTGCTCACCAATTACAACGACGTTGCGGCTCTGGAAGCGCGCAAAACCGAACTGGATGAAAGACGCAAATATATTGTTCAGACCGGTGATGCCAAACAGAAGGCGAAAGAACTGCGCGAACTGCTTGAAACCGCAAGACTGGAATATGAGGACAGACAGAACCGTCTGGATGGCCTCAATACGGAAATCAAACTGTTTTCGGAAAAGCTTTCCGGTTCCGCTCAGAGAATCATCGATTCAACCGCGGCTCTGGAAAGGGAAAGCGCTCTGCTGCGCAGTCTGGAAAACAGAAAGAATGTGCTGGATCAATTGATCCGCTCCCCGTTCAACAACCAGCAGGGTGTGCGCGCGATCATGGAAAGCCGCAATGCGCTCCATGGCATTCTCGGCGTGGTAGGCCAGGTGTTTGAAGTGGAAAACGGATATGAGGAAGCCATTGCGACAGCTCTTGGCGGAGCGATGAACAACATCATCACAAGCGATGAGCAGGCAGCACGTGAGGCGATCCGTTTCCTTAACCGCAACCAGTCAGGAAGAGCGACCTTCCTGCCGCTGAATGTGGTGCAGTCGCGCTATGTTGCAAAAGACATCCGGATCATCTGCGACAATACAAAAGGATTCCTTGGCGCGGCCAGCGAGTTCGTGCACAATGATCCCAAATTTGACATTGTGGCGCAGGGACTGCTTGGCAATGTGCTTGTCGTGGACACGATGGAAACCGGCAACGAGCTTTCCGCTCTGACCAAGCGTATGTATAAGATCGTCACACTCAATGGCGAAGTCATTCACCGGGGCGGTTCCATGACCGGCGGCAAAACCCGTCATGACACCAATATCGTGACCATGCGCAAGGAAGCACAGGATATCGAACGTCAGATCGATTCCCAGAAGGCGAAGGCGGCCATGGCCAGAAAGTCACTTGATTCCGCCAACAGCGACAGGGAAATCATCGCCAGAGGCAGACAGGAAAGAACCATCGCGGCAGCCGCGCTTGAACCGGTTGTCGAGGCGAAAAAAGCCAAATATGAAAAACTGCGCAATGATTATTCATTGCTGAAGACAGATGCGGACACGGATGAAACAGATGCGCATGCGGATGAGCTTGTCATCAAGCTCAACGGTCTCTATTCACGCCGTGATGAAATCACCACATCAATCCGCACCAAACGTGAACAGAGAGCATCCCAGGCGCAGGACAACGAGCGCAAGGAAGCCCAGCTCTCCCAGGTGCGCAAGGATCTTGCCACAGCGGAGGCAAGCGCCAATGCGATCCGGATCGATCAGTCCAGACTGGAAACCCGCATGGAAAACAATCTGCAGAGACTGACCAGTGAATACAGACTGACCTATGAATTCGCCCGTTCAAACATGAGCGGTGAAATCGTTGAAAATGCGAAAGAGGAAGTCGCATCGCTGCGTGCGGATATCGAACGACTCGGCAATATCAACATGAACGCGCCGGAGGAATACAACGAGGTCAATGAGCGCTATGAAACGCTCAAAGGCCAGATCCAGGAGCTCAGCGAATCCCGTGACAAGATCCTCGGTGTCATCGATGAGCTTGACGGCAAGATGAAGACGCAGTTCAAGGATATGTTCGACAGGATCAATGCCGAATTCAATGACATCTTCCGTTCGCTCTACGGCGGCGGCAAGGCGACACTGATTCTGGAAGACCCGAGTGATCTTCTCAACACCGGCATCGACATCGACGCGCAGCCTCCGGGAAAAGCCGTTCAGAACAACAAGCTGTTCTCAGGCGGCGAGAAGAGTCTGATCGCGCTGTGCGTACTGTTTGCGATTCTTAAGGTCAAACCTGTTCCGCTCGTCATTCTCGATGAGGTTGAGGCTGCCCTGGATCCGGGCAATGTTGAAAGATTTGCGCAGTATCTCCACAATTATACAGACAGAACACAGTTTATCGTCGTTACCCACCGTCCGGGCACTATGGAAAACACCGATGTGCTCTTCGGTGTCACCATGCAGCATCAGGGTGTCAGCCAGATGCTCAAAGTTGAACTCCGTGAGGCCATTGACATGGCTGAACCTACGGTACTGGAGGCTGTATCATGAGTTTTCTGAGTAAATTGAAAGACAGATTCTTCGGTCAGAAGGAAGAGGAAAAAGCGGTATATCTTTCCGGCTTCAAAAAGGCAAAGCAAACATTCGGCGACCAGCTCAATGAGATGCGCTATGAATTCAAGGGCGTCGATGATGATTTTCTGGAACAGCTGACCATCATCCTGCTGGAAAGCGATGTCGGCATTGAAACAGCCGATCTCATCTGCGAGCGCCTGAAGGAAAAGTGCACCGACTTCCCGGGCCTGACATTCCATTGGGCAATGAATTTCCTGATTGAAATCATGCAGGAAGTATACAATGAGTATGAGGATACGCCGATTGTCTACAATGACAACGGTCCGACTGTGATTCTGCTTGAAGGTGTCAACGGTTCCGGCAAGACAACCAGTGCCGCCAAACTTGCACAGATGTATATGAAGCAGGGCAAGTCCGTTGCCTTTGTCGCTGCGGACACATTCCGTGCCGGCGCCATTGACCAGCTGGCAAGATGGGGTGAAAGACTCGGTGTCCATTGTATCAAGGGACGCGAAAACGGCGATCCGAGCGCAGCCATCGTGGATGGATGCCGCTATGCGAAAGAGAACAATATCGATATTCTCTTATGCGATACAGCGGGACGTCTGCAGAACAAGGTCAATCTGATGAATGAGCTTTCCAAGATGAACCGTGTCTCCGCCCGTGAGATCGAAGGAGCACCCCATGATGTATGGCTGGTCCTTGATGCGACAACGGGTCAGAACGGTCTGTCACAGGCGCAGGTCTTCGCGGAATCGACCAAGCTTTCCGGTATCATCCTGACCAAGATGGACGGTACGGCAAAGGGCGGCATCGTGCTTGCGATCAAGCACAAGCTCCATGTGCCGGTGCTGTTTATCGGCCTTGGCGAGCAGCCGGACGATCTCAGACCGTTCAATCTGGATTCGTATCTGTATTCCATTTCTGAAGGTCTCGAAAATGGATAAGATTGAAGCCAACAATCTGCTTGATTTCTATGGGGCACTGCTGACCGACAAGCAGCGGGCCATATGCGACTATTACTACCGCGAGGATTATTCACTTACCGAAATTGCCGAAATGGAAGGCGTTTCCCGCAGCGCCATTCATGACACGGTGAAACGGTGCGATCGTGAACTTGCGGCATATGAGGAAAAGCTTCACTGTTTCTCTTCCTATCAGAAACGGATGCGGCTTTATGAAAAGATCAGAAAGCAGGGCAATGAGGCCATCTCTGACCTGCTTGATAAGTGTATTGAAACTGAAACCGAATAAGGAGGAAAAAATGAGCAAAGTTATTGCGGTCAATTCCGGTTCATCATCACTGAAGTTCCAGCTGTTCGACATGCCTTCCGAGGAAGTTCTGACCAGCGGACAGGCTGAGCGTATCGGCCAGGAAATGGGTGCTTTCACCATCAAGTACAACGGTGAAAAGCATGTTACAAATCTGCCTCTGCCCGATCACAAGGCAGCAGTCAGACTTCTTCTGAAGAGTCTCACAGATCTCGGCATCGTCGAGGATCTCAATGAAATCAAGGGTGCAGGCCACAGAATCGTCCAGGGCGGCGCATACTTCTCCGAGAGCGTTGTCGTTGATGAGGATGTCGTGAACAAGGTTGATGAGTTATGCGAACTCGCTCCGCTGCACAACCCGGCTCACCTGGTCTGCTACAGAGCGTTCAAGGAAGCTCTGCCTCAGATTGGTCATGTATTCGTATTCGATACAGCATTCCATCAGACAATGGGACCGGAATCCTATCTCTTCCCGGTACCGTATGACTGGTATACACAGTACAAGATCCGCCGCTATGGCGCACATGGAACCAGCCACTGGTATGTCAACAGACGTACAGCTGAAATCATGGGCAGACCGGTTGAGGATATGAACATGATCACATGCCATCTTGGCAACGGCGCTTCCATTACCGCAATCAAAGGCGGCAAGTGCATCAACACATCCATGGGTCTGACACCGCTCGGCGGAATCATGATGGGCACACGTTCCGGCGATATCGATCCGACCGTTGTCTTCTACATGATGAAGAAGCTCGAATGCACACCGGATGAAATGGACACATTCCTGAACAAGCGTTCCGGTATGCTCGGTGTTTCCGGCATCAGCTCCGATGCCCGTGACATCCAGGCGGCCTACGAAGAAGGCAATGAAAGAGCAATCCTGACTGTTGATCTGTATACAAACAGAGTCATCAACGTCATCGGCGGATATTATATGCAGCTGGGTCATGTCGATGCGATCGTCTTCACAGCAGGTCTTGGCGAAAACGATGCTCACATGCGTGAAAGAGTTCTGAAGAAGCTCGAAGAGGGCATGGGCGTTTCCATCGACTATGAACTCAACAAGAAGATCCATGGCAAGGAATGCCTGATCTCCAAGCCTGATTCAAAGATCGCGGTTTATGTCATCCCGACCAATGAGGAACTCGTCATTGCCCGCGATACAGTCAGACTGCTCGGCTTATGATGAACCTGAGCCTTCTGAGCAAAGAGATTGAAGAAGCTGATCCGATTGTGATTGTGCGCCACGTGCGTCCGGACTGTGACGCGCTGGGCTCGCAATTCGGCTTGAAAAGCTGGATCAAGGACAACTGGCCGGCAAAAGCCGTGTATGCGCTGGGTGAGGAAACAACATCCCAGGGCATCTGGCCCCAAAGCGATAAATGTTCCGATGAGATCATTGAAAACAGCCTGGCAATCGTGGTGGATACCGCAACTGCCGCAAGGGCGGATGATCAGCGCTTCCTGATCGCAAAGCGGATCATCAAGGTGGATCATCATCCGGAAACCGATCCGTACGGCGCACTCAATTTCACCGATCCCAAAGCGGCAGCGGCATGCGAGATTCTTGCCCGCTGGTTTGAAGAGGAAAACAGAACCGTGTCAAAACAGACTGCTGAGTATTTATACAAAGGGCTGCTGACCGACACGCTTCGTTTCTCGACCTCCAACACTACCGCGGATACACTCAAGGCCGCATCGTTTCTCGCCGATCATGAAATTGACATTCCGGCATTGAACAGAGAACTGTTTGATCTGTCCATGAAGGAATTTGAAGTCGCGGCTGCGATCCGTTCCAGAGTGAAAATGGAGCCTTCCGGATTTGCCTGGCTCATGTTCACAAAAGAGGATCTTGAAAAGTTCGGCATGAGCGGCAGCGAAGCCCGCGGACATATCGATGAGATCGGCCATGTGCGTGATTTCAAGGTCTGGGCAATGTTCAATGAATCCCTGAGCGAGGAAGGAAAGTACGAAGGAAGTCTTCGTTCCAAACATGCGCCTGTCAATGATATTGCGGCGAAGTTCGGCGGGGGCGGTCATAAAAACGCGGCCGGCGTCAAGGACTTCGATGCTGAACAGCTTGAGGAAATGAAACAGCTTCTTTCGGCAAGAGCATCCGAATATTAAACGAAACCGTGCATCTTCGTGATGTGCGGTTTTTCAATTGTTGCATGTTCATATGTCACAGCATTCATCAATTTGCTAAAATGTGTGTGCAGAAATGGAGAAAAACACAATATGAGCAAAGTCAGCGAAACAACAAGAGAAAGCTGGATCAAAGCCACATTCCCGGAATGGGGCACCTGGCTGAACGAGGAAATCGAAAACACCGAGATCAAGGAAGGTTCTGTCGGCATGTGGTGGCTTGGCTGCACGGGCATCTGGTTCAAGACACCCGGCGGAGCGAATATCACAATTGACCTTTGGGCAGGCAACGGCAAGCGCACCCATGGCGACGGCAAGATCAAGGTCGGCCACCAGATGGCAAACATGGCCGGTGTGAGGAAGATGCAGCCGAATTTACGAGCTGTTCCGTTTGTCATCGATCCGTTTGCGGTCAAGCATGTCGATGCGGTGCTTGCCACTCATTATCATCAGGATCACATGTCCGCAGAATTTGCGGCGCATGTCATTCAGAGCGGCATGACAACCACCGACAATGAAGGCAATGAGATTCCGGTTCCGTTCATCGGTCCCGCCAAGTCGGTTGAGACATGGATCAACTGGGGTGTGCCGGCAGACAGATGCATTACTGTCAAGCCCGGCGATGTGATTAAGATCAAGGATCTTGAAATCGTCGCTCTGGATTCGTTTGACCGCACATGCATCGTCACCACCGATTCCCAGGGACCTGACCGTGAGGAACTCTACGGCAAGTGCCCGACGGACATGGATGAGAAAGCTGTCAACTACCTGGTGAAGACACCCGGCGGAAACATCTATCACAGCGGTGACTCCCACTATTCCATCTACTTTGCAAAACACGGCAAGGATTATGATATCGACGTTGCCTTCGGATCATTCGGACTCAATCCGGTTGGCATCCAGGACAAGATGGAATCCACCGATATTCTGCGTATGGCGGAAGCCCTGAGATGCAAGGTTGTCATTCCCATTCATTATGATGTCTGGACCAATTTCATGGCCGATGTCAATGAGATCAAGGTTCTCTATGATATGAGAAAGGACAGACTTGATTATCAGTTCCATCCGTTCTTCTGGGAAGTCGGCGGCAGATATATCTATCCGCAGGACAAAGACAGAAGGGCATATCATCATGACCGCGGTTTTGATGACTGCTTCGACTATGAGCCGAATGTGCCGTTCCGCTCTGTTCTTTAATCCCATGGTGTGAACGTGAGTATTCTTGTACTGGATATCGGCACCACCAGCATGCGCGGGATCCTTTATGAAAAAGACGGATCCCGTCTGGCCATGCACCGCTGTGAAAACCATCTGATTTTCATGGGTGACAGTCTGATTGAGGAAAATCCGGATGACTGGTATGAAAACACCGTGACCATCATCCGCAATATTGTCACAGAAAGCGGACAGAATAACTTTGAGGCAATCGCGGTTACCGCACAGCGCTCCAGCATGATTCCTGTCGATCAGGACGGCAGTCCTTTAAGTGCGGCCATCATGTGGCAGGATACGCGCAACCGCGGCATCTGCAAAGAGCTCAGCAGATACAATCACGCATTATTCCAGAAGACCGGCGCTGAGGTCAGCACGGTCTTTTCGGGCAGTAAAATGACATGGATCAGACGCAATCAGCCGGAAATCTATGCCCATACGCACAAGTTCCTGAATATCCCCGAATATGTGGTGAGCCGCATGTGCAATGTGTTTGTCTCAGACACAACCTACGGTTCCAGAACAGGCCTGATGGATCTGAAAACCGCATCCTGGGATCCGGATATCCTCAAACTCTATGAAGTTGAAGAAGACAAGCTGTGCACATTGATTGAACCGGGTCAGACGGCCGGATACGTCAGTGCGGAATTTGCCGAAACTGCAGGCATTGCACAGGGGATTCCGGTACTGCATTGCGGAGGCGATCAGCAATGCGCGGCAATCGGACATGGGATCATTCAGGAAGGTCCTGTTTCAGTGACCGCCGGTACGGGCGGATTCATCGCGGCTGCCATGAGAGAGCTGCCTTCGATACTGCCTGATGGCATGATCATCAACCGCTCCTCCATTCAGAATGAATACATTCTTGAAACCAACGTTCTTTCCTGCGGTGCCGCCTATGACTGGTGCGCCCATGAGCTTTACGGCATGGAAAAGGCTGATTACCGGCTCCTGGAAAGTGAACTGCAGAAAGAGAACTTTGTCAGCACACCGCTGGTGCTTCCGTATTTTTCAGGCAGGGGAGCACCGGAATGGAATCCGCTTGCCAAAGCGGTATTCAGCGGGATCACCACCGCCACAAGACGAAGCGAACTGTTCAAGAGCATCATGGAAAGCATCTTCATGGAGATTGCCAACCAGATCGAGCGCATGAATGAATCAGTGCCGGTGGAACGGGTGAATCTTGGCGGCGGATTAAGCGGATCGGATACTTTGAATCAGCTGCAGGCTGACATCTATGGCAGACCGGTCTATGCCTCGGATGATCCGGAAGCGACGGCTGATGGCTGTCTGATGGTTGCCTTATGCGGACTAGGTGTCTATGAAAGCGTCTATGATGCCTATCAGGCACTGCACAAGAATCACAGCCTGAAAGAATTCCTTCCCGACATGAATTTACATGCGGAATATGAAATCAAACGGAAGAAAATGAACAGACTATACAGAGTAATCAAGGAAGGGGACGAACATGAAAGCTGAAAAGAAAGTCATCGGCTCACTGAACAAGTGCTATGCGTGCGCCACATATGAATACGACGGTGTGAACCATCTGATTGTCGCTGCCGAGAAAACCGATCCGTGCTATTCATTCACAATGGACGGAAAAAAAGCCGATACCTTGTGGGAAGGTCCGGGCGGCGTCATGACGCTGCTGCAGTTCTATGGACGTGAGGATGTATTGCTGGCAACGCAGAAATTCTATTCTCCCAACGACTCGGCACAAGCGAAGATCGTCTACTATACAAAAGATGAAAACGGCTGGACATGTCACGTATTATGCGATCTGCCGTTTGTTCACCGCTTCGGCATCATTGAAAACATCACCGGAAAATATCTGGTTGCGTGCACATTGAAATCCGCCCATGCCTTCAAGAATGACTGGACATGTCCGGGCAGAATCTGGACGGCAAAACTGCCGGAAAGTCTGCTGGAATTCAATGAGGATCATCAGCTGGAACTGACACCGCTTGTTTCGGGTCTTTACAAGAACCATGGCTTTGCAGTCCATGAAAACGCGGATGGCTCCTCATTCGCGGTTGTCGGTACGGAAAACGGCGTATATAAAGTCTGTCCGCCTGAACTGTATGGAACAGAATGCACTGCCGAATGCCTGCTGGAAACACCTGCAAGCGATGTGCTTTATCTTGACTTTGACAATGACGGCGAACGGGAACTGCTTGTGCTGTCTCCGTTCCATGGCGATACGCTTTCCGTTTATAAAATGATCAATGGAGCATTTGAGAAAGTCTATGAACGGGAAGAGAAAATGCCGTTCATCCATGCCATCTATGGCGCTTATGTCAACGGACGCTGTGTCGCGTTTGTCGGCAACCGTCAGGAAGCGAAGGAACTGATCGCGCTGGAGTACAAAGACGGTTCGTATCAGGTCAGCATTCTTGATCAGGGAGCCGGCCCCGCCAACTGCATGTATTATTCTGACAATGGCAGGGATATGCTGCTGGCAGCCAACCGTGAGACGGATGAAATCGCTCTTTATGAGCTGAGCGAGGACTGAATATGAGTGTGTCACTGGCATTGTATGAAAAAGCGATTCCCGCGGGATTCAGCTTTGAGGAGATGTTTGCAATCACGCATGAATGCGGATTTGACCGCTTTGAG
Source organism: Erysipelotrichaceae bacterium NK3D112 (assembly GCA_000701725.1). GTDB lineage: Bacteria > Bacillota_I > Bacilli_A > Erysipelotrichales > Erysipelotrichaceae > Bulleidia. The sequence continues at coordinate 146,918 of JNJQ01000003.1, forward strand.
ATCAGCATTGATGAAACCGATGCGCGCCTTGCCCGGCTTGAGATGAATCCAAAGGCACAGAATGATCTCGGCGAACTATCCAGACGCATGAACACACCGATCCGCACGATGTGCCTGTCCGGACACAGAAAGTATCCGATGGGCTCCATGGATCCGAAGATCCGCGAGCGCTCCATGGACATCATGTTCAAGGCAGTCGATTTCGCCGCCAACGCGGGAATTCCCATCATTCAGCTGGCCGGCTATGATGTCTATTACGAGCAGGGCAATGATGAGACTGTTCGCTATTTTACGGAAAATCTGAGAATTGCAACGGCTTATGCCGCTTCCAAAGGCATTGTGCTTGCCTTTGAATCGATGGAGACACCGTTTATGGATACCGTTGAAAAGATCATGAAATACGTGGATCTCATCGGTTCGCCCTGGCTTGGTGTCTATCCGGATATCGGCAATCTGAAAAACGCCGCGGTTCTTTATGGCTTTGATGTCACGGAAGAATTGAAAAGGGGAAAAGGGCATACCTTTGCGGTTCATCTGAAGGAAACTCTTCCCGGAATCTATCGGGATATGAACTATGGAACCGGCGGACATACCGAATATGTGCCATGCATCAAAGCGGCCCTGGATATGGGTGTCCGGATGTTCACCGGTGAATTCTGGTATCAGAACGGTCAGGACTATATGAAAGTCATCAGGGAATCAAATGAATTCCTGCGCAATGTGATCAGGGAGGCTGAAAATGCTTGAAGAACTGAAAAAAGCAGTCTGTGAATCAAATCTTGAACTCGTCAGAAGGGGGATTGTCATCTACACATGGGGCAATGTCTCCGGCATCAGTGAAGACAGAAAATACATGGTGATCAAACCCAGCGGTGTCGATTATGACGGCATGAGCTGGGAGGACATGGTTGTCGTGGATATCGAAAGCGGCGAACGATGCGAAGGAAAATGGAAACCGAGCAGCGATACCGCAACGCATCTGGAGCTTTACAGAAGATATCCGGATATCAAGGGCATTGTTCATACCCACAGCATCAACGCGGTTGCCTTTGCCCAGGCCGGCATGGCTATTCCCGCACTCGGAACCACCCATGCGGACTATTTCTATGGCGATATTCCATGCACAAGAGAGCTGAGCCGCGAGGAAGTCGAAGAGGCATACGAGAAGAACACCGGCAAAGTGATCATCGAAACAATTGACTCACTCGGCTATGATCCGATGGCAATACCCGGTATTGTCGTAAAGAATCACGGTCCGTTTGCCTGGGGTAATTCACCGGCCAATGCGGTTTATAACGCGGTGGTTATGGAAACCGTTGCGGAAATGGATCTGAGAACACTCATGCTCAATCCAAACGCAACCATCGCAAAATACGTTCTGGACAAGCATTATATGCGCAAGCATGGTCCGAATGCCTATTACGGACAGAAGTAAGAAACGCCTGCGGGCGTTTTTTTAAGAATTTTCACAATTCTTGTCAAGTATTGTATTGAACTTTCTGCGTTGTATAATCGATATTCGAACGGAGGAAATTATTTATGACAGCAATCAACAAAAAAGTCTTATCGGAAATTATCGCTTCAGAGCATCATCTGACAAAAAAAGAAGCAGCGTCGATTGTGGATCTTCTGTTTGATACGATCAGTGACACGCTCAAAGACGGAAACAAAGTTGAAATCTCAGGCTTCGGCAAGTTCGAAGTCCGTGAAAGAGCCGGCAGAACCGGTATCAATCCGCAGACTAAAGAGAAAATCGAGATTTCACCGGTCAGGATTCCTGCCTTCAAGGCTTCAAAGAACCTGAAAGAATACGTGAAATAAGCGTCAGCATGAGAATAAGCCCGTTACAGGGCTTTTTCCTTATCAGATGATACGGTAATCATTTATAAGGCATCATGCCTTAAAACAGCTGAAACGCGCTGTAAAACGCTGAAGATTGTTTCAGAACATAATGATATACTATATAAAACAGCCGGAGGCATTTATGAGTGAAGACAGAAATCATCAAAGCACGGAAAACAATTCATTCTTTGACAATGAATACAGAAAATATACTGATCATAAAGCCGACAGCTGCGCGACCGGCTCATTCACGCTGAATGATCTGACCATGATGTATGGCATGGAAAACACGACGATGCTGAAGGATTATGAAACCGCAGCAACCCGCATGACACATCTGACAAAAGCGGTCCAGGATCATACCGATGACAGAATCGAATCTCTCACCGGAAGCATTCAGGATGATGTCAGAAGCGATTATGAGTTCGATCCGGATGAGCTGACGATCGGTGAGCTGATCGCAATCAATGAGGAATTCCTCAAAAAGCAGCAGGAGCTGGCCGATACTCCAAGAGAGCCGTATATCGCCAGCATGATCGCTTCATACCCGGGAGAATCAACGGAAAAGGTATCCGTCATTTCGGTTCCCAAAGAAGCCATCGCAAGTGATGAAAGTCCGTTCATCTCAATCGATGACATTATTAACGGCTGATCCGTTTTAAAAGGATTTAAAGAGACTGACAAGGCATTCAGCAGCAAAATCGCTTCTGATGCCTTTTTTTATGTTGTATGCAATGTATATGAAAATGTTTACATTTTCAGGAATCATTAATTAAGTCAAAATGGACTGCATTATATCAGTTATTCCGGAAGCATGAGGAATTATATCAGCAAGCTGTCAGGTATCAGTAAATAAGAAGTGATAATTAATAAATTCATCAGTATGAACCACATAATGCCCAGATCATCTGAAATCATGATTCAGCAGATATCCATGTTAATGAATCAGACATATGTGTAAGGCGCTAATATATAAAAACGGATCAAAGACACGGGACTATGAACTGCCGGTAATCAATTAAAACAGGAACGTGCATTGCAATGAAAGTACGAGCAATCATAAACGGACGAAAGAATGCAGTGCGTACAGGAAACTCAAAAAGCGTTATGAGTCACAGATTTATATAAAAAAGGAAAGAATCAGATCCGGAATAGAATTGACAATCCAGTCATCAAAAACTGTTGAAAACTGCATTGCGAAATGTGGAAAACTCAATGTGGATAATTCAAAGCGCGATTTCTGTTGTAATTCATTATTACTTCGCATAATGTATGTTATGCGTATAATTTTATATGGAACTTACTCAGCTGTGTGCCGGAGGATATTTCAGCCCCTGAAATGAACAATTCCCCTCAATCGTGAATTTAATGCAATTTCGGGATTTCAGTATTTCTGCTCTGTCATGGACATAAAAACATCTATTAAATAAACAATGTGCCCGTATCTCTGTTCCAGGACAAAAAACATCTTAAAGCAACTTGCTGAAGAAAATTATTTCTGCTGTACAGAAGGAATGTATGTTTTACCGGAAGACGGAAGCTCACCATTGCGCATTCATGTCCCCTGCTTACACATACACCGGCAGGGGTTTTTCCGTAAGATATTTGCATAGAAAATGAAAAGGAAGCTGCTCAGAGCCTCCTAATATCAGTTAAATGATTTGATCCTCGCATCCGTTATATAAAAGATTCAGATCTTCTCCAGCACAACCGCCGTTGCCTTCGCGCTGACACAGATCACATAATCCTCTTTGATATGGACACTTTTATCGAATGATGGATATCTTTCCCAGTCCAGTGTCAGATAGTCAAAATCCAGGCTGATGATGGCATTACAGCCTAGTTCAAAAGCTTCTTCCTTCAGTTTTTCCAAAGCCTTGTTTCTGGCTTCTGCGATGGCATCGGTCAATTGATTCTGTCCTGATTCCGATTCGAAACTGACAGATCTCGGCAGTGTCGATACCGCATCCGCAAAAATACATCCGCCTCTTTTCACAATCTTTGCATCTTCAAAAGAAGATTCAAAAGCGATAATCATCTCTGAAAATGCATGCTTGCGCGCTTCTTCTTTGGACAATTCATCCTCATACATTTTCTGCTGAAGATATCTGACTTTTTCATGACTTTCCGTTCCCGCAAGCAGCAGCTTGTATTCAGGTGAGTCTTCCTTTACCAAAGGCAGGAAAGTCGTATATTTCTTTTCCGTGGTCATGGATTCAAATCCCCATTGCTCAACTCTTGACTGAATCAGACGACCGCCGCAGGCCGGACACTCTCTGACGCCCCATGGAGAAAACTGAAACGTATTGCAGCCGGTGCAGAAACAAGCATATTTTGCCATGATTGATTCTCCTTGTACTTAAACTCATTGTATCATTCAATCCGCAGTTTCCTGCATCTGTCTGTGAGTGATTCAGGATTCAATACAGATCCATGCTGCGTGTACGCATGTTCAGCAGTGATGTGCCCCATATAAAAATCCCGACACGTTGATATGCCGGGATCAGATCTCTGTTGTGTGTTTGCAGTGATCAGTTGATATCAGTCACGATGATTTCAGACTGGAACTGTCTCTGATAGACATCGGTAAGAAGGATTCCGTGACGAAGTGTGCAGCTGCCGAGCGGTTCGTCAGTTACTTTCACATTGTTAGGCTGTCTGACGCGGTATGTACGGAATGCGGTTGCTGAACCGACACTGTTTCCTTCCTCATCATAGTAATCAAACAGGAAGTCAAGTGTTTCACCTGCTTCAAGCTGATTATGTCCCTTCTCCATGAAGGCATCTTCATTGTCAATCTCATCATAGCCGATGATTTTTCCTGAAGACGGAGCGTTAAGATTATCAGACGGCTCCCATTCGATATACAGCATCACTTCTGTCTTTCTGTTGAGAATCGCTTTGGTATAACCTGTATAGACATCACCGTTCTTATCTGCACGCAAGCCGGTCGGTTCATAGAAGACCGGATGTCCGTCAATGGAAATCCATGTTCCGTCGGTTGAGATCATGGGGTGCCCTTCTTCATCTCTCATACCCGGATAGTCTGAACCCAGATATCTGAGCTCTCCTCTTTCAGTTTCCTGGAAGAAATACTGTTTTTCATCAGATACGATATTCCAGACACTGTCAGAGAGTTCCAGAGAATAGCCTTCGCCGTTCTTGCGTACCGGAATCTCGATTAACGGCTGCGTGGTCACATAATTCTCAAATCCGGGCTTATACCATTCTTCGTCCTTGAAATCGATCAGTTCGATCAGATCATACAAAGGGCTGTCTTCAGGAATAGTGCTCTCCCTGCTGGCGGCCATAATGGAGAAGTAATCCGTATAGAAGTCTTCCTGCGTTGCAAGGCCGTTGCTTTTCAGCTGTTTCCAGCAGTCGGTAAATGTTGCGAGGGATTCGTACGGGAACGTAAAGGCAATACCGTTGATTCCGTCTGCGCAGCCGCGGTTGCGGGCCACAACGCAGGCCTGTACATAAGCGGTGAGTTCGCGGATTTCACTGTCGCTCATCACGGAGTCGTCATAATCCGACATTTTCAGATTATTCAGATAATCAACCAGGTCAATCTGTTCACTGTTCATGAACGTATACGAACTGTTTGCGGCAAGTGATATATCAGCATAATCTGATTCCGACGCAAGAATCGCCTGCTTCTGTTTTACGAAGAGCTGTTCAAGCTTTTCATATGCCGGATTCACATAAGTCAGATCAACCAGTGAGATCGTAAATTTGTTCTGCTCTGTTTCAGCTGCCATATGCTTGTTGTATTCATCATATGTTCCGATAACTTCCCGGGCGAACTCTTCGGTGGGAATCGTCGGATCTTTGGCAAGCTTTCCGAATGCGGAAGTATAGAACCAGCCGCCCGACGGCTCACTTTCTTCGGCAGCCAGATAATAATCCGCATACGGTTCCAGAAGCTTTGCAATTTCAATATCCTGCATCAGACATGCATCGAAACCGATCATGTCAAACTTCATACCGGAATCTTTGATTGCGGAAACAATCTCATCCACCATGATCGTGCTGCCTGAACCGTCACTGCGTCTGTTCAGATCATCTTGTCCATAGCCGGAAGAAAGACCTCCGCCATGGTCCCAGAGCACCAGCATATAGCGGTCAGCCGGGTAGTTCTCTTTTGCCCATGCGATGAAGCTGAGCAGTTCGTCTCTGGAGGACATGGTTCTGTATTGATCAAGATCCATCACCTTATTCAGCTCTCCGTTTTCCATCACATAACGGCCGACTGAATTTTCTTCGATACCATTCGTGAACCAGCGGTAGGAACCGCCGCATTCCATGACAAATTTCAGAGCACTCCCCTGCTTTGTCGCATCCGCAATCTGTTTCAGGTTGCCTGAAGCAGAGCCGATTTTGTTTTCGAGGTCAGAGCCGATGATATATTCCATGACAACCACGGATTCAACATCCGACTTATCTTCAAAGAATTTATCACGGGAAGGACTGATTGAGGCAAACTGTGCATAGTTATCCTGCATATTCTCTTCACGCAGAATTTCCGACCCGTCTGAGGTGATCTCTTTTGTGTGTTCGTAGTTGTCCTGCAGAAGAGAATCAACGATGATCCTGGGTGTTTTCACCCTGATCATCATGAGGCTCACAAGCAGACTCACAAGTGCGGCTTCACCAAGGAAGAACAGAATCGAGCCAAAACGCATCAGATAGCGGAACCATGCCTTGGGACGCAGCAGACCGAGTTTGATCGGTGTGCTGTGCAGGAAAGCGATCTTTCCGTATGCGAGCGCAAGCAGAAACGGAGCCGGACAGAGAATCATGAAAATCCGGAAGAATAATCCCTTCCCGAATGATTTGCCAAGTCTCCAGTACAGGCGTGTCAGATATCCGTAATAGTTGATAAACGCAAAGCCCAGGAAAACCAATCCGTAAAACTTCTGGCTGGGTGCGACACGTGCCGCAAACGGATTGAAATACATCGCTGCCGCAATAAACAGCAGCATAAACAGAAACGGATGCCTGAAGGCATATCGTGTTTCGAACATCGTGTCGCCGATTTTCTTCTCCGCCCAGAAAGGAATGAGCGCATAGAACCTTTTGAGTCCCATTTTGCCGAGAATCCCCCAATAGCTGATCATATGAATGATCATGAGCGAAAGAAACACGACCGGCATACCGATAAACAGCAGATATATCATATGATTCCTCCATCTCTAAAAAATCAGCCATGTTAGATTATATCAATTATTTCACAATTTCCAATGGAGGAAACCGGATTTCAATACAGATGGACTAATGAAATGATAAATATGCTTTTATGAGCTCTGTTTCTCTCTTAACAGGGTTTCAAACTCCTTTTCAAACTGTTCCTCTTCGGGCGTATTCTGTTTCAGAATACTGACTGTACAGTGTTTCCATGAGGAGAGATACGCCGCATTGGAAATCATCAGACTGTTTCTGCCTTCCGCGCCTTGTGCAATGAGATTTCCCCTGCCCTCAACCGCTTCAAACAGTTCATCTGCGCTCTGAAAGACCGGCTTATTTTTCTCGATAGCCGTTTTGAGCAATTCTCTGTATTGCTCACGGAAGCGTGTCATTGCCGCAAGCTTAATTCCTTTGACATTTCCCGATGCGATCATTGCCGCATATCTGCTGCCCTGCATTCCTGTTCCGATGATTGTTGTTTTCATTTGATGATTCCTCTCGAGATTCAATATCAAGGATCATGCACATATTTTGTATGTCCGTGCCTTGCCCGGCAGAAAAAAAAGACCGTACAGTCAGTTAAAGGACTGCATGGTCATCCAATATGATTTCGTCTTTGCCGTGATATGTCAGACACAGCATGGTAATATCGTCAAACTGATCCGCACCGTAGTAGAATTCGCCGACAGCGTTGGAAACATTGTAGACGATCTCGTGGGGTCCGGCATCCGGATTGGTATTCAGAGCATCAATCAGGCGGTCATTGCCGAACTGTTCCAGGGAAACGTTGGCTGCCTCAGGCACGCCGTCGGTATAAACAAACAACGCGTCACCCGGATTCAGTTTGAATGAATGCTCGGAGAATTTCAGATCACTCATCATGCCAAGCGCCGGTGAATGTCTGTATTTGATCAGCTCGAATAAACCGTTTTTGCGTTTGAGAGCGGGATGCTCATGGCCCCCGTTGGCTGCGATGCCTTCGCCGGTTTCCGTATCAAGCACCGCGCACCACACAGTCACAAACATATCCTGCGTATTGCCTTCGGCAAGCTGTCTGTTGACATTGGCGAGCGCTTCGCCCGGACTGTCACCGTCAAGCAGACGGTTTTTGATCAGCGCCTTGGAAATCATCATGAACAGCGCTGCCGGCACGCCTTTACCGGAGACATCCGCAATGACCATGGCCAGATGGGTGTCATCGATCAGGAAGAAATCATAGAAATCACCGCCGACCTCCTTGGCCGGATCCATGGACGCGTAAATCTCGAAATCTCTTCTGTTTTCAAATGCGGTATAGGGATCCGGAAGCACCGAAGCCTGGATCTGTCTTGCCAGATGGAATTCAGCGCCGATCCGCTCATTTTCAGCAGTGACGGTTTTGACTTCATCGATATAGCTGTTCATGCGCTGGGACAGTTCCGCGAACGATTCCGCCAGCACTTCAATCTCATCGCCGGTTTTATAATCATCCTTTATCCGGAATTTGAATTCGTGGCCTGCCATTTCGCCGATTTCCTTGGTCATTCTGGCGAGCGGCTTGACGATTCTTCTGGAGAGGACGATCGCATTGACCAGACCGATCAGGAAGATCAATACAAGCAGAACAACAAGTGTCAGCCTGGATTGCGAGATGCTGGATCTGAACGTGGCTTCCGCCTCCTGGTTGATCTTCTTGTATTCGTAATACAATGTCTTGAGCGGAAGGTCTGTGACTTCCTTGCTCATGCAGGTGACCGCCGCCCATGATACATTGTTCATCGGCTTGCCGCACATGTAATAGGTGTCATTGCCGACTCTGACCTCTTTGACGCCTGTTTCATCTTTCAGAGCCTCATGGATGAAATTCATCAGTTCCTTTGTGCCGCTCATCTGCTCAGGTTCATCGCCCGGGGAAAGCGGGAAGAAGCCTGTGCTTTCGCTGGAAAGAATGATGTCATCCTGCTGGTTGACGAGGAAACTGAATCCTCCGCTGATAACATTGGAGTTGATCGCATTCTTGATATTCTCAAGATAGAAATCAGCACCGACAACGGCAACCACCTTGCCGTCAACCACAACCGGTACGGAACATACGATGCCTGCCTGATCACTGAAATAATCCGTTCCGATTTCTGAAATCTGCACACCGCCGATTTTCTCGGCATTCTTGTACCATCCACGCTCTCTGAACGGGAACTCAAGCAGTTTTCCGTTTTCATCGAATTTGTTATCGGATTTATCATCAATGATCATCATGACACCGTCATCAGTGCCGATGAAACATGAATTCAGATTGTAGAAGTTGTTATAGAGTGTCTCCATCAGGTTGGCCATATTGCCCAGCAGACCGACTGTACGTCTGATCGAAGCGGAATCGCGGTCAACATTCTCATCATAGAGAATCTGTGCGCAGGTGATGCCTGCGTTGTCCGGATCAGGTTCAGAAACGCTGATTGATTCATAATTCTGCGGATTTGCCAGAAGACGGCTCGCATAATCGTTCATGAACCAAACATGAGACTCAAGGGTCTGGAAGGTTTCATCTATCTTCATCGCATTCAGATTGGTCATTCTTGCAAGACTGCTGTCAATCATGCTCTGCATCGTCTGATCCGAAATATCACGGATGGATTCCTGCTGTCTGCTGTTTGTGCTGCTGACAAGGGAAGCCAGTTCGGAAGACTGGAACCAGATCACGGACATATAAACACCGGCGACAGTCAGAAAAGTGACCAGCACCAGATTGAATATTTTATTTTCGATACCGCCGATGACGAATTTCCAGATCTTTTTCATAGTATATAGACGGCTTTCTATGCATTCATATCGTTCCGCTGAGACGATTCAGGCATGTTGAAAACAGTTGCTTTGCTTACATATTTTAATACGTATGGAAACCTTTTAACAGATGTGAATTCTTAAACCGTTTGTCAAAAAAGACTTTCCGTATGATCCGGTACGGAAAGTCCTGATTCAGATCAGATATTTAAGAACGGAAGTGCCGTATTCAGGCATTTCAACATCAAAATTTTCGGCGATGGTGGCACCGATGTCGCTGAATGTGTCCCCTTCCCTTAACAGGCCGCTGCCCTTGAAGGAAGGACTGTAAAGAATCAGCGGAACCAGCTCGCGGGTATGATCGCTTCCGGTCCAGGTCGGATCGTTGCCATGGTCCGCACTGATCATGACAAGATCATCATCTCTCAGATACGGCAGCAATTCCCCTAATTTGACATCAAAGCGCTCAAGTTCTCTGCCATAGCCTTTCGGATTGCGGCGGTGTCCCCATTTGGCATCAAAATCAACGAGATTGACAAAGCACAGACCGTGGAAATCCTTCTGTGCGGCTTCAATTGTCTGTTCCATGCCATGAACGCTGGAATTGGATTTATGGGATTCCGTAATTCCTTCACCGACAAAGATATCATTGATCTTGCCGATTGAGATCACATCATAGCCGGCGTCTTTCAGGCTGTTCAGCACGGTTCTTCCGGTCGGCTTGAGGGCAAGGTCATGACGGTTCGGCGTGCGCTCAAACTGGCCTTTTTTCTTTCCCACAAAAGGTCTTGCAATGACACGTCCGACCTTCCATTTCGGTTCCATCGTGATTTCACGGGCAATGTCGCAGCACCTTAACAGCTCATCCAGACCGAATGTCTCCTCGCTTGCCGCAATCTGCAATACCGAATCCGCCGAGGTGTAGACAATCATCTCACCGGTTTCCAGATGCCGCTCGCCCAGTTCATCAAGAATGGCTGTGCCGCTGGCGGCTTTGTTGCCGATGACCTTGTGTCCGGTCTGTTTCTCAAGTTCAGCAATCAGATCATCCGGGAAACCCGTATCGGTAAAAGTGACAAACTTTTCCGGAATATATAATCCCATCATTTCCCAATGTCCGGTCATCGTGTCCTTGGAATTGGAATGCTCGCGCAGCTTGAGATAATAACCGGTCGGATGATCCACCGGATCCATATGACGGATATGCTTCAGATTGAAGGTGCCCATCTTCTGCATATTGGGCAGATCCAGATGCGAAACACTGTCGGCAATGTGTCCGACTGTATCGGCTCCCTCATCCCCGTACAGATCCGAATCCGGCGCGCTGCCGAATCCCCATGAATCAATCACAATCGTAAAAATACGGCGGTACTTTTTCTCATTCTTCATCGTCATAATCAAGATCTCCTTCCAAAGAGCCCGGATGGAATTTCCGGTATCCTTCAAACAGCTGTGAATCAGCCACATGCGTATAGATTTCGGTGGTGGAAATATCGGCATGGCCGAGCATTTCCTGGATGCTTCTGAGGTCCGCTCCGCCCATCAACAGATGCGTCGCATAGCTGTGACGCAGCTTATGCGGTGTGATGTTCTTGCCGAAGTTAAGCTCATCGCATTTATGGTTCAGCAAAAGCTCGACATAACGGCTTGTCACTTTGCGGCCGAAGCGGTTGATAAAGAAGAGCTGCGTTTTCTTTTTCATGAACACAAGCCTGACGGTGTCCCTGTATTGTTTCAGCAGCGGTATTGAGCCATGGGCAATGGGAACAATCCGTTCCTTATCGCCTTTGCCAAGCACCCTGACTCTTCCCGAATCAAGATCCACTCTTGCGATTGTCAGTGATGTGACTTCCGATACACGCAGTCCGCACGAATAGATCATTTCAAGAAGTGCATGCTGCATGAGCTCTTCCGGCTTTGAATCATCAAATGAATTCATCAGCCTGCTGATCTCATCCTTTGTGCAGTAGACCGGCAGCCTTGTATCATTTCTGGAAACGCGCAGATTGAGCGCCGGATTCTCGGTCTGATACATGAAGGAAAGATCCCGGTGAAACGAGCGGACAGAGGCGGCCATTCTGGCCAGGCTCGCAGATGATTTGGTCTGCTTCTGTTCAATGATGAACGCCTGCACATGCTTCGGACGGATCTTTTCCGTATCATAGATCTTCTGCGTTTTCAGCCATGCGATGTACTGATTCAGATCATTGATATAGGAAGATACCGTGCGCGGACTTTTGGATTCATTGACCTGAATGTGCACAAGGTATTCTTTCAGCGCCTGATCAGTTTTCATGTTTGCTACCGTTCAGAAGCGCGCTTGCCTTGAAGAACGCTTTTGATCCCATCTGCCGGTTGAGATCAGCCATGACTTCACGGATCTCCTCACGCCGGTATTCATTTTCATCAAACAGATTCATCTGCGACACAAAGAATGCGTCATTTGTGAAATCGGAAACCGAAATACCGAGAAGACGGATCGCTTCCCCTTCCTCCCAGTGATCATCAAATAATGAGATGGCCTGCACAAACAGATCATCCGCTTTCCAAAGCGGCTGGGAAGCACGGACGGAGCGGTCGGCATTGCGGAAGTCGTAATAGCAGATACGAAGTGAAATGCGGTATCCGGCTTTTCCGGCCTTTTTCAGTCTGCCGGAAAGCTTACGGCTTAATGCTCTGATCAGACCGCGGATCTCATCATAATCAACGATATCCTCCAGCAGAGTTTCCGAGACGCCCATCGATTTGGAATCCCAGTCCGTGACAATCTCACGGCTGTCATGGCCGTTTGCGCGGGCGAGGATTTCATCGGTGTTTTTCCCGAAGATGGGACGCAGTCTGTCAATGTTTTTGTAATTGGCAAGATCGCCGATGGTGCGGATATTGAGCTCTTCCATAAAAGGAATTGTCTTGCGGCCGATACCGCGCATTTCGGAGATATCCAGCGGCCACATCTTGGCCGGCACATCGCGGATTCTTAACACAGTGATGCCCATCGGCTTTTTCATATCCGAAGCCATCTTGGCCAGAAACATATTCGGTCCCACACCGATTGAGCACGGGATACCCGTCTCATTCAATACCCTGCGCTGGATTTCCCAGGCCAGATCAAGCGGCTTTGCATATTTGACGATGACATCGCTCATATCCGCATAGCACTCATCAATACTTGCCTGTTCGATGATTCTGGTATAGGACTCAATGATTGAAATGAACTGGTGTGAGAGCTCGCTGTACCAGTTGTAATGACCCGGCACAATGATCAGGTCTCTGCATCTGTGCTGGGCCTCAGTGACCGGCATCGCGCTGTGGATGCCGTATTTGCGCGCCTCATAGCTGGCGGTGGAAACGACCGATCTGCGGGTGCTGCCGGAAACGACAACCGGTTTGCCCTTTAAGGAAGGATCAAGAAGAATTTCCGCGCTGACAAAGAAGGCGTTGAGATCAATGTGAAAATAGACTCTGGCCATTACGGACGGTTCCTTTCCAGAAGCTCCTTCGCGGCCGCAAGTGAAGACGGCGTGATTTCACCGGAAGAGATCAGTGCCAGCTCATCGATGAATTCATCCTCATTCATCTGTTTCACAAAAGTCCGTGTTCTGTCATTCTCATCGGATTTATAGACACGGTAATGATAATCCGCACAGGCTGCGACCTGGGCAAGATGGGTCACGGAAAAGACCTGGCAGTCCTTTGACAGTGATTTCATCTTGCGGCCGATCGCCGTGGCAACCGGACCGGAAACACCGGTGTCGATTTCATCAAAGATGACTGTCTTGATGCCCTGCAGACGGGTGAAGATTTCTTTGAGCCCAAGCATCAGACGGCTTAACTCACCGCCGCTGGCAGTGGCGGAAAGCGGTTTGAGCTCCTCTCCGCGGTTCATCGAAATCATGAATTCAACATGATCAATACCTGTCAGACCGGGTGTCTTTTCGACAATGCTCGTAACAAAGCGGGCATTCGGCAGCATCAGTTCCCCTAAATTCTTCGCAATCATCTCATCCAGTCTGTGACAGTTGTCCCTTCGAAGCGCGGACAATTGCTTCGCACAGACCATATATGCATTGAACGCCTTGTCGACCTCTTTGTTCTTGCGCGCAAGATATTCGCTGCGGTGGGTGATCATTTCTACCTGCGCTTCCATCTCTTCCGCCTTGCGGTTGACCTCTTCGATTGTTCTGCCGTATTTGCGCTTGAGCCGCTGAATCGTAAACAGCCTTTCCTCAATCGCATTGATATCCTCTTCGCTCATATCATATGCATTCAGATAATCGCGCAGCTGTTCCATCGCGTCATTCAGTGAGTAATAGGAATCGCTGACCGTTTCAGCGATGCTTTCGGTTATTTCCCCATCCAGCGAAGAGACAATCCGCTTAAGCTCATAAAAGCTGCCGGAAAGCTCATCATCATAAATGGCAAATGCCGCATTGAGCTTTTCCAGGGAAGCACGCAGAGAGCGGTATTGCTTTTCTTTTTCCGCAAGCTCCTCTTCTTCCCCTTCCTTGAGATCCGCATCACGGATTTCACTGATCTGATGGCTGAGGAATTCAAGATCGTTTTCGTTATATGTTTCCGCAAGTGCCTCATCACGCTCATTTCTGAGCCTGTCATATACGCGCCAGGCGTCCTTTGTCCTGTTGAGTACTTCCGAGTTGTTCAGGAATTCATCCAGAAGATGCTCATGGTATGAAACATTGAGCAGATAGGCATTGTCTCTTTGACCGTGGATGTCAATCTGGCTTAAGAGCACGTTGCGCATCAAAGACAGCGGCACAACGCGGTGATCAATGCGCGCGAGTGATTTGCCGTTTGCGCTGATCTCACGGGTGAAGGTGGCAGTGCCGTCGGTTTCAAAACCCGCATCATTCAGCACCGATAAAGCATGGTTGTCATCGGAAAGGTCAAAGGTTCCCTCAATGATTGCGCGGTCCTTTCCTTTCATGACAAAAGAGGAGCTGGCTCTTTCCGCCGCAAGCAGAGAGATTGCGTCGATCATCACCGATTTGCCGGCTCCTGTTTCACCTGTAAATGAGCTGAATCCTTTTTCAAATTCAAGATTCAGGCTGTCAATCAGCACGAAGTTCTGGATATAGAGATTCCTGATCATAAATTTATGCCGTCGGGCCTTCTTTCAGCGCTTCGCGAAGCACCGAAGGAAGATCAATATGAATGTCCTTTCTGAGCAGATTCAGGCTGCCCTGACTAATATATTCATCATCAATTCCGAATCTCTTCAGATGAATCTGAATCTGTTCATCACAGGCATATTCAAGAATGGCCGAAGCCAGTCCTCCCGCTTTCATATCTGACTCGTAAACGATCAGTTTCATGCCGCTTTCCGCAAGCTCCTCGATCATCGAAGTATCCAGCGGTTTGAAGAAACGGCAGTTGACGACGGTCACAGGCAGATCGTTCACTCTGACTTTTTCAAGCACCGTGTCAACCAGATCGCCATAGGTCAGAATGCATACCTTGTTGTCCGGATGGTCATTGTGCTTTGTCCATGTGCCGATGCGGATGTCTTCCTCTTCACGCATCTGGTTCACAGCCACAGTTCCTTTGGGGAAGCGGATCGCAAACGGATGCTTCTGGCTGAAGGCGGTCCGGATCAGATCCCTGGCCTCGCTTGCGTCTTTGGGCTGGGCGATGATCATGTTGGGAAGCGGTCTCAGAATACCGATGTCAAAGACACCGTGATGGGTTTCCCCGTCATCCCCGACCAGTCCGGCATGGTCAATGCCGATCACAACCGGCAGATCCATGCGGCAGATATCATGATTGATCTGATCATATGCTCTTTGCAGGAAAGAGCTGTAAATCGCTAAGAACGGACGCTTGCCGCTGATCGCAAGACCTGCCGCGAAGGTTGCCGCATGTTCCTCGGCAATGCCGCAGTCGAAGCTGCGGGTCGGATATTTCGCAAAGAATTTCTGCAGTGAGCTGCCGGTCATCATGGCCGGCGTGATCGCGACGATATTTTCATTTTCATCGGCGAGATGCTCCACCTGATCGGCAATGAACTGGCTGTATGCCGCATAGCCTTCGGGAATGGATGAGAGCGGTCTGCCGGTGGCGATATCAAACGGTCCGACGCCATGCCATTTGCCTTCACGGTCGGATTCACAGGGTGCGTATCCTCTGCCTTTCTGGGTGATCACATGAACGACGATCGGGCCTTCATGTTCGGCTGCCGCGCTGAACACCTGGATCAGATCATGCAGATTGTGTCCGTCAACCGGACCGATATAATCAACATTGAATTCCTCAAACACACCGCCGTCAATGACCGCATTGCGCACGGTGTCCTTGAATGTTTTCAAAGCGGTGTAAACGGTGCTGCCGAATGAATTGGAACGCAGGTTCTTCTTCATGCCCGCCTTGATCTTTGTATATGACTTTGAGCTGCGCAGTCTTGAGAAACCGGAAGTCAGTCCGCCCACATTGCGTGAGATTGACATCTTGTTGTCATTGAAGACAATGATCATGTTCTTGCGTTCGCTGCCGATTTCATTGAGCGCTTCCAGGGCCATACCGCTGGAAAGAGCGCCATCCCCGATCACCGGAATCACATGGAAATTCTCATGGGAGAGATCACGCGCAACCGCCATTCCAAGAGCCGCTGAAAGTGAGGTGGAACTGTGTCCCGCCTCCCATACATCATGGATACTCTCCTTGCGTTTCTGGAAGCCGGAAAGACCATGATAGTGTCTTAATGTCGGAAACTGATCCGCCCGGCCGGTCAGGATTTTATGAACATAGCTCTGATGGCCGACGTCAAAGAAAATCCTGTCACGCGGAGAGTCAAAGACATAATGAAGAGCGACCGTCAGCTCAACAACGCCAAGGTTGCTGGCCAGATGACCGCCGGTTTTTGATATGTTTTCGATCAGGAAGTTCCGGATCTCATGGCTGAGCGATTCGAGTTCCTTTTCGCTCATCGATTTCAGAAATTCCGGATTCTTGATGCTGTAGAGATCCATAGCGCCTCCTAATTCGTGCGTGTTTTGATTTTTTCGATCAGATCCTTCAACGCACGTGAATCAAAGCCGCTGAATGTGTCCGCCATCTTCATGCATTCCTCATAAAGTCTGTTCATGAGGTATTCAGCTTCATCTATCCCCAGAAGCCTTACGCTTGTAACCTTGTCGTTGTTTTCGTCAGATGTGCTTTTGCCGAACTGTTCCGGTGTCAGACGGATATCCATGATGTCATCCTGCACCTGGAATGCGAGGCCGAGCTTTTCCCCGAGCTCATGCCACTTTTCCATATCCGCTTCATGATCCGCAATCACACATGCCATCATGAGCGGCGCTGACAGAAGGCAGCCGGTCTTGTTGTGGTGAATCCTTTTGAGATCCTCCCATGCGGTGATGCCCTCGATCTCATTCATGTCAAGATCCTGTCCGAGCACCATACCGCCGGCTCCCGCCATGCGCGCAAGAACATTCACGCAGCCAAGCCGAGTATGGTCATCCGTGTCTGCGGATGAAGCGACTTCAAACGCATAGGTCAAAAGACCGTCCCCGGCCAGAATCGCTGTGGCCTCGTCAAACTGCTTATGGCATGTCGGTCTGCCCCTTCTCAGATCGTCATTGTCCATCGCAGGAAGATCATCATGAATCAGTGAATAGGTATGAATCATTTCCAGAGCTGCCGCAAAGGGATCGCCCTTTTCCTCATTGATGCCATATCCCTGCAAAGCAGTATACAGCAGCAAAGGACGGACTCTTTTGCCCCCGGCCAGCAGAGAATAGCGCATCGCCTCCCTGACACGGCTTTCAGGCAATTGATCGATATAATTGTCCAGAAGTTTCTCAAAGCGTTCCATTGTCATCCTCACGGTTCTTCGCAAGCAGATCATTGACCTTGTTTTCAAATGACTTCAGGGTCTGATCGCAGCTTTTCACAAGATGCAGTCCTTCTTCAAAAAGACGGATGGTCTCATCCAGAGGCTGCTCATTTGTTTCAAGCAGACGGACAATCTCTTCCAGCCGTCCCATGGACTGCTCAAATGTCATTTCCTTTTTATCAGTGCTCATCTGTTACCTCTTTTCCCGTTATACCGGCCCTCAGTCTGCCGTCCGCCAGGCGCACAACAATCTCTTCACCGGTATTGACATCATGCACCGAGCGCACGCTCTTTTCATCATGCATGACGATACCGTAGCCTCTGCCAAGCACCTTAAGCGGCGAATAGGCATCCAGCAGTGCGCTGTTTCTTGCAATCCGGGTGCGGGCAATCTCGTTGCCGTGGGCCGCATTGTTCAATAATGCCTTCTGCAGAGCATCGAGTCTGTTATGTTCATTGCTCATCTCTGCACTCAGGGCATGGTTCATCCGCATGCGGTTTTCAATGATATCCGCATGAAGCTGTCTGGTATAAGCGTTCATATCATGGGAAAGCCTCGATGCCAGATCATTGAATGAACTTCTTGCGTAAGTCACGGAATCGGCGCCTTTCATCAGGCGTTCCCTCACATAATCAAGCCGCATCGACTGATCGCTGATCAGTCTTTCCGGATAGTTCATAACCGGATGGGCCGCGCTTCTTTCATAGCGCTGTCTTGCCACACTCATCCGTCTGTTCACAACCGCCTGCATGCGCGCAAGCCTGTTTTCAAGGGCCTGATGCACTTCATGAATATCAGGGGTTGATGCCTCCACAGCGCCGGTAGGCGTGTTGGCTCTGAAATCAGCGGTGAAATCGGCGATCGTGAAGTCGATTTCATGACCGATTCCGGTAATCACCGGCGTATTCATGGCATAGATCATCCTGCCGAGATTCTCATCATTGAAACACCAGAGATCCTCAATCGAACCTCCGCCTCTGACCAGAAGAATCAGCTGATGATTTCCCTGATCCGCCTTACGCAGAGCCTCAATGATTTTCGGTGCCGCGTCCATTCCCTGTACAGGGCACGGATATTCAGTAATCTTCGCAACCGGCCATCTTTTGGCAAATGTGATCAGCACGTCCTCGCGGGCGGCGGTGTTGTTGCCGGTCACAAGGGCGATATCCATCGGATAAGGCGGCAGCGGTTTCTTATGCGCGGGGTCAAACAGTCCTTCATTTGAGAGCTTCTGCTTCAGCAGCTCCAGCTGCCGGTACAGATCCCCGATGCCGCTTTCCCGCATCGCATTTACCACCAGCTGCAATGTTCCCTGGGCGGGATACACACTGACATTTCCCCTGACCACAACCTTCATGCCGTTTCTCACCGGAAAGCGCACATTGCGGTTGCTTGAGGCAAACATGACGCAGCTTAAAGATGCGTTTGCGTCCTTGAGCGAGAAATACCAGTGGCCGCTGTAAGGCTGTCTCAGATTGGAGATTTCCCCTTCCACAAGCACACCGGTCAATACCGGATCATTCTCAAGGTATGATCGCACATAGCCGACGAGCCTGGATACGGGGATGATTCTTCTTTCACTCATATAATATCCAGAACACTGTTGATCAGTTTGTAGGTATCCTCATCACAGTATTTCTTTGCCATCTCAACCGATTCATCGATGATGACGGCAGCTTCGATCTGCCTGAGATCAAACTCAGCGCATCCGTTGAGCAGGATCGCTTTTTCAATATAGCCGAGTCTGGCGAAGTTCCAGCCTTCTTTCAGGACATTGGTGATGTATCCGCCATAGCGTTCGGTGTTTTCCACAGCCTTGAAGATCACATCATGAAAATACGGATCGATTTCCTCAGGCTTCATTTCATATTCATTTTCAATCAGCTCATTGAGATCACGGGGTACCAGAAGGTACTGATAGACGGTGACCATGGCTTTTTCTCTTTGTTCATGTCGGTTCATATGAAGTCTCCCACGTTATTTTACCATAAGCACAAAGCACTGGGAAATGTTGTCAAACCCAAATAGTCTGCTAAAATAACTGCATGAACAATGATACGACAAAAATGCCTTATTTCAAGCGGTTATTTCTGCATCTGCATACCGTTGACACCCATCGTTACGAGGTGATGAAAAACTGTTTCGCATGCGGAATTCCCCTGGCCGGAATCAGACATGATCTCTCCAAATACAGCCCTGCCGAGTTCAATGTGTCAGTCCGCTATTTTCAGGGAACAAGATCCCCTTACATGTATGAAAAGGAACATTTCGGCTACTCGGAAGGATGGCTCCACCACAAGGGAAGAAACAGGCATCACTGGGAATACTGGTACGATATGATCGACGGCAAATGGGTGCCCCTTGAGATGCCCTTTGACTGTCTTGTCGAAATGGTGTGCGACCGGGTTGCCGCCTGCAAGGTCTATCAGAAGGAAAAATATACGAATGCCTCGGCTCTGGAATACTATCTCAGCAGAAACGACCGCTTCTATATGCATGAAAAGACAGCGGCTGCCCTTGAGGCCATTCTGCGCGATATCGCAAAGCGCGGAGAGAAAGCGGTGTTTGCGGATCTGAAAAAGCAGGTCGCAGAATACCGCATTGCCCATAAGGCGAAAGTGAAGTCCCTCGGACACGGATAACCGGAAATCATCCGGTTTTTTCTTTGCTTATATAAAAACAAAAATGCCATGGATTTCCATGACATTTCCGTTGTTTATTTAATTGATTCGCCGCTGTTTTTAACCTGCACGTCGTGAGCGCCGCCCTCGACAATACTTGTTGAGGAGACCAGTGTGAGCTTAGCCTTCTTCTGCAGCTCTTCAATGGTGAGCGCACCGCAGTTGCACATGGTGCTCTTGATCTTGAGGGTTGTCATTGCGACATTGTCCTTGAGCAGACCGGCATAAGGAACATAGGAATCAACACCTTCCTCAAAGGAAAGCTTCTTGCCCTGGCCAAGGTCATATCTTGCCCAGTTGCGGGCTCTGGCGGAACCTTCGCCCCAGTATTCCTTGACAGTGTGTCCGTTGACAACGAGCTTTTCGCCCGGTGCCTCTTCGAATCTTGAGAAATATCTTCCCAGCATCACGAAGTCCGCACCCATCGCCAGCGCGAGTGTGATGTGGTAGTCATATACGATGCCGCCGTCTGAGCAGATCGGAATGTAGATGCCTGTCTCTTCGAAGTATTTGTCTCTTTCCGCAGCCACTTCAATGACGCTTGTCGCCTGACCGCGGCCGATGCCCTTTGTCTCACGGGTGATGCAGATGGAACCGCCGCCGATGCCGATCTTGACGAAGTCTGCGCCTGCATCCGCAAGGAAGCGGAAACCTTCGCCGTCGACCACATTGCCGGCACCGATCTTGACGGAATCGCCATAAGTGTCGCGCACCCATTTGATGGTGCTTGCCTGCCAGCAGCTGTAGCCTTCGCTGGAGTCAATGACCAGACAGTCAACGCCTGCGTTGACAAGCGCCGGCACACGCTCCGCATAGTCGCGGGAGTTGATGCCCGCACCGACGAGCAGTCTCTTCTCATCATCGAGCAGTTCGTTGGGATTTTCCTTATGGGAATCATAGTCCTTGCGGAATACGAAGTAAGCCAGATGGTCCTCATCATCGACAATCGGCAGCGCGTTGAGCTTGTTGTCCCAGATGATGTCATTGCATTCGGACAGTGTGTTGCCTGTTGAGCCGACAACCAGCTTCTCACGCGGTGTCATGAATGTCTCAACCGGCTCATTGCCGCTCATTCTGGAAATACGGTAGTCTCTGCTTGTGACAACACCGAGCAGTTTACCGTTGGCAGTTCCGTCATCAGTGACCGCCATGGTGGAGTGTCCGCTCTCCTTTTTCAGTGCGAGCACATCATTGAGGGTCATGGATGGCGTCAGGTTGGAATCGGAAACAACAAAGCCTGCCTTGTGATTCTTGACTTTGGCGACCATCGCAGCCTGGGATGCGATCGACTGGGAGCCGAAAATGAATGACATGCCGCCTTCCTTGGCAAGGGCGATACCCAGTCTGTCACCGGATACCGACTGCATGACAGCGGATACCATCGGGATATTAAGGGAAATCGCAGGCTCCTCCCCTTTTCTGAATTTGACGAGCGGTGTTTTGAGCGAAACGTTGTCGGGGATATTCTCTTCGGATGTATAACCCGGGATCAGAAGATACTCACTGAATGTATGTGAAGGTTCACTGCAATATCTTGCCATCGGCGTATTCCTCCTCTTTTGAATTTTATTCATTATATCAACTTAAAACGGGATGTAAAGCTCGGTTTGCACAGGTTTTTTCATCACGATGATATGGTTCATGTTATAATCAATCGGAAACAGGAGAAAGCTTATATGCGCTTAAAAAACAGCTACTTTTTTACCCTCAGGGAAAATGTGAAAGATGAGGATTCAGTCAGTTCAAACATGCTTGTGCGCGCAGGCATGATCAAAAAGAGCTCTGCCGGCTGCTATATGATGCTGCCGCTGGGATGGAGAATCCTGCAGAAGATCGAAGCGATCATCCGCGATGAGATGGAAAAGGCAGACAGCCAGGAACTTCTGATGCCCGCACTGATTCCGGAGGATGTCTATATTGCCAGCGGAAGACGTGACGGCTTCGGTGCCTCCATGTTCTCCCTCAAGGACCGCAAGGGACAGCCCTATGTACTTGGCCCCACCCATGAGGAACTGTTTGCGATTGCCGCGAAGATGCAGATCCGCTCCTACAAGGACATGCCCTTCTCGCTCTATCAGCTGCAGACAAAGTTCCGCGATGAGCCCCGTCCGAGATACGGTCTGATCCGTGTCCGTGAATTCATCATGAAGGATGCCTACACATTCGACAAGGATGAGGCGGGACTGGATGTTTCCTATCAGAAACAGTTCAACGCTTATAAAAACATCATGGACAGACTTCATCTGGAATACAGAATCGTCCGTGCCGATACCGGTGTCATGGGCGGTCTGCTCTCCGAAGAATTCCAGGCGCTCGCACCGCTTGGCGAAGACATTCTGGTGCTTTGCGATGACTGCGGTCTCTCCTCCAATATCGAAGTCTGTGCCGCAAAACCGGAACTTGCTTCGGTTGAGGACACACTGGAAGAGCTCACACTCGTTGAGACACCCAACTCCAGAACGATCGAGGAAGTTGTTGACTTCCTGCACAGAGATGTCAAGAAGTTTGTCAAGACACTGATCTACAACATCGACGGCACACCGGTTGCGGTCATGGTCAGAGGCGACCGTGATGTCAATGAGGTCAAGCTCAGAAAGCTCTATGGCGCAGCCAATGTCGAGCTTGCTGATCCGGAAACAGTCGTCAAGGTTACCAATGCGGATATCGGCTTTGCCGGTCCGGTGGGCATCGGCTGCGAGCTGATCATGGATGAGGAAGTTGCCCATATGTACAACTTCGTCACCGGCGCCAACAAGACCGGATATCACTATACCGGTGTCAATCAGCGCGATTTCAAAGCCTCCAAGGTCGCGGATCTGCGCAATATCCAGGATGGCGATATCTGCCCTGTCTGCGGCGGACGCGTTCACTTCGCCCATGGCATTGAAGTCGGCAACACATTCAAGCTCGGCACAAAGTATGCCAAGGCGCTTGATCTGCAGTACCTTGATTCCAACAACCAGCTGCAGTATGTCTGGATGGGAAGCTACGGCATCGGCCCGGCCCGTGCGATGGCTGCACTCGCTGAGCAGAATGTCGATGAAAACGGCATCAACTGGCCGAAGGATCTCGCACCTTATCAGGTTGCGATCGTGATCATCTCCATGAAGGATGAACAGCAGGTTGCCATTGCCAACAAGCTCCATGATGAACTTCAGGCAGCCGGCATCGAAGTCATTCTCGATGACCGTGAGGAAAGACCTGGCGTCAAGTTCAAGGATATGGAACTGATCGGTATTCCTTACAGAATCACAGTCGGCCGCGGTGTCAAGGACGGCAAGGTTGAACTGAAGCCGAGAATCGGCGATTCAGTCGAAGTTGCCATTGAAGATGCTGTGAATGAAGTGAAGAAACTCTTCTGATCATTCATTATTTCAGATTTAAAAGAAGGATATCAGTGTGCTCAATCCGCACGCCGGTATCCTTTTTCAGTATATGGAATGGTGATTCTCGCACATGTGCCCCTGGGATGAAGGGCTTCAATGCTCAGCTTCGCGCCGGATATGATCGAAAGCCGGTTGCGCACATTCTCAATGCCGACATGTCTTCTGCCGTCATTTTTGGGCCGGTCGACATATCCGATGCCGTCATCCTTCACTTCAACGACATACCCGTCTGCGTCACGATATGCGGAAATGATGACCGTTCCCCTTTCCGTCTCTCTTAATCCGTGACGGATCGCATTTTCAACTAACGGCTGCACGGTCAAAGGAGGAATCCGGAAATCGGATGTGCGGATGTCATGGATGATCTCGATCTGATCAAAGCGCAGTTTCTCGAGATCCGTATAATGCGTCACATATTCGAGCTCCTCTTCAAACGGAACGGTTTCCTTTGCGTCGGTGTTCTGGATTGAATTTTCCAGGAACAGACGGAAATTCCTGGTTGCCTGCAGCGCCGTCTCACTGTCCGTATCACAGAGATAGTAGATGGTGTTAAGGACATTGAAGACAAAGTGCGGCTGGATCTGTCCGATCAGAAATGAAAGCCTGTTCTGACGCAGTTCGATCTCATTCTGGCGAATGATATGTTCATTCTCCAGATGCACATTAGCATATACCAGCAGAAGCGACAGTGCCCTGATCGGATAGAGATATCCCGTGCGGTTCTTGAATACGGACAGAGCGGAAGCCGAAAACAGCAGAAAGGCAATCAGCCAGAGATCATGTTTCTTGAATCTGATATTGGGATGAATGGCGACCAGGATCATCATGAGCACCATCTGGATCATCACAATGCATTCGTTGGCGGTGAAGAATCTTCCAGGAAGAATGCGGTTATCCGCGCTGATCGCATAGATCCAGCCTGTATACAGATTGATCAGATTGAACAGCACCATCACTGCCGAAAGAATATAGATCGTATTCAGCAGCACTGACCTTAAGGAGACATGGGAAAAATCACTTCTTCTGGCACCGCAGAGATATGAAATAAACAGCGGACTTCCGTATGCCAGAAGCAGATATACCAATAAGCCTGCCAGTTCCATGACGGCGTGCGCATAAGTCCATTGCCTTCCCTGCGTGAATGTCATAATCAGAGCGCAGAGAGCGCCGGCGGTATACACATATAACAGACGCGTGAATTTGCTTAATTCCTTTGTCTTTGCATTCATGCGCAGGGCGGAGTAAAGCATCTCAAGCTCCACGATCAGGGAGCCGGTGTAAAGGGTGATGTACATTGCGTAATCATGCATCATCTTTCACCTTCCTTTTCAAGGGATAGCAGGCCACCGCGTGCAGAATCCCTTCTCTTGTGCAGTACAGCCTCAATGAGGTGCCCTCAAACTGCGACAGCCTCGCACTGATCGTTTCATAATGGGTCATTGCAGACTTCATATCATGAATATGGGTGCGCGCAGGTCCGCTCACATCCACGATGCATGCATTGCCCTGCCGCTGCGTGCTGATCCGCACGCATGTCTTTTCCCGCTGTTCCGCGATTCCTCCTTCGTCAAATTCCTCAACCAGCGGACATACCGTGCGCACCGGCACAAAGAAGCCGATGTATTTCAGATCATAGCGGACACTGAATGATGTGTCGGTAAGCCTGATCAGTTCCACATATTTCTGCACATGATCCAGCTCCTCATCAAAGGGAATCATGTCATTCGTATCAATCCGCTCAATACTGCCCCGAAGGTAATCGCTGAGCAGAGATATGGCATTCTGCGCCTTTTCGGTATCCTGCTGACAGAGCGTTTCGATCTCTTTGAGAACATCACTGACAAGATCGGGACTGATCTTGCTGAGAATCAGAAATATGCGCGAGTTGAGCAGGCTCAGTTTGCTCGATTCCATCCGTTTCTCCGTATTCAGCTGGAAATTCAGATAAATGCTCAATACGGTCAGAACGGATACCGCACAGCAGAAATCAAAGTTCGTAAAGCCGATATCGATCACTGCCGTGAATATCATCGTCAGGGCATAGTAAAACACCTGTTTTCCGTAAATCAGATATTTTCCCTTCTGACTTGACACAAAACCTGCCAGAAGAAGATGTTCGATCAGGATGGCCAGCTTGCTGAAAAACAGATATCCGGTTGTCTCATCCGCAAACACCGAAGTAAAAACGGGATTGCTCCATAAAGGAATGAGCAGATAGAGAATGATCGCTGAGAGACTGATGGCGGATGCGCTCAGTATAATATGCATTGACTTCTGAAACGGCGCCTTTTCATCTGCCTCATTCATCAGAAGATAGAGAAACAGAACCGGATACTGTACCGCATTGAGGATTACAACCGCTGTTTTGACGGTATACACAATACCCGGACCATAACCGCGGGCATCAAGGAAATGCACACCCCAGTCGCCGCCGATAGTAAAAAACATGATGATTAATACAACTAAAAAAAGCCGGTTCTGCAGATCATTCATCTTCCTGAGCAGCTGCGAAACGATCAGGGCAATCATCAGAACCATGCAGAAGATATGCATGGTCATATTCAGCGCGTCCATGAACATGGTTATATTTTACAACAAATGAAAGACTCCGGTGCGATGACCGGAGTCTTTCAGAATTCATTAACCGAGAATGTTGAAGGGTTTCTTCGGTGAATAGCTTGTGTGGAGGAGCTCCTCAGCGAGTTCGCTTCCCGGTGTTCCGAGGAAGTCATTGTACAGCTGCTGAATCTGCACGTTGTCGCTGGAAACTCTGAGTTCCATCATTTCGTCCTCATCATAGAGAGCCTTCATACGGAGTTCCTTGTAGCCGTAGCCGAGCTTGCCGTTCTTCACTTTGGAAGGAACGATGGACTGGCCGCCGCCGTTGATGCATCCGCCAGGGCATCCCATGACTTCGATGAATGTGTACTTGGATGTGCCAGCCTTGACTTCTTCAAGAAGCGGCTTTGCAGCGCTCATGGATGAAGTGATGGCAATCCAGATCTTTGTGCCGTTGAGATCGATCTCAGCTTCCTTGACGCCTGCCATACCGCGGCATGCCTCAAAGTCAACCTTTTCGAGCTTCTTGCCGTCGAGCTTCTGCTTGACAGTTCTCAGGGCAGCTTCCATAACGCCGCCGGTTGCGCCGAAGATGACGCCCGCACCGGTGTAGTCACCGAGCAGATCCTGATCGAATGTGTCGTCTTCGAGCTCATCCCAGTCAACGCCGAACATCTTGATCAGACGTCCGCATTCACGGGTTGTCAGAACAGCATCGACATCGACATATTCACCGGTCTTGCATTCCGGTCTCTTGATTTCTGACTTCTTGGCGATGCAGGGCATGATGGAGACAACATAGATGTCCTTCGGATCAACGCCCTTGTTCTTTGCCCAATATGTCTTCGCAATCGCACCGAACATCATGTGCGGGCTCTTGGAGGTGGACAGATGCGGCAGCAGTTCCGGATACTGATATTCAATGTACTTGATCCAGCCCGGTGAGCAGGATGTGAACATCGGCAGTGTTCCGCCATGAGTGATTCTTTCGAGCAGTTCGTTGCCTTCTTCCATGATTGTCAGGTCGGCACCGAAGTTTGTGTCATAGACACGGTCGAAACCGCAGGCCTTCAGAGCAGCGACCATCTTGCCGGTGACTCTGGAGCCGATCGGCATGCCGAATTCTTCACCAAGGGAAGCTCTGACAGCCGGAGCAGTCTGAACGATGACAGTCTTTGTCGGGTCATTGAGAGCCTTGATGACATCATGGATGTCTTCCTTCTCAGTCAGAGCGCCGACCGGGCAGGCTGTGACGCACTGTCCGCACTGCATGCAGTTGACATCATTGAATGAGGAGTTGTAGACAGGACCGACGATGGTCTTGAAGCCTCTGTTCTCAAGACCGAGGATACCGAGTCCCTGTACCTTCTTGCAGGTTTCAATGCATCTGCCGCAGAGAACACACTTGGATGTGTCTCTGACGATACCGTAGGAAGCGTCCTCAAATGTCGGAGCTGTATGTTCGCCTTCATACTTGTTCTCGCGCACGCCGAGCTCTTCGCAGAGTCTCTGCAGTTCGCAGTTCTGGTTTCTCTTGCATGACAGGCAGTTCTTGTTGTGGTTGGACATGATCAGTTCGACGGAATTTCTTCTTCCTCTGAGCGCTCTTTCGCTGTTTGTGAAGACTTCCATTCCCTCGGAAACCGGAGTTGTGCAGGCGCTTAACAGTGTTCTTGCTCTGGCAACTTCAACCAGGCAGACACGGCAGGCACCGGATTTGTTGATGTCCTTGAGATAGCAGAGAGTCGGGATGTAGATGCCGTTTGCACGGGCGGCCTCCAGAACAGTCATTCCCGCTTCGGCTGTGACAGCACGGCCGTTAATCTTTAAATTTACAGTTGTCATGATTGTTCCATCCTCTTACTTTCTTTCAACTGCACCGAAGCGGCAGGAAGTGATACATGTACCGCACTTGATGCACTTATCTGTATCGATGACATACGGTTCCTTGCCCGGAACGCCCTTGATTGCGTCAACCGGACAGTTGCGTGCGCACATGGAGCACTTGCGGCACTTGTCAGGATCGATTGTGTAAGTGAGCAGCTTCTTGCAGACGCCGGCCGGGCACTTCTTGTCAACGATGTGAGCGATATACTCATCACGGAAGTGAGAAAGTGTGGAGAGAATCGGGTTCGGTGCTGTCTGGCCAAGTCCGCAGAGAGCTGTATCCTTGATCTCATTGCACAGAGCTTCCATCTCATCGAGCATTTCGAGAGTTCCCTCACCTTCTGTAATCTTGGTGAGCATTTCGAGCAGTCTCTTGGTACCGATACGGCACGGTGAGCACTTGCCGCAGGATTCGTCGCAGATGAATTCCATGTAGAACTTCGCGATGTCGACCATGCAGTTGTCCTCGTCCATGACGATCATACCGCCAGAGCCCATCATCGAGCCGGCAGCCACGAGGTTGTCGTAATCGATCGGTGTGTCGAGTTCTTTTTCTGTCAGACAGCCGCCGGAAGGTCCGCCGGTCTGAACAGCCTTGAACGCCTTGTTGTCAGGGCAGCCGCCGCCGATTTCATAGATGATTTCACGCAGGGTTGTTCCCATCGGGATTTCAACCAGACCTGTGTTCTTGATCTTTCCGCCGAGCGCGAATACCTTTGTTCCCTTGGACTTTTCAGTACCCATGGAAGCGTACCAGTCAGCGCCGTTGTTGATGATCTGGGCAATGTTGGCCAGGGTTTCAACGTTGTTGATGCTGGTCGGTTTGCCCCAGACACCGGAAACAGCCGGGAACGGCGGTTTCGGATTCGGCATACCGCGCTTGCCTTCGATGGAGGAGATCAGAGCTGTCTCTTCACCGCAGACGAATGCGCCGGCACCGAGTCTGAGCTCGATGTCAAAGTCAAAACCGGATTCGAAGATGTTCTTGCCGAGCAGGCCGTATTCATGCGCCTGCTTGATGGCAATGTTCAGACGTTCAACCGCGATCGGATATTCCGCACGGATGTAGATATAACCGTGATGCGCGCCTACCGCATAACCCATGATGGCCATGCCTTCGAGGATTGCATGAGGGTCGCCTTCGAGAATGGAACGGTCCATGAATGCACCGGGGTCGCCTTCGTCGGCGTTGCAGATGACATACTTTTCATCGCCCGGCTGATCCTTCTGGAACTGCCATTTGACACCTGTCGGGAAACCGGCACCGCCGCGGCCTCTGAGTCCGGAAGCCTTGATTTCATCGATGACCTGCTGCGGTGTCATTTCAGTCAGAACCTTACCGAGAGCTGCGTAGCCGTCCATCGCGACATATTCGCTGATGTCTTCCGGATTGATCTTGCCGCAGTTTCTCAGAGCGATTCTCTTCTGCTTTTCATAGAACTTGATCTTGTTGATATCAAGGATCTTTTCCTTTGTTTCAAGGTCTTCATCGGACAGCTGCAGATCAGTGACAACACGTCCCTTGTAGATGTGCTCCGCAACGATGCGGTCGACATCCTCAACCTTGACATGGCTGTAGAAAACCTGATCCGGATAAACGGCGACGATCGGGCCCTTCTGGCATAAGCCGAAGCAGCCGGTCTTGACGACGTTGACTTCACTGTCGAGGCCGTATTCCTTGAGCACTTCGTTGAAGCGGTCAAAGATCAGTGCTGAGCTGCTGGCAGTACAGCCTGTACCTGCACAGCAGAGAATATTAGTACGATAGTTGGGCATTAAACGTTACCATCCGCTTTCCTTGCAGCTTCGACAGTATACTCCTCAACAACCTTGCCTTCACCAATGTGTTCTTTCAGAATACGGACTGCCTTCTCTGGATCAACATGCACATAAGTTGTATGGTCGCCATCCTTGCCGAATACTTCAACGATCGGTTCGTAAACGCACATACCGATGCATCCTGTCTGTGTTACAACGCAGTTGTAATCATTTTTTGCAGTTTCCTCAACAAGACGGTTCAGCACAGGTCTTGCGCCGGCTGCGATACCGCAAGTCGCCATACCGACGACAACACGGAAGTCCTTGCCGCCTTCACGCATTTCAACCTTCTTCAGGGCTGCTTCACGCATCTTCTTGAGATCTTCCAAGCTTTTCATTGTTGTGTGTCCTCCTTAGCCTGTTCAATTCCCTGGTTAATGTATTCTTTAATCCAGATCAGAATTTCCGGTTCCAGCAGGCTTACCCCTGCCAGCTCCTCTTTAATGATCCGGGAATCAAAGACAAACTGACCGTAATCGGTCGAATAATCGAGCACGTAGTCAATCGCTTCGTTTGACTGGACGGATTCCATCATCATTTCACCGATGTTGCCGAGTTCCGGCGTGTCGATGTTGAGCTTCTGGACCGAAGCCGAGACGATGGTTCCCTTTCCGGGTGTGCTCTGTATATTGAATTCTCCTCCGCATGTTTCAGCCAGGCCTTTCATAAAGGCCAGACCCATACCGATGCGGCGGGTTGTTCTGGAAGTGGTGAACGGATCGGCAGCCTTCTTCACCATTTCCTCATCCATTCCTTTGCCGTTGTCCTCAATGGTGAATGCGATCACATCATCATTGAAGCTGTCCCTGATTTTCAGCGTGATCAGGCTTGCGCCTGCCTTGATGCTGTTCATCAGGATTTCCAGAATGTGCATGGCGAGATCTTCCATCATAATTCATCACCCCACAGTTTTTTGAAAACGGAATCCCTGAGGAAATGATCCGGCTCATTGATATCGGTCAGATAATGCGCATCTGAATCGATGAACCAGTTGGTTGAGTCCTCAGTGACCCAAGGGTTGGATGCGATCACTCTCAGTCTCTGCTCATCGCTTTTGACTTCCAGCCCGTCATAGGGCAGATCCATCGGGATGAAGCCGAGCTGATGGGTAACGGAGTTGGCACGGTCCAGCACATGGGCAAGGATCACCCTTCCCCCATACGCGTGCACCGCATCGGTTGTTTCCTCAAGTGTCGCATTCAGAGAAACCAGCAGAAGCCTTTTCTCATCGCCGATCTTCTCGTCCCTTTCATTCATGATCCACTGATATCCGAAATATTCCTCATCATTGGGAACATTTGGCATTTTCGAGTCGATCCATTCCTGAAATTTCTGACTTTTTTCCAGGGTGTTGAACAGCCCCAGAACATGCACTTCCTCACTGGTTTCAAGCTCGCATCCATACAGCAGTTTCAGACCGATGGATGAAGCGACCTTATCAACCGCGGGAAGGTTTTTGGTCGAGTTGTGATCGGTAACGGCAATCAGATCAAGGCCTTTGATGAATGCCATGTTGCAGATATTGTTCGGCGTCATGGCGTCTTCCGCACAGGGCGACAGACAGCTGTGCATGTGCAGATCGTAAAACATATCAGATTCCTAACTCAACGAGCTTCTTCGCACTCTCGAAGACGGGCATGTCGCTTTCCAGCACGACGAGCTCTTCCGCTTCCGCTTTGGCCGCGAATTCAGCCGTCACGTTGGCGCCATCCGCCACGATAATGCATGAGAACTCTCTGAGCAGCGCCACCGCGATCACATTGGCGTGAACCTGGACGGTGATCCATGCCTGCTGCGGCTCACCGTTTCCCATGACCCAGCTGAGCAGATCTCCGCAATATGCGCCTTTGATTTCAATGTCGGTGGACAGCGAAGGCGTGGAGAGTTTCCATCCTGTTTTTTCAATCAGTTCCGTGATTGTCATTGTGCCGTCTCCTTCAGGGTTTTCATTACCCTGCAGTCGTCTTCCGTTCTGTTTCCCTTGACGATCTCCTCCGCCATGATTCTGCATGTCTGCATGCCGCAGGCCGAGCAGTCATAGCCGGGAAGACGTTCAAATTCCTCATTGACCGCTTTGAAGAATCTTGTTCTCTCCATAAACGATCGCTTGTCATCGTCATCCTTTGCGAACTCATCGGTATAGAGTTCCTCAAACGGCAGATCCGCTGCCGGTTTGGTGTTTTTCGCAGTCAGGGCGTCGATGTTGTTGGTTGCTAAGAAGCTGTTGCCCCAAAGCATATGGCCGCCGATGCATCCGTTGAAGCACGGATACAGAATCAGCAGTCTGAATTCATTCAGCAGTCCGAACTCAGCCATATCCAGCACCGTGCACACCTTGTCAAACCCGTCCGCGATCAGGAAACCGTCCTGACGCACAATGCGGTGGGGATTGCATACCTGCAGGCCTTCCTTGCAGAAGGATACAGGATCCCTTCCCTTATGCATGTTTTTGCGGATCAAAGGGAAGATATCGGTGAGCGCAAGCGCATGGTCAACCTCATATTGAGGATTGCCGTAAGGATATTTGGCCAGTTCGAGCTTGGATTCGCATTCACACAGATTGAAGATGCCGAGGTTTTTGATATGGGCATATTTCTTTCGCAGATCCATGGCCGCGATTTCCGAGCAGTTTTTAACCGGCAGCAGCGCATCGAGCAGCGATTTGTGCGAATTCTGAATCAGTCTGGCAATGACCGGACAGAATGAGGCGATATAGGGATCCCCTTCATTCTCCTCGGCCAGAAGAGATACTTCTTTCAGGTGCAGCGCCGTGTACTGGGTGATATCCACCACTTCATCAAAGCCAAGCAGCCTTATGGCATGGAAGAGATCTTCCGCCTCTTCCAGCGAAGCGCAATGGCTGACCAGAGCACCGGGCACCAGACAAATCGTATAGTCGTAATTTTCAATGTCATCGAGTGTCGATCCCTGCGCAAGGATGCCGCGGTTATGGCATGCCATGATGCAGCGGCCGCAGTTGATGCATCGCTTCTGATCGATGATGACCCTGTCATCCGACATGGACAGTGCGCTTGTCGGACATGCCTTGACGCACTTCATGCACCGGATGCATCTCTCCAGGGTATAGTGGACAACACTCTTTCTCATACCGCAGCCCTGAAGCCCAGTTTCAGTGTTGTGCCTTCCGGTGAAGACTCAATATGGAAGTCATCGGTGACACGCTGAATATTGGGCAGACCCATACCGGCGCCAAAGCCCATTCCGCGGGCTTTTTCACTGGCAGTGCTCCAGCCGGGCGTCAATGCTTTTTCCAGGTCCGGAATACCGGGACCCGGATCCTTGAACACCAGTGAGATATAGCCGTCATCACCGACATCCAGGTAAACTTTGCCGCCATATGCATGAATGATCAGGTTGATCTCGGATTCATAGCTGGCAACTGCGATCTTTCTGAGAATTTTGGGTGAAATGCCGATTTCAGAAAGCGTGGTCTTGATGTCGGAAGAAACCTTGCCGGCATTCACATAGTCGTCCTGGACAACCGTATATTCCTTATGAAGAATACTATCCATAGATTCCCGCCAGTCCTTTCTGATAAAGTCTGCCGCAGGCGTCATACATGGTCAGATCGGTGGCAATGCATGTGATATCCATGTTTCTTGCCATTTCCAGATCGATATCCTGTAAAAACTTTCCGCGTACAAACACGATAAATCTGACATCCAGCATTTCAGCTGTGCGAAGCGTCTGCGAATTGCACAAACCTGTCAAAAGAACAGTCGACTCCTCGTTATCCTGAATCATCGCCAGGGCGTCGCTCATCAGATCGGTGGCGAACACATTCCTGTAATCCTGATTCATGATAGTTTCGTCCCACTCCGTCAAAGGAGCAGCACAAAGTATGTCGGCAATTTCCTTTGCCAGCATATCAGGACCTCAATGCAGCGCTTTTTTCTTCGTTGATAATTGCTTTGAGCTCAGCGACAAGCTTGTTGCCTTCTGTTGCGGCGCCGATAACCTTGCCGTCAACGACAGCTACCGGAGCAAGACCGCATGCGCCAAGGCATCTGGTTGCGTCGAGTGAGAACAGTCCGTCGGGGCTGGTTCCGTTGATCGGTGCACCGGTCAGCTCAACCGCCTGGTCGATGAGTTTCTGGCCGCCCTTGACATAGCATGCAGTACCGAGACATACGTTGATGACATGCTTTCCCTTGGGCTCGGTTGTGAACTGGGCATAGAACATGACAACGCCGTAAACTTCGGCGACGCTTGTTCCGCAGGCTGCGGCAATCTTTTCCATTGCCTCAAACGGCACATAGCCGATTTCGTTCTGTACGTCATGCAGCATGACGATGCAGGGGCCCGGTTCACCCTTGTGTCTGGCTACGATCGCATCGATTTTTGCGATTGCAGCCGCATTCAGTCTTTCCATCCTTGTTCCTCCTTCACTTTTTGATTTATCTTTCCGAACAAAGTATTGATCAACCCCGCCAGAACAATCAGAACAATTGTCCAGGCAAGGATTCCGGCTGTGTTGAGATCCATACGGCAATAATTGATCTGCCTCCCGATGCCGGCAGGCACCGACCCGAGAATTTCCGCCATGACCCCGACCTTGAATCCCATCGACGCGGCGGTTTTGCCGGTGGATAGGATTTCCGTGGCCAGCTCGGGCAGGATCTTTTTTACAATACGGATTTTGACCGTTTCCGGATAAACGGCTTCGGCATCGCGGCACTCACGGCTTTCCTGGTCCATGCGGTTCATGAATCCGTTCATGAAGATCGGAAACAGAATCAGAAAGCTGACCAGCATGACCGCCCCTTCTGATCCGAGCCAGATCAGGGCGATAATGATGTAGCTGACATTGGGAATCGTCTGGGTCAGCACCTTCAGCGGCTCAAAGTAAAGCCTGAACTTCGGGTACAGAGCACAGAGGATGCTGAGCACAAGCGCACATACAAGCGAAAGTGTCCAGCCGCATGCGATCCTGAAAACAGTGGCGCATAATGCCGTATAGAATTTTGCTGTCATCAAGAGCCCTCCGAGAGCGGAAAGTGTCTGTGTGACAGTGGGAATCAGTATGTCATTTGAGACCATCAATGCAGCGCATTGCCACGCACCAAGCAGGACGATACAGGTGATCAGATGCTCTTTTTTCATGACGAAAACTCACTCCTGTCAGTATTATAGCATCATTGTAAAAATTTTCACCAAATATCCGCAATGCATGAAAGCAGAAAAGGACGGAGTGCAATCCGCCCTGTTTCCAGATAAATGATGTGTGTTTCTAAGAGTGTTTATAAAGGTGATTTTATCCGGCAATCGCGCTGTCAATTCCCTCGACGCCAAAGAGCTTGAGGAAGTCGGCAACCTTGTCCATGCATTCAGAAGCGTCGAGAACGTTGATGTTCATTCTGCTCCAGCACTTGCCGATGATTTCAGCACTCGGAACACCGAATGTGTCTGCGCCGATCGCGTTGATGTCAGCGACAAGGCTGCTCGGATCATCCGCGTTGACGTTAGCCGCGTAGTCCTTCATCTGGGCAACCAGATTGTCGATCATCGGCTTCTTTTCCTCATAGACTGCGGAGTTGACGAAGAGGCCTGCCATCGGGAATCCGCCCTCGCCCCATTCCTTCTGAAGGTCAGCGATGACTTTGAGTTCCTTGCCCTGCTCCTTGCCCTTGGCAATCGCAGCTGTGGCAGCCGGCTCGGCAATCAGTGCCGCATCAGCATTTCCGCTTAACAGCGCAGCCATGGTTTCCTGGCCGGTCTGGAATGAGAAATTCACATCCGCGCCAAGATCATTGAACAGATGCTTGAAGACAAGACCCGGAACAGCCTGTTCGCCGAATGCGGCGACTGTGTGTCCTTCAGTCAGAGCACTCTCATCGGTGCCGATGATATAGAGGTTGCCCCATGTGACGACATCGAGCAGACGGTAGTCTGTCTTGCCGGCAGCGGCCAGTTTGACACCGAGGTTGCTCGGCGCGATGATGACATCATATTCGGGATTCGGATTGACAAAGGCAGCCTGCAGAGGATCGGAGCCTTCGACGATATCAACGGTGTTCTTGCCGCCCTTGAGAATCGGCAGAAGTGAGAGAGACGGTGCGCCTGAGGGAGAAAGAACCTTCAGGTTTTCCGCTTCAACGGTTTCAGCCTGCTGATCTGATTCAGCGGGTGTGCTGCCTGCGCATCCGGCAGCCAGAAGGAGTGCGAGAGATGCACTCAGAATTTTTTTCATTTCCATGTTGCTGTGTTTCCTTTCATGCTTTGGAATATGCCGCCTTCGCGGTCAGTCCCGGAATGTTTCCGAGCTTGCCGGTAAGGGCGCTGATGATTTCATTGGGAGCGTCGATTGCGACCGAGATCAGGGAGATCCCCTTCTGTTTATAAGGAATTCCCATTCTGCCGATGATGTATTCACCGTACTGGTGCAATACCTCATTCATGGCGGCGCTGCTTTCTCTGTCTTCCACAATGATGGCGATGACTGCGATCCGTGTTTCCATTTTTACTTTTCCTCCGGAATAAAATGAAAGTCCCTGTCATCCGGACAGGGACTGAGTATCAAAGGTACTTCTTATTTCAATCAGATGCCTTGATTCCGTCTCTTCCCGCTGGGATCGCTCTTTGCGGTCGGATAACGATTTGAGTATACATCGGATTTGAAATAATGCAACCAAATTAATTCTTATGCGTAACGCTTGGAATTGATTTCATCCATGATGTCATTCATGAATTCGTCAACGGTCTTGGTGACTGCTTCCTTATGGCCATAGCGGCGCACTGTCACGCTGTTTGTTTCGATATCCTTGTCGCCGACAACCAGCTCCACCGGAATCTTGGAGGTCTGCGCCTCACGGATGCGGTAGCCGAGCTTTTCATTGCGGTTGTCAACGCTGACTCTGACACCCTTTGCCTTCAGCAGATCGGCGATCTTTTCAGCATATTCGGTATGAGTTCCCGGAGCGACCGGAATCACGACCGCCTGGCGCGGTGCGAGCCATAACGGCAGATTGCCCTTTGTTTCTTCGAGCAGGAACGCAATGAAGCGGTCAATGGAGCCAAGGATTGCTCTGTGGATGACGACCGGTCTGACCTTGGAGCCGGTTGAATCGACATATTCAAGTTCGAATCTTTCCGGCAGCTGATAGTCAAGCTGGATCGTGGACAGTGTGACATCATGGCCAAGCGCGCTTCTGACCTGAACGTCGATCTTGGGTCCGTAGAAGGCAGCCTCGCCGATTGCCTCATAGAACGGCACACCCATTTCCTTGAGAACTTCACGAAGTTCTGCCTCGCTTCTTTCCCAGAGCTCATCATTGCCGAAGTACTTCTCGGCATTTTCAGGGTCTCTCAGTGAAAGACGGAAGGAATAATTCTCAAATCCGAAGTCGTTATAGACATCAAGGATCAGCTTGGTGACATTCTTGATTTCGGAAGCGATCTGATCCGGACGGCAGAAGATATGGGAGTCATTCTGGGTGAACGCTCTGCTTCTTTCGATGCCGGTGATGGCGCCTGCCGCCTCAAAGCGGAAGTCGTCGGCGATCTCGGCGATTCTGACCGGCAGATCACGGTAGGAATGCAATGTGCTTCTGTACATGATCATATGTTCCGGGCAGTTCATCGGACGCAGGCAGTATTCGTCATTGTCACGCTCCATGATCGGGAACATGTCATCCTTGTAATGAGCCAGATGGCCGGAGATCTTATAGAGCTTAGTGGAAACAACCACCGGTGTCTTGACATGCACGTAACCCTGGGCAAGTTCCTTGTCCATGATATAGTCGCTGAGCGCGCGTCTCATGGTAAGACCGTTGGGCAGCCACATGGGCAGACCGGAACCGACGGTTTCGGAGAACATGAAGACAGCCAGATCCTTGCCGAGCTTGCGGTGGTCTCTCTGCTTGGCGTCCTCAAGATCCTGTAAATGCGCTTCCAGCGCTTCCGGTGTGGGCAGGCAGACGCCGTAGATTCTCTGCAGAACCTTGTTGTGCTCATCGCCCTTCCAGTATGCGCCGGAGTGCTTGAGCAGCTTGAAGTTCTTCAAGAGCTTTGTGTTTTCAACGTGCGGACCGCGGCAGAGATCGGTGAAATCGCCCTGGGTGTACATGGAGATGTTTGTGCCTTCCGGCATTCTCTCAATCAGATCGAGCTTGTACATGTCATCCTTGAACTGTTCGAGCGCCTCCTCGCGGCTGATTTCGTGGCGGACAATGTTCTTTGCGCTTTTGACGCACTTCTTCATTTCCTTTTCGATCCTGGGCAGATCATCATCGCGGATGACATCGTCGCCAAGGTCGATATCATAATAGAAACCTTCCTCGACAACCGGTCCGACCCAGAATTTCGCCTGCGGGTAAAGATGCTTGACAGCCTGCGCCATCAGATGTGCACAGCTGTGATTGAGCGTGTTCAGCTCTGCATCTTCCTTGAAATTGATCATGTTCGTTTTCCTCCTGAAAATTAAAAGCGTCCCTGATAAAGGACGCTGAACTGCGCGGTACCACCTTATTTCCCATGGAGATTCCATGGACACCTCGAATCCTTAACGCGGAATACGGCCTTCCCTTTCGGGCGCTGCTCCAAGGTAGTAATCTGAGTGTTCCTCACCGGCTTTCACCTGCCGCCGGCTCTCTTGATCGGAATCAGTCACAGACCGTGTCCTCTTCATTGCATTTACCACTATGTTATATCGCTTACAGTGACGGAATGTCAATCAAAACAGTGACATCTGGTTGGTTTCCTGCATGCCCGCAAGACATCCGAGCGCATCGAGCTTTTTGAGCAGTGTCGCCGACAGCTGTGTTCTGCGGATGATATCCTCCTTGGAGATGAATTCCGCTTTCTTTCTGGCCTCTTCCACCGTTCTAGCCACGTTGGCGCCAAGGCCGTCAATGACCGTGAATGGCGGAATGATGCACTTGTCATCATCGGGATCCGCGCTGAAACGGGTTGCCAGTGATTTATAGAGATCCACATTGCCGATGCGGAAGCCGCGGGCATAAAGCTCCTCGCAGGCCTCAAGCGTATCGTACAGTGATTTTTCCTTGTTGGTCACAGGCACGGCGGCATTGCGGTCCTGCATGCGGGACTGGATGTCCTGCATTCTCATGCGCACAGCCTCGATGCCTTTGGACATCGTTTCGATTTCATAGGCATCGCAGCGCAATGACAGGAACTGGATATAGAAGTTGATCGGCTCATGAACCTTGTACCAGGCAATGCGCATCGCCATCATGACGTATGCGACCGCGTGGGCTTTGGGGAACATGTATTTGATCTTCTTGCATGATTCAATGTACCAGTCAGGCACATTGTGCGACTTCATCTTCTCTTCCTGATCCTCACGCAGACCTCTTCCCTTTCGCACATCCTCCATGATCTTGAAGGCGTCGATCGGTTCGAGCTGCTTGTCAAGCAGATAGGTCATGATATCGTCACGGCATCCGATGACTTCGCCGATCGGGTGTCCCGCCCTGACAAGATCCTGGGCGTTGCCGCTCCATACGTCCGTACCGTGGGAAAGACCTGAGATGATGACGAGATCGGAGAAGCTGTGCGGTCTTGTTTCCTCAAGGACATTTCTGGTTGTCCTTGTTCCGAATTCGGGCAGACCCAGAGCGCCGGTCTCCTTTTTGTATATGCGGGTGTCGGCCTTGAGCGCCTCATCGCTGTAGAACAGCGAGAGCGTTTCCGGATCATTCATCGGAATGTCCATCGGCTTGACCGTCGCAATGTTCTGCAGCATTCTCATCGCGGTCGGATCGACATGTCCGAGGATATCGAATTTCAGAACGTTGTCATGGATGTCATGGAAGTCGTAATGGGTTGTCTTCCAGTCGCTGGTCGGATCGTTTGCCGGATATTGAACAGGAGTGAAATCCTCGGCGATGTACTCATCGGGAATGATGATGATGCCGCCGGGATGCTGGCCGGTGGTGCGCTTGACATTCTGGGTTCCCTGGGCAAGGTAATCCTTCATTGTGCGGCGCATGTCGGTGATATTCATCTTCTCGCAATAGCCGGTGACATAACCGTATGCGGTCTTTTCGGCAACCGTGCCGATGGTGCCGGCGCGGAAGGCATGGTCTTCGCCGAAAACCTCCTTGATGAAGGCATGGGCGCGCCACTGGTATTCATTGGAAAAGTTCAGGTCGATATCAGGCGTCTTGTCGGCATTGAAGCCAAGGAACGTCTGGAACGGAATGTTCTGGCCGTTGCCCTTCATCACGCTGCCGCAATGCGGGCATGTCTTGTCGGGCAGATCGAATCCGCTCTTGATTTCCGGATCATCAATCCATTCGCTGTAATGGCAGTGCGGACAGAGATAATGCGGCTTGAGCGCGTTGACCTCTGTGATGCCTGACATTGTGGCGGTAAAGGAGGAGCCGACGGAACCACGGGAGCCGACGACATAACCGTCCTCATTGGATTTTTTGACCAGCAGATGGGCGATGTAATAATGCACGCCGAAACCGTTGCGGATGATGTTGTCGAGCTCTTCCTCAAGACGGTTTGTGACGATCTCGGGAATCTTTCCCTCAAACTCATACATGCGCTTTGCGGTGTCGTGGCAGATTTTTCTGAGCTTGTCATCCGAGCCTTCGATATGCGGCGGGAAGGTTCCGCTGGGAACCGGTCTGACCTCTTCGATCTGTTCAAAGAGCTTCTGCGGATTGCGGACAACGATCTCATCGATCAGATCATCATCGTCAAGCCATGCGAATTCCTGTTTCATCTCATTGGTCAGACGGATATGCTGATCGGGATTGCGGGTGCGCATACGTAATGCGTCATCACGGATATAGAGCGGATGGGTCGCACCGCCCACACCCTGCGACATGATATAGACATCGCGGAAGATCTTCTCTTCCTTTTTGCAATAGTGGGCATCGCTGTCGGCAATGACGGGTTTTCCCATCTTTTTCGCCGTGTCGATGATTCTGCGGATGACCGCCTTGAGACGGTTGAGATCCGGCACATTTCCGAGTGCCAGGAAAACAGAGAAATTGCTTAAAGGCTGCACTTCGATGTAATCATAGAAGGCAATCGCTTCCTTTAAACGCTCATCATCCCCGTTGCATGCCAGCTCAAACACCTCGCCGTTCATGCAGGCAGAGCCAAGCAGCAGGTTTTCACGGTGGGCAGACAGCGAGGAGCGAAGAATTCTTGCCTCGGCCGCCACATCGGTGCCCTCCTTGCCGGAAGCTTTTCCCATGACCGCCAGGGTTTTGGTGTTGGATTCGGTGACGAGCTTGTAAAGATCGCGGATGCCGTCGTGATTTTTCGCCACCGCGCACACATGCATGCGCCGGCTTTTGGCAAAGGAATCTTTTGCCTGGATCTTTGTCTGCAGATCACGGATGGTTGCCGCGCCGAATTTATTCTTCGCATCCCTGAGCAGGCACAGGAATACCGAACCGAGCACATCGGCATCGTAATCGGCTCTGTGTGCCACTTCCTCATCATAGGAGACATGGTAGTTTCTGGCGATATTGCCAAGACGGAACGCCCTTCTTTCCTTGAGGATGGCGCGTGACATATCCAGGGTATCGATGACCGTGTTCTTTAACGGTTCCCGTCCGATCCGCTTGAGCTCCTCATTGAGGAAATGGATATCAAAGGTCGCGTTATGGGCAACCAGCACCGCGTCGCCGATCCATGAGGTGATTTCATCGGCAGCCTGTGCAAAGGTCTGTGCCCCGGCAACCATGTTGTTGGTGATATTGGTTTTTGATGAGATGAATGAGGGAATCATCACCGGCGGCTTGATGAACAGCTGCTTGGTGTCAACCACCGTCTGGTTTCTGATCTTGACGCCGCCGAATTCAATGACATGGTCAAAGTGGCAAGACAGTCCGGTCGTCTCAAGGTCGAATGCGATGTATTCGCACTCATCGATGGTTTTGTCCGAAGGATTTCTGACAATCAGCAGCTCGTCATTGCACATGTTCATTTCACAGCCAAGGCCGACCCGGAAGTTTCTTTCCGGATCCTTTTTCTTGCAGCCCTGGGCGGCGTTGAACGCCTTGACGAAGGACTGCACATCGGCGTGGTCAGTGATCACGATGCCCTTATGACCGATGTCAAAGGCATAATTGACGATTTCCTTGATATCGCAGACACCGTCCATTTCCGACATGTTTGAATGCATATGCCATTCGATGCGCTTTTCTTCCGCAAGATCGACTGTCTTTTGTTTCTCAAGCTTTTCGACGGTGTTGGGCATGCAGACAAGATCGCGGGCGAAGGTGTCGTATTCGATTCTGCCAAAGATGCGGATGCGGTCACCCTTGCCGATCTCCTGAAGCTCCTCACGCGTTGTGCGGTTGTTTTCAAAGCGCTTGACAATGATCGCGTCGGTGCCGTCATATACGGAAAGGGACTGGATGATGCGTCCGGTCTTTTTGATTTCGGTGATTTCCTCATTGAACACATCGCACTCAAACTGGATATCGGCAATCGGATCATGGATATCCTTGAGTTCGATCTTTGTATAATCTTCCTGCTTCGTGCGGTAGTAATTCTTTCTGGCAGGTTTGGCAGCGGGAGCCTCTTCTGTACTTTGCGGCACACTGACATGCACATCCTTGATCGCGGGAACCTCGATCTTCTGGATATCGCACATCGCATGCCAGCCGGACAGACCGATCATTGCCAGCATCGCTTCGACATCCGAAACAAATGCGCTGGCCATTTCGCGCTCCTCATCATCCGTGAACAGATAGCGGATTGTCTTATCGCCGCCTTCAATTAACAGCACCGCCCTGCTCAGCACGGAGGTTTCCGGCTTCCGATCATACAGATCCTCAAGATAGCGGTGCAGTTCAACACTGCCGGTCTCCTGGTTTTTCAGTTTCATGCTGATCGATATGTCCGATCCGGTCTTCTCCTTCAATGCTTCCCGCAGTGCGCAGAAAGACGCGCATGGAAGAATCTCATCGCATTCCAGATCGATTTCCAGACGGTTGTCCGCACGGAAAAAACGGACGGCGCTGACATACGCATCGTTCAGTTTTTCATATTCTCCGACGCTCAATTCGCCGGCGATCTCGTTGATTCTGAGTGTCATGGTTATCCTCTTAACAGTTAGTAATCATAGCATAATCCTCACGACAATTGGTTTTCAACTTCGCACATGATCATTTCATGCCCTGATAATCATGAGGAACATTCCTGCAAATGCTTGATTTGTGATACGATTTATAAAGAAATCATAATAGAAAGGACCATCATCATGAAAAAATATCTTGCCATTGACATGGGCGGCACGGCAATCAAATACGGCGTGCTCGATGAAGATCTGAATTTCCTTGAACACGGCAAAATCGTAGCGGCCACGGATTCAAAGGAAGCTCTGTTCACGGAAATCCGCAAACTCTATCAGCAGTTCGGCGCAGGCACCGAAGGCGTGTGCATTTCCATGCCCGGTGTCATTGACAGAAAGAAAGGCTTCGCCCACACCGGCGGCGCATACAAATGGGTTGATAAAATGCCCATTGCGACAATGCTGTCGGATGAGCTTGGCGTACCGGTTACCATCTGCAATGACGCAAAGAGCGCTGCCCTGGCTGAAATCGGCTATGGCAATATGCAGTACATCACCAATGGCATCTGCATTATTCTGGGTACCGGAATCGGCGGTGCGGTGATCGTCAACGGCAATCTGGTCGACGGCACCCATTTCTCAAGCGGCGAATTCTCCTTCCTGCGCGGACATGTGGATGACCGCACAAACGTGAAGGATCTCTTCTTCGCAACCAACGGTGTGCAGGGCTTTAAGAACTCCCTGGAAAAGACA
Source organism: Erysipelotrichaceae bacterium NK3D112 (assembly GCA_000701725.1). Lineage (GTDB taxonomy): Bacteria > Bacillota_I > Bacilli_A > Erysipelotrichales > Erysipelotrichaceae > Bulleidia. The sequence goes on from JNJQ01000003.1 coordinate 190,665, forward strand.
ACCGGCAAAAAAGAGATCGACGGCCTTGCCGCATTCAAGCTCATCAAAGAGGAACACGATGAGGCAGCCCTTGCCGGCGTGAAGGAATTCTGCCTTGATCTTGCCCATCATATCTACAACCTGCAGGCTGTGATTGATGCGGAGCGCGTACTGATCGGCGGCGGTATTTCCAATGAGCCGATGTTCATCGATCTTGTCAGGGAAGCAGTTGATCAGGTGTTTGATCACGCGATCTTCCAGGTCATTCCCAAACCGGATGTCATGGTCTGCAGATTCCAGGCTGACGCCAATCTGATCGGCGCGGTTTACAACTTCATCGAACTCCAGGACCTCTACGAAGGCAACCAGTTCATCAATATCTGATCATTATGCCCGGCATGCGCCGGGTTTTCTTTTTGTCAGAGCAGTTCATCCTCTTCGTTCTGCGCTTCTTTCAGACGGCGGAACAGTGTCCGTCTTGAAATCCCCAGCGATGCGGCGATCTCTTGCGCATTTTCATGCTTCATCCGCTCTTTCACTTCCCCTTTTGTGATATGGGCAAGATATCCGTTTTCCTTCAGAATCGAATACGGTCTGCCCGCATTGCGGTTTTTCATCCGGTAAAACAAAGACGGATCGATCGAGGCCTCATGTTTCTGCATGTCGATGGCGATTCCGAAAGCTTTCAGCTGTTCATTGAACAGCTGAATATCTTCCGCTGAATCCAGTGAATATGTTTTCTTCATGATTCCATTATAGTGCCATTTTTAATTCTGGCACTTTAATTGTTCAGAAAAGATCCGCTTTCACGGATCTCTCTTTGGTTTTACTTCTTTAACAGTCCCTGGAGGAACTTCTTTGCGGAGCGGATGCCGAAATTCATGATTTCATTTTCCGCTTTCGAAATGATCTTCTTTTTCAGACGGTCCTTTTCACGCTGTTCACGTTCCGCTTCCTTTTTCGCTTCACGCTCTGCCGCAGCCGCATCTTTGGCCGCCTGCTTCTCATCGGCGATTCTCTGCTTTTCCGCCTCTTCCGCAGCCGCTTCCGCCTGTCTCACATTTTCAAGGTCCTCATAGGCGCTGTCAGGATCGATGTCACGCTCATACTTGCCATAGATCGAGTCATTCTTCCAGCATCTCTCACGCAGCTCTTCCGGCGCGATTTCCATGGAGCTCTTGGGAGGAAGGATCTTGGTATGCTGAACGATGGTCGGTGCGCCATCCTCATCCAGTACAGACACAAGCGCATAGCCGGTCTTCATATTGGTGATCAGCTCCTGCTCATTGATATCCGGATTGTCGCGGAAGCTGTCCGCCGCCTGCTTTGTGGCTTTGATTTCCGCCGGTGTATAAGCTCTTAACGAATGCTGAATGCGGTTGGAGAGCTGGGCGAGAACATCATTGGGGATGTCGCTGGGTGACTGGGTGACGAAGAAGACACCCACGCCCTTGGAACGGATCAGCTTGACGATCTGCACAATCTTGTCCTGCAGAGCGCGCGGCGCATTGTTGAAGAGCAGATGCGCCTCATCAAAGAAGAAGACAATCTTCGGTTTGTCAAGATCGCCGACTTCGGGCAGTTCCTGGTAAAGCTTGTCGAGCAGCCATAACAGGAAGGTCGAATAGAGCATCGGGTGCTGGAAGAGCTCCTCGCACTCCATCATGTTCATGATGCCCATGCCGCCTTCTTTTTCCAGCCAGTCATCGATATTAAGCTGGGGCATGCCGAACATCAGATCGCCCTGCTGGTTTTCCAGTTCCAGCAGCTTGCGCTGAATGCCGCCGACGGACTGTTTGGATACATTGCCGTACTTGACGGTCATATCGGAAGAATGCTCGCCGACATAGGCGGTCATTGCCTGAAGATCCTTGAGGTCGATGATATCAAGCTCCATATCCTTCGCGACGCGGAAGATGATATTGAGCACGCCCTGCTGGGCATCGGTCAGATCCAGAATTCTGGTCAGCAGCAGCGGATCCATGTCCTGGATGACCGCTCTGACCGGATGGCCGGACTTTCTGTAGAGGTCGAAGAAATGGACCGGATATTTGCGGACTTCAAAGTCGGTGACACCCATGGAATCAAGTCTTCCCTGGATTCCTTCCTGGTTTCCCGGCACCAGCATGCCGGTCAGATCGCCCTTGACGTCGGCGATAAAGGTCGGAACACCAAGTTCACTTAAGGATTCCGCGATGACTTTGAGGGTGACGGTCTTGCCGGTGCCGCTGGCACCCGCGATGAGGCCGTGGCGGTTCATCTGACGGGGAATCATGCTGATTTCCTTATCACCCGCCTTGCCGATAAAAATCAGATTGTCCTTGAGCATTGGCTTTCTCCTTTATTCCATGACCCGGCAGCCGCCTGTGCCGCGGATGCGCAGGATGTAGCAGGCTCCCTGACCGAAGGCGCTTTCCATTGCTTCGATATAAGCCTGAGTCTTTGATTTCGGAACAAATGCCTGGATCGTGCCGGCAAAGCCGCCGCCATGCACACGGTATGCGCCTTCGCCTTCAAGCACTGCGTCGGAAATCATCAGACCGACCGCAACCGGCTGTTCTTTTCTGGCTCCGGGCGTGCAGATGTTCTGCAGATACATCCATGAGGACTGGCCGCTTTCTCTGACCAGTTTGAGGAAACGCTCGATATCCTTTTCCCTTAAGGCAACCGCCTCGTCTTTTGCTCTCTGGGTTTCCTTGAGGAAATGATAGGCTCTTAAGAATGCGCGGTCGCCCTGGGCTTCGCGGATTTCCGGAATGTGGGCCATCAGCTGATCCAGCGTGCATCTGGAAAGAACGGTTTCGCCCAATACCTTGGCAACACCCTTCATCTCAGTCGGGATCGCGGAATATTCATCGGAAAGATCGGCATGGCTGGCTCTGACATCGGTCAGGATCAGATCAAGATTATAATCTGCCGGATCAAAGGCAACCTTTTCGATTACCGGATTTTCCTTCTCATAGAAATCGATTGCGACAAAGCTTCCCACGGAGCTTGCCATCTGGTCCATGAGGCCGCTGGCCTTCATGAAATAGACATTCTCGGCATATTGGCCGACTTTGGCGATCTCTTCGGGGCTCACTTTGCCATCGTTGTACAGCCAGCCCATAATCGTGCCGAGCAATACTTCAAACGCAGCCGATGAGGACATGCCGCCGCCGGCGATGACATTGCTTTCGCTGTATGCCATAAAGCCGCCGACCTTGTATCCTCTTTCGCTTAAGCCTGCCGCTACCCCGCGGATCAGAGATTCGGTTGTGTTTTTCTCTGCCGCATTGATGGAAAGATCGGACAGATCGACCGGCTGGATGTTGAATCCGCGTGAAGCGAGTCTGACCTTGTTGTCATCGGTCTTGATGACAGCCGCGATCGTGTCAAGATCAATGCTGGCAGCAAGTACTCTGCCAAGCTGATGATCGGTATGGTTTCCGCCGACCTCTGTACGGCCCGGTGCGGAGAAGACAAGTCCCTCCTGATCACCGAACAGGTCAATGGTCTTCTGAATCACGCCGGTATAGCGTTCTTTCTGATCCGCCAGCGCTTCTGCGCCATACAGATCGTTCAGTACTCCGTCAAATTTTCCTTCACGGATTCCCTGAATCAATTCACTGAGTTTCATAAGGCTTCCCTCCTGATTATGATTGGTAGTGTCAAAAATCGTCATTTTCGATAGATTTCTGACCTACTCTTTTTTATATCTTCAAGCAGCTTTTCAGCCGCCCAAATCCTTGTTTGTTCCACCCAAATTTAAAAGGTGGTAGTTCTGTGTTATCTTAAAGTCGCCAAACCATAGAAAGGAGAACTATCACCCGTGGAAAATATATCACATATTCTCGAGGCAATACAGTCTCTTTCGGCTCAGCTGTTTGTCTTCAGAACGAATATTGAACCTTTAAC
>JNJQ01000004.1 GCA_000701725.1 Erysipelotrichaceae bacterium NK3D112
GCAATGTCATTTAGTTAAGACATTAAGGGGCGGGAAAGGAAGTATATTTCGGGAAGAATCGAAATTGCTTCCTTTTTTATAGCAACAATAAAATCAAATCTATATCTGAAGATGTTTTTAGAAACTGCGTTTTCTGTTATTACAGTAATTGCTTGCCAGTTGGCCTTTTGTGCGTGGATATGTCCGATCATCTCTGACAGGTTCGACATTTTCAGATATTTCATCCATTATTCTTGCCATCAATGCCTCCTGAATTTTCTCGTCCTTTTCCAAGATGAGCCGTATCAGTTCCTCCTTCAGAATTCCAATTGCCAGATTTCTGTTTACTGCCATTGGATATTTTCTTTGTTTATACTTCTTACTGTCTGCGATCTCGTCTTCTACATCATTTATGATATCCGATATCAGATTGTATAAATAACCTGTCGCGTATATATCCTGTTCAATGATAATCGGTTTCTGACCTGTAAAGTTTTCAAGCTGAAGTTTGTTTTTTAATTCATCATAACTGGTCTCAATGCCCCATCTGCAGTGATATATGGTTTTCATTTCATTCTGCGAAATGATTGATTCCGGAACATTCGTCAAAATGAACTCTATTTCTCCTGTATTAAGCGGAACCTTCACAAATCTTAACCGAATCTTTTCTTTTTTCTCCAGTCGTTCGGCTGTCGCAATATCGCCTTTTGTTTTATATGGATTGATTCTTGTTTTGTCAAAAATGATATCTATCCATTCATCTTCTGATGTCATTGATTGGATTTCTCGTTTGTAATGTGTAGGCCCCAGTCGTACAACGAAATACTGATTCATTTCCATCAGATCAAGAAGAAAGTTCGCTCCAGGGTATCCTCTGTCCGCCAGCAGAATTGATTTTTTATTTCCAATGACACTGCTGCTCTGTTTTAAATGCGAAATCGCTGCCTTGCGTTCATCAAATTTGCATTCGTTGATACTCATGTCAATGATAATTCTGTTCAGCACATCATACAGGGAGGATACTCCTGCCTGCGGCCGCTCTTTCGGTTCCTTGCCTTTGTGAGAAGCGTTGCCATATTTCTGAACATTCTCTTTTGTCAGCGGAACATTAATATCACTTCCATCGACTGCGAGAAGAAGATACCCTTTCCAATCAGTAACATTCTCTTTGTCTGTATAAATATTTTTTGCGTGGAATCTTAACAGCTCCAAAAAGGCAAGCGGATTCAGTTTCATCCGCTGCTGATGATATCCGGACTTAGTTATTTTGGAAGGCATTTTGAACATATCTTTAAACTCTCTCAATTCCATATATAATGATCTGCCTTTTCGGCAGAGTACGGAATACAAAAGTGTCAATAAGGGCATTTTTCTGTTTCGGGTGTAATGTGAAGATTTAATTTGACGGCAAATTTGCGCAAAAGACTCCTGTCGCATGTAAGAAAGGTCTTTCAGGAATCGCAAATGCGCCTTTTTCATATGACTGTCTCCTAATTCTCTGGAGTCTCATCATAAACAAGACGGGGTTTCTTTTTTGCGTAAGCCGCCTTGAGATATGGGATCTGATCTTCAGTAACAGGGCCGAGATTAGCAATAATAGACTGAACCACTTTACCGTTTATTCTTTTGTTTTCAACTAGCTTGGCATAATAATGCGTTTTTCCGCCATAGACACGGGAATCAATTCTGATAAACATAACACTACAATAAATTGATATTAAAGCTTATTTACAAATTAATTATATATTTACATAACACTACATTCAAGGCGCCATAAGAAAAACCACCTTTTTTCCGGTGGGATTTCTTAACTTAACGGCATTGCATAAAACGGGCATTTTTTCTGTTTACATTCAGAAGGGAAACTGGTATCATTATACGGCGAGTGGTAAAAACCGCTCCTTGCCAGAAATGGCCGTTTAGACCAGAAGGAGGTGTACGAATGAAAAAGTATGAAGTCATGTACATCATCAATGAGTCTGTCGAGGCTGAAAAGAGAGCCGAACTGATCGAGAACCTCGCCAAGATCATCACTGATAACGGCGGTGTTGTCACAAAGACAGACGAGTGGGGAATGCGCGAGTTCGCATACCGCATTGATTACATGAAGAAGGGTTACTATGTAGTAGTAAACTTCGAAGCAGACAACGAGTGCGTCAAAGAATTTGACCGTCTGATGCGCATCAACGCCAATGTCGTCCGTTTCATGATTACAGTGGACGAAGCTCCCGTTCGGGAGGCAAAGAAATGATCAACCGCGTTGTTCTGGTCGGGAGACTGACCAGAGACGTCGAAGTCCGCAAAACACAGAGCAATCTTTCCGTGGCATCATTCACAGTCGCATGTGACAGCCGCAGAAGGGCAGCCGACGGTTCCACCCAGAACCAGGCTGACTTCATCAACTGTGTCGCCTGGAGACAGACAGCGGATTTCCTGGGCCAGTACGCCAGAAAAGGCGCAATGGTCGGGGTTGAAGGAAGACTGCAGTCACGCAGCTATGACCGCGACGGTCAGAAGGTCTATGTCACAGAGGTTGTCTGTGACAATGTCCAGCTGCTTGAATCAAGAGCGCAGTCGGAAGCCAGAGCGCAGAGCGCAGGCGGTTATCAGGACAGCTATCAGCAGCAGCCTGCATACCAGCAGGGCTATCAGCAGCCCTCTTATCAGCAGCCCAGCTACCAGCAGCCGTCCTACTCTCAGCCGAGCCAGCAGCCCTCATATGATGACGGCTTCGGAAGTTCGGCCGGACTGGATATTTCCAGCGATGACCTGCCCTTTTAATTGAAAAAGGAGAAGAGATATGGCATTCAGAAAGCAGAGAACAGGCCGCAGAAAGGTCTGCTACTTCACAAAGAACAACATCGAATATATCGATTACAAAGATGTTGAACTTCTGAAGAAGTTTATCAGTGCTAACGGAAAGATCACTCCGCGCCGTGTCACAGGCACACGTGCGAAGTATCAGCGTCAGCTGGCAGTCGCAATCAAGCGCGCCCGTCAGATGGCACTGCTTCCTTACGTAGAGGACTGAGCAATCCACTTGAAAAACCGTCGCTGCGACGGTTTTTTTTCATGCAATTCAGTTTATTCCGTTTGCGTCAGGACATCCCCGACACAATAGCAATCTGTATCATGCGCTTTTGCCAGTTTTTTCTGGAAGGCGGCAATTTTATCATGCAGTTCATCAGAGAAGGTCACTGTTTCGTATTCACTTTGAAGCTGCTCAAACCGGCCGCTTCTTCTGAGCAGATCCATCCGCATCAGTTTCGTTGCTTCGCTGTCATCGGTTTTCAGAACTTCTTCGTAAAGATCGGCTGCCATCCCTCTGACTTTCACAGCATTCTGAATATCATGCGCATCATCACATGCCCATGCGCAGTAAACAAGATGATCTGCGGCACGCTCGGTTTTACCGTCATGAAGATTTACCATATATGCCTGATAGAACTTTTTGGCCAGTCCGGAAATAAAGGCGGTGCCTTCACAGTTTCTGTATGATTCCCGCGACAGCCATTTTTTATCGACGGATGTGTCTCTGTCTATTTTTCCGTTGGAATATCCGCAATCAGGACAGGTCTGAACCCAGGTGTGGATCGTGTCCCGCTGCATCGGGGCAGGCCTCAGATCCAGATCGGGGGAACCGAAGGAATTGGTTGAGCCGACAACCCTGAACTTATGTGTGCGGCCGCAGACGGCGCAGGTATATTCAGCAGTGAAATATGTGGTCATGATTTTCTCCTTTCCGCTATCTCTCTGCTCTAACTATATATGATTCTGAACAGTTCTTTTTTTTACATTTCAGAGGATTGAACCGAAAGCGGCAATCCGTGAAGATTCATTCTGACTTGATCATGTTCAATTCGGCTGATTTTTGGTAGACTGTAGATGGTATGAAATCCGGCTTTTTGTAATGCCGTGACCGCTTGGAACGGGGTGAATGCAGTGGAAGATATCAGAAAAACAGCAAATGATCTGATCAGCTGGATGAAAGATCAGGCTGCGGGCAAATGTGAAATCGGCGAAAGCGCTGAAAGCAACATGGACTGTCTGCATCTGGAAACCCCGTACGCAAAGGCGAATGTGACCGTCTATTATCTGGAATTCACGATCTGTGAACTGCGGGTCATGGACCGCAAGGATGAAAATGTCTTCTACCTTCACTTTGAACTGAATGACATTGATCATGCGAAGAGCCTTTATTCGGAAATGCTTGAATGCCTGCTCAAACAGAAACAGGACAATGATATCCATGTGCTGTTATGCTGCACATGCGGTCTGACCACTTCCTTCTTCACGATGAAGCTCAATGAGTCAGCCGCGGCCATGGGCATCAAAATGGACTTTGAGGCGGTTCCTTATGACAGGCTTTATGAGACGGCTGCCTCCAAGGATATCGTCCTGCTGGCGCCGCAGATCGGCTACCAGCTCAAAAACGCGAAGAAGATTCTCACCGACAAGGCGGTATTCGCCATTCCGGCCGCGGTCTTCTCAAGCTATGACGTGCTTGGTCTGATCAACTTTGTCAGAGACAATGTGAACCAGCCGGAAGAGGAAAAAACAGCGCAGTCCGAAGAACGCTTATCCATGAATGAGAAGGGCGGCAGCGTGCTTCTGGTATCCGTCATCAACATGGAGCGCAGAACCCAGCTGGCCTACCGTGTCTATAACGGTCATGAGATCCTCATGGAAAAGCAGATTGTCAAGGAGACCTATGCGGCCAGCGACATCCTTGATGTCATCGCCACCGTGCTGACCCTTGATCCGGAGATTGAAACCGTCGGTGTTGTTTCCCCGGGCTCCTTCATTGACGGAAAGCTGACCTATGAAAAGGCCAATATCATCAACTTTGATATCCGTAATGAAATCGAGCAGAGATTCAAACGGAAGACGGTCGTGCTCAATGACACCGACGCGATGGCGCTGGGTTACAGCATGCGCGAAAGAAACGGCGCAGAGACGGCCTTCTACTTCCTGCCAAGCGGTGAATACGCGGGCAATATCGGCATGAGTGAAAACGGCATGATCTTCGGCAATGCCGGCCATATGGGCGGCTCACAGCTTGAAGGCATCACCGACATCATGACCTTCCCCAAAAATCCTTATGCCCTTGCCAAGACACCGGAGGGCAATGTGATCCTGGCAGCCAGATACATCGCCGGCCTGATCACATTCACAGGATGTGCGCATGTGGCATATTATGCCAAGATGATTCCCGATACGGAATCACTGATGAAAGAGCTTGAAACCATCATCCGCAGGGAATATATCCCCGAAATTGTTAAGGTTGCCAGCATCAGGGATTATCTCTATGACGGGGCAATGTATTATATAGAAAACAGAAAGGATCAATAATTATGGAGATTGAACTGAAAAAGGACGGTACGCATCTGACCGCCGTCATGCACGGAAGAATCGACACATCCACCAGCACCGATGCGGAAAGAATTCTGATTCCGGCGATTGAGGGAATCGATGATCTGGTTCTCGACTTTGCCGACATTGAATATATCTCATCTGCCGGTCTGCGTGTGCTTCTGCTGGTCTTCAAGCAGATGAGCGCCCAGGGCGAGATGAAGCTCATCAATGTCAATGAAGTGGTCCGTGAGGTCCTCGACATCACCGGCTTCCTTGACATCCTGAATGTCGAATAGGAACACTCATCACAAGCATCTGCCATTAATGGCGGATCCCTGGCGCGTGGAGGTTTATGATCATGAATGAAATGACAATTGATGCGACCGTTGAAAACATACCGGCGGTAACCGCGTTTGTGAATGAAAAGCTCGAGGAACTCAACTGCCCGATGAAGGCGCGGATGCAGATCGATATCGCCATCGATGAGCTCTTCGGCAACATTTCCAATTACGCCTACAAGCCTGATGTCGGTCCGGCCACAGTCAGAGTGGAGGTGGACAATGATCCCGTTGCGGTGATCATCACGTTCATCGACGGCGGAAGGCAGTTTGATCCGCTTTCCGCGGATGATCCGGACACGACACTTCCCGCATCCGAGCGAAGAATCGGCGGCCTCGGTCTTTTCCTTGTGCGCAAGACCATGGATGAGATCACCTATGAATACCGGGAAGGCAAGAATATATTGCGGATCCGCAAGAATATATGAGATACTTTGCGGGTTATCACCGCATCTGCCGTCCCGGGTACCGGACGGAAACAAAAACGGGAGGAAATTTGAATGAATCTGATTGAAGCAAACGCCGAAGCGGAAACATTGCGTATTTATCTGATCGGGCATATCGACTCAGCCAATGCGGCGCAGATCGAAAAGGAAATTACGGAAGTCCGCAATGCCCATCCTGAATGCACGAAGATGATCATTGACGCCTCAAAACTGGAATATATTTCCAGTGCCGGCCTCAGAGTCATCCTGCGTTTAAGAAAAGTTTACCCGGATCTGAAACTGGTCAACGTTTCGGCGGAAGTATATGAAGTTTTTGATATGACGGGATTCACCGAAATGATGACTGTGGAAAAGGCATACCGCGTCATCTCCACCGAGGGATGCGAAGTCATCGGCCAGGGCGCCAACGGCAAGGTTTACCGCATTGACCGCGACACGATCGTCAAGGTTTATATGAATCCGGACTCATTACCCGATATTCAGCGCGAGCGCGAACTGGCAAGACATGCGTTCGTTCTGGGGATTCCGACAGCGATTCCCTATGATGTTGTCAGAGTGGGAGAGGGATACGGCTCCGTATTCGAACTGCTCAACGCGACCTCATTTGCCAAATGGCTGGCGCAGAAACCGGAAGATCTCGATGAGATCGTCAGAGAAAGCGTAGATCTGCTTAAGAAGATCCACAGCACCGTCGTCAAACCGGGCGAGGTTCCCGATATGCGCCAGACCGCGCTGAAATGGGTCACCTTCCTCAAAGACTATCTTTCCCCGGAAAAGGGCGAGAAGCTTGTCGCGATGGTTGAGGCGGTACCGGTGGATTATCATATGATGCACGGTGACTATCATATCAAGAATGTCATGCTGCAGGATGGCGAAGCATTGCTGATTGACATGGACACTCTCTGCCATGGACATCCCGTCTTCGAATTTGCTTCCATCTTCAATGCCTACCAGGGTTTCTCCTGTGCCGACCATACCAACATTGAGCGCTTCCTCGGTATCACCTATGAGCAGGGTGCACAACTCTGGAACAAGACCCTGAAATACTATTTTGAGGGCAAGAGTGAAGAGGAAATCGCCGCGATCGGCGACCGTGCAAAGATCATCGGCTATTCCAGAATTCTGCGCAGGGCATACCGCAGACCCGATGAAGAGAACAGTGCGGTCATCGCCTTCTGCAAAAAGGAGATCGAAGATCTGCTTGAGCGGGTTGATTCCCTGACATGGGACTGATCCTTTCTGAACATTGAATTTTATGGAAACCGGTCTGTTTGTTAATGACAGACCGGTTTCTTTTTTATACAATTAAAAGTGCTTTTTCCTGGTTTTTCCAAGGGGAAAAATCACGATATAAGGGGGTTATATGTTAGAAAAGCTCTTTCATCTGAAGGAGAACGGAACCAATGTGCAGACTGAACTGATTGCCGGTCTGACAACATTTGTGACCATGGTTTATATTCTGGCCCTGAATCCGTCCATCCTGTGCGCTGCGCCCGGTCTGGAAAATGCCGGCGGCTCTGTTCTGTTTGCAACTGCGGTGTCTTCCGCGATTGCCTGCTTCTGCATGGCGGCGTTCTCAAACAAGCCGTTCGCACTGTCTGCCGGTCTCGGCCTGAATGCCTATTTCGCCTACACCGTATGCGGTGCCATGGGCTACAGCTGGAAAGTCGCGCTGACCGCCGTATTCGCGGAAGGTGTCATCTTTATCATCATGTCTCTGACCAATGTGCGTGAAGCGATCTTCAACGCCATTCCAAAGAGCCTCAAGACAGCCGTTTCCGTCGGTATCGGATTCTTCATCACCTTCATCGGTCTGCAGAATGCGCATGTGATCGTTGACGGCTCCACACTGGTTTCCCTGTATTCCATCAAGGGTGCCCTTGCCAACGGCACATTCTTCACCGAAGGCATCACCGTTGTTCTGGCTCTGATCGGCACACTGATCATGGCGTTCATGCTGATCAAGGGTGTCAAGGGCTATATGCTCTTCGGCATTCTGATCACATGGGTTCTCGGCATCATCTGCCAGCTGTGCGGACTGTATGTTCCCAATCCGGAGATGGGTTTCTATTCCCTGATCCCGACAAGCTTCTTCGCGATGCCGGATCTCTCCGTGAATATGATCGGCCAGTTCGATTTCAGCTTCATCACAACCCACACACTTGACTTCATCGTCATCCTGTTCGCATTCCTGTTTGTCGATGTGTTCGACACACTGGGAACCGTGATCGGCTGTGCAGCCAAGGCTGACATGCTGGATGAAGAGGGCAAGCTGCCCGGCATCAAGGGCGTACTGCTCGCGGATGCGGTCGGCACAACCGTCGGCGCATTCCTGGGAACTTCCACCATCACCACATTCGTGGAATCCTCCTCCGGTATCACCGAAGGCGGCAGAACCGGTCTGACCGCGGTTGTCACCGGCTTCCTGTTCCTGGTTTCCCTGATCCTGGCTCCGCTGTTCCTGACAATCCCGTCCTTTGCGACAGCACCGGCGCTGATCGTTGTCGGATTCCTGATGATGCAGCAGGTTGCCAACATCAACTGGAACGATATGACTGAAGCAATTCCGTGCTTCCTTGCCATTACCATGATGGGCTTTGCATATTCCATTTCCGACGGTATCGCTTTCGGCATCATCTCCTATGTGCTGCTTGGACTTGCCACCGGAAAGACAGAGAAGCTCTCACCGCTCATGTATGTGCTGGCGGTGCTCTTCGTACTCAAATATATTCTGATCTGATTCAAGTGACCGGCATGCGCCGGTCTTTCTTTTTTTAACAATATCGCTCTCTATGGTAGAATACGGAGGTTGAATGGAGGAATATTTATGTTCCGTGAACTGGTCCGTTTCAAACAGGCATTAAGCAAAGAGGAATGCGTTGAAATACTGAAAGAGACAAAAAGAGGTGTGCTTTGTGTCAATGGGGATGAGGGCTATCCCTATGGCATGCCCATCAATCATTATTACCGTGAATGCGACGGGAAGATCTATTTCCATGGCGGCATGCAGGGACATAAGATCGACGCGCTGAAGAAGGATGACAAAGTCAGCTTCTGCGTTTATTCCGATCCCATCGATGTCGAAAACGCCTGGTACAAGGATTTCAAAAGCGTGATCATCTTCGGAAGGGCAAAGCCGGTTGATCATGAGACGATGCTTGAGATCTCGCGTGAGCTCTCCTATAAGTTCACCGATGATGAGAAATATATTGAAAAGGAGCTGCGCACCAGCGGTCCGCGCACCCTGGCATTTGCCATTGAGATTGAGCACATCAGCGGCAAGCTTGTGCATGAGAGGTAGGAAAGATGGCTGATTTCAAAGAATTGTATGATCTTGATCCGTACAGAAAAGAATTCGACGCGGCGGTTGTATCATGTACGGAACATCACGGCACCTATGAAGTGATCCTCGACCAGACCGCATTCTATCCCGAAGGCGGCGGCCAGCCGGCGGATCATGGCACTCTCAATAACGTGAATGTTCTGGATGTTCATGAAAAAGCGCAGGGGATCATCCATACCTGTGACGCTCCGCTGACTCCGGGAGAGAAAGTCCATGGCACGATCGACTGGGACAGACGCTTTGATTTCATGCAGAATCACAGCGGCGAACATATCGTTTCCGGCCTGATTCATAAAATGACCGGCTTTGACAATGTCGGCTTCCATATGGGCGAAGTGATCCAGATTGATTTCTCCGGACCGCTAACGGAAGATCAGATGCGTGAAATTGAAATTCAGGCCAACCGCATCGTCATGCGCAATGAGCCGGTCAAAGCGCTGTTTCCTTCTTCTGAAGAACTGGAAACCATCGATTTCCGCTCGAAAAAGGAACTGAGCGGGATTGTCCGCCTGATTGAAATCGAGGATGCGGATTTATGCGCATGCTGCGGAACCCATGTGCGCAATACCGGCGAGATCGGTCTGATCAAGCTGCTGTCCATGCAGAAACACAAAAAGGGCGTGCGCATTGAAATGCTCTCCGGCATGCGGGCATTCAGATATGTGCAGAAGGCAATGAGCGAAAACCACAAAGTCTCGGTTGCCTTAAGCGCAAAGGAGCTTGAAACCTCCGACGCGGTGAATGCACTTTTGAAAACATCGGAACTCAAGGATGTCAGAATCCGCGAAGTATCGGAAAGCCTGCTGAAATACAGACTGAATGAATATGAATCCGGACAGAAGCTGATCATCGACTTTGAGGATGATCTTGACCGCAACGTACTGCGAAGACACGGCAATGATCTGGCTGAAAAAGCCGAAACCGCCGCCGTGATCAGCGGGGATGAGACCAAATGGAATTACTTCATCATCTCCAAAACGGTCAATTTAAAAGACAAAGCGAAACTGATCAATGAAGCACTGAACGGCAGGGGAGGCGGCAGCGCGGAAATGATCCAGGGCAGCTTCGCCGGCGAAAAAGAAAAGATTGAAACAGAACTGAAGAGAATTCTCGGCTGAGATCTCTTCAGTTGTTACTGTTCAGACGGTATAAAGGCTTCCTGAGAACTAACGTGTTCTCGAGAAGCCTTCTTTCATCATCTGATAGATGTTAATACCTTTCTGGTCAGCAGTCTTTATCAGGCTTAGGACATCGCAGTATGTTTCTGTGGATTCTGAACTTCTGAATGATATTACCGCCTTGGATTTTCTCTTGCATTGCCGTAACAGACGTTCGCTCAGATTGTTATCGTATTCCAACTCTGTCTCTGATGTCAGAAACGCCAGCGTTTCATTGCGGTATGCTTTCAGCCGTTTTGCCAGATTAAAGCCTTCCCGGTAATACTTTACCGGCGGATGCAGTCTGTATTCTTTTTCTGCTGTATCCAGTATTTCATCGTACGTCTGAATCAGCACCTCCCGTTCATCCTCTGTTATGTTTTTCTCTTTATACCTGTGTATGATCCACTGCAGGTGCTTTTTCATCCTGGAGTTCCATGTCAGCTCCGGCTCATTATCTATACTGTCCTGACAATATCGTATGATGTGAGCCAGACACTCCTGGTGTTCTTTGAAAGAAAACTCCTCATTGTAATAACTTCTGTCATGATCGTGGATCACTGCGTTCACATAGTTCTTCAGCGGTGTCGCTTTGATTCCTTCTACGCCCTTTACTTTCGAGAGTGTATATACGGCATCCCTGTCATTCGCTGTTACATAGATATTCCATTTCTCTCCGTTGATTCGGATTCCTGTGGCGTCGCTGTGCAGCACCGGTGAGCACATCAGCCTGTGTATGATCTCTTTCCTGTCTTCTTCTGTCTTGTCTTTTAATTCTTTGGGTAGTCCGGCTATCATTCCGGTCGAAATGTTCAGCCTGTTATCTGTCAGGCTCCGGATCAGTTCCGCTGTTTTCCTGATGGATACGTTGCAGTATGAAGGCAATAAACAACAAAGTGCCTTGATCCCTTCACCGTAATTCACTTCATTTACGGCATTCGCAGGAAAGGCACTGTAAATAATCTGCTTCGTTTGTTTATTGCGGTATGCGTGCGCTTCGTACTGCACACAGCTGATTTCCATATGTGCATCAATAACCTGACGCACTCTCTTTATCTCCATTTCTTCCCAGTCTTCCGGATTCTCAGTCACTTCCTGAGGCACCAGTTTAATCACTGGTTCTGTCGGCTCCATCGGCCTGCGCAAGGATCCCTTGTGTCCTTTCTGTCCGCCCGGCAGCCGTCCGCTTTTCTCTCTGCTGTTGGATATCTTTTTATGATTCTCATCTTTACTGGACGGAATGGATGAATTTGTATAATCACGGTTCAGCTGCGCGCTCATTTTTTTAATCGTTCCTTCCAGATCATTGATCTGTCTGCGCAGTTCATCTATCAGATTTTTATACTCATCCAGCATCCCTTCATATTCTTTTATGGCATCCTGAAGTTCTGAGTCCTTTTCGGAGATAATCCTTCTGAGCCGGGCATTTTCCGTAATATTCTTATTGTTGTTTTCAGACATCCTTTTATAGGAACTTTCTGACATTGACAGCTTGTTCTGCAGCTTTTTGATTTCCTTCTCATATTTGGCTTTAAGAGATTCAAAAGCTTTGCCGGATTCGTAGTATTCCAGTTTTCTCTCAAGCCGGTAATAATCACCGCGAAGAATGTCATATTTTACTTCAAGTTCTGTTCTCATACCTTACAAATACAGGAGATAATCAGTGCTGTCAAATGTGGAGAAAAATCATCCGGAACACGGTTGAAACGGGCTTTCCCACATACTGGCCGAATCAAAAAAGCACGGGTTCTTCAGTTGCCCACAAACTATTGGATCTGAACCTGTATTTTTATATCGTTTTTCGCTTCGATTCCCTCAAAATGGATTCCAAAATTTTTTCATTTTGTGGAAAACTATTTTTTAACCGTCTGAACAGTAACCTTCAGTTTTTTACGTGCCCTAAACAACAATTGAAATCAATATCGTTTCAAGGGATAATGAATATGTAACATGCAACAATGACACACAATTCATAGAAGGAGGCACATATGCTGCACAAGAAACTCAAACCGTTCCCGCAGGATTTCCTCTGGGGCGCATCCACATCCGCTTACCAGGTTGAAGGCGCCAACCTCACCGACGGCAAGGGTCCTTCCTGCCAGGACGTCAAGCAGGTTCCGGAAGGAACTTCACCGCTTGATGTATGCGCTGACCAGTACCACCGCTACAAGGAAGACATCGCCCTGATGGCTGAAATGGGATTCAAGGTATACCGTTTCTCCATTTCATGGAGCCGTATCATTCCCGAAGGCACAGGCGCAGTCAATCCCAAGGGCATTGAGTACTACAACAATGTTATCAACGAATGCCTGAAGTACAACATCGTTCCGCTTGTCACCATGTTCCACTTTGACATGCCGGCAGCTCTTGACAAGAGGGGAAGCTGGTCCAATCCGGAATCGGTTGACTGGTTCGTGAATTTCGCGAAGGTCATGTTTGAGAATTATGGCGACCGTGTCAAATACTGGCTGACCATCAACGAGCAGAACATGCTCACCCTGGTCGGACCGGTCATCGGCACACTGTGCATTCCGGAAGGCTGCACAAACGTTCTCAAGGAAACATACCAGCAGAATCACCATATGCTCGTTGCCCAGGCCAAGGCGATGGCACTCTGCCATGAGATGCTGCCAGGCGCAAAGATCGGACCTGCTCCGAACATTGCCCTGATCTATCCGAACTCCAACAAGCCGGAAGACACCATTGCCGCCCAGAACATGAACGCGATCCGCAACTGGCTCTATCTGGATATGGCTGTTTACGGAAAGTACAACAACCTCGTCTGGAGCTATCTTGAGGAAAACGATGCGGTTCCCGAATTCCATGAGGGCGACGCGGAAGCGCTGGCCAACGGACATCCGGACTTCATCGGCTTCAACTACTACTCCACCGGCACCGTTGAGGCAAGCGACGGCACGGAAGTCGCAGGCGGAGACCAGCAGAACTCCAGAGGTCTGCCAGGTGTTGCCCACAATGTCAAGAACCCGAATCTCATGAAGACCGAATTCGGCTGGGAAATCGACCCGATCGGCTTCCGCAACACACTGCGTGAAGTCTATTCCAGATACAGACTGCCGATCGTCATCACCGAAAACGGCCTTGGCGCATATGACACACTGACCGAGGACGGCAAGGTTCATGACCCGTACAGAATCACCTATCTCAGAGAACACATCAAGCAGATGCGAGAAGCGATCACTGATGATGTTGAGATGATGGGCTACTGCCCGTGGAGTGCGATCGATCTGATCTCCACCCATGAAGGCATGAAGAAGAGATACGGCTTCATCTATGTCGACAGAGATGAATTCGATCTGAAGACCCTTGACCGCTACAGAAAGGATTCCTTCTACTGGTACAAGAAAGTCATCGCCACCAACGGTGAAGACCTCTCCGATCTCTGATCATTCACACCAATCCTCCGGAAACGGGGGATTTTCTTTTTACGCAAAGTTCTGTATTTCTGATTTTTAATGTGGCATAATACAGCCCATGAGCACAGAAAGAAAAGAAAACAAGATGGGCGTCATGCCCGTGAAAAAACTGATTGTCACCATGTCGCTGCCGATGATGGTATCGATGCTGGTGCAGGCCCTCTATAACGTCGTTGACTCGATCTATGTCGCAAGACTTTCCGAAAGCGCCCTGACCGCGGTCACTCTGGCATTTCCTTTGCAGAATCTGATGATCGCGCTTGGTTCAGGCACAGGCGTCGGTATCAATGCCTTACTATCCAGATCGCTTGGCGCAAAGCGCTTTGAGCGCTCGGACGCGGCTGCCAACACAGGTCTTCTGCTGACCTTCCTCAATGCGGTGCTGTTTCTGTTCATCGGTCTCTTTGCGGCTGACGCGTTCATCCGCACCCAGACGGATGTGAGTGAAATCATCGGCCATGGCAGCACCTATCTGCGCATTGTCACTTGCTTCTCCGTTGGCATCTTCTTTCAGATGACATTTGAAAGACTGCTGCAGTCGACCGGTCTGACCGTATATTCTATGATTTCCCAGGCGGCAGGGGCGATCATCAATATCATCCTTGATCCGATTCTGATCTTCGGTATGTTCGGCCTTCCCGCATTCGGCGTGGCCGGTGCCGCCTATGCGACCATCGCGGGACAGATAATTGCGGCAGTGCTCGGACTGATCATGAATCTGAAATTCAACAAAGAGATTCATTTCTCCTTCGCGAAGATTCTGCACCCGCAGCCTGAGATCGTCGGCCGGATCTATGCGGTGGGTGTGCCGTCCATACTGATGATGTCAATCGGTTCGGTGATGACATATCTGATGAACCGCATCCTGATTGCCTTCTCCACAACCGCGACGGCTGTCTTCGGTGTGTATTTCAAACTGCAGAGCTTCTTCTTCATGCCGGTGTTCGGTCTCAATAACGGACTGATCCCGGTGCTGGCTTACAACTATGGCGCCCGTTCAAAACCGCGTATCGATGAAGCTTTGAAATTCTCGGTCATGGTGGCGGCGCTGATCATGTGCACGGGAACCCTGATCATGAACCTGTTCCCTTCACAGCTGCTTGGCTTCTTCAATGCCTCGGAAGATATGCTTGCCATCGGTGTTCCCGCCCTGCATATCATTTCCGTCCATTTCCCGATCGCGGCGGTTTGTATTGTGCTTGGCAGTGTGTTCCAGGCTTTTTCACAAAGCATCTATTCCCTGATTATCTCCATAGGCAGACAGCTGGTCATTCTCATACCGGCCGCATGGCTGCTTGCGCAAAGCGGCAATGTGAACAATGTCTGGTGGTGCTTCCTGATCGCCGAGTCCGCATCCCTGATGCTTTCCGTCATCTTCTTCCGGAAGATCTACCGCGAACATGTCATGACCCTCTGAGTTTCATCAACCTGAAGATCCGCAAAAGCGCGGGTCTTTTTTCAGTTAGAACCGTAAGCAGGTTATGACCGGGCAGGTTTTATCTGCTATGATGATCAAAAGGGGAATAAACAAATGAAGTATAAGTATCTGACTCTGAAGTACGCACTGGTCAATGCGGCCTTCATGTTCATGGTCTGCGCAACCGTGGGCTATTCTTACAATTTCCTCTCCCAGAGCGGACTTGCGGACGGCACCGTCGGTATCATCATCACCGCGGTCAGCCTGTGCGGTCTGATCGGCCAGACGCTTTCCGGCGGAATCATCGACAAATCCGAAAAGCTGGATGAGCAGACATTCATTTCCGGCTCATTGCTGATCGTGCTGGTGCTGGCAGTGCTTCTTGCCATTGTTCCGGCAGGCAGCGTGCTCATGGTTATCGTGACAGTCATCTGCTTCACATTCGCCTCCATCGGCATGCCGTTCCTCAATTCAATGGCATTCATCTATGAAAAAGACGGCCAGTCCATCAACTACGGTCTTTGCAGAGGCATCGGTTCCGTCGCATGGGCACTTGGCTCAAGCCTGATCGGCCAGTTATGGGCAATGGCGGGCAGAACCGTTCTGCCCTGGTATGTGGCAGGATTCGCAGCGCTGAGTTTTATCCTGGTGCGCTTGATGCCCAAGCCTTCCGCAGCAGCAGTCAAAGCTGCCGAATCGGCGGAGAAGGCACAGGAAAAACCGCAGGATCTTTCCTACGGCGCCTTCTTCTCCAAATACAGAAAGGTTCTGATCATTGTTCTGGCCATGATCTGCATGTACTTCTGCCATATGCTGATCAACACTTATATCGCCAAGGTTATCGCCAATATGATGGGTGATGCCGCCAACACGGCCGGCGCGGTGGAATCCGTGCAGGGCACCGCATTGTTCATCGCGGCCATGGCGGAAATGCCGACCATGTTCCTGTTCTCCAAGATCATTGAAAAGGTTGGTCTGCACAAAGTCATGATCATCGCTTCCATCATCTACTCGATCAAGCACCTGCTCACATGGATGTGCCCGAATGTGTATCTCTTCTATGCCATCATGGCATTGCAGATGCTGTCGTACGCAGCCCTGGTTCCGGCCTGTGTCTACTTTGCCAATGAGTCGGTTGAGGAAAAGGACCGCAACAAATCCCAGGCCATCTTCGGCGCAACCATGACGGTCGGAACCCTGCTTGCCTCACTGGTGGGCGGACAGCTCTTCCAGTATATGAGCGTCACCCCGGTTATCTTCATCGGTGTTGTCGTTTCCATCATCGGTACCGTATTGATGATCATCGGCATCAAAGCCGTTGAAGCAAAATAATATGATCCATGCCGCATCGCAATGATGCGGTTTTTCTTTTGCGGTGGGATAATGGATTCATGACTGATACCAGAGCCATTCTGAAAAGACTGGAGCGTTCAAAATTCCGTTCCTCCTTCCATCTGAAACAGAAGGACATTGATTATATCCATGCAAAGGGGATGGATACGATCATGGACCATTGCGATGATTTCATCCGCGCAAGACTTGCGCCGTCAAATCTTCCCAATGACGGAAAGCAGACACCGATGAAAGGCCATCCCGTCTTCATTGCCCAGCATGCCACGGCGTGCTGCTGCAGAGGGTGTCTTTCCAAATGGTACGGCATTGACAAAAACCGCGATCTCAGTGAAACCGAGATCCGCAATATCGAACGCATCATCGGCGCCTGGATCACAAAGGAAATGGAAAACCGATAAAAAAACGAAGACGTGTTATCGTCTTCGCGCATGGCTTTGTTCCTCTTCATGATGCTGAAGCAATTCCGCCAGTTCTTCGGGATCCATCTGATCGATATAATCCAGCGCTTCCGATGAGCCGGAGATATCTTCCGCCATTTCCCGGTCCAGCTTCTGTTCGGCAGTCATGGAAGGCTGACGCCTTCTGTAGAGATCTTCCAGCTCTTTCTGTCTTTCCTCTTTGGAAATGCGGCTAATATAATCCAGCGACAGCAGCGCGTCCGTGCCAAGGAATGCAAGCAGGAAGAGATCAATGCCCGGATCAACTCCCATGAGCAGATCGGCGAAGAATACAGCGCCAAGCAGGATATCGCCGGCAATCATGATGCCGGAAAGGATTTTTTTGAGTTTCGGTGAAATCATACAATCATTCTATCGCATCCAGATGAACATTGCGAACAGAAGGAAGAGATTTGAGGTTTGCGGTCAGCTCCTCGATCGTGCCTTTCATCCGGCTGATATCAAGCGTGATCAGCACATTCGCCTTGCCGGCAACCGGCAGTGCCTGGGAGATGGTCAGAATGTTGGTATCCATTTCCGTGACCGTTGAGATCACCGCCGAAAGGGCGCCTGCCTCATCCCTGAGAATCAGGGTCAGCACCGCGTGGCGGCTGAATGATGATTCATTCTGGGCATAGACAAAGTCCTTGTATTTGTAATAGGTGTTGCGGGAAATGCCCGCCTTGAGAACCGCTTCCGTGACCGTTGACACCTCATGGTTTTCCAGAAGGTTTCTTGCCTCAATGACTTTTTCCAGATAATCCGGAAGGATTTTTTTGTGTACAATCAGATAGTCTTTACTCATAAGGGTTTACCATTTACCAGAAGTCCGCCTGGCGCGATGTTTAACGCCATGACTTTCCAGTTTCCATCCACCGCACAAATGCGCATTCCCGCTTCCTTTGAAAGCGGCTTTTTTGATATCAGAAGACACGAGGGTCCGCTGCCTGAAATCAGAAGTTTTCCGCCGGTATCACTTTCCGCAATCTTGCGCACATCCTCAAATCCTTTGATCAGGGGAGCGCGGTAGGGCTCATGAATCACATCGCGTCCCGCTTCTTTCAATAATTCCAGATCTCCGTTTCCTAACGCATATACATTGAGAATCGCGTTGGCTACGGATGCGGACGCTTCCGCGCGGGAATAGAAATCCGGCAGTGCGGCGCGGGCTTTTTTGGTATCCACTTCAAAGTCGGGGATCAGCTGGGTGAAGATCCAGGAGTCATGAATTGCAAGACTGCGGTGAATCCATGTATTGTCGAGTGCCTTCAGCGAAGCGATCAGACCGCCGTAGATACATGGGGCGATATTGTCCGGATGGCCTTCCATCTGCGTGGAGATCTGGAAGATCTCCTCTTTGCTTAAGGCATTTTCATGCAGTACGGATGCGGCGCTGACACCGGCCGCGATGAAGGCGGCGCTGGAACCCATGCCTCTTGAGGCGGGGATGTCACAGGCAAATCTCACCCGGACGTGATCATTCACACCGATGGCCTCACAGCCTTTGCGGTATGCCTGAAGAAACAGGTTGTCCGCGTTGTTATAGCGCGCATCGCAGTTTTCCAGAATGTCTGTTTCAGACAGTTCCGTTTCAAATGTGTTGTAAACGTTCAGGGCAATGCCCAGCGTGTCGAATCCGGGTCCCAGGTTTGCGCTCGAGGCCGGTGCCTCAATCCTGAACATTGCCAAGGCCTCGCATCCTTTCGGCGATGGCTTTGAGTCCATCCTCTTTGGCGATGCTGCGGGTAAAGCGCACTTCAAGGCTGCGCAGCTCGGAAAGATTGGCGGGAACCTTCATGCCGGAAACTTCCGCCAGCTCATCCATGGCCTCAAAATCATCATCCTTCTTCTCACCGGTGATGCAGGAAAGAACATCCTTGCAGAATTTATAAGGGGAAGCGGTGGAGAGCACCACACAAGGGGTGTAGTCACCGGTTTCTCTCTGATATCTTCTCATCGCGCTGTAACCGACGGCGGTATGCGGATCGATCAGGCAGTTCTGTTCGACGAAGAGATCATGGATGGTGACGGCGCATTCCTCCTCGTCCGTCCAGTATCCGCAGAAATTCTCCTTGATCTTTTTGAGCATCACATCATCGACGCGGTAGGAGCCTTTCTGTTTCAGTGAATCCATCATCGCCGAAACCTTGATGTCGTTGTTTCCGCTCAGGATAAACAGCAGACGCTCCAGGTTGGAGGAGATCAGGATGTCCATGGAAGGGGACATCGTGGTATGGAACTGTCTGTCCAGGGAATACACGCCGGTATTGATGAAATCAGTCAGAACATTGTTTGTGTTGGAGGCGCAGATCAGCTTGTTGACAGGCAATCCGATGCGCATGGCCAGATAGCCGGCCAGGATATCGCCGAAGTTGCCGGTGGGCACGGCGAAGTTGACCTTGTCGCCGCATTTGATTTCGCCTGCGTTCACAAGCTTTGCATATGCCCAGTAATAATAGACAATCTGGGGAACCAGTCTGCCGATATTGATCGAGTTTGCCGAAGAGATCGTGACGCCCTTGCACGCATCAAGCACCTCTTTGGAAGTGACCGCTTCCTTGACCATGCGCTGACAGTCATCGAAGTTGCCTTTGACGGCGATGACTTCAACGTTTGCGCCTTTGGAGGTTGCCATCTGTTTCTTCTGGATGGGCGAGACGCCGATCTCGGGATAGAAAACAGTGATCGCGGTATTGGGCACATCGGCAAATCCGGAAAGGGCTGCCTTGCCCGTGTCGCCGCTGGTGGCGGTCAGGATGGAAACGATATCGCTGCGGTTTTCCTTTTTATATGCCGCTGTGAGCAGTCTGGGAAGAATCGTCAGTGCAATGTCCTTGAAGGCACTGGTCGGTCCATGCCAAAGCTCCATCAGCCATCCGTCTCTGACGCGTCTTAACGGAACGATCTCTTCTGTATCAAACTTTTCATCATAGGCCCCGTATACACATTCATGGAGCTCTTCCTTTGTGTAATCATCCAGCAAGGCGCCGATGATCTTCTCAGCGCATTCCTGATAGGTGTCATTCAGTATTTCCTCAGGGGAAATCCTGACATCGATGGATTCGGGTGTGTAAAGGCCTCCGTCTTTTGCCAGACCGGCAATGACTGCCTCGTGTGCGCTGAGCGCATCTTCCTTGTTTCTTGTGCTGATATAACGTGTCATAATTTCTCCTTGCTAAGTCTTCCCGAAAATGATACTATGTTGTCGTTTTAAAAACAAGTGTATTTGAAACAGAAACAAAAGAGGTGGGAAACATGAAGATTGGACTGTTAGGACATGGTGTCGTCGGCAGCGGCGTCAGAAAGATTATCGATGATGGAGCAACCTGGGAAGTCCGCGAGCTTGCGGTGAAGCGCATTCTTGTCAAGGACGAGAGCGAGCTCACCGACCCCAGATGCACATTGAATTTTGACGAGATTCTCAACGATCCTGAAATCGAGATTGTCGCGGAATGCATGGGAGGCCTCGAACCGGCCCACACCTTCGCGAAGAAAGCGCTCGAAAAGGGCAAATACGTTGTCACATCCAACAAGAAGATGCTGGCAACCTATTGTGAGGATCTTTTTGAAACCGCGGTGCGCAATGGGGTCACGGTCCACTATGAGGCTTCCTGCGGCGGCGGCATTCCCTGGATGGCAGCTTTGGACAGAACCCGCAGAGTGGATGACATTGACAGCTTCAGAGGCATCTTCAACGGAACCACCAATTATATTCTTGAAAGAATGAAGAAAGAGGGGAAGGACTTTGACGAGATGCTTGCCGAAGCGCAGAAGCTCGGCTATGCGGAGCGCGATCCTTCCGATGACATTGACGGCTATGATGTCAAATACAAGGTGTCGCTCTCATGCGTCAAGGCGTTTGACACCCTGCAGGACATCAATGACATCACCACCTTCGGCATCCGCAATATCCGCCGTGAGGATCTCGAATACTGCGCTGCCAACAGCCTGACATGCAAGCTGATCGGCACCGGTGAATTCCATGGCGATTACATCAGCGCCTTCGTCATTCCGATGTTCCTGAAGTCGGATGATGTCTTCTCCAACATTCCGCTCAACTTCAACGCGATCGAATCCGATTCCAAAACACTTGGCGCCGCCGCATTTGTCGGCCAGGGTGCCGGTTCGCTGCCCACCGCCCATGCGGTTGTGCAGAACCTGGTGGATATCTGGAAGAACCAGGATCCGGAAATCAATGACAAGGCGGTCAGACCGGTTGACAACCAGGCGCATACGGGTGTCTACTATATCCGCACCGCAAAGCACGCCGCTTTTGCGGACATCATTGACAGAAATGTATCTGAACATGCATTCATCACAAAGAAGATCTCGCTGATGCAGGCAGCGGATGCCTGCGCGGCCAGCGGTGATGAGAAGCTGTTCATCGCGGAGGTGGCACAATGATCAAGGTAACCAAATTCGGCGGCTCCTCAGTCGCCAATGCCGAACAGTTTAAAAAAGTGAAGGGGATCATCGATTCCGATCCCGCCCGCAAGTTCATTGTAACCAGCGCCTGCGGCAAGGAATCCCATGAGGACCACAAGATCACCGATCTGCTTTATCTGTGCGAGGCGCATATCCGCTATGGCGTTTCGGCGGACCCCATTTTTGATCTGATTACCGCAAAATACATGAATATCAAAAACGAGCTCGGTCTGTCGATTGATATGGAATATGAGATCACACGGATCCGCTCCCAGCTCAGCTACGGCATGAGCCAGGATTACCTGGTCAGCCGCGGTGAATATCTGACCGCAAGATGCCTGGCTGAATATCTCAATGCCGATTTCGTCGACGCGGCGGATGTGATCATCTTCCGTTATGACGGCGAGATTGACATGGAGCGCACCCATGATCTGATTCTGGAAAAATGCGCCAACTCGAAGAGAGTTGTCATTCCCGGTTTCTATGGCGCCATGCCCAACGGCTCCATCCGTGTCATGAGCAGAGGCGGCTCCGACATCACCGGCTCCGTCATTGCCAATGTGCTTAACGCGGATGTCTATGAAAACTGGACCGATGTCTCCGGCTTCATGGTCGCCGATCCGAGAATCATCAAAAACCCGCTGCGCATTCCCCGCATCACCTACGCGGAATTACGCGGTATGAGCTATATGGGCGCCAACGTGCTTCATGATGACGCGGTGTTCCCGGTCAAATCGAAAAACATTCCGATCAACATCCGCAACACCAACGAGCCGGACAATCCGGGCACGATGATCATGAATGACTGCAGTGAGATGGACGCCAAGGAACCGCCGCATGTGCTGACCGGCATCACCGGCCGCAAGGACTATTCGGTGATCACCGTCGTCAAGAGCCACAGCTCCACAGAGGTCGGCTTCCTCAAGAAGATCCTTGAAATCTTCGAGGAATATCATGTGTCGATTGAAAGTGTTCCGGTCACCGTGGACACCTTCTCCGTGATCGTTCAGACAAGAGCGGTCGAATCCTGCATTTATGAGATTATCGGCAGAATCAAGAAGGTCATCCAGCCGGATGATCTCAAGGTCGAGGAACACCTGGCTCTGATTGCCATCGTGGGCCGCGCCATGAAATCCGTGCCGGGCATTTCGGGCAGACTCCTTTCCGAGTTTGGCCGCAACCAGATCAACATCAAGGTAATCAACCAGAGTTCGGATGAGCTTTCCATCGTGGTCGGCGTTGACAACCGCGACTTCGAGAAGGCAATCCGCTGCATATATGACAAGTTCGTCAGAAGTGAGGAGAAAAAAGCATGAAAATCGGAATTCTTGGCGCAACAGGCGCCGTTGGCAGACAGATGCTCGAATGCATTGAGGAACGCAATATCAACGCGGAAGAGATCAGACTCTTCGCATCGGAAAAATCCAAAGGCAAAACCATGATGTACAAGGGACAGGAGCTTGTCATCGATGTGGCAGACGCTGAAAATCTCAAGGGACTGGATTATGTGCTTGGCGCCGTATCCAATGCCATGAGCAAATACTACCGTCCTTTGATCAAAGAGGCAGGTGCTGTCTACATTGACAACTCCAGCGCATTCCGTCTGGAAGACGATGTGCCCCTGGTTGTGCCGCAGATCAACGGCGAGGATGCCTTAAAGCATAACGGCATCATTGCCAACCCGAACTGCTCCACCATCATCACGATGATGGCGCTGGCACCCATTGCCCGCATTTCCCCGATCAAGACACTCACAGCGACGACTTTCCAGGCTGTTTCCGGCGCCGGCATCAACGGCTTCTATGAACTGGAAGAGCAGATTGAACAGGTCAAAAACAATGAACCGGTCACACCGAAGGTGTTCCCGGCCCAGATCGCATTCAACTGCATTGCCGAAATCGGCTCCTATAACGACAACGGCTATACAACCGAAGAGATGAAGATGCAGAACGAAGGCAGAAAGATTCTCCATCTGCCGGATCTCAAGGTCACCTGCACATGCGTGCGTGTGCCGGTTTACCGCTCCCATTCCATCTCGGCCGCATTTGAGACCGAACAGTTCGTTTCCATTGAAGATGCCGAGAAGGCAGTGGCAGCCTTTGAAGGCGACAAGCTGGTCAAAGACCATGTTCCGCAGCCGATCGAAACCAGCAACCAGGATATCGTTCACGTGGGCAGAATCCGCTATGACCTGACCCGTGACAACGCCCTGACACTGTGGTGCTGCGGTGATCAGATCCGCAAAGGCGCGGCAACCAACGCTGTCGAAATTATGGAGTATTTGGAAAATCACTAATTGTGGTATGATAATGTCTGTTATCTGATACAGAAAGAGGTAAGAGATATGTTTCAAAGAACACTGCTTACAGCAATGACAGTGGCTGCAGGCGCCCTGGCAGCGGCACTGGTGAAAACAGTTCTTGATAAGAGAGACGAAAAACAGTACGGCGATGACGATGAGATCCGCTTCATCCGCATCAGCGATGATGAAGAGGAACAGACTGTATATGATGCTTCTTCAAAGAGTGAGGAAGTCCAGAAGGTCTGCGCGGTCTATCCGTATCTGAATCCGGATTTCGTTGAGGCAAAACTCGGCGAAAACGCTGCTCTGAATGAGAAGTATCCGCCGGAAACACTGTTAAGCATTACCCATACAGCACATTTCAGCAACTCCAACGCGGCTGAGGAATTCTCCCGCATCATGGATGAGGCAGGCTATGTGTGCGTTGACCGCAGCGAATACGCGGTTGCCGCAACCAGAAACCTGTTCGCCGAGGACGGCGCGATCACCAGCGACATTCTCAATGTCGCCAATCAGACCGCAGCCCTCAAAGGCACATACGAAACTTACGAAATCAACTGATTTCCCTCTGATGCAAAGGAACTGAAAGAATGGATCAGAACGGAAATGGTTTCAAGCTGAGCAACAAGGCATTCACAGGTCTTGTGCTGGCAGGCGCGGCCGTATTGATCATCATCTTCATGGTGCTGAACGGGGGCGGCGTCAAAAATGACGCGGACGGCTGCAATGTCAACTTCCAGAGCGCCTGGGGACAGAGTCCGAATGCGGTCTGGGTTGATCTGAACACCCATGGTGAAAACAAGGCGGTCGCAACATTCGATTTTGAATATCCTTCCTCGCCGCTTGCAGGATATGATAATCCGGTCTACCGGGCTTATTCCAGACAGGTATTCGAAGTCGGCTTCCTTGATGCCTCAGGCAAAGAGGGAATCCGCTTCTCAAAGGCCTACACATGCAATGCCTTTGAAATCTATGAGCCCAAAGACGGCGCATACCGCTCCATCGTGCGCAATGATGTGGACGGAATCGAGGTCAAGGAATACGGTGACGGGGGAAAAGGTGTCAATTCTCTTCTTTGCAAAAGGGGATTACAGCTACACCATCCTGATGACCGACAATCCTTTGCCTGCGGCAGAGGCTGAAGCATTTGTATCACAGCTCAACTGAGGTATGTCATATGACATGCCTTTTTTTTGCATCATAAGCGAAACAAAGATGATTCAAATAACAATTTACCGCCTGTAACCGCATCCGTGAGGATTTGATGTCGCCAGGGGCGTTTGCTCTGCTATAATAAATTGTCACCTCGCGCCCGTTTGGCGTGAGTGAAGGAGAAAAGCGTATGAAAATGATCGAAGTGAAAAATCTGACTTTCTCATATGATGATACAAAAACAACCATCGACGATATCTCCTTCTCCGTAGAGGAGGGATCCTATACAACCATCGTCGGCCATAACGGCTCCGGCAAATCGACCGTTGCCAAACTGCTTGCAGGTCTTCTGGAAAAGAAAAGCGGTGAGATTTATCTTGGCGGACTGGAGCTGACAGCTGCCAACCTTACCAGGATCCGTTCATTGATCGGTATCGTATTCCAGAATCCGGACAACCAGTTCATCGGCTCCACCGTGCGCGATGACATCGCCTTCGGCCTTGAGAACCATTGCGTTCCCCAGGCGGACATGGATGAGATCATCAATACCAACGCCGCAAGAGTCAAAATGACAAAGTACCTTGACCATGAGCCGACCAGACTTTCCGGCGGCCAGAAGCAGAGGGTGGCGATTGCCGGCGTACTGGCAATGAAACCGAAGATTCTGATTTTCGATGAGGCCACCAGCATGCTTGATCCCCAGGGCAAGGATGAGATCAAGAAGGTGATCCGCCAGATCCATGAGGAGAGTTCCCTGACCATTCTTTCCATCACCCATGACATTGACGAGGTTGCCCAGAGCGACCATGTCATTGCCCTGAACAAGGGAAAGATCGCCATGAGCGGAACCCCGCATGAGGTGTTCACCGATGAAAAGAAACTCAAGGAAATCCAGCTGGATATTCCCTTTGCCCTCAAATTCCGCAACGCGCTTGCCCGCAGGGGAGTGCAGACCGATGCCCATATCACGATGGAAGGACTGGTGAAAGAATTATGCCGATCAGATTCGAACATGTAGGCCATACATACAGCGCCGGCACACCGTATGAATACAAAGCCCTGAAGGATGTCAATCTTGAGATCGAAGAGGGCAAGATCACCGCTGTCATCGGTATGACCGGCAGCGGCAAATCCACCCTTGTCCAGCATCTCAACGCATTGTTATTGCCGGAAGAGGGAAAGATTGAAATTCTTGACCGAACAATCACGGCAGGGGAAAAGCCGAAGAATCTCAAAAGCCTGCGCGGGGATGTCGGTCTTGTGTTCCAGTTTCCCGAATACCAGCTGTTTGAAGAGACCGTGATCAAGGATGTCGCCTTCGGCCCGAAGAATTTCGGCGTGCCGGAAAGCGAAGCCATTGAACGTGCGAAGAAAGCTCTTGCCATGGTCGGTCTTGAAGCGGACAAATACGAACGAAGCCCTTTGGAGCTGTCCGGGGGACAGAAAAGAAGAGTGGCGATTGCCGGCATTCTGGCAATGGATCCCAAGGTGCTTGTGCTGGATGAGCCGACTGCGGGTCTTGATCCGCTTGGCACCGTATCGATGATGTCGCTGTTCTCAAAGCTCAACCGTGAAATGCACAAGACCATTCTCATCGTCACCCATGACATGGAACAGGTCTTCAAATACTGCGACCGTGTGGTCGTCGTGGAAAACGGCACGATCCGTGCCCATATGAGCGTTTCCCATTTCTTCCTCGACTCCTCTTTCTGCAAGGAGATGAACATCCTGCCGCCCTCATTGATCCGTATGAAGGATCTGCTCAAAGAGGCGGGATTTGAAATCGATGAGCGGATTCATGATATCGACGGGCTGGCTTCCAGCATCGCAAGGCAGGTGAAGAAACATGGGTAATATCACACTCGGACGTTATATACCGCTGGATTCGCCGATCCATAAGATGGATCCCAGAGCGAAAATCCTGGGGATGCTGCTGATGCTGGTGGCGATCTTCTTCCCGGCCGGCTGGATCGGCTATGCCATTCTGTTTGCGGCTGCCTCATGCGCCATCATTCTTGCAAAGCTGAGTCCTTCCTTTATCTGGAAGGCGATGAAGCCGATGCTCTATATGCTGGTCTTCCTGCTTGTGATCAACACATTCTTCTTAAAGACCGGCACACCTTTATTCACCATCGGATCCTTCACCATGTATTCCGATGCCGTCTTCCAGACCCTTTACATCGCCGTCAGACTGTTATTGATGGTGATGATCACAACCACCCTGACCGCGACCACCAAACCGCTGGATATGACCCTCGGCATTGAGGATCTGCTCAAGCCGTTTGGAAAGATCGGCGTTCCGTATCATGAGATTGCGATGCTGATCAGTATCGCTCTGCGTTTCATTCCCGATCTGATTGACGAAACACAAAGAATCATCAAGGCGCAGGAATCACGCGGTGTGGATCTCAAGGAAGGCAAATTCATGGAGCGCGTCATGGCCATTCTCTCCCTGATCGTGCCGCTGTTTGTGTCGGCTTTCCAGAGGGCGGAGGATCTCGCCAACGCCATGGAAGCCCGCGGCTATGCGCCGGGTGAGGAAAGAACCCGCTACAAGGTGCTGAAAATGGAGGGGAGAGATTATATTCTTCTGATCGTCACGGCAGCGCTGCTTGCCTGCATGATCTGGCTCTCCATGCGCTCATGAGAAGATTCCGCTGCACAGTATCATACGTTGGCAACGCGTATGACGGCTGGCAGTCACAGCGCAACGGCAGAAGCGTGCAGGAACAGATCGAAGAGGTTCTTCACGCCATTGCCCATACAAAAATCAACATCACCGCCAGCGGCAGAACCGATGCCGGTGTCAGTGCCCGTGCCCAGGTCTTTCACTTTGACTCGGACATGGATCTCTCAGCCCGCAAATGGATGGGAGCCCTCAACGGCAGACTGCCCAAAGACATCCATATCATGGATATAGAGGAAACCGACCAGCTCTTTCATGCCCGCTACAACGTGCGCATGAAACAGTATGCATACAGAGTGAATCTCGGTCCCTATGACGTGTTCACCAAGGACACCGCATATCAGTGTCCGGTGAAACTGGATACCGGAAAAATGGAACAGGCTTCAAAATATCTCATCGGCACCCATGATTTCACCTCATTCAATTCCAATCCGCTTTCGGAGACACCCGACCAGGTGAGAACCGTCACGGATATCGTGTTTGCGAAAAACGGCAATATCCTGACCATGTATTTCACCGGCAAGGGCTTTCTGCGCTACATGGTAAGAATGATGAGCGCAGCCCTGATTGAAGTGGGAAAAGGAAAGATGGAACCGGAAGGGGTAAAACGCATGCTGGATGCCCGTTCCAAAACCATTGCCCGCAAGAATGCCCCGGCCAACGGACTGACCCTGGAATGGGTGGATTACTTTGAAGTTTGTGCTTTGAATGAGCAGGCGATGATCCGCGAATTCCTGGCCATGGATGAGAAAATGCCTGCACCGCTCACAAAGCTTGAAGGCGATGTGAAAGAAGCCGCATGGCCCCGCATATATGCCATGACGACCAGATCCAGCCAGCAGCTGCTCGGCGTGTTCCGTGCGCTTTCCAAAGCGCAGGGATGCGTGCTGGAAGTATTTGATGAGAACGATCTGCCAAAGGCACAAAGCCTCAGAGAACAGCTGACTGAATGGCTCAGGAAAAACGGCGCGGATGAGGATGCCGCACTTGAAATCAGAATGGCGGACCGCAATGAAAACAGCTGGTTTTTTACGGAAAACGGGTGAAAACAATGCGATGGAAAACAGGCTTTGGAACAGGTGCGAAATCAGCTGAAATAATTCCAAAACTGTTTGACTTGCAGGGGTGATTCAACTACAATATTTAGCGACCACCATTTCTGAATGTAGCCCCGGAAACTACATTAGGAGGATGAAAAATGCGTCAGACAACGATGTTAAAACCAAGTGAAGTCGAGCGTACATGGTATGTCGTCGATGCGGCAGACTGCACACTCGGCCGTCTTGCAACTCAGGTTGCAACAGTATTAAGAGGCAAGCACAAGCCCACTTTCACACCCCATGTTGACTGCGGTGACTATGTCATCGTCGTTAACGCTGACAAGGTGAAGATCACAGGCGACCAGGATTTCAAGAAGTTCTATTACAGACACTCCGGATATCCTGGAGGACTCAAGGTCAGATCCACAAAGACAATGCGTGAGAACTACACGGTTGAATGGGTTGAGAAGGCGATCAAGGGAATGCTGCCCCACAACAAGCTGGGCGACGTTCAGCGCAAGCATGTATTCGTGTACACAGGACCGGATCACCCGCATGCAGCTCAGAAACCTGTTGAGCTGAAGGTTAAATAAGGAGGAGATGACAGATGGCAATCAAGAAAAAGTCAACAGTTACTTATGTTGGTACAGGACGCCGCAAGAAGTCCGTTGCCCGTGTCTTCATGACTCCGGGTACAGGCGTGATCACAGTTAACGGACGTACACTCGAGGATTACCTCCCTCAGGCTGTCCTGAGAATGGTAGTCAACTCACCGCTTGTTCTGACTGAGACAAAAGATCAGTTCGATATCAAGATCAACGTTGCAGGCGGCGGCTATACAGGCCAGGCCGGCGCAATGCGTCATGGTATCTCCCGTGCTCTTCTCGAAGCAAGTGCTGATTACAGACCTGTTCTCAAGAAGGCCGGTTTCCTGACACGTGATTCCCGTGAAAAGGAAAGAAAGAAGTACGGTCTCAAAGGCGCAAGACGTGCACCTCAGTACTCCAAGCGTTAATCGCTTCCTGTATTGGAAAAACATTTTGTCAGAAAGGTTCTGCTCACGCGGAGCCTTTTCTTTTTGCCGCATGAATTCTCCTGATCATCAAAAAAGTGCTGAGGACATTTCTGTCTTCAGCACTGAACTGGGTTCTTTTCTCAATAATACTGTCTGATGCCTTCCATCAGTTCATCAAAGGTTTCAAAGGCAGGCAGTTCGGGATAATCCGCCTTGATCTTTTCCGTGCTTCTGAACAGGAAACCGCCTTTGGAGGCCTTGATCATATCAAGGTCATTGTAGCTGTCACCGGCTGCGATGGTTTCAAAACCGATGGACTGCAGCGCTTTGACCGTGGTGAGTTTGGAATGATCGATGCGCATTTTAAAGCCGGTGATCTCACCGTTTTCAGCGACCTCAAGGGTATTGCAGAAAAGGGTGGGATATCCGAGTTTCTTCATTAACGGCATTGCAAACTGATCAAAGGTGTCGGAGAGAATCAGCACCTGGGTAAAGGATCTCAGCTCATCCAGGAACTCTTTGGCTCCCTCAAGCGGTTCAATCTTCGCGATTGTTTCCTGGATCTCCTTGAGACCCAGTCCGTGCTCTTTGAGAATGCCGATCCGCCAGTTCATCAGTTTGTTGTAATCGGGCTCATCGCGGGTTGTGCGTCTGAGCTCGGGGATTCCGCTTGCTTCGGAAAAGGCGATCCAGATCTCCGGTACCAGAACACCTTCCATATCCAGACATACAATGTTCATAAGACACCTCCTGCACTCTTTGAAATATTGTAACTTGCATTCAAGATGACTTTCAATGTTTTTCATGCGGGGAAATCTTTACGCAAAGCGGAATAGTAATCTCTGAAGGAGGAATTTATTCGATGAAATGGAATCTTCTGCAGGCGGAGCAGATTGAGAAGGGCATGCAGGCAGGTCTCAGCAGAAGACAGATCCGCCGCTATGCGAAGCACCGCTATGATTTCCTGCAGATGCAGGAGATCCGCACCGCGCTTGAGGAGGGGCTTGATGAGTTTCAGATCGGCGCCATGTGCCATGCGAAGCTGAGCCATCAGGAAATGGAACAGATCCGCAAACGCCTGGAAAACCATGAATCCGTACGTCAGAGAACATCACTGCGGTTTTATCTGATTTTTGCGGCGCTTGCCTTATGCGCGCTCACATTGATCCTTGACGGGTATTTACATTGCTGCGAACATCCGTATCTGAATCTCTCTGTCAATGAAACAGAGATCGCTCTGAATGAGCCGTTTGACGCGATGGCTTATGTCCAATCGTATTCCCATGATGCAGAGCGGCTCAAACTGCCCACGGATCTTGATACCTCAACACCCGGCGTCAAAGCGGCCGTCTATACGCTGCAAAGCGGTTATGAGCAGCTGACAAGAGTCCTGCTGGTGCATGTAAAGGAAAAGGATCACTCATGAAAAAAGGCGGCTTCTGACCGCCTCTTATATTACTTTGTATACTTCTGTTCAAATTCCTTCATGAAGGCAACCAGCGCCTTGACGCCTTCAATCGGCATCGCGTTATACAGGCTTGCCCGCATGCCGCCGACGGAACGGTGGCCCTTGAGATTGACAAAGCCGGCCGCTTCCGCCTCTTTGACAAAGAGGGCATTGAGCTCATCGCTGTCCGTGACAAAGGGAATGTTCATAAGTGAACGGTCGCATTTGCGCACGGTGCCATGGAACATCTTTGAGGAGTCCAGGAAGTCATACAGCAATGCAGCCTTTTCCTCATTGCGCTTCTTCATGGCCTCAAGGCCGCCCTGCTTCTTCAGCCATTTGAACACCTTTCCGCACATATAGATGTTATAGGTGGGAGGGGTGTTGTAAAGGGAGCCGCTGTTTGCGTATGTGTCATATCTCAGCATGGTCGGAATCTTCTCGTCCAGATCGCTTCTGATCAGATCCTCCCTGACAATTGCGATTGCAAGACCTGCCGGACCGACGTTTTTCTGCACGCCGCCCCAGAGAATGCCGAACTTTGAGACATCCAGCGGTTCCGAAAGGAAACAGGAGGAGATATCCGCCACCAGATCCTTTCCCTTTGTGTCGGGAAGGGTATGGAAGACAGTTCCGTAGATCGTGTTGTTCAGGCAGATATATACATAATCCGCATTCTCATCCACATCCAGATCAGAGCAGTCGGGAATGTAAGAGAAGGTTTCATCCGCGCTTGAGGCAATCACATTTGCCTCGCCGTATTTCTTCGCTTCCTGCCAGGCTTTTTTCGCCCACTGGCCGGTGATGATATAATCCGCGACACCGTTTTTCATGAGGTTCATCGGAACCATGGCAAACTGCACATGGCCGCCGCCCTGGATGAAAAGCACTTTGTAATTGTCGGGAATGTTCATCAGTTCGCGCAGATCCTTTTCCGCCTCATCGATGATATTCTGATATACCTTTGAACGGTGGCTCATTTCCATCACCGACATGCCGGTGCCGTTGTAATCAAGCATTTCCGCAGCCGCTTCTTTAAGCACTTCCTCCGGCATCACGGCCGGGCCGGCTGAGAAGTTATAGACTCTTGCCATATTGGTTCACCTCTTCTGTATATGAGCGAAATTATAAAGCATTTACACATTTCTGCAAGGCAGACCGTAGCTGTTTCCCGGATTTGTGCCTGCTCTGCGGATCGCTTGGGCCATGACATCGGCTGCCAGGGTTCCAACCGTGTTGATATCCGCCTTCACTTTGCCGTTGGCCAATACATAGATGGAATCGCCGTCAAACATGGTATGGACCGGACGGATTGCGCGGGCAAAGCCGTTATGCGCCATGCCGGCAATCTTGGCCAGTTCGGTCTTGTTGAAATCAGCGTTGGTGATGATCGCGCCGATGGTGGTGTTGGTGTTGAAGAGATCGGGATTGGCGGAAAGGGCATAAAGACATTCGGACGCATTCAGATATTCATTCTTCTCCCGGTCATATACCCCGGCAATTGTTTTTCCGGTATTCTCATCATAGATTTCGCCGGCCGCATTGACTGCGACAATGGCTCCGACCAAGAGATCACCCAGCTGCACCGCATAGACGCCAAGGCCTGATTTCATCGTATAGGAAGGGCCCAATATCTTTCCGACTGTGGCGCCGCATCCTGCACCATGTGAGCCCTGCGCAAACAGGGAGGGATCCTCCGCGTTCACACATGCCTGATAGCCAAGGGCTGCGTCAGGTCTTACCTTTGCGCTGCCGATGCCAAGATCAAACAGGCAGCTTGAGACAACGATCGGCACCTTGCCATAGGCGGTGGGGAAGCCGGTGTCTCTTTCCTCGAGATATTTCATCACGCCGCTGCTTGCGTCCAGGCCGAAGGCGCTGCCTCCGGAAAGAACGACCGCGTTGACGCTGTCATTGGCCGCAAGCGGATTGAGAAGGGCGTTTTCACGGGTGGCGGGAGCGCCGCCTCTGATATCGCATCCGCAGACGGTTTTCTCATCCGCGAGGATGACCGTGCACCCGGTCGCCGCTTCCGTGTACTCGGCATTGCCGATGCGGTAGCCGCCGATGTCTCTGATATCGATTTCCTTAACTGTTTTCATTGTTTTCCTCCGATGCGCCGGGATTGAGCAGACCGTAGATCATTTCCGAAAGGTCTGCAACCGGCTGCGTGCCGATGTAATTGTAATCATTCATGATGACAAGAATATAATCCGTATTTTCACCCCAGACAATCGCCGCGTCATTTTCGATGCCGCTGAGCTCTCCGGTCTTGTTGGCGCTTTCGATTCCTTCGGGCAGTCCGGCCGGAATCTTGGTGATGATGTGCTGTTCCTTCATCAGTTCCAGCAGTTTTTCAGAAGCCGCCTCTGAGACGAATTCCTTATGATAAACCTGACTGAGCAGCTCACCCGTATCACTGACCGAGGTTGTGTTGTCCGCCTCAAAGGAATAGATGCTTTCACCGCCGATCAATCGTCCCGTATCTTCAAAGCCATGGGCTTTGGCAAATGATGTGACAGCATTAAGACCCGCGTTGTAATCGCCGTGTCCGATCAGGGTTTCCAGATCCTCCCAGGCATCATTGTCCGACCAGCAGATCATATATTCCAGATCAGTTTCAGATCTGTCACTGACTTCCAGTCTGCCCGCTTCGGTCTCCTCAAAGTAACATCCGGCCGTGAACAGCTTGATCAGGGAAGCCGATGACATCTGATGATCATTGATTGTCAGCACCTCATCCGTATTCAGATTGCGGATATAGACCGCCCAGTCTCCATCCAGTTCAGAAAGATACTCCTCCACAGGCGCTCTGAGTGACTCCAGATCAACCCGCACCGAGAGTTCGAAAGAGGCTTCAGCAGCCTCAAGCTTCAGACCGTTTTCATGCAGGACAGACACGGCTTTCTGCTTGATGGCTCCCGGCACGATCGTTCTTTGCGGGGCAGCCGGTCTCATCAGGGTGAAACCAAGCAGTGCGCATCCGGCAAGCACAAGCGCGTACATCCAGGGCTGCGGCGTAAAGCCGACAGACTGATGCGGCTCATTGATGACTTGCGGAGTCTGCCTGATTTCCGCTGTTTCAGCGGGTATATTCAAAAGCTCAGCCTGCAGGGACTGTATGATCTCATCAGGCTTCAGCAGCGGCAAGACCATATCAGGCTCAAAAGCCGGAATGATCGCATCGGCCAGTCCTTTGAGCACAGGCGGATCAATCATCACAGAACGATATGCGCCAGCCGGATACACATAGCGGCCTCCCTTGCGTTTTGCACGGGGAAGGGAAGGCTTTGTGACCGCGGTCTGCCGGTTCTGTTTTTTCAGCTGCTTTTTCGCTTTCTTTCTGCTTTTGGACATAACACAGATATTTTACGTTAAACTCTGTGAATTTTGTCTGAAAATCATGCGAAAGAAAAAAGCCTGTCCGATCTTAAGAAATCGGGCAGGCATGCAGACAAAGATCTTACTTGATTTCGTCTTTGATTGCCTTGGCAGGCTTGAACTTGACAGCCTTGGAAGCGGCGATCTCGATCTTTTCGCCTGTTGCAGGGTTGACACCCTGTCTTGCCGGCTTTTCAACAACAACGAACTTTCCGAAACCGGAGACAGCGACTTCGCCTCCGTCCTTGAGTGTAGCAGTAATTTCATCAAAGACAGCGTTGACTGCTGCTTCGGAATCTTTCTTTGTCATTCCGAGCTGCTCAGCGACAGCTGCGGCAATATCTTTCTTAGAACGGCTCATAATATTCATGGTACATTTCCTCCTTGAGCATGAATATTGTAAACTTGACATTCGTATAATGCAAACATAATGGCTTGAAAAGCCCGTCTTATGCCACTTTGTTTATGATATCCTATTAAAAGGTATACATTATGAGTATCTATGTGATGAGCGACATGCATGGTCTGTATGACCGTTATCTGAAAATGCTGGAACTGATCCGCTTCTCGGAAGAGGATGAACTGTACATTCTCGGCGATATGATCGACCGCGGACCGGACGGGATTCCGATCCTGCTGGATATGATGGACCGTCAGAATGTCATTCCGTTTCTGGGCAATCATGAGTGGATGATGCTGGCATATCTGGAAGGCATGAAAACCCAGTACGGCTGGCTGACCCAGTATTCCGGCGGAATGAGCACGCTTGCCGCATTCAATGAGCTGGATGAGGATGTCAGACGCGCAGTGTATGAATATCTGCGCTATGAGACGTGTCTGGTGAAGATGCTTCGAATCAATGGGCAGGACTACATGCTTTCCCATGCGGGATTCATCATTGAGCGGGAGGACTGGTATACCGGGGAAGTGGATGATCTCAATAAGGTCAGCGATCTTCTGTTCGGGCTTGGTCCGTACTCCATCCGCGCCATTCCGTCGCTGGATGAGCAGGAGCCTTTGATCCATGTGGTCGGCCATCTGGAAACCGGACGTATCGCCGACGGCACTCCCGGGAAAATCTATACCCGCACCTTCGGCAACGGCAGAAGCCTGATTGACATCGACACCGGATGTGAATACGGGGAAAGCGGCGTGCTGAGCTGTCTTTGCCTGGATCAGAAACGGGTATTCTATCTTTAAAAAAATGATCCTTGGTCAGGATCATTTTTTCAGCTCTTTGAGAAGGGCGATCAGCTTTTTTGTATCAGCCGCATCGGTTGCCCAGGATGTGGCAAGCCGGATCACGGTATGATTCTCATCATAGCGCTCCCAGAAGGAGTATTCACACGCGTTTCCGAGCTCCTTGAGGGCTTCATTGTCCAGAATGATGAAAATCTGGTTGGTCGGGGTTTCGAAGAAGAACCGGTAGCCGTATTCCTTCAGGGCCGCCTTGATCTTCGCCGCCTCATTCAGCGCGTTTCTGCCTGCTTCCAGATACAGATTGTCCGTGAAGAGGGTGTCAAACTGCAGGCCGGTGATTCTTCCCTTGGCCACCAGTGCGCCGCGCTGTTTGATGATTGTGAAGAAGTGCGGGATCAGACCCGGATCCGCAAAGACAACCGCTTCGCCATAGAAGGCTCCGCACTTGGTGCCGCCGATGTAGAACACATCGCAAAGACGGGCAAGATCCGCCAGGCTGACATCATTTTCCTCACAGGCAAGCGCATAGGCAAGACGGGCGCCGTCCGCGTAGAGGGCGAGGTTGTATTCACGGCATGCGTCATGCAGTTCGCTGAGTTCCTTCAGTGAATACAGTGTGCCGTATTCGGTCGGCTGGGAAATATAGACCATGCCCGGCATGACCATGTGATCATGGTTGGCATCATCATAGAATGTTCTGCAGTATTCACGAACTGTCTCTGCATCGATTTTGCCATAGCTTTCCTTCACGGTGAGAACCTTGTGTCCTCCCGCTTCGATGGCACCCGCCTCATGCACGGCGATATGGCCGGTTTCTGCGGCGATGACGCCCTGGTAAGGTCTCAGAACAGAGGTGATGACGGTCTCATTGACCTGGGTGCCTCCGACCAGAAACTGCACCTCTGCCGCAGGCGCATTGCAGAGTTCACGGATCTTGCGGCGGGCGGATTCACTGTAATGATCCGTGCCGTATCCGGATGTCTTTTCCAGATTGGTTTCCATCAGACGTTTCAGGATGGCCGGATGAGCGCCTTCCATATAATCAGACGCGAAATAAAGTTTTTCACTCATTTGTTCAATCTCCCTGTGATTGTCTATAAGATGATACATCAATCAGCCCTGTGACGCATGCGATACGATACATACAAACGTCACATCATTGTGAAGAGGGCGGACCGCAATTGAAAACAGCGGGGGATTCCCGCTGCTTTTTGCTCAGTCATATTCTTCGGAATTATCTGAAACCGGATAGACAGGTCTGCTTTCTTCTTCCCTGTCCTCGTCATCCTGTTCCTCATCATTCATCACATCTTCTTCGTTCTCGTCATCGTCATCCGTGTCGATTTCCTCGACATTCAGGTGTGTCTCCTCGTAGCTGTGATGTTCCTTGAGATCCCATGTGTTGTTTTCCTGCTGGGTGAATCTTGAGTCCATGGAAAGCTGGGAATAGAATGAGTTCTTCTTTCTTTTTCTCAGATCTTCGGCAAGGGCAGCCTTGTCCGCCGCGATCGCGTAGAGTTCTGTGAAAGGAACAGATGCGTGTACAGTTTTCAGATATTCGTAAGCTGCGTCTGTCAGACTGATTTTCATTGTACGTTACTCCTTTTAATCAGTGACAGTGATCATATACTATGGAAATGTTTTTCGTCAACAGGAATTATGAAATTTGTCAGATTTGTCCGATGACAAAGAAAAAGCGGAGAATGTCCGCTTATTTTCCGGTGATCTTCTTGATGGCTTTGGTCAGAGGAGAAATGATCTTCTCTCCTTCACGCTGCCATCCTTTTTTTGTGCGCTTGCCGCAATAGGGACACTGGAAAGCTCTGTCCGGAATGGACTTGCCGCATTTTGGACACTTCATCCCCGTACCTCCTTGACTGATCTCATCATATCACAAACCTTTCACCTTTCTGACATGATCCACACACATCTTTTGTTTAAGATTTCTTTGCCGAAGCAATCACAATAATATTCCCTCCAAAATGAAAATGAACCTGTTCTCAGGTTCTTTTTCAATATTCTGAAGATTTGTCAGTTCAACGAGTCGTGGTAGCGGGATTTCACATGATCAACCAGTGATTCCATGATCTTCTCAAAGAATTCCTCCTGGTCAAGGGTGCCGTCCTGGTACTGCCTGAACAGTTCGTTCATCTCAGAGGCATCCATGATCATGATGCCCGCATCCGCGAGAATCCGCTCACGGGAATTCTTCAGGCCGGGCAGCTTGTGCTCCATGGTTCCTTCATCATTTTCAACCGTGAATGTTTCCTTTTCGAAGTCAAAGATGATTCTGTCCATATCAGATTCCTCTGAGCTTGTTCATCACTGCCTTGCAGTGCGGGCAGAAGGGCTTTTCGAAGCTTGCTTTGTATCCGCACACAGAACATGTGCATGTTCTGAGATAAATCAAACCTGTGACAGAGGAAGGATCTTCCCTTGTATCGTGGATCCAGTGGGGGATGACATCCCGCATCGCATCCAGGGCTGATTCTCCCTTCTGAATTCTGATCCCCTTAGTCCTGACAGGTTTCTCCATTACTTTCTTCTCTTCTTGCGGGCAGCTTCGCTCTTGAGTCTTCTCGCAACACCCGGCTTGACATAGAATTCCTTGGCACGGACCTTCGCGAGAACTCCGCTGTTATTGACCTGACGCTTGAATCTGCGCAGTGCGGAATCGAGATCTTCATTTTCCTTAACGACTACTCTGGGCATAATAACTCCTTTCATTGCTCGCATGGCACATAGGCATGCTTGTGATATTGCGGCATGAAAACCCCGCTCTATCAAACGAACACGATAATAATACCATTGATCGCGGAATAAATCATCAGCGCAGTTTGAAAAAATTCTGAATTCTCATCACACCAGTAAACAGCAGTCATAACACGATGACGCATTCATGCGCAGAAACATGCGCAATCCTGTTATAATGATAATTAATAAAGGGGATTTCTTTTATGAAAGTGCTGAAAAAAATCATCAGTTTCGTTTCACTGGCACTCCTGCTGGCGGGCGTGATCCTGATTCTCTATACCTATCTGACCAACCACACATTCGTTCAGAAGCTGACAAGCTTACTGACCAATGCCGACTGCAAGAGGGGAATGCTGATGATCCTGATCGGTTTCATCTGCCTTGTCTTCTCCTTTGTCCTGTTCTCGGTGTCCGTGCGCCTTGGCGCGGGAATCCGCCGCAAGGAGCGTGAGCTGGCCGCAGCCGAAAAGGCAA
The DNA here is from genome assembly GCA_000701725.1 of Erysipelotrichaceae bacterium NK3D112. Lineage (GTDB taxonomy): Bacteria > Bacillota_I > Bacilli_A > Erysipelotrichales > Erysipelotrichaceae > Bulleidia. The sequence goes on from JNJQ01000004.1 coordinate 39,136, forward strand.
AGCTTGCCGAGGAAGAGGAAAGAAACCGCAGACTCGAACAGGAGGCAGCCGCCGCAAAAGCGGAAGCCGAGCGCTTCAAAGCGGAAGCCACCCAGGCCCATGCATTACTGCAAAGCAGTGTGACAGGCGCCGAAGCGGAAGAAGCTCAAACCCCGTCCGAAACCATCTGACCATAAGCCGGCAATGCCGGTTTTTTTGTTTTGCGCGCGATTTGCTATAATAGTGCTCATGGACGGAATCGGATACGAGGACTGGTGTGCGAAGTGGCTGAAGAAAAACGGCTTTCACAAAATCACCAAAACCAAAGCCAGCAATGACCAGGGCATTGATCTGATCGCAGAGCGCGGCGGACTTTCCTGGGGCTTCCAGTGCAAATACTACTCCTCGCACGTGGGCAATGAGGCCGTTCAGCAGGCCTATGCGGGTATGACATACTACGGGCTCGACAAAGCGGCAGTGCTCTGCAATACCGACTTTACGAAAAGCGCTGAAAAGCTCGCGGAACAGACCGGCGTGATTCTGGTTCCCGGACTGCAGCCCGAAGGTGCCAAAAGCAGCACGCTTCTTTTGAAAATCATGGGCTTCATCGGCGGGGGATTATGCGCATGGCAGTATTATGAGCTGATCCGCAGCGCGTCTGAATTGCCGCAGCGTCAGCTGAGCATTCTCGCCTTCGCATTTTTAAGCAGCCTTTGCGCGTTGTTCACCGGCTCCCGTATGATCACGTATGTGCTTTGTGCGCTTTGCGCTGCTGTATATGCGAGTGCGTCTTTGATGGCAGGGGCATATACCGATGCGCTTGCCGTATTGATGGCGGTGATGTTATTGCTGGCTCTCATCCGTATGGTTATTCTGATGAAGGATGCGAATGAGAAAGAAGCGGCTTTGCAGAAGGCGCAGCTGGATGAGATGATTGCCAAAGGGCAGAAAGAGCTTGGCGAAAACATCGCGGGTCTGCTTGCTTCAGAGCTGAGGACATCCGTCAAAGCGCAGCGTACACGCAGAAGAAGCGACGGTTCTGCCGAAATCCACTGCCGCAGCGCTGCAGGCGTCAGCGATGATCTTGCCGTGGCGGTATATTCACTCAACATGCAGGCGGATGCCGAAAGGGAAAACATCCGCTTTGAATACGAAATACAGGATGACACGCATTTTGTCATCCGGATCAGAGACAAGGAAAGAGGAAACACAGATGAAATGGTATGAGGAAGCGGTGTTTTATCACATCTATCCGCTTGGATTATGCGGCGCACCGCAGAAAAATGAATACGGACAGCCGGTGCACAGGCTGAAGCAGATCCTTCCCTGGATCGATCATATGAAGCGCATGGGCTTTACGGCCCTTTATATCGGACCGCTGTTTGAATCAGGCGGACACGGATATGAGACAACGGATTACTACCGTCTTGACAGCCGGCTCGGCACCAATGAGGATCTGAAAAACCTCGTCGCATACTGCCATAAGAATGGTATCCGGGTGATCTTTGACGGCGTGTTCAACCATACCGGCAGGGATTTCTTCGCTTTTCAGGATTTAAGAAAAAACAGAGAAAACTCCCGCTACAAAGACTGGTACTGCAATGTGAACTTCTGGGGAAACAATGAGTTCAATGACGGCTTCAGCTATGAGGCATGGGGCGGCTACAACATCATGGCCAAACTGAACCAGCGCAATCCGGAAGTCATTGATTACATCCGCAATGTCATCCGCTTCTGGGTCAGTGAGTTTGACGTCGACGGCATTCGTCTGGACGCGGCGGACGTGCTGGATTTTGATTTCATGAAACAGCTGCGCAGTCTTGCGGATGAAGTGAAAGAGGACTTCTGGCTGATGGGGGAAGTGATCCATGGCGATTATTCCCGCTGGGCCAATGCGCGCACACTGCATTCCGTCACCAATTATGCCCTGCATAAGGGACTGTATTCCGGTCACAACGATCACAATTATTTTGAGATCGCTCATACAGTCAAACGCCAGCTGGAAATGTGCCCCGCATCATTGAGACTTTACAACTTCGTGGACAACCATGATGTGGAGCGCATCATGAGCAAGCTCCATAACAAAGCCCATTACACCCCGCTGCACATTCTTCTCTATACACTGCCGGGCATTCCGTCTGTTTACTACGGGTCCGAATTCGGCATTGAGGGAAAGAAGACATGGGGCACCGACGCTCCCTTAAGACCGGCGCTTGATCTCAAAGATTACAAAGATGCTTATGAAACCAATCCGTGCACGCAGCTGATCGCGGCACTGGGAAAGATTCATGCCGAAGTCAAGGAGCTTTCCTATGGGGATTACAGACAGCTTTATCTGACCACCGGGCAGTATGCTTTTGCGCGGGAAAGCGTGATCGTTGCCGTAAACAACGCGTCCGAACCGGTTTCTTTTGAAGTTGAGGCAGAGGATGGTGTCTACACCGGCGCATTAAGCGCAAAGCAGGTGAAAGCCTCAGACGGCAGACTTCGGATTGAACTGGAAGGATGCAGCGGTGAGATCTTTGTCAAAGAGGGACGCACCTTTGAGCCTTTAAGCATCAAAGTCGAGGATACAGCCGAAAAAGAAGAACAGAAAATTCCCAATGTGTCCGCCGCGCAAAGAGCCGGCAAATCATTTGAGGAAATGAGTGTGGAAGAGCTTCAGACCGAAATCCTTGAACGCATGGCGCAGCGCGGTCCGGTTACGGAACAGATGAAAAATGATGTTGTCAATAACATATGGCATGACTCTCTTGTCAATTGGGTAAAGAGCTTCCGCTGAATGAAATGATGTTTCAAAAACTGCCATCATTCATGAAAAAGGTGTCGATTGCATTTTCTGAAAACTTGTGTGGTTTTTGTGCATCTTAATGTTTATTCACAACGATATGTGCCGTTATACATTGAACCGCAAATATGATTGTGGTAATTTGTAGCTGACAGGATCAGCAGATTCCCCCAATATTCTGTGATCATGTTATGCCGCCGGTTATCCGGCGGTTTTTATTGTTGAGGCCTGCATTTCCGTTGCATTTTCAGTCAATGCGTGCCATTGTATGGGCATTGCGGAGGGGGTATATGAAGAAAATATTCGGAGATATGGAATTTATCAGGCGTCTGGTGCTGATCGCGCTGCCGATCGGACTGCAGTCGGTCATCCAGCTGCTGGTCAATCTGATCGATACCGTCATGGTGGGAACCCTTGGCGATATCGCGCTTTCCTCCGTCAATATCGCCTCCCAGTTTCCGTTTCTTTACATGACCCTGATCATGGGCATTGCCAATGCCGGTCTGATCATCGCTTCCCAGGCGTTTGGCAATGGGCGGCCAGACAAGGTCAAGGCGATGCTGTCATTCTGTTTCCGGTTGGGTCTGATCATCAATGTCATTTTTTTCTGCGTGTCATATCTGTTTCCGGAAACGATCATTTCCATCTATACGGACAGTGCGGGCATCATTGAAACCGGCGGCACCTATCTGAAAATCTTCTCCTTCGCGATGCTGTTTCAGTCCATCCCGCTCAGTGCGGTCATCATCCTGCGCAGCGCAGGTGTCAACCGCCTCGGGTTCACATCAAGCCTGTTTGCCTGTGCGGCCAATGTCTTTTTCAACTGGGTCTTCATTTTCGGCAACCTCGGCGCTCCCCGCCTTGGTGTTGCGGGTGCCGCCCTTGGCACCGTATTGGCCAGAGCGACCGAACTGATTGTTGTCGTCATCGGCATTGCCATTGACCGCAAACTCGGCTGGAAACTCAAAGACATTACGCTCAGACTCGACAAAGGAGCGTTCAGCGATTTCATCCGCATCGGCACCCCGAGCATCATTTCCGAAGTCACCGGCAATCTCAATGTGTCCGCTGCCGCGATGATCACCGGCCGTGTATCCGAATACTATATCGCCGCCAACTCGATTGTTCATAACATCTGGACCATCTCCTCGCTGTTCATGTTCGGCGTGGCGATGGGCGCCAATGTCATCATCGGTCATGTGATCGGCGCAAACGAAATGAAAAAGGCGGATGAATACGCCTCCTATTTCATCAATATCGCCGCATTGATTGGTTTATGCGGCGCTATCCTGACCCAGCTGATCGCTCCGTTAATCACATCCTTCTTCAATGTCTCGCCGCAAGCGCTTGAAACAGCCGCAAAGCTGACCAGAGCCGCGGGGATCGCGGTCTTCTTCCTGGCCATGCAGCAGGTATTGACCAAAGGCATTCTGCGCGGGGGAGGCCAGGCGGCCGCCGTCACAAGAGTGGACCTGTTATCCTGCTGGCTTGTCAACATTCCCGCCGGTTTTATCGTCGCCCTGGTGCTGAAGCTGGATCCGTTCTGGATCTATCTGAGCTTACGCATCGACTATCTGATCAAAACCGTCTGGGCGCTTTACAGAATCAAAAAGACGGACTGGATCATCCGTCTCAATGTCGATTAGTATTCAATCCTTAATGAACATGAGGAAACAGCGGACGCATCCAGCGATGCCCGGATCCATTTGCCCCATGCGCTGTCCCCAAGCAGATCAAGGGCTTTAAGAAAATGCTGATCCTGAAACAGTTGATCACGATGTTCATAAACCGTTCCGCTCTGCATGGCATCCTGCCACCATCCAAGCCGCTCAAGCATCATACTGATCTCATATTTACCATGGCTGTCTTTGAGAATCTTTTCATAGACAGCCATTCTGTTTTCCCGGCAGATCCGGTCCTTTTCATAGACCTGATCCAGAAGTGATCCGCTGAAATAAAACCGTCTGAGCCGGTAATTTATCTCTTTTTCACCCAGCATCATTTCCCCGTACATATGGTTTCCGGCTAATAACATCGGCGTCACGATTTCATCGATCTCGCTGTGATAAATCTTCGGATCATGGAGATGGCCGCTGCACACAAGCTTCACACCGTTTTGTACCAGCAGATCCTTCACATCAGAAGGGGAGAGACAATAGAATTCAGGTCTGCCCATCCATGCATCGGCATGCAGATTGTGGTGGGAGAGAAAGATGACCTTCTGACGGCGTTCGGCTTCCTTTCTGAGTTTTCGCTTCAGCCATTCGACGGTCTCCGCTTTCAGCACGCCTCTGGGAGAGCGTTTTCCTTCATGATCATCCATCGCAAAGAATGTATAAGAGCCGCTCCTTCTCAGATAACTGAGCGAATGAGGATCCTTTTCATCCGGTTTCAGAAGCGGAAAGAACAGCTGTTCATAATACTCCTCATAACCGCTGTCAAAGTCATGGTTGCCGGGACACATGATCACATCAATGTCTTTTTCTGCCAGCCGGTTCAGATATTCTTTCAGCATTCTCATATCCGCGACAGATCCGCTTTGGGTATTGTCCCCGCAGAGAATCAGAAGATCCGTATGTTCTTTGATGAGCATGTCAAAAAAAGCATCAAAGACCGGTCTTTGCAGTTTCATCAGAGAAACGATCGCATCGGACGGGTCCGGGGAAGCGCTCATATGGAAATCGGAAGTGATCACCGCTTTGTATACTCTCTCATTCATCAGCTTCATCATAACAAAAAACAGCTCATGAAGAGCTGTCAATCATGCGCGACGAGATTATTGATCCACACGCCTTTACCGACTAAGAAGAGACCGAAGACTGCTTTGATCAGATCGGCAGAGGATACCAGCAATACCAGCCAGACCACATCCAGCGATGTGCGTGAAGCCAGCAGGGCAGCCAGTGACCATGACACAAGACATGTGAAGACACTGTCCGAGAGGAAGGTGATCACCGTCTTGCCGCCGCACCTTAGTGTGAAATAACATGCGTTGCAGATCGCCGATACCGGCATCATCAGTCCCGCAATCCGTAATAATGAGGCAGCGGTGGAGCGCACTGAATCATCGGTGTTGTAAAGCAGCGGGAACAGCGGTGCGCTGAAGATCATAAGAATACCGGTCAGGGTGCTCAGAATGATCGCAAAGACAATCAGCCAGCGGTCATACTGCACGGCGGTTTCACTTTTTCCCGCGCCTAACTGCTGACCGACCAGAATGCCGATCGAGCTGCCCATACCGATGCATACAATCATGAACAGGTTGTTCACGGTGGAATAGATGTTGCAGGCGGCCACCGCGTCAAGGCCGCGGGTGGAATATGCCTGGTTGATACCGGCAATGCCAAGCGACCAGAGAATCTCGTTGATGATCAGCGGCGTTCCTTTTTTCGCAACTTTGCCGATCAGTGATGCGGGGATATGGAAGCCTTTGAACACATTCCGGAAATAAGGCTTTTCCGCTTTCATCGCATTGGCAATGAAGCAGAGATAGGCAAGCTCCGCAAAGCGTGAGAGCACCGTGGCAATCGCGGCGCCATGGATGCCCAGTCTCGGGAATCCGAATTTGCCGAAGATCAGAATGTAGTTGAATACGAAGTTGATGCCCACCGCCAGAAAGGATGCCTTCATGGGGGAAAGGGTTTCCCCGTCCTCTCTCATGGTTGAGGACACGCACTGGCTTAAAGCAAAGGGTGCCAGTCCGGCTAACATGATCAGCAGATATTCCGAGCTGCCCTTGAGCGTATAGGCGATATCGGCGGCACTGTTAAGGTCCTCATTGAGGTAGAGACTGATCAAAGCGTCATGCTTTGTCAGAAAGATCACCGAAGCGATCAGAGCGGCAGCCATGCCCACAACCGTTTTGAGCCGCAGACAGTTTCTGACCCCGTCATGGTCTTTCTTGCCGCAGTATTGGGCGGAGAAGATGCCGGCCGCGTTGACGCAGCCGAAGATGGAGATGTTATAGATGAACAGCAGCTGGTTGGCGATTGATACCCCCGACATTTCCAGGGTGCCCAGTCTGCCGATCATGATGTTGTCAAGAAGATTGACAAAGTTTGTGACCGCGCTTTGCAGCATGATCGGAACCGCGATGGCCAGCACCATGGCGTAAAACGAACGGTCCGCAAACAGCCGGCTTCTTAAGGACTGCGTGTGTTCCATGACAGATCTTCTCCTTCCTGCATGTCCGAATGCCTGCAAAGTATATCATTTTTTGGTATGATTTTCCGTGCAGACGGAGAAATAACATGATCAAGGCAATCTTTTTTGATATCGACGGAACACTGGTCAGTTTTGAAACACACGAAGTCATTCCTTCCGCCCGTGAGGCACTGAAGAAATTAAAGGAAAAGGGCATCCGCCTTTACATCGCCACCGGCCGCGCAAAGGACGGGCTCAGGGTGCTTGAGGGCATTGATTTTGACGGCTATATCACCCTGAACGGTCAATACTGCTTTGCCTCTGACGGTACGGTGATCTATGAGAACACCATTGCCCGCCATGATCTGGAAATCCTTGTGGATGAGCTGGAAAAGAATCCTTTCCCGGCCGGCTTTGTGATGCGGGACACCAAGGTGTTCAACTACCGCGATGAGCGGGTCGATGCCATTCATGAGATCACCCATAATGACAATCATCCGGCAGGGGATGTGTCAAAGGTGCTGGATGAGAAAATCTACCAGGTGATGTGCTTCATTGATGAGGCAAAGGAAAAGGAGCTCTTAAGCCGCATGCACAACTGCACCGCGGCCAGATGGCATCCGCTCTTCTGCGATATCTCTCCGCTTGGAGGCACCAAGGTCAAGGGCATTGACAACTTCCTGAAATACCATGGCATCGATCTTTCCGAAACCATGGCATTCGGAGACGGCGGCAATGATCTGCAGATGCTGGAGCACACTGCGGTTTCAGTGGCGATGGGCAACGCGCCGGAAAATGTGAAAGAGGTCAGCACTTATGTCACGGATTCCTGCGATGATGACGGTCTAGTCAAAGCGCTTGCACACTTCGGCCTGCTGTGAGCCCTGACGGCCTGATTGTTGTGTTTGCTGTTTTGTGAAAGACGATTTAATATTAATGTAATCTGCTTTTTGAAAGGAAGGAGGCGGAACACATGGAAAGAAGAATACTGGTGCTCGTCAATGCCAATGCGGGCCAGGGCAATGTTTCGAGAAATCTTTATGAAATTGTCCGCCTGCTCAGCGAGAACGGATGCGAGGTCACAATCTATCCGATCATTCCTTCAAGCGGCCTGACTTCCGAAACCATCATTGAGCGCAAGGGAAAGGACTTTGAATCCATTCTGGTATGCGGCGGTGACGGAACGATGAACCATGCCATCAACTCCCTGGCGAAAAACAATCTGGATATTCCGATCGGCTATCTTCCTTTCGGCTCCACCAACGATTTCGCCAAAACGCTTTACCGGCGCGATCATGTCAGTGTGCGCGATGTGTGCCGCCATGTGCTGGCAGGCCGCACCAAGAAGTATGATATCGGCGCCTTCAATGACAGATATTTCAACTATGTGGCATGCTTCGGGGCTTTTACCAAAGTCAGCTACACAACCCCGCGCGATATGAAAAATGCACTTGGCTATGGCGCCTATGTGCTCAATCTGATCGGCATGATTCCCGAAGATATCAACTATGTCAGACATGTGCGCTTCACGCATGACGGCATCAAGGAGGAAGGCGACTTCCTGGCCGGCTTTGTCTCAAACTCCATTTCGGTCGCAGGCATCCGCAATCCGCTGATCGGGGACAGTGAAATCGATGACGGCTATTTCGAGCTGACCATGATCCAGCACCCCGAAAATCCGCTGGATGCGGCGGGTCTTGGCGGCGAACTGCTGGCAGGAACAGGCGAGGACCGCTTCGTCAGACAGTGGCGGGTGAAATCGCTGCAGATGGAATTTGATGAGGATACCCCATGGACAATGGATGGGGAAACCGGCAGAAACTACCGCAGGGTGAACATCGAAGTCGTTCCGAAAAAAATCAGTATTTACACAGACAGGTGAAAACGGATTATGTTTTCACTTTTTTTGCATGCATTCATCTTCCGCGGCCCGGTTTTGTGGTACATTAGTATTAAAGAAAAACCAAAGGAAGATAATTATGGACAAGAAGGACAAGAAGTTCAGAAAAATGGAACAGGAAGCCCCCAAACCGGCGGTTCTGTTCGATTTTGACGGCACTCTGATGGACACGGACATCGCCGTCATCGCCGCTTACAGAGAGATCTTTGACCGCTATAAGAAGGGTATGGAATTCACCAGGGAAGTCGAAAGCGAGGCACTGACAACCGTGCCCGAAGTCATGATGAAAAAATACTTCCCGCGCCGTTCCACCGCAAAGTGCGTCCAGGAGCTGCTGGATTATATGGAACAGCACCTCAACGATCTCATCCAGCCGATGCACGGGGTGAGAAGACTGCTCACATGGATGAATGAAAACGGCTATCCGGCCGGTGTTCTTTCCGACCGTTCCCAGTCGATGCTCGAACTTTACCTGAAGAGCTCCGACATGTATGACTACTTCCAGAATGTGCGCGGCAATGACACAAACAGAACCGTGGAGCTCGAAGGAAGCGATATCCGCGAAAGCTGCAGGGCGCTTGGCACAGAGCACTGCATCTATATCAGCGACAATCCGGAAAACATTGAGGCCGCTTCAAAGGCCGGCGCCTATACGGTCGGATTCCTGAGCGAATATTCCGACACACTGCGCTTTGTTGAAGCCCATCCGGACTTCATGACCGCTTCCATGGACCAGATCAGAAGTCTTCTGACCGGCGAACCGTACTGGCTTGCCTACGTACTCACCGAATAAAGTTTTCAGAATGTGCCGCAGCGCACATTCTTTTTTTTCAGATTCATGTGATCCATCAAATCACACGTCCGGAGGAACATCATGACACAGGGAAAGATCATATTTTATGATGAGGCATTCATTGAAAATCTGAACCGTCTGAAAGAGCTGCTTGAAACGCATGACAGAGCGGAAATCCACCGCTTTCTGATTGACCGTTTCGGTTTCATTTTCAAAATGTGCCAGTATTATGCAAAACACAGTCCTGAAGGTGTGCCGGAATTTGAACAGGCGGATGAAGAGACAAAACAGCAGCTGATGCGGCCTCTTTCACACCATCAGTACCGGCTGCTGGAAGGCTCGTTTTCCCCATGGAAGGATGAGGAATGGCTGGTCAATTCATCCTTCTGGGATTTCCTGGATGACGGCGGCACAATCGCCAGAAAGAAGGTTATGAGTGTGGCGGAAGTATCCGCATGCGCAGTGATTTATGAGAATGTCTGCGTGTCACTCAGCTCGTCTCACCGCCTGAAGAGGCCCTGAATGCATGGCGAAAAGCATATGAAAACGCATGCGGGCAGGCGGGATACACGGATGCGAAAAACACAAAGGATGTTGTATAATGAAAAAAGAATCGAAAGATGAAGGGAGAATAACATGGCTTGGAAAGATTTTCTGACCGGTACAGAAGAAGACGATACAGAATACGAAGAAGAAGAGACACTCACAAAACCGGCTCCGGCAGCCCGCACCGCATCGATCGCGCTGTTTGAACCGAGTGCGTTCGACGATGCGACAAAGATTGCGGATACCATCAAAAAAGGAAATGTGGCAACCGTCAATCTGCACAGACTTTCCAAAGACTACGCGCAGAGAACGATTGATTTCCTGACCGGCGTTGTTTATGCGATGGATGGCCGCATTGAAAAGATCGGCCACAATCTGATCCTTTGCTCACCGAGTGAAATCAAGGTCAGCGGCAGAATCACCATGAATGCCGACTGAGCAGGATCTGAAAAAAGGAAGGCTAAGCGATGAAAAGCTGCACCATATACAGAAGCTCAAGAGCGGGTGTCCTGGAGTGCGCAGCCTTTGCGGACGGAAAGATGATGCTTCATACTTCCATGGCAAAGGATGTCTCCGCCCCGGTCATGATTGAGACAGCCCATATCAGACTCAAAAGCGATTATGACTCCGAGCAGACCCTGATCCCCGGCGTCACCAAGCGCACCGTCTTTTATGCGGGCAAGAATATCCGTTTTGCGGATATCAGATGGAACCGTGACGAAACATATACGATTGATTTCGGCGATGAGACATTCGATGCCGTGCGCAATGACGCGGACAGCTTCAGCTTTTTCGCGGATGATGTGTCAATCGGCAAAATCAGCAGGGATGTTTCAGGGGTCAGCGGCATTGTCAAAGACGATGTGCGCTATGAGCCCTCATACACCGTCGAATATGATGAGAACATCTCTCAGCAGGTGCTCATCATGATCATGGTTTTCCCGATCCTTTATTTCGGCTTCTGAGCTGAAACACCAGCGATCAGGCAGTCAGAGAATGTTTCTGACTGCTTTTTGGATGAAAGAGAATGGAGAACAGGCAATATGACTGAAGAACTGACAAGAGCCGCTAAAAAACCGGCAGCTTCAAGTGCGAAAAAGAAAACCTCCTCGACCTCAACGGCAAGGAAAAAGACTTCCACCGCCAAAAAGAAGACTGGCACAACAACGGCAAAGAAAAAGACATCCACGTCGAATACAATCAGACTGACGGCAGCTGAAAAGAAGCTGATCACCAATTACCGCAAATGCGGAACACTGCAGAAACAGATCATCTCGCTGGTGATTGAGAAGGTGGCAGGGGGTGTCACTAAACTCGATGGCATTGAGCGCATGATCAATATGGATGAGAACCAATGATCAGGGCGGCATTCTTTGATATTGACGGCACCCTGATTCCGATGACCACCCGGAAAATGCCTGAAAGCACTCTGTCCACGCTTCATGCCCTTAAGGAAAAAGGTGTGCGCCTTTATATCGCCTCCGGCAGACCGCCGGTGCACCTGACTCTTCTGGACAAGGCGCTGACCTCTTTTCCATGGGACGGGTACATCATGATGAACGGCCAGTATTGTTTTGATGCGGACGGCAATGTGTTCCGTAAAGAAGCGCTGAAACAGGAAACCCTTGAAGTATTGGTGCCCTGGCTCAAGGAATATGCGGATTTCCCGTGTACCATCTTTGAACTGGACCGCTCTTATGACATCGCCTTCAATGAGTCGATGCACAATTATCTCAGCTCGATCAACCGCCTGGACCAGATGCCGCCGGTACTGGATCCCGTGCGCGCCCTGAGCCATGAGACCTATATGATGTCGCCTTATATCCCGGCTGAGCGTGACGCGGAATTTCTCTCCCATGCCCCGGGCATGATGAGCGCGAGATGGTCGCCTCATTTTGCCGATATGATCCGTGAACACGGCGGCAAACCCGAAGGAATCAAGGCGGCGCTGGCCATGCATGGTTTAAACAGGGAAGAGGCAATTGCCTTCGGAGACGGGGGCAATGACATTGCAATGCTTGCATATGCGGGCACGGGCGTGGCGATGGGCAATGCGTCCGATGAAGTCAAGGCCCACGCCGATTATGTGACAGACGACTGTGAAAATGACGGAATTTACAGCGCATTCAAGCATTTTGGCTTGATTTAGAAAAAGTCATGCTATAATCAAATCTGTCACGCGGAGGATTTGTCTCAATGCAGGTTTTTATCAACATTTTCTTTATGGCGGCGAGCTGGGCTGCCGGAGTCTTTGTCTTCACGATCGCATCGGAGAAGATCAGAAACTACCGGAATAACCGGTCCGTCGGTGATCTGCTCTACGCAATCGGCCTGTTTGCGGCATTGATCATCTCAGTCGTTCTGGTTGCGGTGCTCAACAATACCCAGGGTGCGGCGTGCATGCTCGGCGGATATGTGGTGTCATTCATCAATATCATTGACCCGATCAAACTCACCCAGGCAAAAGCCGATGAGATCGGTGCCAAGGCAGCCCGTGAGGCGGCTTTGAAAGCGGAAAAGGAAGATGCGAAACGCGAAGAGGAGCGCATCAAAGCGGAAAACGCCCGTATCTACAACGAGGAAAAGAAGAAGCAGCAGGCTTCCAAATAATCATTCTGAACCGGTCCGTGCACTGCACGGGCTTTTATTATTAACCTGCTAAAAACGAGTTTTTTTCTTAAGAAGTCCCGTAAATCTTTCGGGGACTGTTCACTTTTGTTACAATCATATTGAGGTGTATTATGAACAGAAAATGGATCATCGCCGCCCTCTGTGTCGCAATGATCAGCGGATGCGGTAAAAAGGAAGAAGAACCTGAAGAAACCCCGACACCCGAGCCGGTGAAAGTCGAAACCGGCACCTGGGTGAAAAAGATCGGAGAAATGGGGATCTCCGATGCCGGACCTGCGGAGAGTTTTGAGCAGGTTGAGATTCCTTATGAGGGAACCATGGTGCTTGGTGAAATGGAACGTGTCGGCGTTCCGGCCGAATGGTTCACACAGGGCTATGACACAAATGCGATTGTGATCGAAAAAGACGGCAAGCACGGTATTTATGACTACAGCGGAAATGAGCTTTACGCGCCAAGTGTCAACGTTCATTCCACGCCGTTTGCCAGAGGCATTTCCATGGCCAAGTTCAAAGACGCGGAAAGCGGGGAATGGAAATACGTCTTCGGCTACTGCAATTCCACCATTTCAACCGCGGTGGTGCTTGCGCCGGATTTCAAATCAGTCAGCGATGTGCCGTTTGCGGATTATAACTTCGATCCGTACAAAGACACCTCAGCGATGCCGTTCTGGGCAGTTGTGGACGGCACCTTCGGCGTTGTGACTCCGGCAGACGGAAGCTACAGTTTCGCCCCTTACAGCGGAACAGGCCTGACCCGCAACATGATCGTTCCGGTCGTGGATGCCATGTACAAGCCGGCCAGCTATGTCGTCGTCTTCCAGAGCGGCGCCATCGGACCGGATGTGCCGGAATATCTCGGCAAATACCAGAAGGGCTCCTATGCCAACGGCTACTACCGTCTGAAATATGATGACACCGTGATTCTGATCCAGGCCGAAACCGCAACCCAGATCGGCTGGGCATATCATGACGCAAAGACATTCACCGAAGGCTATATCCCGGTCAAGCGCTACGGCTACTGGGCATTGCTCAATGAGGATGGCGAAGAGGTGACCGACTACGTCTTCAACGATATTTCCAATGTGTGTGACGGCAAGGCATATGTGCGCATCGGCAAGCAGTGGGGCATTATCAATGTGGCCGAAGCCGTTGACAGAGGCCAGAATGTCACATGGACAGCACTGTTTGGCACTGAGGAAGGCGAATCCCTGGGAACCCTGACCGTGCATGTCGGCGATCTGAACTTCCGCACCGGACCGGATATCGGCTATGATGCGGTCGGCAACTCCGTACCGAATTCCAGATATCCTGTCTATGAGACAACCGAAGCCTCCGGCTACACCTGGTACAGAATCGACGAGGGTGTCTGGCTGCCGAGCGAAGGCTCCTGGGCAACCTATGAGGAAGGCGTGTTCACCGCAGATGAAGGCCCGAACAAAGACGTGCGTCCCACGGTGAAAGCAGAACCGCAGGGTTAAAAACAATCATCATGACCTCCGTCAGAAATGGCGGAGGTTTTTGAATTTTCATTTAAGATTGTCAGGCTGTCAGCTGAAAACAGAACCCCCTGGGATATAATGGAAACCGTATACGGAACATTTCCGGGCTGAATATTCAGCCGGACGATATATGAAACGAGGCTTTGGATTTATGAAAAAGAAAAAGTGGCTGATTCCCGTGATCATCGGTGTGATCGCGCTGGCAGGTATTCTTGTATGGTTTATGAACCGCAATCAAGGCGGCTCTGATACAGACGGCGTCTATGTCCAGAGCATTGCCTCCCTGAACGGCAATATGATCGCGGACCGTTATTCCGGTGTTGTCGAATCCCAGCAGACGGTTGATTTCAAAGCGGCCAGCGGCCGTGAGATCGAGTCCGTCATGGTGATTGCCGGCCAGAATGTCAGCGAAGGAACACCGCTTTTCCGATACAGTATCCGCGACGCCGAAAACAAGGTGGCAAGCGCCAATCTGGAAATTGAGAATTACAACAACCAGATTTCCATTCTCGCAGCCTCCGGCAACTCCACTGACATCCAGCTGCAGATCAGACAGCTGCAGTATCAGATCCAGGTGCAGCAGCAGGAAATCGCCGGCTATGAGCAGGAGATCGCCAATGCCGAAGTCAAGTCAACCATCGATGGTGTTGTCAAATCGGTCAATGAGACCGGCATCGGCGCCGACGGCATGGAGGCTCCCATTGTGGTTGTCTCGGAAACCGGAGACTTCCGGGTCAAGGGAAAAGTGTCCGAGCAGTCCATCGCCTCTTTCTATCCCGGCATGAGCGTCTTCGTGCGCTCGCGTGTGCGCGAAAACCAGGTCTGGCACGGGGAAATCTCCTCGGTGGAAAGCGAACCGGAACAGAATAACAACAATTATTACGGCGCCGGGGAATCCAGCTCCAAATATCCGTTCTATGTGACTCTGGAAAAGACCGACGGGCTGATGCTGGGCCAGCATGTCTACATTGAGCCCGACTTCGGCCAGGGCAATGTCAAAGAAGGCATCTGGCTGGATATGAGCTTTATCGCCTATGACGACAGCGGCAGTCCTTATGTCTGGTGCGGCACGGGCGGAAAACTGAAAAAGAGAGCGGTCACAACCGGAGAAACCGATGAGGAAACCTTCCGCATCCAGATCCTCGAAGGTCTTGACGAAAAGGATCTGATCGCCTGGCCGGAAGAATCCCTTGCGGAAGGCATGAAGGCCATTACCGTGATGGAGGGTGAGTAAGATGCTGCTGGAATTATCCGGTATCTGCAAAAACTACGGCAGCGGCCAGGCAGCCGTGGCGGCGCTGAAAAACGTGAACCTTTCCGTGGCGGAAGGGGAATATATTGCCATCATGGGACCTTCGGGCTCCGGCAAGACAACCCT
The DNA here is from genome assembly GCA_000701725.1 of Erysipelotrichaceae bacterium NK3D112. Taxonomy (GTDB): domain Bacteria; phylum Bacillota_I; class Bacilli_A; order Erysipelotrichales; family Erysipelotrichaceae; genus Bulleidia. Next base: position 54,793 of record JNJQ01000004.1, read on the forward strand.
GATGAACATTATCGGCTGTCTTGACCGCTGTGATGAAGGCACTTATATGCTTGATGGAATTGATATCTCGGCGATGGATGAAAACCGTCTGTCCGATGTGCGTCTCAACAAGATCGGTTTTGTCTTTCAGACGTTCCAGCTGCTTCCCGGCGACACCGCCCGCGACAATGTGGCGCTGCCTTTGATCTATGCCGGTGTCAAAAAGGCGGAGCGGGAAAAAATGGCGGAGGAAGCGCTTGGCAAAGTCGGACTAGAGGAGCGTACAGGCTTTTATCCCAACCAGCTCTCCGGCGGCCAAAAACAAAGAGTGGCCATTGCCCGTGCAATGATCAACCATCCCCGCATCCTGCTGGCCGATGAGCCCACCGGCGCCCTTGATCAGGCCAGCGGCCGACAGGTCATGGAGCTTTTTGAGACGCTCAACCGCGAAGGCACAACCATCATCATGATCACCCATGATGCCTCTGTCGCCAAAAATGCGAAGAGGATCTGCTATATCGTCGACGGTGTGCTGAGCGAGAAAGGAACGGGTGAGAATGATGAAGAATAAGAAGATCATCGGCATTGTTCTTGCCGTGCTGGCTGTATTGACCGGCGGCTTCTTCGGCATCCGCCAATACCGCAACTCAAACCGCAAGGTGTCGGCTGTGCCGGTGGAAATGCTCAATCAGCAGTTCTATTCCGAAGGCACGCAGATGTACGGAAACATCTATGACGCGGACAGCCAGAATATCTATCTGCAGCCAACATCCATCATCGAGCGCGTTTATGTGAGCGAAGGACAGCCGGTTGCCAAGGGCGATCCGTTAATCGTCTTTGATATGACCTCTCAGCAACTGAACACCGAAATCAAACAGCTCGAAGTTGAAACGATCCGCAACAATCTTGCCAAGGCAAAACAGGAGCTGATTAAACTGCAGAATGCGAAGCCCTATGTCGAGCCCGCACCCGAACCTGAACCCGAGCCTGAACCTGAAGTCACGCCGGAACCTGAACCCGAGCCGGTGCAGGAGGAATTACGAAATGACGCATGGACCGCACTCAAGCGGCTGGATCAGAAATACGAAACCGAAGACGGCCTTCTGCATTATCTGCTGACAAGCGACGGTCTTCTCTACGGCTCTTTCTTCAATGAGCTGAAAGCGCAGCCCGCCGGCACAATGGCGGTGCTGGAAGTCAGAGACGGGGATGTCAAAGACGGCACCCTGATCTCCTCCTGGACACTCAACAGCAGTTTCATCACGGCTGATTATGACGACCGTGACTGCTGGTTCATTTTGACCCATGACAAGGCAGGCGGCACCGGCAGTGCCATCATCAATCCGTCCGGAACACAGCCCGGCGGTTATCAGCCGGGCATCTGGCAGCCCGATACCCCAGCCGTTACGCCTTCCAATACGGCGGATGAAGAGAATTACGACGGCATGTATACCAAAGAAGAGCTGGCCGAAATGATCGCTTCCAAGAGAAATGATATCCGTGATCTGGATCTTTCTTTGCGGCGGGCAATGCTCGAACTCAAGGTCATGCAGGAATCCCTGGATGACGGTGTGATCTATGCCAAAAAGGACGGCGTGGTCAAAACACTCGGCGATCCCGCCAATCCGCCCCAGGACGGCAGTCCGTTCATGTCGGTTGCCTCCGGCACAGGTCTGACCGTGCGCGCAAGTGTTTCGGAACTGCTTCTGGACCAGATTCAGATCGGCAAGCCGGTCACCCTGACATGCTTTGACACCGGTGACGTGTTCAGCGGCGAGGTGAAGTCACTTGATGTTTATCCTTCCTCCTCCAACATGGGCGGCGGCGGAAATCCAAATGCCTCCTATTATGATTTCTATGTTTCCTGCGATGAGGCACCGTCTCTTCCCGCCTATGCGTTTCTGCAGGTTCAGCTGGGCAGCGCGGATGCGCCGACCAGCATCGCCATCGAAAACGCCTTTGTGCGCAGGGATGCCTCCGGCAGCTATGTGATGAAGGCGGAAGAGGGAAAGCTGAAAAAGCAGTATGTGAAAACAGGCCGCTCCTTCTATGGCTATGCGACCGAAATCCTTGAGGGATTATCCGTTGAGGATGCGATCACTTTCCCGTATGGAGACGGGGCAGTCGAAGGGACGAGTGTTGAAATCACGGATGATATGGGGGTGTTCTACCAATGATTGAGAATATCAGATTATCATTCAGAGGCATCCTCTCCCATAAGATGCGCTCGTTTCTGACGATGCTTGGCATCATCATCGGCATCGCCGCGATCATCGCGATTGTATCAACCATCCAGGGCACCAATGAGCAGATCCAGAAAAACCTGATCGGCTCGGGCGTGAACAATATCACCGTTGCCTTAAGCGAATCCGATTGGGAATATGATTATTCCGCCGGAATTCCCGACGGCATCCCGACAGTCAGCGATGAACAGCTCGAACAGCTGAAAAACATCAGCCATGTTGAAAACGTGTCGCTGTTTCATACCAGACAGGATTATGACGGGGCATATCATCTGTCCACTTCGCTTTCAGGCGGATATGTGCTCGGCATTGATACAACCTACTTTGACACGGCCGGCCTCACCGTCCGCAAGGGCAGGGGCATTACTGAATATGATCTTCTGAACTTCCGGCGCGTGTGCGTGCTGGATGAGGACAGCGCGAAGTCACTGTTCCAGTCGGAAAATCCCGTCGGCAGCACCATTGAAATCCATGGCGAGCCGTTCACGGTTGCCGGCCTGGTCGTTGAAAAGCAGATCTTTGAGCCGCACATCACCACGATGAGCGACTATTACACCTACACCGGCGAAAAGGCGGGAAGAATTTATATTCCTTCCACCGTATGGCCTCTCATCTATCAGTACGATGAGCCGGAAACGGTGATCATCCGGGCGGACAGAACCGAAAACATGACCGCCATCGGCAAAGCCGCGGAGAACATTCTCAACGGCTCCTTTACCAGCGAAGTCTATTCCTACAAGGCGCAGGATCTCATGGAACAGGCAAGACAGATCCAGCAGCTTTCCGAAAGCACCAACACGATGCTGATCTGGATCGCGGCGATCTCACTGCTTGTCGGGGGCATCGGCGTCATGAACATCATGCTGGTATCGGTCACCGAGCGCACGGCTGAAATCGGTCTGAAAAAAGCGATCGGCGCACCCAAGCGGGCAATCATGACCCAGTTCCTGACTGAAGCGGTGGTATTGACTTCCACCGGCGGTCTTCTCGGTGTCATCACCGGCATCATTCTGGCCGAGCTGATCTCACAGCTTAACGAGATCCCGGTGGCGATCAGTGTTCCCGCATCCGTCTTTGCGGTATTGTTCTCGATGGCCATCGGAATTATCTTCGGCATCCTGCCTTCACACAAGGCGGCCAATCTCGATCCGATCGAGGCGCTGCGTCACGAATAAACATGACAAAAAGGGCATCAGCCCTTTTTGTGATTTCAGAGATCAATATGCATGTAAGCTTCATGGTCTTTTGTATATACCGTAAAGCCGGTTTCATCAAACAGACCGTATGAGCAGGGATGGCTGTTTTTGGGCAGGCTCACACTGCCGGGATTGAGCAGATAAACGCCGTCCTTTTTTTCGCATACGGGAATATGCGTATGGCCGGAAAGGAAGATATCGCCTTCCTTCATCTTCGGCAGTTTATTGGGGCCGTACACATGGCCATGGCTCATAAAGATCAGCCTGTTTCCCCATGGAACGATATTGTAATCCGATGTGACCGGGAAGTTCAGAACCATCTGGTCCACTTCGGCTTCGCAGTTGCCTCTGACCGCGATCAGCGGCACTTCAAGCCCGTTCATGATTTCAATCACTTTCTTCGGGGCATAGGAGGATGGCAGATCGTTTCTGGGACCGTGGTAGAGAATATCGCCAAGACATAACAGCAGGGAAGGGTGATGCACATTCAGTGCGTCAAGCAGGATTTCAGCACCGTCCAGGGCGCCGTGGATATCGCTGACCACCAGCATTTTTTCAGTTTTCATATACAAAGTCTCCATCAGAATCATAGCACAGATGCGCGTGCTATAATGAAACCGTCGAATGGAGAACCCTTATGAAAGATAAATGTGTATTGGTCGGTATCAGCGGCGGAATTGCCGCCTTCAAGATCTGTTCCCTGGTTTCCTCACTCAAGAAAAAGGGAAACGATGTTCATGTGCTGATGACAAAGGAGGCGGAGCAGTTCGTGACACCGCTCACCCTTCAGACCCTCAGCGGCAACCGTGTCATCAGAGACCTGTTCAGCCTGGATGAGAATCCCGAGGTTCATCATATCGCCCTGGCAAGAAAGGCGGATGTGTTCGTGATTGCCCCGGCAACCGGCAACATCATTGCCAAAATCGCCAACGGCATCGCCGATGACATGCTGACAAGCACCTTCTTAGCAGCTGACTGTCCCAAGCTGATCGTGCCGGCCATGAACACATACATGCTGGAAAACCCCGTTACGCAGGACAACATCGCCAAATGCGCGTCCTATGGCATGCATATTCTCGACAGCGCCAGCGGCTATCTGGCTTGCGGCGATACAGGCAAGGGAAGAATGCCCGAAGCCTCCGTTATTCAGGATGCCATTGAGATGGTTGTGTCAAAAGATCGCTATCTGAGCGGAAAGCGTGTATTGGTCAGTGCCGGTCCCACCCGTGAGGCGCTTGATCCGGTGCGCTATGTCACCAATCACTCCTCCGGCAAAATGGGCTATGAGCTGGCAAAGGCTGCCCGCAACGCGGGAGCGGAAGTCACCCTTGTGGCAGGGGCGAACAATCTTGAGGATCCGGTGGGCATCGATGTGATCCCGATTGTCTCAGCGGCGGATCTGGCGGAAGAGATTCTTGCAAGACAAAGCGAAAGCGACATCATCATCATGGCTGCCGCCGTCGCGGATTACACGCCTGTTTCCCGCGCGGATCAGAAGATCAAGAAGTCCGAAGGAGAATTCTCCATCCCCATGAAGCGGACCGTGGATGTGCTGGCCGCCCTTGGCAAGCGCAAGCGGGAAGGACAGATCCTGATCGGCTTTGCGATGGAAACGCAGAACCTGATCGAAAACGCATCGAAGAAACTCGCCGCAAAGAACGCGGATTATATCATCGCCAACTCGATCGCGGATGAAGGCGCAGGCTTTGGCGTTGACACCAACATCGTAACCATCATTTCCAAAGAGGGACTCAATCCGTTAGGCCTGCTTTCCAAAGAGGAGACAGCGGAAAGAATCCTGGAATTCTGCGTGAAGAGAGAGGATTGAACATGCTGCTGGCAATTGATGTGGGCAATACAAATATCGCCCTTGGAATCATGGACGGTGACAATATCATCGGCCGCTACCGTCTGATCACAAAAACAACCCGCACATCGGATGAATTCGGCTTTTTCATCCGTGAGTTCCTGGCCCAGAGTGAACTGAAACCGGATGACATCGAGGATGTGATCATTTCCTCGGTTGTGCCCAAGCTGATGTACGCATTGACTTCCGCGATCATCAAATACATTCATAAAAAACCGATCATCATCTCGCCGGATCTGAAGACCGGCATCACGGTGATCTCCGAAAACAGAAACAGCGTCGGCGCCGACCGCATTGTCAATACCGTCTATGCCCATCATACCTATGGCAGAAGCGCGATCATTGTTGATTTTGGCACCGCCACCACCTTCGACTATGTTTCCGAAAAGGGTGAGTTCAAATATGTCGTCATTGCTCCGGGCCTTGGCATTTCCGCTGAAGCGCTGACCTCATTGACCGCAAGACTTCCCGAAATCGAGATTCAGAAGCCGGCCAGCGTGCTTGGCACAAACACCGTCACAGGCATGCAGGCAGGTGTAGTCTACGGTTATATCGGCGCGGTTGAATACATCATCCGCCAGATGAAAAAGGAACTGAACGATCCCGACTGCCTGGTCATCGCAACCGGCGGCCTTGGCAAGGTGGTTTCCAATGAGACCGATGAGATCGATGAATACGATCCCGATATTGCCTACAAGGGTCTTAAGATTATCTACGAGATGAACAAAGAGGACTTTCACGCATGATCCGGGTCTTTGACCTGCATGCCGATCTTGGCGAAGCGCTCAAGAAAACTTATGACGGAAAGACTTCCGCTTTGAAAGAGCACTGGATTCCCCGTATGAAACAGGGCGGCGTCGGCATTACTGCAGCCGCAAGCTTCTTTGCGGGAAGGGAAAGCTGGGAAGATATGACGCATGAAGTGGACATGGTCCGTCATGACATCGAACTTTCCGGCGCAAAGCTGATTCTTTCAAAGGAAGACCTCGCTGAACCGGAAGAAGAGCCCGCCTTCCTGATGACCGTTGAAGGCATGTGCGGCATCCGCGACAATGTGTCTCTCAAAATCAGATGGCTTTATGAAAGAGGCAACCGCATCGGCAGTCTTGAATGGAATGATCAGAACGAACTGGCCACCGGCAATTCCGGCGATCCATGCAGAGGATTAACGGAAAAAGGAAAAGAGGCAGTCCGGGAAATGAACCGCCTCCATATGATCATCGATGTGTCCCATGCCAATGAGAAAACCTTCTGGGATCTGATCGAATGCAGTGAGCTGCCTTTGATCGCCACCCATTCCAACGCAAAATCCTTATGCACCGTTGAGCGCAATCTGACCAACCAGCAGATCCGCGCCATCGCGCAAAAGGGCGGATTGATCGGCATGAACGCATGCGCTTCCTTCATCAGCGATGATCCCGCAAAGCGCACCGCCCGCACCCTGGCATCCCATGCACGTTACATCGCAGATCTGGTCGGTATTGAACATGTCGCATGCGGCTTTGACTATGGCGCTTATTATGGCGCAAAGGAAGGCCACGATCTGTATTCTCCCGAAATGACGCAGAATTTCATTGAAGGTCTGCGTGCGGAAGGATTCAGCGAAGACGAAATAAAGGACATCGCATACCGCAATGTCCTGAGATTCCTGAACCAGTATCTTTGAATTATTCCCATAAGACGTCGGGGTAAATCCCGTCGTCTTTCATTTTCTGAACCCGCTGTTCCACTTCCGGCTTGTCTTCCTTATAGGTGACGCCGAACCAGTGATCCGTACTGGACAGCACTTTGACCGTGCAGACCTTTTCCTTGATGAGCTCGCCGATGGCAGTCGGAATGACATGTTCGCAGGTCATCGGATCAGTGTCATAGTTCTTTTTGAGATACTGCGCGAAAATCGGTTCAACCTGTTTGAAGATCTTCGGAGTGAATCCCCAGAAGTTCATCGAAACAAGCGTATTCTCATCCAGAGGCTTCCATTCGCCGTCCTCCTGGAAATAAGGCTTTCCATCGCGGCGGATGATCTTGCGGATCTCGCGGATGGCAGTCAGGTTTTTGTTTTCATCCTGCTGGCAGACACCTCTGGTAACGGTGCCGTTGTCAGTCAGTGTGTTTCCGCAGAGATAGCCGACCATTGCGTAATGATCGTCGCTGACCTCTTCGCTTAAGAATTTATAGATGACACGATATGCGTCCTTGCCGTAGAAGTCGTCCGCGTTGATGATCGCGAAGGGCTGTTTGACGACTCCCTTGAGGGCCAGCAGGGCATGGGTTGTGCCCCAGGGCTTCACGCGTCCTTCGGGAAGGGTAAAGCCTTCCGGCAGCACATTCATGTCCTGATAGGCAAACTCGACTTTCATATGCTTTGACACACGGTTGGTCAGAGCTTTTTTGAAAGCTTCCTCGTGTTCCTTGCGGATAATCAGGATGACTTTTTCAAAGCCAGCTTCTTTTGCGTCATATATGGAAAATTCGATGATCGGCTCACCGTGATTGCCAACACCGTCGATCTGTTTCATTCCGCCATAACGGCTTCCCATGCCCGCGGCGAGAATGACCAATACCGGTTTCTTATTCATGATATTTTTTTGTCCCCCTGTTATGGTTCCTTAAAATTATATCATCATTCATGAAGGTATCGTGTAAAATATCTCTTATGAAAAAAATCATACTGGCTTCAAAAAGCCCCAGACGTAAGGAACTCCTGGAAAAATGCGGCATCGAGTTTGAATGCATGCCGATGAATATTGACGAATCCCTGAATGAGGGAGACACCCTTGAGGAAAAGATCCGCATCCTCTCACAGCGCAAGGCATCCGCATGTCTTGCCGCTTATCCCGATGCGGTGGTGATCGGCTCCGACACGATTGTGACCGTCGATGAGAAGATCCTCGGCAAACCGAAAAACAGAGAGGAAGCCAAAGAGATGCTCAGAGAACTCTCCGGCCGCACGCACCGGGTGATTACGGGTCTTTGCATCATCAGCAGCGCCCGCACATACACCGATGTGTCTGTTTCCGAAGTCACATTCGCACCGCTGTCTGAAGAGGAGATTGACGCTTATACCGAAAGCGGGGAATGCGATGACAAGGCCGGCTCCTATGCCATCCAGGGTCTTGGCGGAAAGTTCATCACCCATATCAGCGGCGATTATTACGCGATTATGGGATTGCCTTTGAACCTTGTTTACGAGGAGCTCAAGAACATCGATCTCTATTGAAACAGTACAGGAGCGTCAATGTGAACAGGACAAAAGGAAAACCCTGCAATGCTTGAGGTCAGGGAATGGACGGTGGAGGAAGGCGTTGAAAATGAAAATGCCGCGGCTTATATCGGCCGCACGCTTTCACTGTCCGATAACCGGCTGAAAAACATTGTGAAGTATCATCTTTGCGGCATTAATCAGCGCATGATCACGGAGGAGTCCGTTGTGAACAGCGGAGATGAGATCTCCTGCACGATTCCCGACAGAAGGCCGGACCATGATATTCCTTATGCATATGATCTGGATGTGCTGTATGAGGATCATTATGTCGCCGTCATCAACAAGCCCCGTGACATGGCAGTGATTCCGGGTCCGGGCAACTGGAAAGAGAATGTTGCGATGGCGCTGCTGCACAGATACGGCAAGGATGCCTATTTCCGGATTGCCCACCGCATCGACAAGTGCACGAGCGGATGTCTTCTGATCACCAGAACAAGGAAGGCGACAAGACTGATGGCTTACCAGTTGCAGAATCACACATGCGCAAGGGGGTATCTCGCTATTGTCAAAGGCAATGTATATGAACCGGGAACCATTGAGCTGCCCCTGGAGCGCGATCCGCACAATTTCCGCAGAATGGGGGTCAGGGAAGACGGACGCTATGCCCTGACCATGTATGAGCCAATGAGTCAGCTCAATGATGCCAGTGAACTGAAAATCAGACTGAAAACGGGCAGAACCCACCAGATCCGCGTGCATCTTGCGGCAATCGGCCATCCGCTCATCGGGGATGATCTGTATGGTCAGCCCTTTGAGCCTTATGACACAAAAGGTGCGCTCCTGCATGCCCGCACCCTGGAATTCATCCATCCCTTCACCGAAGAGAAGATGGTGATCACAGCCCCGGTTCCTTCCTGCTATGAAACCGTGAAAGAGCTGCTGAAATCCGATTGTACAGACTGAGGCCGAAGGGCCTTTTTCTGATGCGGCGCACAGGAACATCTCTTTTTCAAAGATGGCGGATATTGTACAATGAAACAAAGAAAACCTTGCAAAGGAGACAATGAATATGGGATTTTCAAAAGACTTTCTCTGGGGCGGCGCAACCGCGGCCAACCAGTATGAGGGAGGCGTCAAGGAAGGCGGAGCCGGTTTAAGCACGGCTGACGTCATGACCAACGGCTCCCACACCGTCAGAAGACAGGTCACCTGGATCAAGCCTGACGGCACAACAGGCTCCACACCTTTATGCTTCGGCAGTATGGAAAGACACCTTCCCGAAGGCGCAATTCCGGTCGAACTCGACGATCCGAAATACTACTATCCTTCCCACATCGCTTCCGATTTCTATCATCATTACAAGGAAGATATCAAGCTGTGCGCGGAAGAGGGCTTCAAATGTCTGCGTTTCTCCATGAAGTGGAGCAGACTGTTCCCGAATGGTGACGATGAAAACGTCAATGAGGAAGGCGTGAAGTTCTACAGCGACGTGTTTGATGAATGTCTGAAATACGGCATCGAACCGCTCGTCACACTTTCCCATTATGAGACACCGCTCGCGCTTGCCCAGAAATACAACGGGTGGGACAGCCGCTATCTGGTTGACAAATTCGTGAAGTATGCGGAAACATGCTTCGAAAGATTTGCCGGCAAGGTCAAGTATTATCTGACTTTCAATGAGATCAACTGCATTGAGCATGCGCCTTATGTCACAGCCGGTCTGATCCATGCCGATCCGCAGAACATCGCCAATGCGACCTTCCACCAGTTCCTCGCTTCTGCTCTGACTGTCAAGGCAGCCCATGAGAAACATCCGGATGTGAAGATCGGCATGATGCTCGCATATGGCCCGACCTATGCGTACACAACCGATCCCGAGGATCAATTGCTTGCCCAGCAGCGCTCCAACAGCACATTGTTCTATGCCGATGTGCAGATGCTTGGCAGATATCCGAATTACAAGCTCGCCCAGTATGAAAGAGAAGGCATCTGTATTCCGGCAGAAGAAGGCGATATGGACATTCTTGCCAAATACACATGCGACTTCCTCTCATTCAGCTGCTATGGCTCCCACGTCGTCACGTATCATGATGAGAATGCCGAGGCGGGAGAGGGCAATGGCGGCACCCAGGCCCACATGGTCAGAAATCCGTACCTCAAGACAAACGCATGGGGATGGGCAACCGATCCGCAGTGCTTACGCATCACGCTGAACACATTCTATGACAGATACCACTGCGATCTCTTCTGCGTTGAAAACGGCATCGGCTGGAATGACAAATTCGAGGACGGCACCGTTCATGACGATTACAGAATCGACTACATGCGTGCAAATATCAAATCGATGCGCGACGCTGTTGAATACGATGGCATTCCGCTGATGGGCTATCTGTACTGGGGATGTGTTGACATGGTATCCAACGGCGAGGGCGAAATGGCCAAGCGCTATGGACAGATCTATGTCGATGCGGACAACCTCGGCAAGGGCACCTTCAAGCGCTCCTGCAAGGATTCCTACTACTGGTATCAGAAGTGCATCGCTTCCAACGGCGAGGATCTCGACTGATTGTTAATGCATGAAACCAAGGATATGATTCTCCGGAGTCATATCCTTTTTGAAATTTCCATTGCCGCTATTGTCACAGACGTGAAATCCGCTCAGAAACAAAGTTTTCAGAATCGGATTTTTTGGGGTTGCGGGTTTTGTTTATTTTGGTCAAAATAGGGATGAAGTAACACATCGCTTCATAATTATAGGAGGTGAAACATGACTTATCAGAAAGAGAGTTTTGAAAATCTGATTGAGAGAATGGAAGCCTTTCTGAATGAGAAGAAGTATGTCGAAGCCAGGAAAAATATCATTGATCTGGAGCCGGTCGACATCGCTTATATCATGGAAAGTCTGCCGGAAGACACCATCCCGGTTGTTTTCAGACTGCTTCCCAAAGAGCTGGCGGCGGAAGTTTTCGTCGAGCTTGACACCGATTCGCAGGAAAGCCTGATCAAAGGTTTCTCAAGGGCCGAGCTGAAGGAAGTCATCGATGAGCTCTACCTCGATGACGCCGTCGATATTATCGAGGAGATGCCGGCCAACGTGGTCAAGCGGATTCTGGCGACCGCCGATCCTGACACCAGAAGGGACATCAACAACATTCTCCAGTATCCGGAAGACTCCACCGGATCGATCATGACCACCGAGTATATCGATCTCAAGAGCCACCTCACCGTCCAGGACGCCCTGAAGAAAGTCAGACGCGTCGGTCAGGATATGGAGACCATCAACGTCATGTATGTCGTTGACAAGGACAGACACCTGCTCGGCTATGTATCCATCCGCACACTGCTGCTTGCGGAAGAGGATCAGACCATGGCCGAAATCATGGACGACACGATCATCAGCGCCTCCACCCTGGACGACCAGGAAGAGACGGCCCGCAAATTTGAAAAGTACGACTTCCTGACCATGCCGGTTGTCGACAAGGAAAACAGACTTGTCGGTATCGTCACCATCGACGACGCTCTCGACGTCCTTATGGAAGAGACCACCGAAGATATCGAAAAGATGGCCGCTATCACGCCTACTTACAAGACCTATCTCAACACCGGCATCTTTGAAACCGTGAAATCCCGTATTCCGTGGCTGTTGCTGCTGATGGTATCCGCCACCTTCACCGGCCAGATCATCTCCTCATTCGAGGATGCCCTGGCTGCGGTCACAGTGCTCAACGCATACATCCCGATGCTGATGGACACCGGCGGAAACTGCGGCTCCCAGGCTTCGGTCACCGTCATCCGCGGTATCTCACTCAATGAAATCACCATCAAGGATCTCTTCAAGGTCATCTGGAAAGAGATGCGCGTTGCCGTGATTGTCGGCTGCATCCTTGCGGCATGCAACTTCGTCAAGCTCATGCTTGTTGACAAGCTGCTGTTCCATAACCCGATCACCTTGACTGTCGCGCTGGTCATCTGCCTGACCCTGATATTCACTGTTTTCGCGGCGAAGCTGGTCGGCTGCGCATTGCCGATTCTGGCCAAAACCCTCGGTTTTGACCCGGCTGTCATGGCTTCCCCGTTCATCACCACAATCGTCGATGCCATCTCGCTGCTGATCTATTTCCAGTTCGCGAAATTCCTGCTCCATCTATAAAACAGAAGAAGTATTTATAACATCCATACCGCGTGTGAAAACATGCGGTTTTTTCTTTCCTGTGACTTCTTCGGAAAGATCGGTGAAAACCGGCTGCACAGACAGGGAAAGACCACAGGATATGCTAGAATGAGGTTACAATCACTCACATTACACAGACAATTCAACAGACTCAGGATACAGGGAGGATCTTTTTATGGACCGGCTGGAAGAAAAACTGCTTTCCTCCGCTTTGAAAAACCACAAGGGGGAGGACGGTGACGCATATATACAGGAGGCGCTTCGCCAGATGCGCATTCTTCTGGATTATATGAAGAAAAAATATCCGCATGCGGACATGGAATACAGCTATTTCGAACCGTATGTGAAAACGACCGAATACGGTGTTCTTTGCGGCAATCTCAAAGGCAGCGGCATCATTCACAAGATCATTATCCGCAGAGTTCCCAAGGCGGATATATGCAGGGATGATGTATATGGGGAACTGATCCGTAAGGAATATGATCAGAGACTTTCCGGTCTTCTTTCCGCATTCATCGGACCGGTGAAGACATTCACGGTTTTCTTCACCCTGACTTCTGCTGAAATGAATGAGAACAATGCGATGCAACTCGCTCTGGAACATCATCCGGCCTATGGCCGCCACATTGACGTGTTTGCCCCGGAACCTTTTGAAGTGAATGATCTGCTCAAATTCGAACTGGCGGAAAACGGCTTCTGGGGAGCCTACACGGTCTATGTCATACAGGAAGGATGGAATGGAGGCGGGGATGTGTCAAAGCGCTATGAAAAGGCGAAAGAGCTCATGCATTTCCGCATCGATGAAAAGGATTACGGTTTCATGGAGGCATCATGAGTTTCACGGTCATGCAGAATCTGCTGCTGAACAACCTCATGTACATGGAACCGCATGTGGGGCCTTTCGCGCGGCTTGAGGCTTTCGAAGGCAGAAGGCTGCGCAGCTGGGTCAATGCCATGGACCTCTCGGATTTCAAAGACGAGGATGAAAACGCGCCGCCGATGACCACTGCCGAGGAATACAGACAAGTGATCAATGCCGTGAAAAACGACCGCTTTCTCATGGATATGAGAATTCTCTGTGTATATACCGATCTTTCCGAAGAGGGCGGGGCATGCAGAAGCGCGGTTTTTGCGGCGCATGGCACAAAAGACATTGCCGTTGTTTTCCAGGGCACGCCGTTAAGCGCGGGCAGCGCGCAATGGCGGGATAATTTCTACAGCGCCAATCTGAGCGATTCGCCGCATCAATTGCGGGCGCTTGCCTGGTACCGTGAGATTTACCGCAGGTATCATTTGCATGGACGCGAGATCACCGTAACCGGACATTCCAAAGGCGGCAACAAAGCCAAATACATCACGGTTCTCGATGACACGGTGGATCATTGCGAATCTTTTGACGGGGAAGGTTTTTCCGACAAATTCCTGAAACGCTACAATGATGAAATCATCAGAAGACACTCCGTGATTCACAATCACATCGTCAATTATGACTATGTCAGCCTGCTGATGAATGACATCGGTGAAGAAACCTATTATCACGGCGCCAATTACGGCAGCGGCGGATTCACCGAAAACCATCTTGCCAATACGTTCATTCATTTCGATGAGAACGGAAATGCCGTTCTGAAAATCGATGAGAATGGCAGACCGCCTGAGATGAAAGCATTCGATATCTTCTGCAATTCCTATCTGAGATCGATGAGCGATGAAAAACGCACTGCATCTTTGGAAACGATGAGCGCTTTTCTGGATACGGTGCTGGCGGTCAACCGCTCCATGAATGCGGATGATATCACCCATGTGTTTCTGAATTACGCAATGGAGGAAAGCAATTTTTCCGATATCGCTTATTTCCTGGCATATCTGATTCGCTATGAACAGTTGAGACCGGAAGTCATCGGCCTGCTGGAATCGGTGTTTATGAAATTCGATCTTGAGGGACTGGTGCAGTATGTCAGGGCGGTCGCGGATGTGCTCAACTGGCAGAAGCGGATTCTCTTTGTGTCCCTGGATTTCAATTTCATCACGGCCACCGTTGCGGCAATCGCCAGACTGATTCCGGACTGGGTGCTCAAGGAACTCGGGGAGGATCTGAGCAGAAGCGGCATCCGTCTTTCCATGGACGAGCTGCGCAAGCTGCAGGCGATGCTGATTGAGATTGAAGGCAATCTCAGAACCATTGACATCCACGAAAACGGTGAAGACCTTCTGGCAAAACAGTCTGAGCCTGAAACAAAGCCCGAAACACATATGCGTCTTGACGGCTTCGGCCTCTTTGTCAATGACATGGCAAAGATGATCCGTTTCTACCGCGATGTGCTGCATTTTGAAATTAAAGAAGATGAAAACGCAAGCAATGTTTACCTCGTCAAGGACGGAACACTGTTCCTGCTTTACGGCAGAAATGATTTTGAAAAGATGACAGGTCGCCGCTATAAATATGTGAACGGCTTCAACGGGCACTTTGAGCTGGCTCTTTACGTTGACACCTTTGAAGAGGTGGATGAGCAGTTTGAAAGGATTGTCAAAGAAGGCGGAAGGGCGGTCCTTGAACCAACCACTGAGCCATGGGGACAAAGGACATGCTTCATTGCGGATCCCGAAGGAAATCTGATCGAAATCGGCTCCTGGAACAGACCGTTTGAAACCAAGGATGAAGGCAGATTCTGAACAGCACATAAAATAAAAAGTCCCGCGAAGGGACTTTTTATATGGTGCCGCTTGGCAGAATTGAACTGCCCGCTCAGCATTACCATTGCTGTGTATTACCACTATACTAAAGCGGCAGGCTCATATATAATACCAAATCCGCAGAATATTTCAATAACGCATACTCAAAAAAGACAATCAGGTTTCCGTTTCAAAGAGTGCGCACTGTTTCAGCTTCCGCTGCGCATGTATAATGAAGCCGTACAAAGAGGACATTTTATGTGGAATAAAGATACAATCCATGCGGCGGTTGAAGCTCAGCGTTCTTTCTTCAATGAGGGAAAAACGCTCGATGTCAGCTGGCGCATTGAACAGTTGAGACGGTTGAAAATCGCCGTGCAGACCAATGAAAAGAAACTGACCAGAGCGCTTTATGATGATCTCGGCAGAAGTGAGACAGAAGCCTATCTGACTGATGTCGGTGTGGTCATTGCTGAAATTAATGAGACCATCAAAGGCCTGAAAAAATGGGCGAAGCCGGAAACGCATTTCTCAGGCGCGGCCTGTTTTCCCAGCCTGATCACAAAGGTCTACAAAATGCCTTATGGCGTCTCACTGATCATTTCCCCGTTCAATTTTCCAATTCTGCTCACCCTCGGTGTGCTGATTGCTTCGATTGCCGGCGGGAATACCGCGCTGATCAAAACCAGCTCCAAGTCCATCCATTGCACGCAGGCGCTCAAAGACCTGATCGCTTCCGCTTTCCCGGCTGAATATATCACTGTGATCGATGGCGGACATGAGATTGCCGATCTCTGTTTAGAAGAGCGCTTTGACAAGATCTTCTATACAGGCTCCCCGAAAGTCGGCGTGCATGTGATGGAAAAGGCGGCGAAACATCTCACTCCGGTGGCACTGGAGCTTGGCGGGGAAACCGGCAACTGGTGCGTGGTCAGAAGGGATGCGGATTTATGGGATGCGGCCAGAAAGATCGCCTTCTTCAAGCTTTGCAACAGCGGACAGATCTGTATCAACATCAATCAGATCGCCGTGGCTGAGGAGATTGCCGATCAGTTTGTCATGTGCCTCAAAGAAGAGTTCATCCGCCAGATCGGGGAAGAGCCGCTTCTCAATGAGGAATATCCGCATCTGATCAACAAGGCAGCCTATGACAAATGCGAAGCCGAAGCGAAACTCTACGAGGACCGCATCATGTTCGGCGGAAAGGGCGATCCGCAGACACTCCGTTTTGAGCCGACGATCATCTGTCCTGTAGAACCTGATGAACCGATCGTCATGCATGAACTGTTCAATCCGCTGCTGCCGATTGTGACTTACAGGGACAGTGAGATTGATGAGATGATGAAGCTCATCGCATCGCGTGAACACGGACTTGCCCTGTATCTTTTTACCAAGGATATCAAATGGGCAAAGAGTGTAATGAGTACCCAGCAGTATGGCGGCGGATGCGTCAATGAGGTCTGTGTCCATCTGATGGTCAAGGGTGTTCCGTTCAACGGGACGGGACATTCGGGTATGGGCACTTATCACGGTAAGTGGGGATTTGATGAATTCACCCATCCCAGCACAGTACTCTTCGGCTCCAACCGCTTCAATCTCTCATTGCGCGAACATCCATATGATGATCCGCTCAAGATGAAACTGCTGAAATTATTCGAACGTTAGTATGATTGAAAAAAGACAGATGTATTACTGGCCCGCCGGTTCAGAGCGCACCCTGCATATTTATCTGCCGCCGGGATATTATGATTCAGATGAGCGCTATCCGGTGATGTATTTCTTCGATGGACACAATCTGTTTCATGATGATGAGGCAACCTACGGCAAAAGCTGGGGACTGGAATCGTTCCTGGATCAATGGTCCAAGAAAATGATCATCGTCGGGATGGAATGCTCGCACACCGGCAATGAGAGACTTGCCGAATATTCGCCTTATGACAAACGCTGGCAGGGACATTATGTCAGCGCAAAGGGCAGAGAAACATTTGAATGGATCATCCATGACATCAAGCCGATGATCGACCATGACTACCGCACGTACGGCCATCGCGAAGCGACCGGCATCGGCGGCTCAAGCATGGGCGGTCTGATGAGCATCTGGGGTGTGATCTGCCATAACGATGTTTTCTCCAAGGCGGCAGTTGTTTCACCGGGCATGTTCTGGAACATCGGCAGGCTGCGCAATGATCTTGGCGTGCGATGGATCTCACCCGATACAAGAATCTACATGTCATGGGGAGAGATCGAATCGGGCAAAGCCGCTCACAACGGCAATCCCGAATATGACACCAGGGAGGCCCGCAGCGTGCGCAAGTTCGAGCGGGAACTGATGTCCAAAGGCGCTTCAACCTATCTGTATTTCCAATGGGGCGGACGGCATTGTGAAGCAGACTGGGAGAAACAGGTCCCCGTGTTCATGAATTATCTCTGGTACTAGAAAACAAAAAAGTCAGGAGAACTGAATAATCATCAGTATCTTCTGACTTTTCATATGTTTATTGGGCGAAGGTGATGCGTCCCTCAATGCCTTCGCTGTATACGCACCAGTATCCGCCGGACAGTTTTCCTTCCTGATCCTGTGTCTTGTCCGGATCCATGATCCAGATTGCTTCGGCAGGATCGCCTGTTTTTTTCCTGTATGCCTCAAGCACTTTCTTTCCATCCTCAATGCTTAAAGTGAAGAGGGTGGTGGAAAGACAGTCAGCTGCCGATGAGTCGGGTGTGACGATGGAGACACTGTGATAATAATCAGCAGGTTTCAGTGTTGCGGGATCGATGATGTGGTGATAAATCTTTCCGTCCTCGCCCTTGAAGAATCTTTCATAATCGCCGCTGGTCACAAATGAACCGGTTCCGTCCATTTCAACCGTGCAGTAGATGCCCGATCCGTCCGCCGGATTGGCGATGCCGATGATCCATGGTGTGCCGTCTGCTTTCGGTCTGACGGTGCGGATGTTTCTGCCGGCATTGACGGTGGCGTAGGCGACATCGGTCTCATCCATATATTCGCCGATCCGCTCTGCCGCAAAGCCCTTGGCGATGCCGCCGACATCCAGGGACACATTTGGATCGGTGATGAACACGGTGCTGTTTTCCTCATCGATCTCAACATACTGCCATCCGCAGTGCTGTGCGGCTTTCTGAAGTTCCTCATCCGTTGGCAGGGGAGCGTTTTTTCCTTCGGAGTTCAGGACAATGCCCGCGTCACGGTATTCATGCCATACCCTTAGCACGGAGCCGATCGTGATATCAAAGGCGCCGTCCGAGATTTCCGCGAATTCCTTCGCCTCCTTGAGCATGTCAATGATCTGCTGATCCACTTTGACCGGCTGTTTTCCGGCATTGTCATTGACCGTTTTAAGATTGTTCACACCATCATAATCGTTGTAGATATCGAAGAGATCATTGAACTGTCTGAACATGTCTTCCGTATCACGGAAACACGCCTCCATCCCATCGCGGTCAGTGCCGAATTCGGTGAGCTGGTAAACCGTGTCGAAGCCGGCATCCACGGAAAGGTTGGTGTATTTGATGAGCTCGGTTTCAGGCGCAGGTTTTTCATCCGCGCATGCACATGTGAAAGCGGCTGCGAGCAGCGCCGCTGCGATTGATTTTTTACTCATAGACAGGAGTATACCATAAAAACAGCAAGTTCAAATACTCACAAGTGATAAGCATGTCATAAGGTGTAATCGATGATATAATAAACCATGTTAATTAAGGGAACAGAAAGGGTTATCACATTATGTCAATTCTCACAGGACCGATGAATCATCGCCTGGACGGACATAAGGATCTGACCAAACACAAGGATGTATTGAAAACAATAGATCCCGACCAGGTCTGGATTCCTCTTGTCAACGGCAATGCCCCCTGCAAGGCATGTGTCTCCGTCGGTGATGAAGTAAAAGTCGGCACAAAAATCGCGGAGAGAAATGATCATTTTTATCTTCCGCTCTTTTCGCCTGTATCCGGCACGGTGACAGGCATCGAAAAGTTTATGACATCCGGACTCGGACAGGCGGAGCACCTGTGCATCCAGAACGATCATAAACACGAAAAAGTCCGTGCATTCGCACCGTTTGATGCGGAAAAGGCAAGCTGGGAGGAACTGCTTGATTTTGTCAAAAACGCAGGTATGCTCGGCCTTGGCGGCGCCGGTTTCCCGACCTACGTCAAGTACCTCAAACCCGAAAATGTTGACCTGTTCATCGTCAACGCGGTTGAATGCGAACCGTATCTGACCGCGGACTACAAGAATATCGAGGAGAATCTCGACCTTCTGAAAACAGGCACACTCGCGCTGTTCAAGCTCTCCAAAGCCGCGAAGGGATGCGTGGCCATCAAGGAGGACAAGAAGGAACAGATTGAAGATCTGAAAAAGACATTTGCCGGAACACCGATTGAAATCAGAACCGTTCCGGATCTGTATCCGATGGGCTGGGAAAGAACACTCGTTTACCAGCTGACAAAGAAGAGATATGACAAGCTGCCGATCGAGGCCGGCTGCATTCTCAACAACGCTTCAACCGCCATCGCGCTTGGCAACGCGATTGACAACGGCATGCCGATCACCCACAAGTATGTGACCGTATCCGGCGATGCCCTCAACAATCCGCAGAACGTCTATGTTCCGGTCGGCACCCGCGCCAGCACAATCATCGATGCGGTGGGCGGCTACAAAGATGGAACAGACAATGTTCTTCTGATTGCCGGCGGCCCGATGATGGGTAAGACAATCCCCAATGACAAGTTTGTCATCATGCCGCAGAACAACGGTCTGACCGTGCTGATCAACAAGCCCAAGGAAGAGGTCAAGTGCCTGCGCTGCGGACGCTGCACAGAGACATGCCCGTCCGGACTGCAGCCGGTCCGTATCGCCATGAGCTCGGCGATCTTCGACGAAGCTGAAATCATGAAACTTTCCGTCATGGACTGCATCGAGTGCGGTATGTGCACATGGATCTGTCCTTCCAAGATTGACGTCACCGAAAATGTCAGAAGGGCGAAGAACTTCATCAGAGCCAGACAGACAATCAGAGCAAAAGAGAAGGAGGCAAAGAAATAATGAAATTCACATTCAAGCCTTCGCCGAACTACCGCAACACCCAGTCCACAGTCGGGATCATGCTCGATCTCTCCATGTGCTTATGGGCAGTGGTTCTCTTCTCGGCTGTCTACTATGGCATCGCCTATGGACCTGCTTACGGCTTCAGAGTCATCATGATGACTCTGGTCTCCCATGTCGCCGCAATCGGCACGGAGGCGGTCTACTTCAAACTGCGCGGCTATGACGTCAAAAAGGAACTGAAGCATTCCTTCAGCTGGGTCACAGCCCTGATTCTCACCCTGATCACAAGACTGGATGTCTCCTATTACGCACTGTTTGTCGGCACCGTGATGGCAATCATCATCGGCAAGCTCGTATTCGGCGGCTTCGGTCAGAATATCTTCAACCCGGCAGCCTTCGGCGAAGCGCTGATCATGAACAGCTTCGCAGGCTCCAAGGCGGCAGCCGTTACCGCGGATGTCTTCTCTGGCGCCACCCCGATGGCAGCGATGAATTCCAATAACTGGATCCTCTCATCCAGCGCGATGGGCAATCTCATCAAAGGCTACGGCGGCTGGGGCGGACTGCTTCTGGGTTCCTATCCGAGCGTCATCGGCGGTAGCTGCGCAGTCCTGATTCTCTTATGCGGCGCCTATCTCTTATGGAGAAAGGACATTGACTGGCATCTGTCCGTCACTTACCTGATCACCGTCTTCTGCATTTCACTGGTTGTCGGTCTGATCAAAGGCGCAGGCATCAACTACGCAATCTTCAATGTCATCTCCGGCGGTGTTCTCTTCGGCACAGTCTTCATGATGACAGACCCGGTCACCACCCCGATCACGATTCCCGGACGTATGGTATTCGCGGTCGGATGCGCGGCCCTCACACTGATTCTGAGATGGAAGAGCAATCTGCCTGACGGCGTGCTGTTCTCCATCCTGCTGATGAATATGCTGACACCGGCTATCGACAAACTGGTCGACGGCAACCAGATCAAGAACCAGGTTCTGATCAGACGCAAGGTTGTCTACACATCCATCGTTATCATTCTCGCAGCCTTCTGCGTCGGTATGACACTCGACAAGGTCGCCGCTGACACAACTCCGGCAGACACACCTGCCGATGTGAGCGGAGAACCCGCAGGCATGGCTCTGGAAGACTTCTCAGCCAATGAGGCGGCATGCCGCGTCTGGAGCAATACCGATGAGGCAGCCTATGTCTATCATTGCAGCGCCAAGGGCTTTGAAGGCACCAACAAGGCAACCATCACTGTTGACGCCACCAAGGGAACCATCACATCCATCGAAGTGACTGAATTCAATGACACAACGGGTGTCGGCGACACAGCCACAACCGCGGATGAGCTTGGCCGCTATGCAGGCGCAACGATCAACTCAACGATTGACGCGACCGCCGGCGCCAGCATGACCAGCGGATCGCTCAGAGCCATGGCAGCCAAAGCGCTGAACATGGCCGCGGGAAAGTAAGGAGGGCAGGAAGATGAAGAAACTGAATCAGGATTCCGCTCTTTACAAGGCAGGACTGCTCGGCATTCTTTGTGCCGTGTGCGGACTTCTTCTCTCTGTTGCCAACGCGATCACTGCTCCGGTTATCGCTGAGAACGCTCTGGCAACCATCAAGGCAAGCCTGGAGGAAATCTATCCCGGCGCAACCTTCAATGACGTTACTGAAAAATATATCGCCCAGGACGAGACAGGTCTCATCGACGGCATCTATGAGGCGGAAGGCAAGGGATATATCTTCACACTTCATGGTGTCGGTTATAACTCCAACGGCTTCACGTTCATGGTCGGCTTCGACAATGACGGCGCGATCTCCGGATATACCGCTCTTGAACAGCAGGAAACTTCCGGCATCGGTGCCCGCGCATTCGAGCAGGAATACAGCGATCAGATCAAGTCTCTGACATCCTCCGATCCGATTCCGCTGCTGTCCGGCGCAACCCTGACATCCACCGCGGTTCAGAAGGGTATCGACGCAGCCAAGGCGATCTTCAACGATCTGCAGGGAATCTCCTATGATCCCAATGCCCAGGCAGCCACACCTGAACCCGCAAAGGCCCAGCCGCTTGCCAATGAGGATTACTCCGCCACTGGTGTAACGGTCGAGGAAGTCTCCAACGACGGCAAGACAGCCGTTTACCACTGCACAGCCAAGGGCTTTGAAGGAACCAATGAAGCTGACGTCACCGTTGATCTTGAAAGCGGCACAATCGTTTCGATCGCGGTCACAGCATTCAATGACACACCGGGTGTCGGCGACACCGCAACAACTGACGCTGAGCTTGCACGTTACAGCGGCAAGGGCCTGAACGACATGATTGACTCCACAACCGGCGCCAGCATGACCTCACGTTCCTTACGCGCAATGGCAGCCAACGCATTAAGCCTGGCAACCGGAACAGAACTGACTCCGGGCGCAGGTGATGCGGCAGCCAGCGGAAGCGGCATCGGCAGCGAGGACTTCTCGGACAGAGAAGCAGGCTGCATTGTCTATACAAACCTTGATGAAACAGCGTTTGTTTACGACTGCAAAGCGACCGGCTATCAGGGTGTCAACAAGGCTTATGTCACAGTTGATACAACAACCGGAACAGTCAAATCCATCGAAGTGACTGAATTCAACGACACTCCGGGTGTCGGCGACACAGCCACCACAGCGCAAGAGCTTGCCCGCTATGAAGGCGCGACACTGGAAAGCAGCGTTGACGCAACCGCCGGCGCAAGCATGACCAGCGCATCCATCCGGGCAATGGCAGCTGCCGCTCTGAACATGGCAGCGGGCAAATAACAGGAGGACCTTATGAGCGAAAAGAAAGCAAAGAAACAGAGTCTGTTCACCAGACTGCTGGTTGAAAACCCGGTCTTTGGTCTGTACCTGGGCATCTGCTCGGCACTGGCCATCACGACCAATATCAACAATGCCATCGGTATGGGCATTGCGGTCACCATCGTATTGACATTATCGAATATTCTCGTTTCCTCAATCAGGAACCTGACACCGGCTGACATTCACATTCCGGTATACATTGTTATCATCGCAACTCTGGTCACAATCGTCGGAATGATCATCCAGGCCTACACACCTTCCCTGTATTCCGCACTTGGCGCCTTCATTGACCTGATCGTCGTCAACTGCATCATCCTGGGAAGAGCGGAAGCCTTCGCTTCCATGAACCCGATCGGACCTTCGATTCTCGACGGTCTGACCATGGGATGCTCATACACAATGAGTATTCTGACAATGTCCTTCTTCAGACAGATCCTGGGAACTGGCGTCCTCTCACTCTCCAATCCGTTCACAAACGCGGAGGTCTTCTCGATCAGACTGATTCCGGAGGGATTCGAGCTGCCGTTCTTCAAGGAACAGTTCGGCGCGTTTATCACATTCGCATGTCTTGCGGCTGCGGTTTCCGCCTTCAAGGCCAATGTTGAGAAAAAGGAGAAGAGTGCTGAATTATGAACCTGTTTACATTGTTCATCAGCGCAATGCTGATCAATAACATCATCCTTTCCAAGTTCATCGGCATGTGCCCGTTCATGGGTGTCTCCACATCCATGAATTCCGCTGTCGGTATGGGACTCGCGGTTATCTTCGTCGTATTCTGCGCATCGGTGCTCTCCTATGGACTGTATTACGCGGTTCTGGCTCCGCTGCATCTGGAATACATGAAGCTGATCTGCTTCATTCTGGTCATCGCCGCATTCGTTCAGTTTGTTGAACTGTTCATCAAGAAGAACAGCCCGGCACTGTACAAGTCACTGGGTATCTATCTTCCTCTGATCACAACCAACTGCGCGGTTCTCTATGTTGCTCTTGACAACATCACACAGGAATACACACTGCTTGAGACAATCGTGAACTCGATCGGTGTTCCTGCCGGATTCATGCTGATGCTCTGCATCTTCTCCACCATCCGTGAACGTCTCAGAGGAAACGATGTTCCGGAGGCATTCCAGGGCAATCCGATCGCCTTCATCATCGCTGCCATCATGGCGCTGGCGTTCTCGTCACTGGCGGGTCTGGTTTAAGCCATGAGTACAGTCATCGCAATTCTGATCACGCTCACGCTGGTCGGCCTCAACGCGTTTCTCTACATCCGCAACAAGCAGACACCTGTTCCAGAAGGATGCGAGAATCTCAAACCCGACTGCGCCGCATGCGGGATCGGTGATTGTGCTCTGCGCAGCAAATTTTTGGAAATGAAAGAGGAAGAAAATGGAGATCATTAAAGCGGTATTGCTGATGCTTGTTCTCGGCGGCGTCATCGGTGTTCTTCTCGGCATTGCAAGCGTCAAGCTCTATGTTGAGGAAGACCACAGAGTCGAGGATGTTCTTGCCATGCTGCCGGGTTACAACTGCGGCGGCTGCGGAAATCCCGGCTGTGCGGGTATGGCTGCCAAGCTCGTGGAAGGGGAGAGCACCATCGACAAGTGCAAACCCTGCAAAGCGGACGCCAAGGAAGCCATCGTTGCCTATCTCAGGGAACACGCAGCTTAATCATTTATATAAAGACGGTCACACATCCATCAAACGGACATGGGCCGTTTTTTTTCGTTTCAATTTGTATGCCCGTTTTGCACGGATTGTGGGATAATTGAAAAAGTCTGCTTTTTATTCAGACTGTTCATTCTGTTCAGATCATGGACAGATTCAGAGGTGTTTTATGAATCGAGAAAGATTATCAAGCCGTCTTGGCTTTATCATGCTTTCAGCCGGATGCGCGATCGGCTGCGGCAATGTATGGAAATTTCCGTGGATGTGCGGACAATACGGAGGCGGCAGTTTTGTCCTGCTGTATATCGCGTTTCTGATCGTGCTCGGTCTGCCCGTGCTGGTCATGGAGTTCTCCGTGGGCAGAGCTTCCCAGAGCTCGCCCGTACAGATGTTCCAGAAACTTCAGAAGAAGGGAACCAAATGGGGACTCTGGGGTTATGTGTGTCTGCTTGGCAATGTCGCACTGATGGCGTTCTATGCGGTCGTGTGCGGATGGATGATGTATTACTTCTGGAAATTCCTGAGCGGCAGCACCGATTCCCTCGGTTTTATGCCGATGATCACCAATCCGGCCGTCAATGTGAGCTTCCTTTTGCTCACGGTCGTCTTTGCCTTTGCAGTACTGAGCTTCAATCTGCAGAACGGTCTTGAGCGAATTACGAAAGTGATGATGATCTCGCTGCTTGTATTGATGGGCGTTCTCGCTCTTCACAGCCTGAGCCTGCCCGGGGCAAGGGAAGGTCTTCGCTTCTATATGGTTCCCGACTTCTCCAAAATCAACGGAAAGGTTGCGGCCGCGGCGATGAACCAGGCCTTCTTCACACTGTCCCTCGGCATGGGATCAATGGCCATCTTCGGATCCTATATCGACAAGCAGCGTTCTCTGACCGGTGAGGCCCTGCATGTTATTGTGCTTGACACATTGGTCGCATTGATTGCGGGCCTGATCATTTTCCCGGCATGTTTCAGCTATGGCATTGAAGTGGGCAACGGACCTTCGCTTCTGTTTGACACCATGGCCATCGTCTTCACCCATATGGCAGCAGGAAGACTCTGGGGAGCACTCTTCTTCCTCTTCATGGTTTTCGCGGCGATGAGCACCGTGCTCGGCGTGTGTGAAAACATCCTGGCAATGGTCAGGGAACTGAGTGGCTGGAGCCGTCCGAAGGGCAGTATTGTCTGTGCTGCGGGCGTGTTCCTGAGTGCGCTTACCACGGCCCTGGGTTACAGCGTTCTGCATTTTGAACCGTTTGCGCCGGGATCCGCATGGCTTGATTTCTGGGACTTCCTGGTTTCGACAAACATCCTTCCCATCGGTTCGCTCATCCTCTGTCTCTTCTGCTGCAATGAGTCCGGCTGGGGCTGGGACAATTTCCTGAAAGAGGCAAATGAGGGCACCGGCATCAAAATCAGTCCGCGCATGAAACCGCTGTTCCGGTTTGTGGTTCCCGCCATTATCCTCTTTGTATACATCTATGGACTTGCCGTATTCAAATGGCATTGAGAAGCTTCGCACTGATCTTTCACGGTCAGTGCTTTTTTCATCCCCGGTCATCTGTTTTTCTGCATGGAAATGCAGTGAATCACTGACAAATTGATGTGTTGAAGGCGCCGGAATGTTTTACAATAGACATATAGAAATGAATCAATTCATTCGATAATCATAAATCAGCAGATGATTTGACAGGAGGTTGTATGGCTGATAAAGAAAAGGCTGTGAAAGAAACCGCCGCAAAGAAGGCTACGGCGAAGAAAGCAGCCGCTAAGACAGCGGAAAAGAAAGCCGCGGTGAAAAAGACCGCAGTGAAGAAGACGGTCCGCAACAAGGCTGAGAAGAAACAGGAACAGCCGCTTGATCCGGTATTCCTGACCGGTTTTGACCGCTATCTCATCAACGCGGGAAGAGACTATAAGGTTTACAAGAAGATGGGTGCGCACCATGCCGTTCACGAAGGCAGAAACGGCATGCATTTTGCCGTGTGGGCGCCTCATGCAAAAGCGGTTTCGATCGTCTGTGACAGAAACGGCTGGAATCCTTCCGCCAACTATATGCTGCCGCTGGAAAACAGCGGAGTCTATGAAGGCTTCATGCCCGACATGGGATATGGCGAACTCTATAAATTCGCGATCGAGACAAAGAGCGGGAACATCCTCTACAAAGCGGATCCCTATGCATTCTCGGCTGAATTCCGTCCCGGCACCGCATCCAAGACAGCGGATATCGACGGCTATTACTGGAACGATGAAAAGTGGATGAGCGAAAGGGCGAAGAAGAGAACCTTCTCCGAACCCATGGCCATCTATGAATGCCATCTGGGCTCCTGGTTCAAGAATGACAACACCGATTACAAGGACGGCTTCCTGAACTATACCCAGTACGCAAAGGAACTGGTCGACTATTGCGGATACATGGGATACACCCATGTGGAACTGATGGGCATTGCCGAATATCCGTTCGACGGCTCATGGGGCTATCAGGTGACCGGCTACTACGCACCGACCAGCCGCTATGGCGAACCGAAGGAATTCATGTATCTGGTTGACTATCTGCACCAGCACAACATCGGCGTCATCCTCGACTGGGTTCCCGCCCATTTCCCCAAAGACGCCCATGGTCTTGCGGACTTCGACGGCGAACCGCTGTATGAATATGCCGATCCGAGAATGGGCGAGCATCCCGACTGGGGCACCAAGTGCTTCGACTATTCCAAACCTGAAGTGCTCAACTTCATGATCGGCAACGCCCTGTACTGGTATGACGAATATCATATCGACGGACTGCGTGTTGACGCGGTTGCCTCCATGCTGTATCTGGACTACGGCCGCAAGGAAGGCCAGTGGGTTCCGAACAAATACGGCGGAAACGGAAACCTCGATGCGATTGAGTTCTTCAAGCATCTCAACTCCGTCATCCGCGGCCGCAAGGACGGCACCATCATCATCGCCGAAGAATCCACCGCATGGCCGAAAGTTACCGAAAAACCTGAGAATGACGGTCTTGGCTTCACCTATAAATGGAACATGGGCTGGATGCATGACTTCCTGGATTACATGAAGCTCGATCCGTTCTTCCGCAAGGACAACCACAACAAGATGACCTTCGGCATGAGCTATGCGACCAGTGAGAAATACATTCTCGTGCTTTCCCATGATGAGGTTGTGCATCTGAAGTGTTCGATGATCAACAAGATGCCAGGCTTCGAGGTCGACAAGTTCGCCAACCTCAAGTGCGGATACCTCTTCATGTTCGGCCACGCCGGCAAGAAACTGCTGTTCATGGGCCAGGATTTCGCCCAGTACCATGAATGGGATGAAAAGGTTCAGCTGGACTGGTGGTTATGCGATGAGCCGCTCAACAGGAGCGTTCAGAACTTCATGAGAGATCTGCTCCACATGTACACGAAGTATCCGGCAATGTACAAACTGGATGATTCCTGGGAAGGCTTCAAGTGGATCAATGCGGATGACGCCGCACGCTCCATCTTCTCCTTCATCAGAAGAGACGGCACCGGCAAGAACAGCCTGCTGTTCGTGGTCAACTTCACACCGATGGAAAGAAGCGACTACATGGTCGGCGCACCCAAGAAGGGCAGATACACCCTGATCTTTGACCAGGATGGCGCTGTCACAAAGGAATCGGGCAAGAAGACCGCATACACCGCCAAGGCGGGCGAATGCGACGGACAGCCCAACCGCATTGAATACAAACTGGCGCCTTATGGCTGCGCAGTGTTCAAATTCAACGAGTAAAACATATTCATATGGAGAGGTTCCGGCATGCTGGAGCCTCTTTTTTCTGATCATCGTGGTCTGAAAACTTCCGCTGGTGTAAAATAAAAACAGGAGTAAGTGAAGTATGGATGATGAGAAGAGCGTGGCACTGCTGAAAGAATACAGGGAATGGTGTCTTTCCCACCGCAGCAGCGAGTACGAGATCAGCTTCTACAAGGATAAATATGAGCACATTTCCGTCTCGACGGATTATGCCGAAGGGACAGTGGCCTTTTATCCGCTTGAAAACTTCAATATCGTCGAAATGAGCGTCGTCAACAAGATCACCACTGACGCGGTTTTCTACCTGCATTTTGAACTCAAGGATATGAATCATGCCAAGGGACTGTTTGAGGAGATGGTTTCGGTTGTCCTGAAACAGAAGACCTCCACGGTCACCAAAGTGCTGTTATGCTGCTCAAGCGGCATCACAACCCATTACTTCCTTGAAAAACTCAAAAGCGCAAGCAACCTGCTGAATCTGGATTTTGAATTCAGCGCGGTCTCCTATAACAACCTTTATGTCAAAGGCTATGACAATGATGTGATTCTGCTCGCGCCGCAGATCGGTTTTGATTATGACAAGGTGAAGGAAATCCTCTCAAACAAGATTGTCCGTGTCATTCCGACATCAATCTTCGGCTCCTATGATGTCAGCGGCTTCCTGCGTTTTGTCAGAAGCACGATTGATGAGAATGAAAGACAGATCAAGGAGAAGATGCTGCCGGCTGAGCGGATGGAATTCAAGCACACCCCGCGCATGCTGATCATCTCGATCATCGTTGAATATGCCGCGATCCGCTTTGTCTACAGAATTTACGATGCCGGCACGGTCACCCACCAGGATGAGGTCATCAAGAGCAAATTTGAAATCCTCGACCTTGAGGATATGCTCGACTTCGAGTTTGCCCGTTTCCCGGGCATCGAGATGGTGTGCATCAATTCACCGGGCGTCTTTGTCAACGGTCATATGACCTTCCGTTCCGCGGGCATCTTCGATGTCGATGTGGCAACCCGCTTCCGCGAGAAGTACGGCATCCGCATCCTGTTTGTCAATGACGCAAACGCGATGGCCCTTGGCTATTACGGTTTACAGAAGAAGACCAGAAATCTCAGCTTCTACTTCCATCCCCATGCGGCCAGAACCGCCGGTGTGGGCAATGTGATCAACGGCAGTCTTTACACCGGACAGTGCAATCTTGCCGGTGAGATGCAGTACATCCACCGCATCACCCTTTACAGCGCGGATCCCGACGAACTGCTGAAAACACCGGAGGGAACCCTTGAGATCGTGGCAAAATATCTGATCTCGCTGACCGCGACCTTTGATCCGGAAGTGATCGTCATTTACTGCGATATGGTATATGATCTGGCGATGCTCAGGGAAGAGATTGCCAAAGTGGTGCAGGAGGAATACATTCCCAAACTCATCAAAGTCGATGATGTGATCGAATATATGTTTGTCGGCGGTATGATGCTGTGCGTGCAGGAGCTTTCCAGACAGCGCATGAAGCATGTCAAAGCCGATATCCTGAATGTTTAAACTGTCTGAATGACCGGATGTCATATGGTTTCATCC
This sequence comes from Erysipelotrichaceae bacterium NK3D112, assembly GCA_000701725.1. GTDB lineage: Bacteria > Bacillota_I > Bacilli_A > Erysipelotrichales > Erysipelotrichaceae > Bulleidia. The sequence goes on from JNJQ01000004.1 coordinate 85,045, forward strand.
GGTTTTTTTTCATCTGTAAAAGGGGGAGAATCATATGCAGAAACAAATCATTGAAAAGGGAGCGCTGCTCAATCACGAAGGGGAACTCATTGAAGCCGGCTATGCCACATCACTGATCAGGGAATACAGAAGGAAAGACATCAAAGCCAATCCCATGCGCATCAAGGAATGGGACTATTATCTGATCAGCGACGGCAGACGTGCACTGGCCCTGACCATTTCGGACAACTCCTATATGGGGCTTGAGAGTGTGTCATGGATCGATCTGGAAAAGCCTGAAGAGACCACAAAAAGCGAGATCATCCTGATGCCCATGGGCAAGCTGAATCTGCCTTCCTCATCCGTCAGCGGCAATGTCAGCTTCCATAACAAAAACCTGAACATGATCTTCGGCAACAACGGCCAGAAGCGCCATCTGCGGGTCAACTACAAAGACTTCAAAGACGGAAAGACACTTACCGCGGATCTGATTCTGGATGATGTGCCGGAAGATTCCATGGTCATCGCCACCCCGTATAAAGAAGATCCCAAAGCCTTCTATTACAATCAGAAGATCAATTGTCTAAGAGCGCAGGGCTATGTGTCCATCGGAAATGACGGCTACCGCTTTGAAGGCGACAGCGCCTTTGGCGTGCTGGATTGGGGCAGGGGCGTCTGGACCTATTCCAACACATGGTACTGGTCAAGCGCTTCCGGTATGCAGAACGGAAAACGCTTCGGATTCAATCTCGGCTACGGGTTCGGCGACACATCAAATGCCAGCGAGAATATGGTGTTTGTGGATGGTAAAGCGCACAAGCTTTCCCAGGTGACATTCAACATTCCTTTCAAAGAGGACGGCAGCGAGGACTTCATGAAGCCATGGACCTTCACCTCTGATGACGGCAGGCTGAATCTTGACTTTGAACCCGTCATTGACAGAGCGGCCCTGATTGATCTCAAACTGATCCGCTCCGATCAGCACCAGGTGTTCGGCAGGTTCAGCGGTACGGTAATTCTCGATGACGGCAGTCCCTTTGAAATCAAAAACCTTCCCGGTTTTGCCGAGAAGGTCGCCAACAAATGGTAAACAAAAAGCGGTTTGCAAACCGCTTTTTCATACGATGAAGAAGGAGAGCACACATCCGGCAATGAAGAGAATCATGCTCAGGATGATGGTGAAGCTGCTTAACAGTGTCTTCCATAATTTGGCATTGAGGGCGCCGCTTGATGAGATGTGGAAGTTGAGTTTGCTGCCGATCAGACTGGCTGCCCCGATGATATAGACCAGCGCGGTCAGAATCGTCGGAATGATCACGAACCGGTCGGGAATCACCGCGATCAGCCATGCGAAGAAGGCGGTCGCGATATGAATCCGGCGGGCGGGAATGATGGAATGGTAGCGGTATGTGACAAGCGCCAGAAACCATCCGGAGAAGAATGCCGGAATGGCATCGGTCAGACTTGGTGATGCAAGCGCATAAAGGAAAGCGGAAGCGATCACACCGAAGTAGCGGTTGTAATGACCGAGCTGTCTCTGGATGACACCGCGGAACACATATTCATCGCAAAGCGGTTTGATCAGCACAAACAGCAGGAAGTAAACCGCGTTTTTGATGATGTTCAGAGGTGTGGTGAAATAACCGACAAAGGCATAGGCACCCGAAGCGGGATGCAGCAGGAAGCGGAAGAAGGTGGCGACGGCAGTCGAGAGATAGGTGATGCCGATGCACAGACAGATCAGGGTGATCCATCGTTTTGCGCTGATCTTCGGCTTTCTCAGATAGTCTTTGATATCCAGATCGAGCACCTTTGATGAAATCCGGAACAGTCCGAATCCCGCAATCAGCAGCGTCACGATAAAAAATACCATAATCACGAGATCCGGATCAAAACCGAGAAGAGCCTGCGGATAGTAGCTCTTCAGGAATCCGATCCCGTACCATAGCATCTGATTGATAAAGATATATATCACAAGTGAGCTTCCGAAGCGGTTCACCTGTTTCTTCGCGTCTTTTGTGGTGATGACCTGCGGTCTGTATTTCGTCATACAAGCCTCATTTTTTTGAAACTACAAAAATTGTAAAACAAAAACATATGTTCGTGAACCGAACATATGTGTAAATTCTCTGAAAACTTAACAAATGTCAATATCCGTGCTTTTTGAGCAGCCTGTTCATAATCGCCGGGAAGCTTTCCAGATCAAACGTCTCTGCCGCATATTCCTCTCTGCCAAGATCCGCAAGATATCCATGTAGCCAGACCGCCATCGTGACCGCTTTGTATACATCCTTGACAATCGTGCACATGCCCGCGATCATGCCGCATAAGACATCTCCGCTGCCGGCCTGGGCAAGCGCCTCATTGCCGCTCTGGTTGATATAGATATCCCCGGCTGGCGAAACAACGATGGTATTGGGACCTTTGAGAACGAGAATGACATTGTTCTCTTTCGCAAAGCAGGAAGCGTATTCCATGCGGTGGCGTTCAACCGTTTCAGCCGGGTGATTGATCAAAGCGGCAAATTCGCCGATGTGGGGTGTCATGATGACCGGGCATTTCACAAACCGCAGCAGATATGTATTGTGCACAAACATGCGCAGTGCTTCCGCATCCAGCACGACCGGTCCTCTGCTGTTCTGCAGGATCAGGTCCATGCATTCCTTCTTGCGCTCCATATAAACAGCGCCGGAACCGAAGGCCGCAGCCGAAGCACGCGTCAGGGTATCCGCCACGACATCCTGGGCGGTATTGTATCCGAACGGATGATATACCGCGGTGGTATGTTTCAAAGCCGCGATGGTGTAGATGCTTTCGGGAAGGGCTGTTTCGATGTAAGGCGCACCGACGGTTTTCGCACCGGTGATATTGAGCATCACCGCGCCGGCCATGCCATAGCAGCCTCCGCAGATCATCGTGTGTCCGTATGTTCCCTTATATGCATCCTCGGGTCGTCTGGGATAATTCTCAAAGAAAACCTCCTCGTTCATTTCGTGATACGGAGAAACAATTTCATGGGGCAGGGAAAGATCCAGCAGCTGCACATTCCTGAACAGATGATGATCCTTTCTCAGCATATGGAACGGCTTGTAACAATCCAGCGCAAAGGTGACATCGCTCCTGATGGCATCCCGGTCATAATAACCGGTATCCGCCTCGGCGCCGGAATTGATGTCAACCGAGTAAATGCGGGCACTTGAGCTGTTGACAAGCCGGAAGATTTTTCTGACTTCGCCAATGAGATTTCCATGGTAGCCGAATCCGTAAACCGCGTCCACGATCACATCCGCGTTCGCGATTTCTTCTTCGATATTCTTATAAGCGGCTTTCATGCGGCGGGGCACTTTCCGCCATGCCGCCTTCGCCGCATCTGTTTTCGGCGAACCGCATACCGGTACAATCCGGCACTGGTATTCATCTTTCAAAAGGCGCGCAATCACCGATCCGTCTCCGCCGTTGTTGCCGCTGCCGATCAAAATCAAAATGTTCTCATCACGCGAAATGACCGCCTTCAATGCTTCGCTTAAAGCAGTTCCGGCATGCTCCATCAGATCGGAAACAGGTATGCCTGAATCTGTCTCGATCTGTCTCATGCCATCCGTGTTTATGATCATTTTGCGTCCTCTTTCTAGAATTTATTATACTTTATCACGCATGTAAGCCCTTTAAAAGCCTTTAAAACCGCAAAAATACTGGATTAATTCTTTTTTGTGATATACTTAATTACGGCTTTATTGATGATATTTATGGGAGGTATATGTCATGCCAGCAAAGAAAACTGTTAAAGCTACAGACGCAGCAGAGACAGAAGTAAAGACTGTCAAAAAAGCTGCGAAGAAGACTACTGCTAAGAAAACAGCTGAAGATACAGCTGAAACCACAACCGTAAAGAAGGCAGCTGCGAAGAAGACAGCAACTGTCAAGAAGACTGCAGCCAAGAAGGCTGAAGCTCCTGCAGCTGAGGAGAAGGCTCCTGCAAAGAAGACTGTCAAGAAGACAGCAACCAAAAAGACAGCCAAGAAGGCTGAGGAAAAGGTTGAAGTTGTCAAGAGAACTGTCAAGGACTACGAAGACATCATCAACTGGAAGAAGGGCGAAGCTCATGCAATGGATTGGCTCTACATTGAGATCAATGCAGGCGACCTTCTGACTGAGGTTGAAGCAGGCGTCGACAACCTGGCTACAACATGCAACGCGATTCTCAACTGCATGCTCGAAGGCGACGGCTTCATCGTTGAACCGGCAGAAGAAAACAAGGTTTCCGATACTCTGACTGTCCGCTACTACTGCGACAACCTGAGCGAAACCCGCAAGAAGTATTTCGATCGCTAAGATCCATACGTCTGAAAATGAACCGCTTCGGCGGTTCTTTTTATTTCTTCAATGCAATTAATGTCAGCAATACCGAACATCCCGCTCCGTAAAGCACTTCCGAAACACCCAGGACTTCTCCGGCTCCCAGACTGATCAGAAAGGCGGTTGCCGCAATGCAGAGATAGATGTTCCGCTCATTGACATAAGAAGAACAGTAACGGTAAAACATCAGATTCATATACACAAAGGCCGCATAGGAAAGAAAGATGTGCACGCTCTGTAAAAACGGACTGTCAGTCTGCCATGTGATGAAGAGGGCGAGGATGATCAGAACGGACATGATCACAATCTGCACCAAACGCCTCTTTTGATTCTCAGCATGGTCTGAAATGCGCCAGAGCGTGTAATCCAGCCACATCAGCATGAAGAGACAGCCCAGATGCGCAAACGGGAAGAATGCTTTCTCACTGAGCAGACCGGACAGATTGCGCTCCGAAAAGCCCGTCCATAAAAAGGCGCAGAACAATAGCAGCGGAATCAGCACGCATCCGATGAGGAAGGTGATTGTCTTTTGATGTTGATGAAGAAATCTTCGCATACTAGAATTATAACAATCCCGCGTGTCACATGAAATCAGACACTACCGCAAACATCAGATCACAGGAGGAAATCCACATATGAAAAACACATTCGGAAATCATATCACGCTGACCCTGTTCGGCGAATCACACGGAAAAGCGGTAGGGGCAGTTCTCGACGGTCTGCCTGCAGGCGTGAAGCTGGATGAGGCATTGATGGAACAGATGATGAAAAAGCGCAGCGCACGCGGCGATATTTCATCGTCAAGACACGAAAAGGATATTCCGCAAATCATCAGCGGAATCAAAAACGGCTATACCTGCGGAACACCGGTTGCCTTTCTGATTGCCAATGAGAATGTGCACAGTGCTGATTATGCGGACATACAGATGAAGCCGAGACCTTCCCACGCGGATTATGCGGCTTATATGAAATACGGTGACTATGGCGATTATGAGGGTGCGGGACATTTCTCCGGCAGACTCACTGCGCCATTATGCGCGGCAGGCGCTTTATGCATGGCACTGTTACAGGAAAAAGGCATTCACATCGGCACCCATATCGCTTCCCTGCATGGCATTGAAGACCGTCCGTTTGATGAATCATGCCTTGACGCTGATATTGAATTATTGAATACAAAACTGTTTCCGGTCCTGGATGACAATGCACAGACAGCCATGCAAGCCGCTATCCGTGAAGCCAGAGATAATCAGGATTCCCTTGGCGGCATTCTTGATACAGCCGTGATTGGTCTGAAAGCGGGCATCGGGGAACCGTGGTTTGATTCCGTTGAGTCCATGATCGCGCATGCGATGTTTTCCATTCCCGCACTCAAGGGCATTGAATTCGGCAGCGGATTTGATTTTGCAAAGATGAAGGGCAGTGAGGCCAATGATCCCTTTGCGTATGAAAACACAAAGGTGATTACCCTGAGCAATCATAACGGCGGACTCAACGGCGGATTAAGCAACGGCATGCCGCTGCGTTTCAGAACAGTCATCAAACCGACACCTTCCATCGCAAAAAGACAGAAAACCGTTGATCTGAAAGAACAGGTGAACACGGAAATTGAAATCCATGGCAGACATGATCCGGCCATCATCCACAGGGCTGCGGCTGTTGTGGACGCTTTGACCGCCTTTGTGCTGTGTGATTTTTTGATCGGAAGATACGGTGAAACAGTCATGACGGAGGATCATGCATGAAATACGGTCTGATCTCATCAGAACCCGTGAAAAGCTTTCTGTATGAAATCCATCAGCTTTTCTTCAAGGAGGAACCGCAACGGATTCTTCTGAGTCAGGATCAGCTTGAACGGTTTCTCTCAGAACAGACATCCGGCTGCTTTTATGTGTCCGGCTCTTTTCAGCGTGAGATCATGAAATACCTGGATGAAGCCGATGAAAGCGCAGAAAGATGCGGATGTGCGGATACCGTTTTATGCATGAACGGACAGGTGAAGGGATACAATCTTTTATTCCGTATCTTCCCGGATATCCTCAATGAATACGGTGACGCAATCCGTTCCGGTAAAGCCGCAATCCTTGGAAGTGGTGAAACATCTTCAGCCATCCGTGCGGCTTTGACGGATATGAATGCGCAATATGATATCGTTACGGATTCTCCTTCAACAGATGATGAGATTTCTGACACGCAGCTGAAGGAATCCGCCGCTGTTTATACATGCATTATCAATACAACAAAGACCGGAGAAGATCCGGATACGGCAAAGATGCCGGCGGATCCGTCTTTGTTTACAAATCTGAAAACCGTGATCGATCTGGTTGAGAACCCGCTGCGGACAGCAATGATTCTGGAAGCACACAGAAAAGGCATCCGGACACTGAGCGGTGCTGAAATTCTCTTCCGTTATGTGCGCGCATCATATGAACTGTTTACCGGCGAAAAGACGGATGATGAAACATATGAAATGTATCAGGATGCGTTTTACCGCAGACACCGCAATGTCGTGCTGATTGGCATGCCCACCTGCGGCAAATCAACCTTCGCCTCCATTCTTTCCGGCATCACCGGCAGACAGAATATCGAAATGGACGCGCAGGCGGAAAAGATTCTCGGCACTTCCATTTCCGAATGCTTTGCGACAAAGGGCGAGGCATATTTCCGCGCGGTTGAAACAGAGACCGCACAGCGTCTTTATGAAGGAACCGGCAGGATCATCTCCTGCGGAGGAGGGGTGATCAAGACACCCGAAACGATGCGCTGGCTCTGTCATAACGGTTTTGTCATCTGGCTGAGCCGTGATCTTTCCCGTCTTTTCCCGACCGGCGACAGACCGCTTTCACGTGACCGGGATCATCTGATCCGGCTGTATGAGGAACGTAAGGATCTGTATCAGCTGTATGCGGACTGCATCATTGACAACAACGGACCGTTTGAAAAAACCGCCCGTTCGCTTCTGCATGCAATCCATGAGAGAAACACCGAATATGAGCGCAGGAACTTCCATGATGTCACGGTGAAAAAGGGCATCCGCAGATTTTCCGCATTGCGCATTCCTTCCAGCAAATCACTCTCGCACCGCGCTCTGATCGCTTCGGCGCTGGCGGATGGCGTCTCTTCGATTCGCCATTGCGGCAGATCGGATGATCTTTCCGCCACCCAGGACGCACTGCGTGTGCTTGGCGCACATTTTGAGCGGGAAGGAAATACGGTAACTGTCACGCATGACACAGCCAGAGAGAACACTCCGCGGATCATTGACTGCAGGGAATCGGCGACCACGCTCCGCTTTCTGATTCCGCTGTTCGCGCTTTCGGAAACAGAAACAGTATTCAAAGGACAGGGCAGACTGCTGAAGCGTCCGCTGGATGTTTATGAACAGATCTTTGCGAAGCTGAATCTGCTGTTTGAAAATGACAGGGAAACCCTGAGGATCAAAGGACCGCTCAAGCCGGGGATCTTTGAAACAGACGGAAACATCTCCTCCCAGTTTGTCAGCGGGCTTCTGTTCGCGCTGCCTTTGCTGGAAGGGGACAGTGAGATTCATGTCAAGCCGCCTGTGGTTTCATCCTCCTATATCCGACTGACCCTGGATATTCTCAGACAGGCAGGCATTGAAATCATTGAGAAAGGCAATGTATTCCTGATTCGCGGCAATCAGAAATATCAAAGCTGCACGTATGATATTCCCGGCGATGATTCCCAGGCAGGGGTGGCGGCGTGTCTGGCGCTGCTGAACCGTTCGCCTGTGCATGTGCTCAATATGGACCATGATTCCCATCAAGGCGATCATGCGGTGGTAGAGATCATGCGCCGCTTTGGTGCGGAAGTGACAGAGATGGAGGAAGGTTTCCTGTTTTCCCCGGCAAAGCTCAAAGGCACAGAGATCGACCTTTCTGACACGCCTGATCTTGGCCCGGTGCTCTTTGCGCTTGCGGCAGCAATTGATGACACAACCGTTTTCAGAAATGCAGGGAGATTACGCCATAAGGAAAGCGACAGAATCGCGGCCATGCAGGAAGAGCTCGGAAAGCTCGGGGTGAAACTGGAAAGCGAAGACGATACCGTGATCATCCATGGACAGAAACAGCTTGAAGGAGGTATCACTCTGGACGGACACCGCGATCACCGCATTGTCATGGCGCTTGCCGTGCTTTGCGCCGCCTGCGAAAAACCGCTGCGGATCATTGGCGCGGATGCGGTGCACAAATCCTGGCCGGGCTTCTTCCGCGATCTGGTCATTGCCGGCATGAAAGTGGCTTTTGACGGCTCTGTGCAGAGTGCGCAATTCAATGTGATGAACAAATGATACGGTGCGAAAGGGCACCGTATTTTGTTATACTGTTAAGGCAAAGCGAGGAATCTTCGAATGATCAAAATCGTTATCACAGGCGGACCGTGCGCCGGTAAAACAACGGGAATGACCTGGATCCACAACCATCTCAACAGAATGGGCTATACCGTTCTGTTTGTGCCGGAAACAGCCACCGAGCTGATTTCGGGCGGCGTTGCGCCATGGACATGCGGCACCAACCTGGATTATCAGAAATGCCAGCTGAGACTGCAGAAGGAAAAAGAGGAGATCTTTGAAATGGCCGCAAAGACCATGAACAAGGACAAGCTCATCATTGTGTGCGACCGCGGTTTCATGGACAACAAGGCTTATATGAGCGATGAGGAGTTTGCAGAGGCGTCCGCATATATCGGCATGGATCCCATCGAGTTAAGGGACAGCTATGACGCCGTGTTCCATCTGGTCACAGCCGCCAAAGGAGCTGAAGAGCATTATACAAAAGCCAACAACGCGGCCAGATATGAAACCATCGAAGAGGCGTGCGCGCTCGATGACAGACTGATCGCGGCCTGGACGGGCCACCGTCATCTGCGCATCATTGACAACTCCACCGATTTTGAGGAGAAGCTGAAGAAACTGATCAATGAGATCATCCTGTTCCTTGGCGAACCGGATCCGGTTGAGCTGGAACGCAAATACCTGATCGAATATCCGGATCTCAAAGAACTCGAGGCCAATCCGTTATGCCGCAAGGTTGAGATCGAGCAGACTTATCTCCTGGCTCCGGAAGGTGAGGAGTACCGTGTGCGCAGAAGAGGCGAGAACGGTCATTACACTTATTTTGAAACCGTCAAATCGGTTGAAAACGGCGTCAAGCGCATCCAGATTGAACGCAGGCTGGACAAGGAGGATTATCTGGATCTGATGAAAGAGGCGGATCCCGCCAGACACACCATCAAAAAGACCAGATACTTCCTGGCTTATGAAAAGCAGTATTTTGAGATTGATATCTATCCGTTCTGGGATCATCAGGCGATCGTTGAAATCGAGCTTTCCGATGAAAACCAGGAAGTGATCTTCCCGCCGCAGATCAAAGTGATCCGCGAAGTCACGGATGAGGCGGAATACAGAAATTCCTATCTCGCTTTGAATCAGTGAGGAAACCATGGCATTGTGCTATAATAAATGCCGCTTATGAAAAAGAAAGAATGGATTGCGGTACTTGTCATCGCCCTGATATCAGCGCTTGCGCTGCTTCTGATGAAAGTGCTGCCGAAAAACGCACAGAACACATTCAATCCGGACGGATCGATGAATAAACCAACCGAGGAAGCCAAAGGCTCCTGGATCGCGGTGGTCAACCGCAACCGGGTGATCCTCTACTTCGATTCGGGCGTGGACGGTGAGTATACCGTCGAAGGCAATGTCAGTGAAATGGTGATTGAGGTGGCGGACGGTTCATGGCATGTCAAGGATGTGGCCTGCTATGACTACACCTGCAAAAACATGGGCTGGGTCAGTGAGGACAGCATCCTGCCGATCATCTGTCTGCCCAATGACATTGTCATCATCGATGCCGCAACCGCGGACAACATGATTTCTGAGGGTACCAATGGGAATTGAGAAAACAAAACGCTTTGTATATCTGGCACTGTTCAGCGCCATGGCAATTGTTTTAAGCATGATCGAGTCGATTTATATCGGTCCGATCTTTTTCATGGTCCGCATCGGCCTTGCCAATATTGTCGCCCTTGTCACCGTTAAGATTCTCGGCGTAAAGGAAATGATCATCGTCAACACGATGCGTGTGGTCATCTCAACATTGATGCGCGGCATGATCTTCTCCAGCACCTTCTGGATTTCACTTGGCGGTGTGGTTCTTTCCAGCATTGTTCTGATCATCCTGGAAAAGATGAAGTCATCGCTCATGTTCACATCCGTGCTGATGTCCATCGCCCATTCCGTCGGCCAGGTCATCGTCGTCTGTTTCTTCTACATGCAGGCGGGTGTGGCTGCCATACTGCCGTATCTTCTGCTTGGCTCCATTCCGATGGGCTTTCTGACCGGTATGACCGCACAGCTTGTGCTCGCAAGAATCAAACCGCTTAAAGCGTAGAAGGAAACCGTATGGACCGCGAAAGACTGGCAAAACAGATTGATTTCATCCTTGAGGTTGACAAGGAAAAAAACATTCAGAGACAGACGCATTTAAGCAATCACGGCAGAAGGGAAAACGATGCCGAACATGCCTGGCATATGGCACTGAACGCTTATCTGCTGAAAGAATACGCGAATGAGGACATCGATATCGCCAAAGTCATGATCATGTGCCTGATCCATGATGTCGTGGAAATCGATGCCGGAGACACCTATGCCTATGATGCGGAAGGACTGAAAACACAGAAGGAAAGGGAAGACAAGGCGAAGGAGAGAATCTTCGGTCTTCTTCCGGAAGATCAGAAGGAAATGATGATTTCCCTGTTTGATGAATTTGAAGCCTTTGAAACACCCGAGTCATGCTTTGCCCACGCGATGGACAACTTCCAGCCGTTTCTGCTCAATGATTCCAATGACGGCGGCGACTGGATGGAGCACGGGGTTTCCATTTCACAGGTGCTGGGCAGACAGACCCAAAGCGCCAAAGGTTCTAAAGAGCTCTCTGATTATGTGCTGGAAAAGCTTGAGGAACATGTGGCCAAAGGCCATATCAAAGAAGACCGCAAAAAATAAAAAAGGTGCATTTCCATACACCTCTTGCACGGCAGGATCACTGATTCTGCTGTTTTTTCATTTTCGCTTCCCGCTCACGCTGCGCTTTCTTCCAGGCTTCGATCGCGTCCTTGTGTTCCTTGACACGCTTCTCCACGCCCTGGTCGCTGGGAATGTAATAATGCTTGTCTTTCAGGCTGTCCGGCAGACACTGCATGGCAGTGATATGGCCTTCATAATCATGCGCATACATGTAGTTCTTTCCGTATCCGAGCTCTTCCATGAGCTTTGTCGGCGCGTTTCTGATCTGTAAGGGGACCGGCTCATCAATCATGTTGCGAGCGTCCTCCGCCGCACTCATATAGGCCACTTCAAGGGAATTGGACTTAGGGGCAAGGGCACAGAAGACAACCGCGTGGGTCAGATGCACCGAACATTCCGGCATGCCGATGAACTGGCAGGCCTGGAAGGCGGCTGTGCAGATTTCAAGGGCTCTCGAATCCGCCATGCCGACATCCTCCGACGCAAAGCGCAATACGCGTCTTGCGATATAAAGAGGATCTTCCCCGGCTTCCAGCATTCTCGCCAGCCAATAGACCGCCGCATCCGCATCGGAGTTGCGCATCGATTTATGCAGGGCGGAGATCAGGTTGTAATGTTCTTCGCCTTTTTTGTCATAGAGCAGGGCTTTGCCCTGGATGCACTGGTCAATCACCTCACGCGTGACCACCGAATGGACCGCATCGCCCTGGCCGTTCATGACCGCCAGTTCCAGCGTGTTGAGCGCGGTTCTCGCATCGCCATTGGCATAGTTGGCAATCAGGCTGAGCAGATCATCATCGATTGTCACATCCCAGCTGCCGAACCCTCTTGGCTCATTCAGTGCGCGTTTGAGCAGTTCGATGATATCTTCGGTATCCAGCGGATTGAGCGTGAAGACCTTGCAGCGGGATAAAAGAGCGTTGTTGATCTCAAAGGAAGGATTTTCCGTCGTGGCGCCGATCAGAATGATCGAACCTCTTTCAACATAGGGCAGGAAGGCATCCTGCTGTGCCTTGTTGAAGCGGTGAATCTCATCGACAAAGACGATCGTCTTTTCACCCATTGAGCGGGCGGCCTCCGCCTTGTTCATGACATCGCGGATCTCCCTGATTCCGCTGGTGACTGCGGAGAAAACAATGAAGTGGCTTCTGGTGCTGCTGGCAATGATCCGTGCCAGCGTGGTCTTGCCGACCCCGGGCGGGCCCCAGAAAATCATCGACTGCACCTCATCGCGGTCGATCATTCTTCTTAATATTCTGTCAGGCGCAAGCAGATGTTTCTGACCTGCATATTCCTCGAGTGTCTGCGGACGCATTCTGTCCGCAAGAGGACCTGTCAAAGCTCTGTCATCAAAAAGAGATCCCTGTTCCATACGTTCACCTTTGCCTACCTATTTTAACACTGAATCAGTATCGATTTCATCCTTCTGAACATGTGGTACAATCATTTCCATGAGTGCGAACGTGCGCCGGATGACGGAAGGTTCTCCGGCAAAACTGATCTTCTTCTTTTCGCTGCCGCTGATGATGGGCAACATGTTTCAGCAGATCTATATCATTACCGATACACTGATTATCAGCCGCACCCTCGGGGTGAGCGCTTTGGCCGCTCTTGGCTCCACCGACTGGTTTTCCTATATGATGATTTCCGTCATCCAGGCGGCTGCCCAGGGCTTTGCGATTCTGATTGCCCAGACCTTCGGGGCAGGAGATGAAAAACAGCTGAAGCGGGTATATGCAAGAGCCACGGTGCTTTCCGTGATCATGACGGTTTTCATGACCGCCGCTTCACTCGCGATGATCCGTCCGGTCATGCTGTTTCAGAATACACCGCTTACGGTCAGACCGTTGGCGGAGGAATATCTTGGCGTATTGTTTGCGGGCATACCGGCAATGATGCTGCTGAATTACTGCTCAAGTGTGCTCAGAGCGCTCGGTGACTCCAGAACACCGCTTGTTTCCATGGTGATCTCGGCACTTCTGAATGTCGGTCTTGACTGGCTCATGGTGGTTCAGCTTCATACCGGCGTGTGGGGAGCGGCGGCCGCAACCGTGGCGGGACAATTGCTGGCAGGACTGTATTGTCTTTATGTGATGCGCTCTCTGGATGCCATCCGCACGCAGAAAGAAGATTACAGAAGAGACAGAAAACTGGATGTTGAACTGCTGAAATTAAGCTGGCCGATGATGATCCAGAATCTTGTCATCTCCAGCGGCGGCATTGTTGTGCAATCCCGCGTCAATACCTTTGCGCTTGCCAATATCGCCGGCTATACGGCCGCTTCCAAACTGTATGGGGCACTGGAGCTGGCGGCGCTTGCCTACGGCTTTGCGATGGTGACCTATATCGGCCAGAACTATGGCGCGAAGAAATATGAACGTATCTTCTCGGGAATTCACGCTTCGCTTGCGATCGGCATAGCCTCCGGGGCAGTGATCGGCGCAGTTATTTATCTTGGCGGCCATCATATCATCGGGTTCTTTCTCAATGAGGAAGGACAGACTGCCATTGACGCGCTTGTGATCGGTGTGGAGTTCCTCAATCTTATGGCTTTGACACTTCCGATCCTGTATGTGCTGCACATTGTGCGCTCCGTTCTGCAGGGCTTTGGCGACACGGTTGTGCCGATGATTTCCGGCGCGGCGGAGTGTATTGCCAGAGTCGCAATGGCGGTGCTTGTCTCACGCTTCATCGGCTGGCCGGCCATGATCTGGGCGGAGATTGCCGCCTGGCTTGCCGCGGATGCGGTATTGTTCGGTGTGCTTTTCAGACGGCTGCGCGAACTGAAGGCTATAATGAGTAAGGGAGTACAGCTATGAGTACGGATAACAGGGGTCTTTGGACCCGTGATTTCACCATCATCACAATCGGCAGCGTGATCTCCATGTTCGGCAACGCGATGAGCGGTTTTGCGCTGTCACTTCTGGTTCTGGACTATACCGGCAGCACACTGCTTTACGGTATTTATATCGTGCTGTTCACACTGCCCCAGATCATCATGCCGGTGCTCTTCGGTCCTTATCTTGACCGCTTTTCAAGGAAAAAGACGATCTATACGCTGGATTTCATCAGCACTGCTGTTTATGGCCTTGCGGCATTTCTGCTTGCAAAAGGAGGATTTTCCTTCCCGTTCCTTGCGGCAGGGGTGTTCATCGTCGGCTCCATCAACAGCATCTATATGACCGCGTTCCAAAGCTTCTATCCGCTGCTGATCACAAAGGGCTATTACCAGAAAGCCTATTCGATCTCCTCGGTGCTTGAGACACTGTCCGCAGTGATGATTCCGGTGTCCGCGTATCTCTATAACCTGGTCGGCATTGCGCCATTGCTGGCTGCCAATGCGTTCTGTTTCTTCATTGCCGCATGCATGGAAACACAGATCAGGGCCAATGAGGATTATATTGAGCAGCGGAAAGGGGAGAGAGACAGCGAAGATGCGAAAAAGCAGTTCTTCACGGATATCCGCAAGGGCATAGAATACATTTCCAATGACCGCGGTCTGCGCTCCATCGCCGCCTATTTCACCGTATCCGCGCTGTTTGGCGGATGCACGAGTGTATTAATGCTGCCGTATTTCAAAAGCACATGGGCAAACGGCGAATACATCTACATGATTGTCTTCGGTATGGCAACGTTTGGAAGGGCAATGGCCGGTATGCTGCATTACCGGTTCATCATTCCAAGCCATTTCAAATACACAATCGCCCTGGTTGTATACATCTCGACATCACTGATTGAAGGCACACTGCTGTTTCTGCCGGTGATTGTCATGGCGGTGCTGATGCTGATGAGCGGCATGATGGGCGTCACCAGCTATACGATCCGCATCTCTGCCACACAGACATATGTGCCCGACGGCATGAAGGGCAGATTCAACGGCGCGTTCAATATGCTGAACACGGTCGGCATGTTATGCGGAGAGATCTCCGCAGGAGCTCTCGGTGATGTGATTTCACCGAAATATGTCATTCTCGCTTTCGGTCTCATCAACGCACTTGCCGCGCTAATACTGATCGGCAGAAACAGACAGAGCGTCTCAGCGATTTACAATACCCAGCAGTAGTCACATTGACTGCTGTTTTTTCTTAATTATCCGGACAACAAAAAACCATCCGTTTCCGGATGGTTTCAGGCAGGGGTAGAGAGAATCGAACTCCCATCAGCGGTTTTGGAGACCGATGTACTACCATTGTACGATACCCCTGTAAGCAAAAAAGTGACGCGTACGGGATTCGAACCCGTGAATGCCGCCGTGAAAGGGCGGTGTGTTAAGCCGCTTCACCAACGCGCCAGGTGCCTACTTATAATACCATGATTTCAAATCAATGCAACTGTTTTTTTGAAAGATTTTTTTCGGGTTTTTTCAAGCCTTTCTGGTGTGCTGAAATGGTGTCTTAACAGAAGAAAACGGCCGGTATTCTGAAGATATCACCAATCTTCAGAAATGCTTCACAATGGGAGCGTTTCATTTCATGGGTGTTAATGGTATCATTAAGCGCGGTGCATACAATGAAAAAGATAAAGAAGGCATTGAAAGTGATCGGTCTGATGATCGCGGCGCTGGCTGCGTTTTTTCTGCTGATCATGGCAGATATATGGATGTACGGCAATGTTGATGAAAAGCAGGATGCGGATGTGATCATCGTGCTTGGCGCGGCCGCCTATGAAAGCGGCGTCACCCCGGTTTTTGCCGAGAGGATCAACCATGCGGCAGACCTGCTGAAGCAGGGGTATGCCGATCAGATCATACTGACCGGCGGCGTGGCCGAAGGAAACAGCGTGTCCGATGCCTGGATTGCGTCACAGTATGCGATGGAGATCGGCATTTCAGAGGATGATCTGATTCTTGAGGAAGAGTCCGCCTACACCCATGAAAATATGAAATATTCCAAGGAGATCATGGACGCAAACGGATTTGAGACTGCCATTATCGTCAGTGATCCGCTGCATATGAAGCGGGCCATGGTCATGGCTAAGGATAACGGGATCAGGGCATACAGTTCACCGACTCCGTCCACGAGATATATCTCCCTTGAAACCAAGCTGCCTTTCCTGTTCAGGGAAACCTGGGTGCTGATCGGCTATGAGCTGATGAAAATCGCCCAAATAGAGCCGTAAGTGCGGCTATGGTATAATAACGGTGCTGAAAGGAATGATCTATGTTGAAACAGCCCGTCAGAACAAGTGTTTCTGATTTTATAAAAACAACCATGGGATCACAGTTTGTCATCCCTGTATACCAGAGAACATATACGTGGAATCCTCAGAAGGAGACCGCGCGTTTTATGAATGATCTGGAAGACCTGATTGAAAACAGAACGGCCAATCACTTCCTCGGTATCATCATTTATCTGGATTCCAAGATTTCCGCAATGTTCAGACAGCTGCAGATCGTGGACGGACAGCAGAGACTGACCACCACCTTTATCTTTCTGCTTGCCTTGAAGAGAGTGGCGGAAGAAAGAAAGGATAAGTTCACAGCCGGCATGATTGATGACTATTTCCTCTACAACCGCCATGCGTCCAAAGAGGGAAGCCTGCGTCTGAAACCGGCCGTATCCACGGATGATGTTTATGCCAGACTGGTATACGGAAGCGACCGTGATCTCAACCGTAAGGAAAAGGAATCCGGTGTCTACCGCAATTATGATTACATCATCAGACGGATCCGTGAGATGTCAAAAAGACATAAGCTTCTGGATATTCTGGATTCCCTGACAAGACTGGACATTCTCGAATTCCCGCTTTCGGAAACAGACAATGCCCAGCAGATTTTCGAATCAATCAACTCGACCGGCGCGCCATTGACTTCGGCGGATCTGATCCGCAACTACGTGCTGATGAACCATACCGATGAGGTGCAGGAGCGTCTTTATGAGATGTACTGGCAGCCGCTTGAGGAATACTATCCCGAATCACGCAGACTTGAGGAATTCTTCCGATTCTATCTGGCCGTCAAGACCTATGAGCTGCTTAACCGCAGAGATGTCTATGAAGGCTTCAAGTCATACTGGAACAGCCGTCCTGAAGACACTGAGACAAAGCTGAGGGAAATCAACCGCTACTGCCGCTACTACCATGACATCTATGAAGGCACATGCGAAAACGAGGAAGTGGAAAAGGCGCTGATCGATTTCAGAAGAAGCGATTCCGTCATGCCCGCACCGTTCCTGATGGAAATGATGCATCTGTTTGATGAGAAGAAGATCAATGAAAAAACCATGGTGGCCGAGATCCGCCTGATTGACTCCTATCTCATGAGAAGAGCACTTTGCGGCAATGACTCCTCGGCGCTTTCCCGTTATTTCCCGACACTGTTGAGAACTGTACTGAACAGTTACGGAAAAAACAGAAAGCAGGATATTCTTTCTTTGACCAAGGTCAACCTGCTTACCTACAACCGCGGCAAATCACTTGCCATGCCCACCGATGAGCAGCTGCGCACCCAGATGAGGGAGCTCAACGCATATTCACTCATGTGCATCCGTCCGGTGCTCGAAAGAATTGAAATGTATGGCGCAAGCGCGGCGGTGGACACATCGGATCTCAACATTGAGCACATCATGCCCCAGAATCCGAACAAATGGTGGGTGAAGAATTCCGGCACAAAGGATGAGGACGAATATTCCTTCTATGCCAACCTGATCGGCAATCTGACCTTATGCGCCCGCTATGACAACTCCAGAATGGGCAATGAGGATTTCAGTTTCAAAAAGAGCATTCTCTCCAAAACACTTCATATCCGGATGAATACGGAAATCCTGAAGAAGAAAAAATGGACCAAAGAGGATATTCTCAAACGCTGCGATGAGCTGACCGAACAGATCATCCGCATCTATCCGTACAACGGCGCCAATGCGATACATGAGAAGGAACATCTCAACATCGAGCAGGACCGTTCCATCCTTTCCCTGAATGCTCCGACCGTCACGGCCAGGGCAATCCGTCTGGACAGCGGCATGATTGAAGTTCTTCCAGGCTCCATCATGAAGTCATACGGACCCAAGGAAATGAAGAAGATGCGCAAGATGTATCTCGACCTTGATGAAAGAGGCTACTTCCATTCCCTTGAAAACGGCCGTGTCCAGTTCAACCAGGCATACCGTTTTGAGGATCTCAATACCGCTGCCCAGTTCCTCATGCACAGAGGCGGCGAGAATGAGAATGCATGGAAACAGGAGGGCAGTGCGGAAGAATCCGAAAATGCTGCCGTGAGCGAAACACCCGCGGAAACAAAACCGGAAGAAAAGGCACCCGCAAAGAAAAAGCCTGCCCGTAAAACCGCTGCGAAAAAGAAGAGCGCCAAACCGGCAAAGAAGAAAACACTCAGTGCGCCGGCTGAAGCCGTTTCAAAACAGCCGCAGGTGAAAAAGACTGAAAAAAGAGTATTCCGCTCCAAAAACAAAAAACCGGCACAGACCGAAGGGAATGACTAATCCCTGAGACTGTACCAGTCAATGTAAGCTTTGAATGCCGAAGGAACTGCCAGCGATGCCAGTTCCTTTTTCGTTACCAGGAACATGGAATCCTTTGCAAAATCAGAAGCGTCCTCAACCATGATTTCATAGGCTTTCATATGCCATTCCTTATGGGTGAAGATATGCTTTGAATCGGGAAGGTGGCTGATATGCAAAGGGGAAAGACCGAGCTTTCTGACTTCACTCAGCGCTTCACGCTCATTGAGCTTCCGGTCAATTCCATAGAATTCATAAAGAGATGCAAGCAGACCGGTATCCGGCCGTTTGTTCATCAGAAAGCGCTGACCGTCGCGGATGACGAGAATGGTCCTCTGTTCAATTCTGCGCTCTTTGAGTTTTGAGCGGTACGGGATTTCACCGGTGAGATTCTCACTGTGCGCAATACAGGAATCTTTCAGCGGGCACATCCCGCACGCAGGCTCACCGTTAGGCACACAGATCACTTCGCCAAGCTCCATGAGTGCCTGATTGAAAACGGAAGGGCAGACAATACCTTTTGCCAGAACGGTTCTGACAATCTCCTCAATCGCCTTTTTTGTTTCGGGATTTCTGATATCCTCTCTGACTGCAAGAACACGGCTGAGCACCCGCATGACATTGCCGTCCACTGCCGGCAGGGCAAGATCAAAGCAGATCGAACCGATGGCGCCGGCTGTATAAGGTCCGATTCCGGGCAGCTTTTTCAGCTTTGCCTCATCGGCGGGAAAGCTTCCGTCATATTCATTCATCAATACCGCAGCGCATTTTTTGAGGTTTCTTGCCCGGCTGTAATAGCCAAGACCTTCCCATAAACGCATCAGTCTGTCATCATCGCATGAAGCCACATCCGCGATCGAAGGCAGCTCATTCTGAAACCGCGCATAATAGCGCTTGACCGCCTCGATGCGGGTCTGCTGCAGCATGATCTCACTCAGCCACACATCATAAGGATTTCCTGTATCACGCCATGGCAGTGATCTTTTGTTTTTCTCATACCATGCACACAGCTGATCTGCCTGTGCATCACTGATCTTCTTCGTATTCATTTCCATGCGATTATATCACGGGACACAGCCTCTTCATCTGTGTTTTATTCCTGTGAAGTGTTATAATAACTAAGCGATGCGGCGCTAATTCAGTGGCAGAATGTCAGCTTCCCAAGCTGAATATGCGGGTTCGATTCCCGTGCGCCGCTCCTTTTTTTTCGGAAAGTATCATCACAATCATTGAACACTGAAAAACCAGCCATAACAGCTGACCTGACGGATTGAATATCAGGTTCCGGTATGGCTGGTTTATGATCTGAATGCTTAACGGATGAAATTGGTGAAAACGGATTTTTCGTAAACCGGCTGCTCAAGACCGCTTTCGAGCGCCTTCTGTTTTGCATGAATGAGGAATGCCATATTGGCTGCGAGTGTGCGCATTGTCTGCATTCCTTCTTCATCCTGTCTGACCTGCTCGGCATTTGAGCCGTGCACCTGGTTCCAGTATTGTGAGGCAACCACATGCATATTCTCCATCAGGAAATACTGGTTCAGCCGTTCAAAGGCGGCAGTGGATCCGCCTCTGCGGCAGGAGACAATCGATGCACCGAATTTGCCGGCTAACCTTGCTTTCGGAACACTGTAGAACAGTCTGTCCATGAAGGATGTCAGGCAGCTTCTTGATTGTTTTCAGCCCATGAGGTTAAAGCTGCGGGAATATACTGTCAGTCATTGATCTGATGGCGAAAAAATCGGCCAAAACAGAGCAAAATACACTTTGAGAATTTTTTAACTTGTTGTAATATAATGCAGGTATACCAGTATACTGGTATGCGGAAGGAGGCGCCTATGACAACATATCAGCCGCTTGCCGAAAAGGCCTACGATTATATCAGGGAACTGATCACGTCCGGGCAGCTGAACGCGGACGAGTTCTATTCCGAAACAAGATTTGCCAAAGAAATCGGCGTCTCGAGAACACCGATGCGGGATGCTCTGATGCGGCTCAGCCAGGACAGATATATTGATATTGTGCCTTCCAAAGGCTTCCGCCTTCACAGGATGAGTGAAGAGGATATCGTGAACACATTCCAGGTCAGAACGGCGATCGAAGGCTTCTGCGCTCTGTCTCTTTACCGCAGACGCGGCACGGCCGAAGGGAAGGAGATCCTTTCAAAACTGGAGGAAAGCATCAAAAACATGAAGCAGGCAATCGATGATGACATGCCCCACAGCGTGATCCTGAAATATGATCTGGGTTTCCACAGGGAAATCGTGAACTTCTCAAAGAACCGGGACATGATCGAGATGATCGCCTCATACAGTCATATGCTGTCGGATATCGCCGCCAGGAGTTTTGAAAAAGAGGGCAGGCCGCTGGAAGCCTGGCAGGAACATAAAAGCATTTACGACAAAATCACATCAGATAAGGCGGCGGATGAAAGTGAAATCTACTTCGCTGTCATGCATCATATGGAATCATCCAGGGATATCTGCATCCGGATGCTCGGCTGAACAAAAGGCAAAAAAGTTGCCTTTTTTTATTGTTTCCCCTTGACTTGTATACCGGTATACCGGTATACTGAAATTGAAATTAAGGTGCGCAGCACCAGATAACAGGGAGGTTATCATGAGCAGTACATTTACAATCATCGTCTTCCTGGCAGCCATCGCATACCTGATGATTGCCATCGCCAAACTCAAAATCCATCCTTTCTTCGCTATGATCTCCGCGTGCGTCGCTGTCGGTCTTCTCATGAGACTGCAGCCGACCCAGATCGTTTCCAGCATTACCGGCGGCTTCGGCGGTATCCTGGGAAGTCTCGGCATCGTGTTCGGCCTCGGCGCTCTGCTTGGTGAAATGCTTTCGGAATCCGGCGCGACTGAAGTTCTGGCTGACTCAGTTTTGAAGATTGCCGGCAAGAAACATTCCTCACTGGCTATGAACATCATCGGTTTCATTATTTCCATTCCTGTTTATATGGGAACCGCCTATATCATTCTGGATCCGATGAACAAGTCCCTTGCCTATAAGACAAAGAAGAACGTCATCGTCTATGCCACTGCTTTATCGATCGGTCTGCTGGTTACACACTGCCTGGTCATCCCGACACCGGGTCCTCTGGCTGTCGCTTCCACACTGGGCCTGAATGTCGGCTGGTTTATTCTTTACGCATTGATCGTTTCCGTTCCCGCTTCGCTGCTCGGCGGCTGGGTATGGGGCGAATTCCTCGGCAAAAAGTATCCGTATGAAGTACCGTGGGGCTTTGATCCGGAACAGGCTGAAAAGAATGAAGCCGCTTCCGATGAAAACAGACCCAGCGCAGGTCTGGCTCTTGCCATGATTTTCCTGCCGATCGCGATCATCATGCTCGGCACAATTCTCGGACTCAGCGGCGCTGAAACAACACTCGGCATGATCGGCAACGCCCTCACCGCGAGCTCCGGCACACTCTCGCTGCTCATTTCTGTTCTTGTATCCATGGTCTGCCTGAAGAAGTATCTCAAGACTCCGTTCGGCAAGATGATCCCCAAGGTCTTCAATGAACAGGGCAATATTCTCTTCATCCTCGGCGCCGGCGGTTCCTTCGGTGCCATCGTCACGGCCACAGGCATCGGCGACGTCCTGGTTGCGACACTTTCCAGCATGAACATCTCCGTCGTTGTTCTCGCATTTGTTCTCTGCATCCTGTTAAGAGCCGCTCTTGGTTCCTCCACAGTCGCACTGCTGACAACAGCCACCATCCTCGGCCCGGTTGCCCAGGAAATGGGCGCTAACATGATCCTGCTCGGTCTTGCGATCTGCTGCGGCGCCATCGGTCTCTCACTGCCGACAGACGGCGGCTTCTGGGAAGTCAAGGAACTTGATAATTTTGATTACAACAAGACAACCATGATCATGACAGTCGGCACCACAATCGCTTCCATCGTCGGCTTCCTTGCCGTGCTGCTTCTGCAGCTTGGCGCCGGCGCTCTGCCTGGCCTGCATTGATCAGAGACTGGTGACTGTATGAATTACACGGTAAATAACATTCAGATCCGCTGGGTCAATGACGCCTGCTATGAACTGAAGCTTCCAAATGGGAAGGGGATCCTGGTCGATCCGTTTGTCAATCACAGCACCAATAGACAGCTTGCCAATGAGGATATTGAAGGGGCGCACTACATGCTGGTGTCCCACACCCATTTCGATCACACGATGGATATCGGCGAACTGTCTGAAAAGTTCGATTCCGAAATCTTCGTCGGCAGGGAATCCGCCCTGTGTCTGGCGGAAACCTTCGATATTCCCTCATACAGAATCACGCCGGTTTATCCGAACGAAACATATTATACGGATGACTTCAGGCTCGACACATTCTGGGCAAAGCACATCAAACTCGGCACCTTCGACAAACCTTCCGCAATCAAAGAGGGCGCCCCGTTCAAAGCAGCCGGTGTTCCCGAGGATCAGCTGCCGCTGAACCTGCACGGGTCCTATGAGTATTCCAATTTCATCATCACATTGAAAAACGGCTTCCGGATCATGGTCTGGGGCGGAGGCGTTACCACTGACGCTCTGGAAAGGGTGAAGAAATACGATGTGGATGCGGCTATTGTCCAGTTCCCGAGAAATACCCCGGATCAGATTGTCCGCATGTGCAATGCCATCCATCCCCAGCTGGTCTTCCCTCATCATCATGAAGTGTTCGAAGAAATCATGAATATGGATATGAATGACGCGATCAGACAGGTTCAGGAAGGTGTCGCTGAAACAAATCCGTATACCACAATCGTCAATCCGGTCAAAGGAAAGTGGTATCAGATTTCAACCAGTGCAGTTCTTCTTTAAGGAGGAAATATGAGATTTATCGATCAGAAACGCATTCCGGTTCCCGCGGACACAGAAGGAATCGAAAGAAAGTATCTTGATCTGCAGTACGCCGAAGGCAGCGAGCGCAGAAAGCTCGACATCTATCTGCCTGATGAAGGCGACGGACCGTTCCCGGTTCTTGTGGATATCCATGGCGGCGGCTGGTACTTCGGATACAAGTCGGAGCACAAGCTTAATCCGGCCCTGCATATGAGAAACCATGGCTATGCCATCGTTTCGGTTGGCTATTCCTTAAGCTGGATGGAAAAACTGCCGGTCCAGGTTTACGAGGTCAAGGCTGCGATCCGCTTCCTGCGTAAGCACGCTGAAGAGTATAAGCTTGATCCCGACAGATTCGCCATCTGGGGCGAAAGCAGCGGCTCCCATTACGCTTCCCTTGTCGCAACAAGCGCGGCGGCCGGCCAACTGGAAGATCTTCCGTTCGGCATTCAGGATGAAAAAGATACCGTGGATGCCTGCATCGGCTGGTTCACACCGACCAACCTCGGCAATATCGCCGATCAGCTCTATGCCTGCGGCCAGACTAATCCGAGATCAGACAATGAGGCGCCCGACAGCCCGCCGGCAATCGTCATGGGACATGTGCCTAATGACAACCCCGAGAGAGTGAAGATGATGGACCCGAACACATACGTCTGCGCAGAGTGTCCGCCGTTTATCCTCTATCATGGCGACAATGACAATGTCGTGCCGTATATGAGCTCACTGGTTCTTGCCTATAACCTGATCCGGGCGATCGGCGAAGACAAAGTCTTCTTCCATCTTGTCAGGGAAGCCGGACATCATATGAAATTCTTTGACAATGAGAAGACCTATGGCGAAATCCTGGAATTCCTGGATAAATTCGTCAAAAATAAAAAACAGATAAAGCAGGAGATTTAACATTATGGAAAAAGTTGGATTTATCGGACTTGGCATCATGGGAAGACCCATGGCGCATAACCTTGTTAAAGCAGGCGTTGACCTGATGGTCTGCGACCTGAATCAGGACGCGGTCAATGAGCTCGTGGCAGCCGGCGCGAAAGCGGGCTCCTACAGTGAAATCGGTGCAGCCTGTGATGTGATTATGACAATTCTTCCCAATGGACCGATTGTCCAGTCAGTTCTTTTCGGTGAAAACGGCGTCGCTTCAGCGATCCGTGAAGGCAGCCTGGTCTGCGATCTGTCCAGTGTCACCCAGACTGAAAGCAGGACATGTTATGAAAAACTGAAGGAAAAGGGCGTCGGCTTTGTGGATGCGCCTGTTTCCGGCGGTGAGCCCGGCGCGATTGCAGGAACACTGGCGATCATGTGCGGCGGCGATGAGGCCGACTATAACAGAATGGTTCCTTATTTCGAAATTCTCGGCAGCAGTTCGCTGCTGATCGGTCCCAGCGGTTCCGGGTCCATTACAAAGCTTGCCAACCAGGTTATCGTCAACCTGAATATCTGCGCGGTCTCTGAAGCGCTTGTCTTAGCGACAAAAGCGGGAGCGGATCCGATGAAGGTTTACAAGGCAATCCGCGGCGGACTTGCGGGTTCGGCAGTCCTGGACGCCAAAGCACCGCTCATGTGCGCGAGAAACTTTGTCCCGGGCGGAAAAATCTCCATCAACCACAAAGACATCAAGAACGTTCTGGCGACTGCCCATGCCCTGGATGTTCCGGTTCCTTTCACAGCCCAGCTGTTTGAAGTCCAGCAGGCACTCAAAGCCCATGGCCACTTCAACGACGATCATGGCGGATATGTGCAGTACTTTGAAGCGCTTGCCGGCGTCGAAGTCAAAAGCGACATCAAGGAGTAACCCATGAGCCTTTCAGCAGAGATTCTCAATACATTCCCGGCAGTGGATGAAAAAGAACTGGACACTCTTCTGGCAGAGGAAATCAGACAGAATGATCAGAAGATCGTTGTTCTGGATGACGATCCCACCGGTGTGCAGACCGTTCATGACATCTCGGTTTACACTGACTGGTCCCTTGACAGCATCCGCCAGGGATTCAAAGAAGAAAACAAAGTCTTCTATATTCTTACCAACAGCCGCGGCATGACTGTCGCTGAGACAACGAAGGCTCATACCGACATTGCAAAGCGGATCGCAGCGGTTTCAAAGGAGACCGGCATTGACTACATGATCATGAGCCGTTCCGACTCGACACTGCGCGGTCACTATCCGCTTGAGCCGCAGCTGCTCAGAGACGGTATGGAAGCCGATGGCCATAAGATCGACGGCGAGGTCATGTGTCCTTTCTTCAAGGAAGGCGGCCGCTTCACCATCGGCAATATCCATTATGTAAAGCAGGGCGATGAACTGGTTCCTGCGGCGGAAACAGAATTCGCCAAAGACCGTACCTTCGGCTACAGCCATTCCGCACTGCCTGAATACATCGAAGAAAAAACAAAAGGCGCCTACAAAGCTGAGAGTGTCACATGTATCAGTCTTGAAGACCTGAGAAGTCAGAACTATGAAAAGATCACTGCCCAGCTGGCGGCTGTCAGTGACTTCAACAAGATTGTTGTCAACGCTGTCGATTACTGTGATATCAAAGTTTTCTCCATCGCTCTTTACAGGGCAATGAAGCAGGGAAAGCACTACATGTTCAGAACCGCGGCCGGTCTTGTCAAAGTCATGGGAGGCATTTCTGACCAGCCTCTTCTGACAAGAAATGACATGGTCACTCTGAACAGCAGCTATGGCGGCGTGGTCGTCGTCGGTTCCCATACAGCCAAAACAACAGCCCAGCTCAATGAACTGCTCAAGCTCGACTGTGTTGTCCCTGTTGAATTCAATTCCAACCTTGTGCTTGAGGGTGATGAAGCCTTCTGGAATGAAGTCGACCGCTGTGTCAAAGCGGAGGAGGAAATCATCCGCAGCGGCAAAACCGCAGTCTGCTTCACCTGCCGTAAACTCCTGACAGTGGAAAACGACACGAAGGAATCCGCACTGATCAGATCAGTCAGAATTTCAGACGGCGTTCAGAGCCTGGTCGGCAGGCTGTCCATTACACCGGCGTTCGTCATTGCCAAGGGCGGTATCACATCTTCCGATGTTGGCACCAAGGCACTGGCAGTCAGACGTGCCAATGTCCTGGGACAGATCCAGCCCGGCATTCCGGTCTGGCAGACAGGTGAAGAATCCCGCTTCCCGAAAACACCTTATGTCATCTTCCCGGGCAATACCGGCGATGAGACAACATTGAGAAAATCAGTCGAAATCTTAATGGCTGAGTAATCTCTGAAATAATCTCCTCATTCAAAAGACAGGTTCAAGAAATTGAGCCTGTCTTTTAAATGGGCTTTTGTTCAGCCACCCAGGATCTCTGTGTAGAAATGAATCATTTCGTCCATCCTGTCCGTAAACAGGGCAATGTGCATGATACTTTCAAACAGGATAGTTGTTTTTTTCTCCTCTGGCTCAGTATAGCATGATCCTGCACCCTTTTATCTCATACAGAGGCGGTGCGCCGGCTTATGAAAGATGTCTGCAGATTCTCAAAAAGAAAAAAAAGTCCGAGTGTTTTACTGAGCGCGGACAAAGATACAGCCATGTCGAAGGCCTGCGATATCTGGATTCACATCCCGGACAGGGAGAATTCCGGCGACAACATCGGCACATTTTATTCCCAGGTCTGTTTTGATTACATTCTGAATCTGATCTCCTGCCTGATCTATGCTGCAACCTATACCAAAAACCATAATCACAAAATTGAAATCGACCGTCAGACCAGCGGAAAGTAAATAAGGCTCCGGAATTCACTCCGGAGCCTTGGCCGTATCAAGAGGATTATTTGCAGAGTTCGATGAATTCATCAATCTCATCGGCGAGAATCTGCAGAGAGCTTCTCCAGAAATTGATGTCGGTCAGATCGATTCCGGCAACGGCGGCAGCGCCTTCAACGGTGGTTGTGCCGGTTGCCTTGAGCATCTTCTTATAAAGCGGAACGAAGGAAGGTCCTTCCTTGAGATACTTCGCATAGAGGCCTCTTGCGAACAGGCCGCCGAATGCGTAGGGGAAGTTGTAGAAGCTTAAATGTCCGCTGTAATAATGACCCTTGCATGCCCACATGTAAGGATGCAGGCAGTTATGATCAAGACCGTCTCCATAGGCCTTCTTCTGCGCTTCGATCATGAGTTCGCACAGCTGATCGGCGAACATGAATCCTTTCTCACGGTTTTCAAATACCGCTGTTTCAAAGAGATATCTGGAATAGATGTCGCAGATGATCTGGTTGGCATCCATCAGCTGGCTTTCAATCAATGCACGCTTTGCGATCGGATCCTTTTCCGCTTTGATGGCGGCGTTCATCGCAACCACCTCATTGAATGTGGAAGCTGTTTCCGCCACCGGCATCGAGACATCCAGATTCAGGATGGAATTGTCTCTGAGGCACCAGTTGTGGAAGGCATGGCCAAGCTCATGAGCCAAGGTGACCACATCGCCAAGAGCGCCATCGAAGTTTGTGAGAATTCTGCTTTCCTTGATGGTAGGCATTTCCGCACAGAAGGCGCCGCCGACTTTGCCGGCATGAGGATAGAAGTCAATCCAGGCCTCGTCGAAGGCTCTTGCGATCATGTCCGTCTCTTCCTGATCAAATGTGGAGAACAGTTCAACCAGATAATCGCGGGCCTGTTCGGTGGTGAATACGGTGTCATTGCCTTCAAGCGGTGCGAACATCTCATAGAAGGGCAGACCGTTCTCATAGCCGAGCAGTTTTGCCTTGGCTTTCATATATTCCCAGAATTTCGGCAGATACTCATTCATCGCACCGATCAGCGCGTCGAGTGTCTCCTTCTTCATATGGGCATTTTTCAGTGTTTCATCCAGCGGGGATTCATAGCCTCTTAACTGACAGTGGCTGATGACTTCCATCTTGATGGAATTGAGTGAGAAGGCAATGCCGTCCTTGATCCGCTCATATGCCTTGATCTCTGCCTCATATGCGCTCTTTCTGACGGCGGGATCAGGATCATAAGCCTTGTTTCTGATATCGGAAAGGTTGGTAACTGTGCCGTTGTATTCAACCGGAACGGTGGAGGTCAGATAGCTCTGCAGATCGCTCCATGCGCCGGAACCGCTGATCTCATAGAGGCTGATCACCTTTTCCACTTCCGGGGAAAGAGTATGTTCTGCGGCTTCTTTGATATTGGTCAGATAGAATTCATGCTCCTTGAGCAGAGGATCGGAATCGATCACACTTGCGAGATCATCCAGCGCTGCAATGTACTGCACCAGAGCTGTACGCGGAGCGGCAGTGGCGGAGAGCTTGCGGGAGAGTCTTCCCTGAACGGCAGCGGCCTTGACATCGCTTGTGTTGACCGCCTGGCTCAATGAGGCAAATGAGAAAAGGGTATGTGCTTTGGCTTCAAGCTTCTGGGTGGTTTCAATCGCCTTCTTCAGAACATCCTTCGGTTCTCCCTCAAGATTTTCACTTAACGCTTTGAAATCCTCAATCAGCTGATCCAGATCCGCCTCATCCTGCGCGAATTTCGGATCATCATATCCTTTGTAAAGTTTTTCGAGTGACCATTCTTTATTCATAATTGTCGTATTTATCCCTTCTATGGGCATCATTATACCACTGTGATCCGTCTGACACAGTCTTCAGCATCCCTGACATAACGCGGATTGCACATCCGTACAATCGTGGGAGGAAATCAGACGGTTTTGTGCAATAATATAAGCGACAGTCATCTGTGATACAGACAATGCAGTCCTGTACCGCAGATGAATCAGAAAAGGAGAAATACATATGAAATACGAAATCAGTAAACAGCCTTTTACCATCCTCAAACTTGAAATGAATGCAGGTGAAAGCATCAAGTGCCAGAGCGGCGCCATGGCATGGATGAGCCCGGGCATCGAAATGGAAACCAAGACAGGCGGTCTTGGCGGCATGTTCAAGAAGATGATCGTCGGCGAATCCCTCGCTCTCAATCATTACCACGCAAACAATGCCGGTGAACTTGTCATGGCAAAACACTGCCCCGGCGATATTCTCGCCTTCAACATCGGCGAAAAGCCGATCATTGCCCAGAAGAGCTCCTTCTTAGCGGCGACAGAAAACGTGAACATGGAAATCTACCTGCAGGAAAAGGCAGGCGTCGGCTTCTTTGGCGGTGAGGGCTTCTTAATGCAGAAGTATACCGGCAGCGGCTATGCATGGCTGGAAATTGACGGTGCGGTGGATGTCAGGGAACTGGCAGCCGGCGAACAGCTGATCATTGACTCCGGTTATGTGGCGGCGATGGATGTCACATGTTCCATGAGCATCCAGAGAATCAAAGGCTTCTCCAATGTCATTCTTGGCGGCGAAGGTCTCTTCAACACCGTTGTCACCGGTCCGGGCAAAGTCTGGCTGCAGACCATGCCGATCAATGCGCTGGCAATGAATCTCTACGCATACATGCCGCATCCCTCAAGCAACTGACTGACGCAGACCGTCCGTGAATAACGGGCGGTTTTCATTTGCCTTTGTGTCAACAGCGGCAGGAAATACGCATGTTAGAATGAAGGTATTAAAGGAGGGAAAATTCATGAATCTTCCCGTACAGACACAATCTGAAATTGCAAAGCTATATAAAAACAGACATCATGTTGAGCTCACCATCGGCATTCTGAAAAACGGTGAGAAGGAAATCGTTCATTACGGTCCGGATCAGGAAATTGTTGAAGGCGGGGCGCTCATCTATCCGGTCGGCTCCATCTGCAAGCCTTTCACAACCTCATTGATGGCAAAGTATATTTCGGAAGGAAAGCTGAATCTGGACGGTCATATCAATGATTACATCAGGGATCTTCCCGAAAGATATTACCCGACACTCAGAAGACTCGCCACCCATACTTCCGGCTACAAGATGCAGCCCTATACACTGCTGAGCAGTCTGCCGTTCTTCATCAATCAGAACAAAGAGGGCGGCCTCTTCCATACCAATCCCTTCCGCGGATATCCGGATGAGGAGGGCATGATGAAGATCATCCGCGAAACCCGTCTGAAAGATCAGTCCTATCCGTTCTCCTATTCCAATATCGGCATGAGCATTCTCGGCTATATCGTCGGTCAGGTAAACGGCACCGGCTTCTGGGATTCCTTAACGGATTATATTGAAAATGATCTGGGTCTGAAAAATACATTCTTGGGAAATGTTGAAATGAAAGGCTATGACAAAAAGGATCAGCCATGTGATTGCTGGCAATGGGAGAAAGAGGATGTCATCGCTCCGGCCGGCGCGCTCAACGCCACCATGGAGGATTTATTGCGCTTCGCAGAGATCAACCTCGACGGATCAAGACCGTATCTTCGCATGTGCCATGATATCCACGGACCGTGCGAGAAGAATGCCAACAGCGGTCTTGCCTGGAGACTGGAAAAGGATATCCCCGTCTCATGGCATACCGGCTCGGCAGGGGCGTTCTCATGCTGGCTGGGACTGAACCGCAAAACAGGCACCGCGGTGGCGGTCGGCATCAACTGCGGCCTGGTCAATGTGGAGGAGATCGGCTTCTCGCTGATCCGCAATGAAGAGGAATTATAATTCGAAAGACGCAAAAACAGCGGTCCGTGCGGGCCGCTGTTTCTTTTGTGATGTCAGGTCTGAATTCAGTTCAGCCAGTTCTTTTCGGTGATCTCGCATTCATAGCCGTGAATTCTGATTTTATCACCGATATGAAGCTTGTCCTTCTTTGCCAGGATGTAGCCGTTGTTCACGTCCTTGACATAGGAGTAGACCATCTTGGAAACCCGTCCGACTTCCTCCTCCTCGCCATCGATGTAAACCGGCTCGCCCGGTCCGCCGTACTGTTTCGCGCGGATATAGAAGTTTTCTTCCGGATCGGTGACGATGAAGCCGACCATCTCACGTTTGGGACCTTCTTCTTTAATCTTGAGAAGGGCATCCTTGCCGATGAATTCCTTGTCCCAGTTGATGTTCTTTTCCAGACCGACCTCAAATGGATTGGTATGGGCAAGATCTCTCATGTAATAGAAGCCCGCCTCAGTCGGGAGTGTCCATGCGAAGACCTGGAATTCAGTGACTTCCAGTCCGCCGGCAGCCTTGACCGCCTCATCGATCAGATCCTGAACGGCATCCGCATCGTCAGCTGCGCAATAGACCTCATAGCCAAGCTTTTCACCCGTGAAGCCGCCGCGGTTGATGATGACATCAAGATCCTTCATCTTCGCTTCTCTGTTGGCGAAGAACTTCAGATCATCAACACCGCCCTCAATCAGGCTGTTCATGACATCCTTGCTTAACGGGCCCTGGATGGAGAACATGTGCCAGTCTTCGGTGATTTCGCTGCAGTCAACATCGAAATCATCGCTGTGATAATAGAACCAGTCATCCGCCTTTGTCGCATAGAGGGTGGATACCCAGTATCTTTCCTCATCCATGCGCATGACAACAACGTCATCGATGATTTCGCCCTGCTCATTGAGCATGACGGTATAACGGTCGCGTCCGACTTTCAGGGTGTCGATTTTGTTGGGGAAGATCCAGTCGAGGAATTTCTGCGCGTCCGGTCCGCTGACTTCCATCAGCTGGTGGGTAAACAGGTAGTATCCGACTTTTTCACGGACAGCCATATGTTCACGGCGTTTCCAGTCGTCATTTTTGAATATGTTCTTAAACATGAGTGCCTGTTCTCCTTACATGAATTTATCGATCTTCTTCGCAATTTTGATCCGCATCTTGCCGGCAGGGGAATCCTCTTCCCATACGCTCCATTCAGCACTGACAAGAGTCTTGACCATGCCGTGCCACATATACAGATGCGCTTCGCACAATGACTGGGTTGCGCCGATGGCAAGTCCGCCTCTGTCGATGACATAGATGACCTCATTCTCATTGAAGGCCTCAATCTCGTATTTGCAGAGGATGGACTGCAGCAGCATCTCTATCACTCCGCCCATCACTCTTCCGTCATGGATACTGTCAGGCACGCCTAGCCACTCACGGCATGCGCGGATCGCATAGCGCTCGCCATACATCGCCTTGCCGGCTGCCTCAAGCACGCACTTCTTGATCCATTCCGCCTGCTGCTCAGTGGTATAGCCGAGTTTCACCGCATTGGCGATGGCCGGCAGAAGGTAGAGGGAAGCGGCAGTGGACAGGTTGACCATCTGGTTGGAGGAGTCTGTCTCATTGTTGGTGCCGTTGACGAAATGATAATCGCATTCCTCGCGGAACATCATGCTTTCCTCAACGCACTCCTCTTCCGCTGTGAACTTCTTGTAATCATCGGAAACCGCCGGTCCGAAGGATTCCCATAAAGCATGAGGAGCAGCCGGGTATTTTTCACGGCTTTCGGCGATGATGCGGCAGTGCCTGTCTCCGCATCCCTTTGCCTCAACCATGAGATAGTCAAGCTTCTTTCCTTTTCTGTGTCTGGACTCGGTGGCGTCAGCCTGGCCCTGAAGACTCATTGTGGTCGCACGGCACAGTTCGCTGCCGCAGATGTCCCAGTCGCACACATCGAGTTCCTTTTCACATCTGTATGTGCCGAAGTCCTGGCATCGTCCGCACATCAGCAGGGCATCATCGCCCTTGTCGCCGATCAGAGCGCCGGGATAGGATCCGCACATGAACGGATGGATGCCGAAACCGTCGTCATTGGGATAATTCAGTCCGGTGTAATAAAGACGGCCGTACGCTTCCTTGCACATTTCATCGGCACGGGTCGCATAATCAGGAATGATGATTCTGTATGCCTGCGCAACCGCCGCGGAAAGCACCGCTTCAAATCGGGATGCGTAGTGCAGGGCTTCCTGGTAGCTCATCAGTCTGTTCCAGGGGGACTGTACGGCATTGAACTGTCTGAATCCGGCGCCGTTGCCGGAATCGGCAGGAATTCTTTCAGCTATTTTCTTTGTCATTTTACTTAATCCTCCTCAGGCGGGTACGCGTCAATCTGCGGCTGGAACTTCACGATATTATGGGTGGCGCCGCCGTCAACCATGATGACTTCGCCCGTGATTCCGTCCGCCGCCGGTGTGCACATGGTATAGGCCATGATGCCGATCTGGTCGACTTCCATCTGACCGTCTGTCTGCCAGACCATCAGCTCATCATAGAATTCATCCTGCTGCTCATCGGTTAAGCTTTCGCTGGCCAGATTGCCGGCTGAGCCCGGTGTGACCATGCCGCCGGGGGCAATGGAGTTGACCATGATGCCGTAGCGCTTAAGCTCCTTGGCGGTTTCAACGGTCAGGCCCATGATCGCCGCTTTGCTGGATGCGTAGTGGGGATAGCCGCCGAAGACCGGATAGGGCATCACCGGACAGTTGGATGAGATCAATACGATCTTTCCGCCATTGCCTGCGTCCTTCATGACGCGGCTGACATATTTGACGCCATAGAAGGCGCCGAAGACATTCACGGAGAATACTTTCTGAAGATCTTCTTTGGGCAGATCGTAGATCTTCGCATAGTTCCATGTGGCCGCGCAGTTCACATAGATATCAACGCTTCCGAATGTTTCAACGGTATAGCTGACCAGCGCTTCAACTTCCTCTTCCTTTGTGACATCGGTTTTGCAGAAGCGGACGGTGTCTTTGAAGCCCTCTGCTTCCAGAAGCTCCAATGCGACATCCCGCTCCAGTTCGGAGTAAGAGGCCATCACCACATTGGCGCCGCCCTGAAGCAGACGCAGTGTGATGTCAAATCCAAGACCGCTCGATCCGCCGGTCACGATGGCTGTTTTGCCCCTGACGGAGAACATGTCCGCAAAGGGACGGGCTTTGGCGATATATCCTTCAAGCATGGATCTGTCACCGGGTGTAAAAGGCATAATGATTTTTCCTCCTCGATTATGAAATGGTATTCCCGGGATTGAATACATCTTTATTCTAAAAATGATGCAGGTCTGTTCCAATACGGATAACAAAGGGAAATCTTCATGGATTACAAACAAAATGACGGAGCCCTGAATCGTGTTTGAATCAAAAGTTTAATCCCGAAAAGCCTTTTGCAATCAAGGATTATCAAAACACACCGCATAATGATCGCGGAAAAAGGGATATGACACCTACAAAATGATGTGTGTCAGATGCTGTTACGGGATATAATGAAGAAAAGAAGGTGATGTTTATGAAGCTTTCCGCCGACATACTTCATAACGAACTGGCAAAACAATACCGGATCACACGCAGCGGGCCGAGTGACAGCGGCCTCAGTCTTTTGCGTCCCGAATTCTATATGGAAGGGGATGATACCTTTTTAAAGGACCATCTCTATCTGGCCACGGCCGAGCATCTTCCCCGCCGTCCGAAAATCCAGCGCGGTGCGGTGCTTGTATGTATCGGGGATTCTCTCAACCTGCGATATTACGAGGAACGGCTGTGTCTTCTGATCATTCACAACAAGGCCGATTTCTTCAAGGCCTACCAGCAGATCCAGAGCATTTTCAGCCGCTATGACGAGTGGGAAAGAAACCTGTACAGACATCTGCTTTCCGACAACAGTATCCAGGATATGATCCGTGAAAGCGCGGTGCTTTTCGGCAAGCCGATCATTCTGATTGATTCCTCCTTCCGCTATGCGGCAAGCAGCGCAACAGCCAGACATGATGACGCATGGACGCCTACCGCAGGCGGCGCACTCCATACGGATTCGCTTTCCTCCTTCCTCAAAGACAGCGATCTGATGACTGAAAAACATGGCGCATTGCGGATTGATCTGAACAATACCCGCACCCTCTGCGTCAATCTGTTTGACCGGCAGAATCAATATGAGGGCTGCTTATGCATCCCGATGGGGGAGGATGAATTCGAACCGGGCATCGAGCGGTTGGCTGAATTCCTGGCGGCCATGCTGGAAAAGGCGATTGAGAGGAATCCGTCCGTGCTC
The DNA here is from genome assembly GCA_000701725.1 of Erysipelotrichaceae bacterium NK3D112. Classification (GTDB taxonomy): domain Bacteria; phylum Bacillota_I; class Bacilli_A; order Erysipelotrichales; family Erysipelotrichaceae; genus Bulleidia. The sequence continues at coordinate 120,565 of JNJQ01000004.1, forward strand.
AATGACGAAAATCCATCCGTCAAAACGGTGATGCGCACCCTGATTGATGAACAGCCGATCACCCAGGCCCAGCGGCTGATCCTCAACAGCACAAACCACAGCACCGCATATTACTGCGCAGTGCTTCAGTACGGAAACCGGAAGAACCGGATTCCGGCCGGCTATATCTGTGATTCCTTTGAGGAACTGTTTGAGGAGTCATATGCCATCCGCCATGATGATGCGATTGTATGCTTTGTGAAAGCGGATCAGAAGAACGGCAGGGATATTTCCGAATTCATGAAAAAAGGCGGCATCCGCCTGAAGGAATTCTGTGAATCGATGAATCTGAATGCCGGTGTTTCCGATGTGTTCAATGATCTGTTTGATATCCGCATCCATTTTCATCAGGCAGAGAATGCGCTGGAAAACGGCAAGCTGATCGATCCGGATAAGGTGATCTGCACATTTGAGGAATATGCCCTGTATGAGCTGGTGCTCAATTCGCTTGGCGAGCTGCCTTCCGAGGCATATTTTCCCAGCGGACTAAGCCGCATCATCAGCCATGATGATGCCTCCGGTGTCTCATATCTGGAAACACTCAAAGTCTTCCTGGAGGAAAGCATGTCCTATACCAGCGCCGCAAGAAGACTGTATATCCACCGCTCCACTCTGATTGACCGCATCGCGAGGATTGAAAAGGAGATGAACATCAGTCTGAAAAATCCCGCCCAGCGGCTGCGCATCGAGATCGTGCTCAAAGCGATCGAAATCGAAAATGCATTAAGGAACAGATGAAAAAAATGCCCGCAGGCATTTTTTTAAATGATTCTTATTTGGAGCATTCTTTGAGATCTCTGTCAATCTCTTCCGCAAACTTGGCAGCTTCCGCACTTTCCGGATAGCTGAGCAGCTTTCTGTATGTGAGTGCTCCGACGAGCTTCATACGCGGATCCTTTGTGGAGCCCGGAATGTACTTTTCAAGAACGGCTCTTCCTTCTTCGGAACGCAGAATGTCTCTGACCTTTGAATCAAGTGATAATTTTCCCATAATTTCCTCCTTCAATTGATTATGTGTGAAATTCTTTCCCGGGATTTCATCTATATCTTAGAAGGATTGCGGATAGGGAAGTATCCGCAGAAGTGCTGTTTTTTTTATCTTTTATCCGTCATTTTGAAGGCATTTTCAGTCTCACTCAGATGATATTGACAGGCTTGCGCCAGATCTTCTGCTTTTCCGCCTCCCTGATCAGTTCTTCCCTGAAATCAGGATGGGCAACCGACACCAGCATTTCCGCCCGTTCCCAGGTGGCCCGTCCGGCCAGGTTCACAGCGCCGTATTCGGTGACCACGAAGTGATCCTGCGAGCGCGGTATGGTGACGATGTCGCCGCTGAAATATGGCAGGATACGCGAATGGCGTTTTCCGGATTTATCAGTGAAGGTGGAGGTCATGCAGGCAAAGGCCTTGCCGCCGCGGGACATCGCCGCCCCGGTCAGATAATCCAGCTGTCCGCCGGTGCCGCTGATATGGCGCAAACCTGCGCTTTCCGCACCGATCTGGCCGTAGAGATCGATGGCGATGCAGTTGTTGATGGCGATCATGTTCTCCTGTAATGCGATCACTTCCGCCGCGTTGACAAATTCAAGCGGTTCGGCAATTACGCCCGGATTCTCATTGACCCACTCATACAGTTCATGCGAACCGAACACCATGCCGGTGACACCTTTGTGGGGCTGATAGGTTTTCTTTCGGTTGGTCAGCTTGCCGGCTTTAAACAGTTCATAGTATGCGTCTCCGCATAACTCCGTATGCATGCCGAGATCTTTGAGATCCGATTTTGCCAGCATGGAACCGACCACGTTTGGCAAAGCTCCGATGCCCAGCTGCAGCGTTGCCCCATCCGGTATATAAGGAAGGATATGCTCTGCGATGCGGATGTGTTCCTCTTCGGCCTTGGGAATCGGAAATTCAGGCAGGGGATCATGTTTTCCCTCAACGATGCAGTCGACATCCGAAATATGGATGCTCTCATCAAAACCGCCGTAGATCTTGGGCAGATGCTCATTGATCTCAACAATGACATATTCCGCCTTGTCGAGAATTCCCTTGGCAATGCCCGAGGCGCATGACAGATTGAAATAGCCGTGTCTGTCCATCGGCGTGACAGAGATCATCGCCACATTCACGGTCAGGAAGTGGCGGTAATAGGGAACCACATTGCGGAAGATCATCGGAATGTAATTGCATAAGCCCCGGTCGCACAGTTTTCTCTCATAGGCTGAACAGTGCCAGCTGTTGTAATGGAAATGTTCTCTGGAAGGATCGCACTCGGCAGCGTGCACCGGACCGAAGGCGAGATTGCCGCGGATTTTGACATCAAGCAGCTCATCCCTTCTTTTGGCAAGCGCTTCATCCAGAAGGGTGGGGAAGCATACATTGGTCGCATAATCCACCCAGTCGCCGCTTTTCACAATCCTGACCGCCTCATCCGCGGTTTTCAGCTTGCGCTGATATTCATCATAAAAACTGCTCATGGAAAGCTCCTTTTCATATGTGATTGTCTGCTGAATATCTGTTGACTGATTTTATCGTAACATGTTTTTCGCATGAAAAAAGCACACCGCTTTAGATTGCACTGATATAAAAGAAAAGGCACAGGATCATGCGTCCGTTAAAAAAATTGACAGAAATCCGAATGTGTGCGATAAAGTGGACAGATTGACACAGTGTCATATAAAAGGAAGTTTTTATGAGCAACAATGATCTGCGCTATATCAAAACCGAGGAACTGATCCGGAATGCCTTTTTCGCGTGCTGTTCGGAAAGAACCATTGAGGAAATTCACATCAAGGACATCTGCGCGAAGGCGAGAATTTCGCGCAATGCTTTCTACGGCCACTATGAGAACAAATACCAGCTGCTGGAGGCAGTCTATAAGGATGTTGAAAAAAACATGCTGGAGGACCTGACTCCGGAAATCATCTCTTCTTTATCCAGGGATGCGACCTATACCGTTCATGAATGGTGCATCCGCAGTGTGAACAGAGAGCGCGATCTGCTGAAGATCCTGGCGAAAAGCTCACAGCCGCGTTTCCGCGAAATGATTCATTCCGTTTTCATTGACGGCACGCTGCGTGCGGTATTCACCAACACCGAACTCATTGATCAGGATCCTTCTTTAAGGATGTCGAAAATGTATATCGCAGACGGTCTGGTCAGTATCATTCTGGCATGGCTGAATGAACCGGAACCGATCGGCGAGCAGGAGCTGATTGACTTCCTGTATGATATTTCACATGCGGCTGCCGCCTATTTTTACAGGCAGCTTGACAGCCATCCGCAGATTTCAAGACGGTGAGTCTCAAAACGGTGCACCGGCATCATCCTGAAAAAGAAAAGAGGTATCACATGACGTCACTGATCATGACATTTCATATCACAATCGACCGCAATGCGGTTTCAGAAGTGCGAACGGCAGGGGGAATGGCAAAGATCATTCCGTTTGCCGGTTTTGTCGATTCAGAACATTTCAAAGGAAAGGTCCTGCCCGGCGCTGCCGATGTGCAGACAACCGATGCGGCCGGCATCCGCCATATGTGCGCAAAGTATATGTTTGAAGGAACCGACGCGGAAGGCAGAAAGTGCCGCCTGTTTGTGGAGAACAACGGTTACTTTGAACCGGGCTCAAGACCGAAGCCGTTTCATGCATGCCCGGCATTCATGAGCGATTCCCCGTATCTTTCGGATCTGCTTTCAAGACCCGTATACCGCGCCGAGGGCCATTCCACCGAAGCGGGTGTAGACATCATGATCTTTGATGTCACAAAGGAAAGCCATGAAGAGGCAAAAGAGGAAACAGCACCTGTCGATCCTTATATTGAGGAGCTCAAAAGCAGGCAGATTCCGGAAATCTATACGGATGAGGCAAAGCGCATCTTTGCGCATGAGCACATCATTAAGATGATCTATTTTTCAGAACATGAATCAAAGACCTATGTTCTGGAAAATCCGGATGAGGAAACCGTTGCGGCAATCCTTTGCACGCTTTGGGGGACCATGCAGATGGCATTTATGATCAATGATAAAAACGAGCTGGCAGCCGCCGCGTGGATTGCCGGCAGAATCCGCAACATTGAAAATGAGGCGCTTACTGTATTCGCTGAAATATTCAAGGAGACAGGCGGCGACAGATATTTTGACAGACCCGTCAACCGCTATCAAAGATGGCGCATCAATGAGATAAAGGGATAAGTTATGGCAGACAAAAAACTCGGCTTCGGCCTGATGAGACTTCCGCGCAAGGGAATGTCAATCGACATTGAGCAGACTTCGGAAATGGTAGATCTGTTTCTGGATGCCGGCTTCACCTATTTCGATAAGGCCTATGTCTATCAGGACAGTGCGAAAGCGTGTGTCCCCAGCATCTTGGGATTGTTTCATTACTGAAACAATGTGCCAAAGAGCTTGTCTGATGAATTGAGCATGGTTATAGAAAATCATATTCATTACAGGTAAAATAAAAACATAAATCAGCTCAGAAGAGCTGGCCTGAAAGGAGTCAAGAATGACTGACACAACAAAATATGTGCCTTATGAAGAACGCACAGGAAATGAATCCATTGTTTATTTCACAAGAGACCTGTCTCCCGAAGGAATCAAAAAGGCTTATGAAAAGGTGAGTGCCAATATCACCGGCAAGGTTGCCATCAAGCTGCACACCGGCGAAAAGAACGGACCGAACATCGTTCCTTCCGCGTGGGTGAAGAAAGTCATGGAGACAACCGACTCCCTCAAAGACGCCACCATCGTTGAAACCAACACATTCTATGTCGGCGACCGCTATACAACCGAGCAGCATCTTGAAACCCTCAAGGTCAACGGCTGGGACTTCTGTCCGGTGGACATCATGGATGCCGAAGGCACCGTCGATCTTCCCGTCAGGGGCGGCAAGTGGTTTGACCATATGACCCATGGAAAGACTATGGTTGATTATGATTCCATGTTCGTTCTGACCCATTTCAAGGGCCATACAATGGGTGGCTTTGGCGGCTCCAACAAGAACATCGGCATCGGCTGCGCGGACGGACGCATCGGCAAGGCAATGATCCATGCCAAAAACGGCAATGACTGGGGTGTTGTCGAGGATGAGCTCATGGAAAAGATCAGTGAATCCACCAAGGCAACCATCGACTTCTTCGGCAAGAACATCACCTATGTCAATGTCATGAGAAACATGTCTGTTTCCTGTGACTGCGAAGGTCTTGCGGCTCAGCCGGTCGTCACCCCGAACGTGGGCATCCTGGCTTCCACCGACATCTGCGCGATCGACTCCGCATGCGTGGATCTGATCTATGCGATGTGCGAGAAGGATCACAAGGATCTGGTTGAAAGAATCGAAACCAGACACGGCCACAGACAGCTCTCCTATATGTATGAGCTGGGCATGGGCAACCGTAAGTACATCCTCATCGATCTTGACAATGAGGAGGCGCGCATCACTCCCGCCAAGGCGGTCGAGGGTGTCAAGCCGTTCAAACTGATCAAATAAACAAACGTACTGAAGTACATCAGCACATGACAGAAGGCATGCGGTGTTTCCGCATGCTTTCTTTTGAGAAAAGAGGAACCCTATATGAATAGAACAAGAAACATCGTTTTGACCGGACTCATGATCGCAATCGGCATCGTCATTGTCACGGTCCTGAAAAACTTCGGCGGCCAGCCCATTCTCAGACTCTTCTCACCGATGCACTTTCCGGTGCTGATTGCCGGCCTTGTGATCGGACCTGTTGAAGGACTGGTATGCGGATTGCTGACTCCGGCGCTTTCCTATGTGATCAACCAGCTGCCTCCCAACGGACCCTTTGCGATGATGGCGGAACTGGGTGTCTATGGCCTGATCACCGGCTTATGCATGAAAACATTCGGAAAGGAAAAGGGTCTTCTGAAGATTTACATCTCCCTGATCATCGCCATGATCATCGGCCGCATCGCCGGAGGACTGGTGACTGCCTTTATCCTCAATGCGGGTGAATATTCCTTCTCGGCATGGATCAGCGCTTATTTCGTGGGCACCGCCCCGGCCATCATTGCAGATCTGATTCTGATCCCGATCATTGTCAGAGCACTGCAGAGGGCAGGGCTTGCGTCAAAGTAGACCTCTGAGACATACATTGGAAAGTGTCAGCTCCATACCGGACGTATCGTGGTAGAATCAGATTGTTATGAAAGTATGTCTTCTCAACGATACATTCCCGCCGGTCATCGACGGGGTTGCCAATACCGTGAAAAACTATGCCGATTATCTGAACCGGGAAACAGATACATCGGCTTTTGTTGTGACGCCTTTTTATCCCAAAGGCAATTATGAATCGCTTCCTTATCCCGTGATCACCTATGACAGCCTGGATACCGGCGCTGTCAGCGCGGGCTATCGGGCGGGAGCTCCGATGCCGGTGCGCGAACTCTCCGAAATGGCTGCCATGAAACCGGATCTTCTGCATGTCCACTGTCCCTTTACGGCAAGTCTGATCGCCAGAAGCCTGCGTGAGATGAGCGGGGCGCCGATCGTGTTCACATGGCATACCAAATACGACATCGATGTGCGCAATACCGTGCCCGGCGAACTGCTTCAGAACACAACAATCAGGATGCTCATCCACAACGTGTCCGCCTGCGATGAGGTCTGGACGGTCTCCGAAGGCGCAGGCAGAAATCTCAGATCACTTGGCTTTGAGGGGGATTACAAAGTCGTTCTCAACGGAGTTGATTTCCAAGCCGGCAGAGCGGATGAAGCGCTTGTGGAGAAGGCAGTCAAAGGATATGATCTGCCTGTCGGCATACCGGTCTTTCTCTATGTCGGCCGCATGATGAATTACAAAAATCTTCCGCTGATCATCGATGCTTTGAAACTGCTCAGCGAGGACGGAAAAGACTTCCGGATGATCTTTGCGGGAGGGGGAAAAGATCTTGAAAGCGTGATCCGCAAGGCGCATGAAAGCGGTATTGCCGTGGATGATTTCAGCAAACCCACCCCATCCCTTTCTTCTTCAAATGGTAACGGCAAAATCATATTCACGGGACCAATCTATGAGCGTGACCTCCTGAGAGGGTTCAATACCAGGGCGGATCTGTTCCTGTTTCCTTCAACATTTGACACCAACGGTCTGGTCGTGCGTGAGGCTGCCGCCTGCGGTCTTGCTTCCGTGCTGGTGAAGGATTCCTGCGCGGGAGAAGGGATAACGGATGGCCGCAACGGCTTTCTGATTGAGGAAAGCGCTGAATCACTGTACGCCTTCCTGAAACAGAATATGGATCATCCTGATTTCCTGCATCAGGCAGGTGAGCATGCCATGAAAGAGATCTATCTTTCCTGGCACGATGCCGTTCATATTGCCAGAGGCCATTACGCGGATCTGTTGGAACGCAAACAGGCCGGAAAGCTCAGACCGGTGAAACTGTATGATGATCCCATCTTCCGCATGTCGGCGGAAGCGGCGGAACATCTGATGCGGATGAAGGAAAACGAATTCTCCGTATATGACGGCATGATGGACAATCTGGATGAAAGAATCAGCACCGTCCACGAGGCGCTGGAAAACGAGATTGCCCGCATTAAGGAAAATGTGAATGAACTGAAGGGAAGATGACAGGTTCTCCATCCGGAAGCCTGTCTTTTTGTTATACTTTCAATGATGAGTGACAAGGATATCACGCTTTCCGTGCAGGAAAGCAATGAGAAAAAAGAACCCGGATACAATGCCATGGTCAGACTCTCGGAAGCGGACATGCGCTATGCACGTGAGTTTTCCTCGCAGATCGATGTCAGCGACACGAAGATGATTCTGCAGTACGGCTATCAGGCCCAGAAACATGTCATTGATTTTTCGGAGCACTCCCTGAGTGATCTGCCCCAGCATGATTATGATGAGATCCGCGATGACCTGAACAAAATGAAGCGCAGTATCCGCGCCTTTGAAAAGGAAGTGCTCAGCTCCCCGCAGCTCAACACCAATTCCGAAAATGCCTTCGACGCGTTCAAAACAGCTTATGAGCGGATTTCCAGCAAACTTTCCGAAACCGCGAGAAGACTTGAGATTCACCGCTCCTCATTGCTGAGACACCATGAGCGTCTGGAGAAGCACTATGAGACATGCATGGGCTGCATCCGTGAATATGACATGTATATTTACGCCGGTCAGCTGGCGCTTGACAAAGCGCGCAGGGAACAGCTCAATGAGCTGCTCAAGCGGGCGGAAAAGACAGGCCTCAAGGAGGATGTGCTCTATGCGAAGGATTTTTCAGACAACTGCACAAGGCTTGAGAAAAAGCTGTCCGATCTTTCCCTGAGCAGACAGCTGCCGTTTCAGATGTGCACCGAAATCCGCATGATGCAGAATACGGACATATTGATCGGGGAAAATCTCCGCAGCGTATGCGTCAATGCATTTCCGTTATGGAAGAGCCGCATGATTCTCGCCCTCGGCACCGGCACAGAGCGCGTGTTTGATCCGAAGCTGATCGAGGAAACCGATGCGAAACTGATTGAGACCGCCGATGTGCTGATCCGCTCGATCAGTCTGAATACCGGCAGGAAGAAGGGGATCTTCTCCTTAAAATAAGAAATATAAAAAGAAAACGGCGCGTGCCGTTTTCATTATGGTTAAGATCTGTTCTGCTTTTCAACAAGTCTTGTACCGCCATAGATCTCACGCAGCTTCGGCTTGTCGATCTTGCCTGTGGCGTTGCGGATGACAGGCGCGAAGATGATCTTCCTCGGACGCTTGTATCTGGGCAGTTCACGGCAGAACTGATTGACGTCGTCCTCCGTGAGTACCATGCCTTCCTTGACCTGGATGATCGCCGCCGCGATTTCACCGAGTCTTTCATCGGGCAGACCGATGACGGCCGCATCGTGAATTCTGGTGTTGGTCATCAGGAATGATTCAATCTGAACCGGATAGAGGTTTTCACCGCCGGAGATGATGACATCCTTCTTACGGTCAACCAAGAAGATGAATCCGTCCTCATCCGTCATCGCCATATCACCGGTATGGAGCCATCCGTTTTCAAGGATTTCAGCCGTGGCTTTGGGGTTCTTGTAGTATTCAACCATGACGCCGGGGCCCTTGACGCAAAGCTCACCGACATCGCCCTGGGCGACCGGCTCGTTCTTTTCGTTGACAATCTTTGTCTGCCAGCCATAGCCCGGAATACCGATGGCGCCGACCTTGTGGACATTCTCCATGCCCAGATGCACACAGCCCGGTCCGGTCGATTCGGAGAGACCGTAGTTGGTGTCATACTGGTGGTTGGGGAAGTATTTCATCCAGTGGCGGATCAGGCTCGGCGGTACGGGCTGGGCACCGATGTGCATGAGTCTCCACTGACTTGTGCGGTAGTCTTCCAGCTTGATCTTTCCGGAATCAAGCGCCGCAAGGATGTCCTGTGCCCAGGGCACCAGCAGCCAGACAATCGTGCAGCCTTCATTTGACACTGCCCGCATGATCGCTTCCGGTGAGTTGCCTTTGAGAATGACTGCGCGGCTGCCTGTGTAAAGGGAGCCGAACCAGTGCATTTTCGCACCGGTATGGTAGAGCGGGGGAATGCACAGGAAGGTGTCTTCCCGGGTTGTCTCATGGTGAATGGCTTCCATTCTCGCCGACTGCATCAATGCCTCGTGTTTGAGCAGAATCGCCTTGGGAAAACCGGTGGTGCCGCTTGAGAAGTAGATGGCGCCGTTGTCGGTGTCCTGCACAAGGACTTTCGGTGCTTCCGAGGAGTAGTTGGCAGCCTGGCGGTAGTAGTCCTCCGCGTATGTCGGGGCCTGATCACCGACAAAGAAGAGCAGGGTGGACTGCTTGATCTTGTAAGCGATGTCCTCGATACGGCCGATGAATTCGGGACCGTAGAAGAGCACATCGGTATCGGAAGCGTCCAGGCAGTATTCGATCTCATCCGCGGTGAAGCGGAAGTTGAGCGGCACGGCGATGGCGCCTGCCTTGAGGATTCCGAAATAGATCGGCAGCCATTCCAGGCAGTTCATCAGCAGGATGGCGCATTTCTGACCGGGCAGGATTCCCCGGTCAATCAGCATATTGGCAACACGGTTTGCCTTTTCATCAAAGACAGTCCATGTGATCTGACGTCTGTAAAACGTATTCGATGTGGGCTGAATCAGCTCGTACTCTTTCCAGGTAACCCTCTGTTCCTCAGTCAGCTGGGGATTGATTTCAACCAGGGCAATGTCATTGCCGTAGAGTTTCCGGTTTTTTTCGAGCAGATCTGTAATAGGCATAAGAGTTTACTTCCTTTCACGATTTAACGCTTTAGCGCAGTATAACATTAAACCGTTGAATTATCAATAAAGAGTTTCAGGAATCTGCGGCTTTGAGAAAAAGGGGAGATACATGCAGGAAATAACGGACCGGGATGCCCGGATCAGGGTCCCCGGATCTTCACTTCAGATCTCCCATACGGAGCGGGAAAAGAGAAGAACAGTATGGTTTTATATTTCCATATTTATATGAATGAGCTGTTTTCCTTGTCATTTTAACGCTTTAGCGCGTTATAACATTAAACTGTTGAATTCTCAGCGCGGAGGTTATATAATACAGATCATATATTATTCCGGATATATTGAATCCGGTCGGAAACGGAGAGAGTTTATGGACAGTCCGAAGAAAAAAGAACTGATGCTTGGCAACAAGGCAGTGGCCAGAGGCTTATATGAGGCAGGTGTCTGCTTTATCTCAAGCTACCCGGGTACACCGAGCACGGAAATCACCGAGGAAGCCGCCAAGTATGATGAGATCTACTGTGAGTGGGCTCCGAATGAAAAGGTTGCCATGGAAGCCGCATTCGGTGCGAGCCTTGCCGGCAGACGTGCGTTCTGTGCCCAGAAACATGTCGGCCTCAATGTCGCCGCCGATCCTTTATATACAATGTCATATACCGGCGTCAATGCGGGCCTGGTCGTGGCGGTCGCCGATGATGCGGGAATGCATTCATCCCAGAATGAGCAGGACAGCCGCCATCACGCGATCGCGGCCAAGCTGCCGATGCTGGAACCGGCCGATTCCGCCGAAGCCCTCGCATTTACAAAGAAGGCATTTGAAATCTCCGAACAGTTTGACACACCTGTGCTGATCAAGATGTGCACAAGAGTTGCCCACTCCCAGTCACTTGTCGAAACAGGCGAAAGAACTGTTCCTCTTAAGGAATATGAAAAGAACATTGCCAAGTATGTCATGATGCCCGGCAACGCGATCAAGCGCCATCCGATCGTTGAACAGAGAACACGCGATCTGATTGCACTGGCTGAGACAGGAGATCTCAACCGGGTTGAAATGGGGGACACATCCCTTGGCATCATCACCCATTCGACTTCCTATCAGTATGTCAAGGAAGTCTTCGGGGATAAGGCAAGTGTGCTGAAACTCGGCATGACCAATCCGCTGCCGGAAAAACTGATCCGCGATTTTGCCGCAAAGGTTGACAGACTCGTGGTCGTTGAGGAGCTGGATCCGATCATCGAAAACCATGTGAAGTCGCTTGGCATCGCATGCGAAGGCAAGAATCTCTTCCCGCTGGAAGGGGAGTTCTCACAGAATCTGATCGCCGCCAAACTCGGTCAGAGTGTTCCGGCAGGCAGGAGCCTGGATGAGGCGATTCCGCCCCGTCCGCCGGTGATGTGCGCGGGCTGCCCGCACAGAGGCATGTTCTACACACTCAAGCAGAACAAATGCACCGTGCTCGGCGATATCGGCTGCTACACATTAGGTGCCGCGGCACCGCTTGCAACGGTAGACTCCACACTCTGCATGGGCGCCTCGATCGGTGCTGTGCATGGATTTAATAAGATGCTGAATGAGGCAAGTGAATCCAAGACAGTTGCGGTCATCGGCGATTCCACCTTCATGCATTCCGGTATGACCGGACTTGCCAATGTGGCATACAATCAGTCTAATTCGACTGTTATCATCCTCGACAACTCGATCACCGGCATGACCGGCCATCAGCAGAATCCGACCACCGGATACAACATCAAGGGCGATCCCGCCGGTAAGATTGATCTGGAAGCACTGTGCAGAGCGATGGGCTTCAACAGAGTCAGAGTCGCGGATCCTTACAACCTCAAGGAATGCGACACCGTGCTTAAGGAAGAGCTGAGCGCGGCTGAGCCTTCGGTCATTATTTCCAGAAGACCGTGCGCACTGCTCAAATATGTCAAGCATAAGCCCGCTTTGAAAGTGGACACAGATAAGTGCGTCGGCTGTCAGTCATGCATGCGCATCGGCTGCCCGGCAATCTCCATCAAAAACGGCAAAGCGGCAGTTGATACAACTTTATGTGTCGGATGCGGCGTTTGTTCACAGCTTTGTCACTTTGATGCGTTAGGATCAGGCGCTAAGGAGGCATGAAGATGAAAACGAAGAATGTGATGATCGTCGGTGTCGGCGGTCAGGGATCCCTGCTTGCCAGCAAGCTTTTGGGTCATCTGCTGATGTCGCAGGGCTATGACGTCAAGGTTTCCGAAGTTCACGGCATGAGCCAGAGAGGCGGTTCTGTTGTGACTTACGTGCGCTATGGCGATGCGGTCTATTCACCGGTCATCGACAAGGGCGAAGCGGATTACATTGTCTCCTTTGAGGCGCTTGAAGCAGCCAGATGGATGGCATATCTGAAAGAGGGCGGTGTCATTGTCACCAACACCCAGCAGATCGATCCGATGCCCGTCATCACCGGCGCAATGAAATATCCCGAGGATGTGATCGGGAAGATGAAGGCGGCAGGCATCAATGTCGATGCCCTGGACTGCCTGAAACTGGCTGAGGAGGCAGGCTCCTCCAAAGCCGTCAATGTGGTGCTTCTTGGCAGACTGTCACACCACTTTGACATCGATGAGGCGGCCTGGATGGCTTCTTTGGAAGCGATCGTTCCTTCCCGCTTCCTGGAAATGAACAAAAAGGCATTCGAACTGGGAAAAAACGCGTAACCGACGATTAGATTGGGGGAGTATAACATGGAAAGGTATTACCAGAAAGAAATTGAGACAGCCAGCCGTGAGGAAATCAGGGCAATTCAAACTGAAAAGCTGAAGAAACAGGTTCAGCACGTCTGGAATGATGTTCCCTTCTACCGCAAAAAGATGGAAGAGGCGGGCGTGACTCCGGATGACATCCAGTCGATTGACGACCTCTGCAAACTTCCCTTCACAACAAAAGATGATCTGAAAGAACAGTACCCGTACGGACTGCTCGGCAAGCCGCTCAAGGAATGCGTCCGCATCCAGTCGACTTCCGGCACAACCGGCAAACGCGTCGTCGCTTTCTACACCCAGCATGACATCGATCTCTGGGAAGACTGCTGCGCACGTGCGATTACCGCGGCAGGAGGAACAGATGAGGATGTATGCCAGATATCCTACGGCTACGGTCTTTTCACCGGCGGACCCGGTCTCAACGGCGGCTCCCACAAGGTCGGCTGCCTGACTGTTCCGACAAGCTCCGGCAACACCGACAGACAGATCATGTTCATCAATGACCTTCAGGCAACCATTCTCTGCTGCACACCTTCCTATGCCGCATATCTTGGCGAAAGAATGAAGGAACTGGGCTATGGCCCGGATGATATCCCTCTGAAGGCCGGTATCTTCGGCGCTGAGGCATGGAGTGAGGAAATGCGTCATGACATCGAGAAGACGCTCGGCATCAAGGCATATGACATCTATGGCCTGACCGAAATCTCAGGTCCGGGTGTTTCCTTCGAATGTTCCCAGCAGCAGGGCATGCACGTCAACGAGGACCACTTCGTTCCGGAAATCATCAACCCGAAGACCGGTGAAGTTCTGCCGGGCGGAGAGCAGGGCGAACTCGTGTTCACCTGCCTTGATAAAGAAGCGTTCCCCCTGATGCGTTACAGAACACGTGATATCTGCGTGCTCAACTATGAGCCGTGCGCATGCGGAAGAACCCACGTCAGAATGAGAAAGCCGATGGGCAGAACCGATGACATGCTGATTATCAGAGGCGTCAACGTCTTCCCGAGCCAGATCGAAACCGTGCTGCTCAACAACGGCTATCCGGCTAACTACCAGATTATCGTTGACCGTGTCAACAATACAGACACCCTCGATGTCCAGGTTGAAATGACACCTGAGATGTTCACCGACAACATCGGTGAGATCGCCGACAGACAGAAGGTTCTGGTTGACGGTCTGAAGTCAATGCTCGGCCTCAAGGCCAAGGTCACACTCGTCGCACCGAAGACAATCGCAAGAAGCGAAGGCAAAGCGGTTCGCGTCATTGACAAGAGAAAGATATAATAGAGTTAGGAAAACTTACCGGAGGTGGATATGAGTATCAAACAGATTTCAATATTTCTGGTCAACAAACCCGGAACACTGAAAAACATGACCGGTGTCCTGGCTGCCAACAACATCGATATGCGTGCCATTTCCCTGGCTGAAACAAAGGAATACGGAATCGCGAGAATCGTTGTTGATGATGTGATCCATGCTGTCGATATCCTCAAGGATGCCGACTTTGTGACAAGCGTCAACTCCGTCATCGCCATGGAGATTCCCGATGAGCCCGGCGCGCTCGACAAGATTCTTGATGTCTTCGCTGCTGTCAATGTCAACATCGAGTACATGTACTCCTTCATCATCGGACATGAAAGCAGAAGCGCAGGCATGATCTTCCGTGTCAACGACACCGCGGCAGCTGAAACAAAACTCGCCGCAAAGGGCATCCAGGTGCTCTCACTCGAAGACATCCAGTAATTGATTCAACAATCCAGAAACAAGACAGATGCCCATCCGCATCTGTCTTTTGTTATGGAGCCAAAGAAAAATGCCTCATCCGAGACATTATAGACCAAGCAGCTTCGCAGCGTTTTCACCCATGATTTTACGCCGTTCATCTTCCTTCAGAGGCAGGCTTTCAAACAGCTGCACATATTCAGACTGATCCGCCCAGGGGCAATCAGTTCCGAAGATAATGCGCTCAGCACCAAATAATTGAACCATATCCATGAATTCATCCTGGCTTAACAGCCACGGCTCATTTTCTTTCCAGTGACCGTCATCCAGACGATGCACAGGATGCAGCGAAAAGGCGGTATCAAGCATGGCATTAGTATTGGCAAGTTTCAGAGAGACTTCCTTCCAGAGATGCCAGCCGCCCATATGGGCAAGCACAAA
Source organism: Erysipelotrichaceae bacterium NK3D112 (assembly GCA_000701725.1). Taxonomy (GTDB): domain Bacteria; phylum Bacillota_I; class Bacilli_A; order Erysipelotrichales; family Erysipelotrichaceae; genus Bulleidia. The sequence goes on from JNJQ01000004.1 coordinate 135,752, forward strand.
CTTCAGATCCGGTATCTCTTCGCATACATGCAGGCACATGTCAGGGGAGCAGTGCACAACCCCGGGAAAGCCGATGTCATCCCCGGCATGGGTGATGGCAAACAGACCGAGCTCCGCGCACCGTTTCAATATGTCCATGGTTCTGACATCATCCAGATCAATCCCCTGGTAGACAGGATGCAGCTTGATGCCTTTGAGACCGAGCTGTCTGATTCTCTCTAACTCCTCATACCAGTTTTCATATGCCGGATGCATCGCGCCGATCGATATGACGCCCTTGTCTTTGAATTTCAGATTGTTTTCATAAGCGACCGTATTGATCTTTTCCACCTGATGCGGCTTTGTGGCAACCGGCAGAACGATCGAATAATCAACGCCCGCCTTTGCCATCGAAGCGTAAAGACCCGCGTTTGTGGCATCGCTCTGAGGCTCCACATGAGCCGCATGGGCAAGTGAGGAGACGGTTCTGGATGCGATCGCATCCGGGAATGTATGTGTATGAATGTCGATGATCATAAACAAAACCGATACCGGCAGCCGTGTGACTGCCGGTTCCTTTCTATTAACGCAATGAATTGAATCGGATGGATTATTCTTTTTCGCCGAGCGCTTCGCTTTGCGGAACGAGGACCTTTTCCTCATAGCAGGCAAACGCGTCATCAACGACTTTCTGATCCGGTTTCGGTGTGAACAGGGATACAACCGGAATGATGATGAGACCTGCGATCATGCAGAAGGCGCCGGCATTGATCGGGCTCTGCAGCAGGGCGGGGAAGGAGCTTCTGACCAGCATGTTGGCAAGCATCACAACGGTTGAGAAGATGAAACTGACCCAGACACTGATTCTGGAAGCGCCTTTCCAGTATAAGCCATAGAGGAACGGAGCCAGGAAGGCACCTGCCAGAGCACCCCATGAGACACCCATCAGCTGGGCGATGAAGGTGATGTTGGACTTGTACTGAACGATTGCGATAATCACAGAGATGGCAATAAAGACGACGATCAGCGCTCTCATGATGAGGACCTGTTTCTTTTCATCCATATCCTTGATGACATGGTCCTTGAGAAGGTCAAGCGTCATGGTGGAGCTTGATGTGAGAACCAGTGAGGAAAGGGTGCTCATCGAAGCGGAGAGAACCAGAATGACAACGATCGCGATCAGGAAATCGGGAAGTCCTGACAGCATGGTCGGAATGATGGAGTCATAGCCGCCTGCCGCGATGTCAATCTGTGCTGAGAAAAGTCTGCCGAAGCCGCCCAGGAAGTAGCATCCACCCGCCACGATCAATGCGAATACGGTGGAAACGATGGTGCCGGTGGAAATGGACTTTTCACTCTTGATGGCATAGAATTTCTGTACCATCTGGGGCAGACCCCATGTGCCAAGCGATGTCAGGATAATGACACCGAGCAGATTGAGCGGATCCGGTCCGAAGAATGAGGCAAACACACCCGGTGCGGTCGATACCGTCTCATCGGTAACCTGCGCAAGACCGTTGAGAGCTGCCAGGAAGCCGCCCTGGCTGTTGAGCACAGCCGCGATGACAGCGGTAATACCGAACAGCATGATGATACCCTGGATGAAGTCGTTGATCGCGGTGGCCATGTATCCGCCGGCGATGACATAAATACCTGTCAGAACAGCCATGACGACGACACAGATGGAGTAGTCAATATTGAATGCCATTCCGAACAGACGTGACAATCCGTTGTAAAGAGAGGCTGTGTAAGGAATCAGGAAGATAAATGTGATGACACTTGCTGCAATTTTCAAGGCGGTGGAGCCGAAGCGCGCCTCGAAGAACTGCGGCATTGTCGCACTGCCGAGATGCTGACTCATGATACGGGTTCTTCTGCCGAGAATGACCCAGGCGAGAAGGGAACCGATCAGTGTGTTGCCGATACCGATCCAGGTGGACGCGATACCGTATTTCCAGCCGAACTGGCCGGCGTAACCGACGAAGATAACCGCTGAGAAGTAAGAAGTTCCGTATGCAAACGCCGTCACCCACGGGCCGACCGAACGTCCGCCCAGAACGAATCCGCTGACATCCTTTGAGGAATGCCTGTACATGAATCCGATACCGATCATGAGTGCGAAGAATAAGATCAATAAAGTTACCTTGAAAAACATAATCTAACCCCCAATTGGCTTTAGCGCTTCAATGCGTTAAAGCATCAACCTCCTAAAGTATACATGCTTGTATGGCATATGGCAAGCAGTTTCTCGCATTGAATTTAATACTTTAAAATGTTAAAATCGAAAGTGGAGAAAGTATATGAAAAATAATCTTGACACGTTTGAAATCAACCAGCTGTTTGATGCGATTCTCAGTCTGGAAACACAGGACGAGTGCAGACAGTTTTTCAAGGATATCTGCACTGTGAACGAGCTTGTGACTTTTGCCCAGCGCTTCGATGTGGGCATCCGTCTGCTTGAGGGCAGCACATACCAGGAAGTATCCAAATCAACCGGAGCGTCCACCGCGACAATCAGCCGCGTGCGCAGACTGCTCAACGACGATGAGCGCGGTCTTGAGATGGCTGCTGAAAGAATCGGCAAAGGAAAAGCTGAATAAAAAATAATATCCGCACACAGCGGGTATTGTTTGTTTTACGGATAAGAATATGATCAACTTTACAATTCATACAAAACAGGATCTTATCGATGCCATTGCCCATTTCGGTTTTCTGCCGTTTTTTTCCAACGCAATCGAAGGCTTTTCAATCGAGGAACACTGTGCCCCGGAAGTTTATTTCTCAAACGAACCCGGTGTATGGGAATGGAAGGGTCCCGTCGTGCAGGAGACAAGAGCCGCCTATGGCAAATTCTTTGACAAGAAAGCCGGCTATGTGACAAAGCAGTGGTTTTATGATTTTGCCAATTACCGCCGTGACGGCTATGACTTTGATGCCCGCTTTGAGGATGGCTTAAGCACATATGAGGATCAGTATCTCTATAATCTGATTGCAGAGCGTCATTCCATTCTTTCCAAGGATCTCAAGGCGATCGGCGGCTACGTGAAGCCCAGAACAAAAACACCTGATTCCTGGGAGCCGCGCAAGGGCTTTGACACCCGCATCACACGGCTTCAGATGCAATGTTATGTGCTCACTTCCGATTTTGAATATGAAACCGACAAAAACGGAAATTTCTATGGCTGGGGCATTGCCCGCTATGCCACGCCCGAAGAGTTCTACGGAAAGCGGTGGGCGGACAAGGTGTATCAGCGCACTCCGGAGGAGTCATATCAGCGCATTCTGAGAAAACTGAAAAAGGTGCTTCCCGGTGTGGACGAGGATCTCATACGGAAGCTGATCGGCTGATTCATTCAGCCTTTTTTTCCGCGTTTTACAGAAATACAAAACATATTAAAACATAATACGGATATTCATCCCGTGCAGACTTTGTGAGATGTGAGATAATGTTGCGTGCGGAAGGGGATACTCATATGCAGAATGATTTTGGAAACGGAAAAATCTGGAAGGTGATCTTCGCCCAGTCGGTGCCGCTGATGTTTGCCCAGCTGGTTCACCTTTTATATAACGTGGTCGACCGCATTTATATCGGCCATCTGGAAAGCATCGGCTCCATGGCTCTGACCGGCATCGGTCTTGCCTTTCCTTTGACCACACTGATCGCGGCATTCACAAATCTCTTCGCCACCGGCGGCACGCCTTTGTTTGCGATCGCCCGCGGACAGGGGGATGAGGATAAGGCTGAGACACTGCTTTCCCAGGTGTGCGGCAGCCTTGTGATCGCATCGGTGATTCTCTTTGTCATCAGCTATGTGTTCCGCAAACCCATCCTTTATGCTTTTGGCGCATCGGATGCCTCCTATATTTATGCGGACCAGTATCTGAAGATCTATCTCTGGGGCACAACGGCAGCGATGCTCTCGACGGGTCTCAACGGCTTCATCAACGCGTCGGGCTATCCCCGCATCGGCATGATGACCGTCTTTCTTGGCGCATTAATGAATCTGATTCTCGATCCGGTGTTCATCTATTTATTCCATATGGGTGTGGCAGGTGCGGCTCTTGCCACGGTGATTTCCCAGATCGCCTCGGCTGCCTGGGCACTGTACTTCTTCGTCAATGCCAACGCGGTCTATCGGATTGAGCCTGCGAAAATGATGCCCCGTTTCTCCGTTTTAAAGGAAATCATTCCGCTTGGCACGGCAGGATTTGTCATGCAGGGCACCAACGCGGCGGTGCAGATCATCTGCAATATCGCTCTTCGCCAATACGGCGGCGATCTCTATGTCGGCGTCATGACCGTTCTCAATTCGGTGCGTGAAATTCTCTCGCTGCCCGTGCAGTCCATCTCCCAGGGCTCCCAGCCGGTGCTCAGCTACAACTTCGGCGCAAAGAAATACAGCCGCATCAAGGAGGGCATTAAGGTTTCAACCCTTGTCTCATTTGTCTATACAGCCATCGCCTGGCTTGCCGTGCTGATCTTCCCGCGCCAGCTCATCTCGATCTTCACAAACAGCGCCGAGATGATCGAAGCCGGCACCGGGGCATTGTATATCTACTTCTTCGGCTTCATCTTCATGACATTGCAGTTTGCCGGCCAGTCAACTTTCACATCGCTGAAATGCTCCAAGCGGGCGGTCTTCTTCTCGATCTTCCGCAAGGTGATCATCGTTGTGCCTCTGACCCTGATCCTGCCGGCGATGGGCTTTGGGGTCAACGGCGTGTTCCTGGCTGAGCCGATCTCAAATCTCGTGGGCGGAGCGGCCGCATTTGTTACAATGTATCTGACGGTTTACAGAAAATTCCCCGCCGACGGGGAAACCGCGCATATCTAGGAGGGAAGAAATGAAACAGAAACTGATCCGTATCATAAGCGCCGTAACGCTTTGCGCATTGTGCGGCTGCGGCAATATTTCCCAGCAGGTCAATGACTGGAACGGACATATTTCAGGAAATACCTACACCATCGACACCTTTGACAACTACGGCACCAAGGTATTGACCACTCATGGCGAGCGGATTGATGTGTCAGGCAATGTCGTGCAGGAGGAGACTTATTCCAGTGAGAACGGTTCAACCGGCTATGTGAACACATTAAGCTCCGTTATCACCCTGAACATTGACGGCTCGCAGATGCTCACCTGCGGCGACACCTGCATCTTCTATGAGAAGGGACTGCTTCCTGATTATGATTTCTCCATCAAGGAAATCAATTCCGAATCCGATTCCATCACCGATGCGCCGTTGATCAGCGGTATTGTCAACCGCGTGAAAAACAGCTTCGGCAAGCCGGTGGTTGTGATCATCAAATCGCAGACCGGTGTTCCGATCTATGCTTTCTCCGGCCGCAAGGTCACATGGTCCATTCCGGCCGATCTGCCCAAGTTCACCAAGCTCATGGTTGACGGCAGGGCGCTCTATCTGCACCGTGCCAACTTCCAGATCATCGACAAGGAACTGATTGACGAGGCGGTGAGCGGATGAAGGTGATTCTTGTCTCAGACACCCACAGAAACACCGAAGTTCTGGACTATCTGCGCAGGACATATCCGGACGCGGATGCGTTTGTGCACTGCGGCGATCTGGAAATTCCCTTTGAGAGAGCAGCGGACTTTATCGCCGTGCGCGGAAACATGGACTTCGATCCTCAATATCCCTGGGAAAGGGTGGAGGAGTTTGAAGGCAACCGTGTGCTGATCACCCACGGACACGGATATCTCAAACCGTGGGACCGTGATGATCTGACCCCTCTGGCAACCGCCGCGAAACAGAATCAATGCAGCGCTGTCTTCTTCGGCCATAACCACATCAGTGTCGATGAGACGGTCAACGGCATTCATATTCTCAATCCCGGCGCGATCAGCCGTCCCAAGGATTACCGTTTTCCGTATCCGACCTATATGGTTCTGAACATCACAAAAGACGGCATTCAGGCAGAGAGAGTGGTATATCAGCCGCAGGAAATACGATAATTCTTGTGCATGTCGCATGAGTTTTCTAAAATGGAAGTAAGAAGTATCGAAGAAATGAGGGGAAGCTCATGTTTGAATTTTTGAAGAGATTATTCGGCCGCAAAAAAGCAGAAGAGGAGACCGTCATGGAAGAAAACAAAGTTGAACTGACACCGATCGGCGCAGATGAGGAAATCAAGGACATCGAAATGCCGGCGAGCCGCTATACAGAGGAATACGCTGAATTCGTTGAATCGCAGATTCCCGAACAGCCGCAGAAGAGCCTCGCGGAAGAGATGATGGAAGATCCGTTTGCGGATGTGGCAGCCCAGGATGAGGACTTCGGCGTCCCTGAGATTGCGGAAGAAGAACCCGCACCTGAAGCTGAAGATGAGGAGAAGAAAAAATCCCTTGCCGAACAGATGCAGGAGGATCCCTTCGCAGATCTTTCCGCTGAATACGAAGAAATCGAATGAACATGAAAATGCCGCTCCGGTACATCCGGAACGGCATTCTTTTATGAGATTTTTTATTTTGCTTTGAAGCGTGTGCCGACCTGTTCGCCGTCCATCAGTCTGTAAAGAATGGAGGGATCGGAACCGTTGATGACCCAGGTGTCGATGGATTGCGCCGTGGCAAGATCGGCCGCCTGCAGTTTGGTGCGCATACCGCCTGTGCCGCGTCTGGAACCCGCGCCTCCGGCAAGCTCATAGGTCTCATCGGTGATCTCATCGATTTCACTGATCAGCTTCGCATTCTTATAGAGTCTCGGATCACGGTCATAGAAACCGTCGATATCGGAAAGGATGATCAGACGGTCCGCCCGGCAGAGAATCGCAACCACCGCCGATAACATGTCATTGTCGCCGAACAGCTTTTCTTCCGATTCGATCTCGGTGTAGCTGACTGAGTCGTTTTCATTGACGATCGGGATGACGCCGAGTTCAAGCAGCGCCTCAAAGGTATTGGCCAGGTTTTCCTTTTTGACCTCCTGGCGGATATCTTCGGCATTGAGCAGAATCTGGGCAACGGTCTTTCCGTATTCACCGAAGAATTTATCATATAAGAACATGTTTTCACACTGACCGACGGCCGCGGCTGCCTGCTTCATGCGCATTTCCTTGGGCTTGCCGCCAAGGTGAAGCTTGTTGGCTCCCACCGCGATGGCGCCGCTGGAAACGAGAATCACTTCATTTCCCATATTCTGGATATCGCTCAGCACACGGGAGAGCAGTTCGATTCTGCGCAGGTTGGAATTGCCGTTTTCATTGGTCAGGGTGCTTGTGCCGACTTTGATCACAACACGGTTCTTTCGAGCAGTCATATGTAAATCCTCTTTTTTCTTTGCATTAGATTCTAACACATCAACGCGATAAAGCGAACGGAAACTGATGTGGTAATATAATGGCATGAGAAAAATCCTGTTTCCTCTGTACATGAATGCGGACAAAGCGGACTTTTCCTTTTATGAGCAGGCTTTTGTGAAGGAAGGATTCCAGTTCGCAATTGCCATTGAGGAAAAGCTTCTTCTGCGTGCGGATGCGATGGTGCTCTATGGCAATGAGGCAATCATGCTTGATGAGACAAAGGCAGCCCTTTTAAAGACAGCGCAGGAACGCGATATCCCGATCATCCTTCTGCGTGCGGACCTGATGCCCTCATTGGCGCAGACTGAAGGGGTGATTGACGCCTCAAAGATCAGTTTCAGCAGCCTGAAAGAACTGATCGATGAAAGGCAGAAAGATATCTTCCGCAAAGTGGAAGAGCCTTCAAAGAGTTCCGGCTTTCTGAATCTGTTTGCCATGATTGTCACGGCGCTGCTGGCGGTATTGCTGATAGGAAAGGGGGCTTCCCTGGCCTTTGAAACCAAGACGGTATCCCCGCAGGCAGAGCGTATCAGCAGACAGACGGAGCTGGCGGTGGTCAGAGTCTATGCGATCGGCTCGATGAATGACGAGGCCTGGCGCGGCTGCGGATTCGTTGTCAATGATGACGGATATATTGTGACAAACGCCCATGTCGTGGACCATTATGCGGTCAGCTATTATGTCATGTACCGGGAAAACCGCTATGAGGCGGAAGTGATCCATATCTCACAGGATGAGGATATTGCCCTGATCCGGATCGGTGCCCTGACCCATTTCAACCTGCGCTTTGCGGATTCCCCGCCCGAAAAGGATGATCCGCTTTATACGGTTGGCTATCCGGGCGATCAGAAACTGACTGTGCTGGAAGGAAAGGCGCTTGGCGAAAAGATCCGCTTCGAGCAGGGCATCTCCTATATGCCCATACAGATGGCGCTCAAATCCGGCATCTCCGGATCACCGGTTCTTGATTCAGAAGGAAGGGTGGCAGGCATCGCCTCGGCGGTCAGCACGCAGGATGAGAATCTCTCCTTCATGGTATCCAGCGATACGGCAAAGGATTTCCTCAAGGATTATCTGTTTATCGATGACTGAAGCCGGCTGAAACACGCAGCCGGTTTTCATAACGCGGATTCTTTGCGCCTCATTCCGTGCTCATGCATGTATAATGAGAATGACAGAGGAAAGAACTTATGGAAAGCAAATACTGGAGTGAGCTTGCCCAGACGGAAGCAGGGGCATGCGGGGAGGCGTTTCAGCGCATCCGCGAGCTTTATTATGCTCTTCTGAAACATCTTTATGACAATCCCAGGGATATTCCCGATTTTCACATTTACTTCTCGCTCAATCAGAAAAGCGAGGAGGTCGGACTGGAAAACGGCTATGAGATCGCGATGCTCAGCAGAAAGAGCCGCGAGATCACGGAGCTGGTGGTTCATGATGTCACCGAGATTCCCAATTTTGAAAATTCCTATACCTGGTATCAGGACAATGTGTTTGTGATTTTTGACTATGGCGGAAGTGCCATCACCCCGCTGCAGTTCATCACCCGCGCCTTCTATGAGGAAGTCTACAAACAGATGTACTTCTACGGAATCGAGCGGGTCAATATCGTTCATATGTATGAGCTGATCATTTCCGGCGGCGTGGTCGAGTTCTTCTATGGATTCTACAAGCTCGACATCAACTTCTTAATGTACCTTTCGGCGGAAACCTATGAACATAATTACGCCGACTGCCGCATTATTCTTCCACGCAACGGCAGCCGCTCCACCCGCAAGGGAATGAAGCAGGGACTTTCCGTCGCGTTCAGTGAGCCGGTCAGCTTCAGCGCGGAAAACCGCAGACAGATCCGCAAGCTGCTGGAGCTTTCCAATGAGTCGCTGGCGCTGGTGGTGGATGAAAACGGAAAAGTGCGCGGCCTTTGTGAAAAGCATGCCTTTCCCAATGAATGCGAAATCCGCATCCGCGGCCATCTCTCCTGGCGCATCCTTTATGAGGGCATGCAGAATATCGCCTATTACAACGCCCGCTATCACATCGGTTCCACCACAAAGAAAGAGCTGGATATCAGTGATCTGATCAGAACGGTGGATGATCAGCTGTCACCGGTTGAGATCTCGCGGATCGCGGATCTGATCACAAGCGCGGCTCATCAGAAATACGGCACCATTCTCGTGTTCGGAAAAAGCGATGACATTCACCGCGAGTGTGAGCGTCTGACCGATGCCGGCATGGGCATCGGCATATCGCCGCTTTCCCTGGACCGTCAAAGGGAAATCCTGCCGAGCTTCATGGCCATTGACGGCGGCCTTCTGCTGGATACGAAGTGCTGCTGCCATTGCATCGGAGCGATACTTGACGGGGATGCCGGCAAAGGCTCCATGGCCCGCGGGGCAAGATTCAATTCGTCCCTCAATTACATCCGCAGACGCAATGCGATGGGACAGAATTTCGTTGCTATCGTGATTTCCGAAGACGGCACCACCGACGCGATTGTTCACGAAAAAATCACACGCCTGAACGTCTAGACACCTTGAATCGTGTCAAAGCGCAAACTATAATCTGAGTAACGAAAGACGGGTTCATTTCCCGGACTGTTTGTTCATCATTGGTCATAAATCACAGGATGTCTTAGCCGTCCATTGTTGATGATCTCCCGGAAGGAGGCAATGATGAGTGTGTATGACTGCATCCGTGCGGCATATGCACCACAATTTGTGCCTGCAAATGATCATGTTCATATGCAGGCTTTTTGCATATTATGCATGCTTTCGTGACGCATAATGTTATAATTTCGTACATGGAAAGAATAAAAACTGTGAAGTGAATCACAGTATGATACAGGATCTGATCCGGAAGGAGTAAGTATGAAGAATGCGAAACGGGTGAAATGGGGCGACAGAAAAGACGGAAAGAGAGTCAGCGCGCCCGGTCTGCAGACAGTGATGACGGCACTCATGCCCAAACGCACTGAAGCCGAAGTTTATCTCAATGACACCATCGACGCGACAAATCTGATTGCGTATCTGGACAAGAAAAATGAGGGAAAGACGGACAATAAGATGACCATCTTCCACTGCGTGATCATGGCCCTTGCCAAGATGGTTTACGAAAGACCTCTGATGAACCGTTTCATCCAGGGATACCGCATTTATGAGCGCAATGAGATTTCCCTCTCATTTGTGGCCAAGCGCAGATTCACCGACGGTGCTGAGGAAACACTGATGTATATGGTTATGAATGAGACCGATACAGTCAATGAGGTTTCAAAGAGAATCATCGGCGACGTGGCCGAAGCGAGAAAAAGCGAGCACTCCACCGGCGGTGTCGATGAACTGCTCGACAAGTTCGCCGCCTTGCCAAGACCCTTGCTGGCAGGCAGCGTCAGACTGATCCGCTATCTTGATTTCTGGGGAAAGAATCCCGATTTCATCACCGCGGGCGATCCGAACTATTCCACGATTCTTGTCTCCAACCTCGGCTCGATCAAATGCCCGGCCGTATATCACCATCTCAACAACTACGGCACCAATTCGATCATGGTCACGATCGGAACCCTTCACAAGGAAGAGGTGCTGATGCCCGACGGACACAAGGAAATCCGTGATGTCATCGACATCGGGGCAACTCTTGATGAAAGAATCGGCGACGGTTTCTACTTTGCCAGAAGCCTGAAGCTGCTCCATTATCTCTTTGAGAATCCTGAGCTGCTTGAGCGTCCGCTGAATGAACCGAGCGGATTTGATTATAAGTAAGAAAACAGAAAGCCTGCGGTCATCGGCCGCAGGCTTTGCCTGTTCATTTCATTATTTGCCGAACCAGCTGGCCAGTTTCTTGGCAACAGCGGCAAAGTCCTCGATGCCCTGATTCAGGGTGTCGAAATTGATCTTGTCAAGACTTTCCAGAGATGTGCGTCCCTGTTCGGTAAGCTGGCTGATCTCCTCCACGCTTTTCATCATGCGCGGCAGAACAATCGAACCGGCTGCGAAAACAACAACGATCAGTGCAATGCCAAGCACACTCAGGATGATGCCCAGGGTATGGCGTCTGCGGTTCATTCTGACCAGCTCCGCCAGCAGCTCGTGATCGGACATTAAATCCGGGTTTTTATTATTTTTCTCGCTCATATGTTTTCCTCTTGCATTCATTTTAGAACATAAATCTATGAACCGGAAACAGGTTTGTCGGGAAAGGACAACATTTTAAGAAATCAGCCGGATTCATCAGCGGATTGCAAAACACTCAGACATGTCTGCCGATCTGTAAAAATATGATGCTGAGCTGATCACGATTCTGTATGGATATGAATTAAGATTCATATTATCACTCGCAGGGCATATCAGTAATCGTTTATAATCAGTTAAGGAACACCCGAAAACATCATTTGAAAGGATGGAATTAACATGCGAAGATTTCTGATTGCGGCACTTTCGGCCCTGGCGCTTTCCGCAAGCGCCGTGTCTCCTCTTGCGGCAAATGCGGCAGAGGAAAAAGAGGGCGTTCTTCTGGGGGAGGACGGAAAAATCATCTCGGATGAGGATCAGTCCTTTATCACCAAACAGCCGGAACATTACGAAGTGAACTATCCCGACGGCGTCGAGTTCCATGTGGAAGTCAAAGATCCTTCCAAAGTGAAATCCTGGCAGTGGTATATGAGCGACGGATACAATGTTTTCAAACTCACCGGCACAACCGCCACCACCGACACACTGAAATTCATCTCTTCTCAGCAGGACGATCCGGTTGAGGAATTTGCCTGCGTGATTGAAACCACGGATGGCAAACAGATTGTTTCAGAGGCGGGCTCAATGACCGTCATCAATCCGGATGAGAACAAGACGGTTCTCTATGTCGGCGACTATGGACTGGAGCCGGGAGAAAGCCTGGATCTTGCCGATACAACTATGGGCAGCGGCACCGTCACATTTGATCCCAACGGCATTGACATCACCTTTGAGAACTTTCAGCTCGACAACAGCGTGAAGGAATATGACAATGCGCTGTCTGCGGGCACGGGCCTCTTCTTCTGCAGAAGACAATCCGTGGAACCGGAATATCATTTCCATTTCAAAGGGGAATGCAGTATTCTCAACACACTCTACGATCCCGAATACAACGCGGGCGGGGTTGCCTTCAACGCGTACTTCGGTTCCGGAGACAAGAGCGAACATCCCGTGATTGTCATTGACGGCGACGGTCAGCTGAGCATCACCGGCGGCTCCAATATCATTTATACAGACGGTGAAGTGTCTGTGGCCGCGGATATGAAACTCTCCACCTATGGCGAATATTTCACTGACGGTATCTCATGCCACACCCTGAATGTGGAAAAGGATGTCACGCTTGAAATCGAATCCCATGGAACCGCGATTCATACCAGCGGGGATATTTACCTCTGGGAAGGCTCCAAGGTGAACATCACATCCGCTCCCCAGCGGGTTTCCGTCGGCGCGACTGCCAAGGATATCGTGTGGATGCACGGCTCCATGCATGCCAAACAGGCGGAGCTGAATATCACCGCACTCGGCAAGGCGGAAAACTTCGTGCCTTATGGAAGCTATTTGATGCTGCTGGATGCCATTGCCATGAACGGCATCGGCGGCGTTTATCTGGATCAGTCAAAGATCACAATCGATATGTCCACGGACAGCGATGAGGAATTCGCAGCCAACTTCAACGGCATTGTCGGCGCGGATTCCTCCAACGGCATCGATCTGACGAACAGTTCTTCCATTGAGATCAAAGTGAACACCCCGGTATCCACCGGCGCGGCAGGCATTTCCGTGGGCGGCCCGGTCAATATCGCAAGAGACAGCAGCGTCAAAATCGATATCAGCGGAGCAGGGGAGACATTCGGTTTCCTGACCGATCAGAAATTCACGCTTTCCGATTCCAGCGCGGATGTGAAGGTTGTCTCCACAACAGGTGACAAAACCTATGGCGTTGTCAACGGCGGTACGGAAATCAAACAGAGTTCGCCGAGCTACTCATTCCATTCCGCTGCCGAAGGCGGTGTGGCCCTGGCTGCCAATACCGGCGAGGTCACCGATGAAATCGTTGATTACAGTTCAGAGACCTATGAGGGCGGCATGATCACACTCGGCTCAAAGTCAAAATACCAGACGCCGAATAAAGCAAAAACAGCCCTGTATTCCATTCCTGGGTATGGCGGCTATATCAAAGCGGAATCCATCGCTGATCCCTCTGATCCCTCTAAACCGGCATCGGAAATCCTGATCGGTGTCAAACGCGCAAGCATGCTGACCATGATCCCGTACTTCATTATCGCGGTTGCGTTCGGTCTTCTGATCGGCTTCAACAACGGCAGAAAAAACAAAAATAAAAACACAGTCAGAACCGTAAATAAAAACAAAAAGAAGAAGTAAGACGGAAGAAGAAGTTCAGAAATGAATTTCTTCTTTTTCAGATCTGATTAAAAAAAGAGCTTTCGCTCTTTAATGACACAATGATTTGAGAAAGGCCATCAGTTCCTCCTGACGGCTTTTTTCCGCTTCGAAGAGATACCAGTTTTCTTCAGCTCTGCTGCTGTCTGTGAACGTGCACTGATAACGTTCCGGTGTTGTTCCGTCAAGCATAATGATGGCGGGATCAGACGGTTCTTCCCGTATAAGCTCTCCGCTCTCAATCAGTTCTTTCAGTTTTGCGGTCTGCTCATCGCTCAGCTGTTTTTCGATTTCCCGGCGGGTCGAATTAAAATCAAACCATGTTGCGCTGAAGGAAGCGCCGTCCTCATCAAAGATGACAGAGCACGCTTCAATCATATCCGTTCCTGTTTTTTGCATCATGGTGCTTTCCGAAGTATAGGAGAAGATACGAGGGCTTCTTCCTTTCACGCTGCGGGTCTCTTCAGGGGGATAGTAATCCGACGCTTTAAAGACTTCGCTGAAACCTTCCGAGATTTTCTTTCCCGCCTCATCCAGGTATCTGACATGAATGCACATTTCACCATAATAATCATTGGCATATGCGGTATAGGCTGTCAGATCGCCGACCAGATAAGCATTGTAATCCGTTGTGATTTCTGTACTGACTTTAAACGGGGAATGATCCGGCCGGCATGCGCTGAGTGCGGCTTGCCGCGCGCCTTCAGGCATGTCAAATACCAGTCTCACTCCGCCGTACTGCATATCGAGTGCAATATTCATATTGTTTTCCTTTCCGCTGACATCCGGTTCATTGGTTTCTTCAGTGTGCCCGGCACAGCCGGCACACAGCAGAACACTCATCAGCGCGCAGATGATCTTCTTCATAATTTCATAATAGCAGAGAAAAACCTCTGACACCTGTTTTTTAAGATTTTGATTGAGTATAATTTGAATGGATTGAGGACAGCCTATGAAATCATCAGAATATATCAAGTGGATCATGGCACAGCCGCAGGATGGTTTTTCACTGCGCCTTGTCAATGAAGACCACATCAATATCGAATCATCGCACGCCGACGGGGAGATTCAGATCTATCATCTGGAATGCGATATCGTCGAGATGCGCTTAACCAGCACAGCCACACATGAAAACTTCTTCTTCCTGCATTTTGAACTGAAGGATGAGGATCATGCGAAGGGACTGTTCCGTGAGATGATGGACAGTCTGAAAAAGCATGAAAACAGAAAGACACTGCGTGTGCTGCTCAGCTGCACAAGCGGACTGACCACAAGCTTCTTCGCTTCAAAACTCGCCGAAGCAGCCGCAACACTGTCACTGGATTATCAGTTTAAAGCGGTGGAATATGCGAAACTCTATGAAACCGGATTTGATTACAATGTCATTCTGCTGGCGCCTCAGATCGGCTACCAGTATAAAAAGGCAAAGGAGATCTTCGCGGACCAGACCGTCATTTCCATTCCCGCCGCCATCTTCGCTTCCTATGACGCAGGCGAAATGATCAGCCTGATCCAGAGTGAGGTAAAGAAAAAAAGAGCGGAGAAAGAGGATATCGCCATCGCCGAAGTCATGCGCGATATTGATCTTAACGCAGGCATGTTTGTCATCAACGTCACCCAGGACACCAACACCTCACGCTATCTTCAAAGGCTCTATGAGGCCGGAAAGGTGATTCATACCGAAGAGGTGATCAAGGAGAAAAACGTACTTGAGGATGTTCTGGATATTCTTGATACCGCCCTGAGAAGTCTGCGCAAGAACTTCCATGTGGACGCGGTATCCATCTCCGTGCCGGGTCATCTGAGAGTCAGCGATGTTGTGCACAGGATTGATTACGGTCAGCTTGCCGATCAGCTCAGCGAACATTGCGGACTGCCCGTCTATGTGCATCACAATACGGCCGCGGTTGCCTACGGCTATTATGCCCAGCAGGGCAAATATGACATTGTCTCCTATCACTCCCAGCCCCGCGGCGCTTATGTCGGCGGCCAGGGATGCGTCTACAGGGGTATGCCCATCGACGGCATGCATCAGCTTGGCGGAGAACTCGGACCGTTTTTCAGCGACCGCTGGCCGGATTATACGCAGACGCAGGATCCCCCGGCACCTGAAACCGTGAAACAGGTGCTGGTCAGCGCTCTGGTCGCACACATCTCGATGATCGCTCCGGAAGTGATTCTCATACGAAGCGAACTCACACCGGATATGAATGAAATCCGTGAGGAGCTGAAAAAGTATATGGATGAGGAGAACATCCCGGATCTGATCCATGTCAGGGACATCCGTGAATACGCACTGCTCGGCACACTTCTGTACGGCATGCGGAAATATAAATCCTCGGTCAGGAAACTTGTCAGATCCGTACAGGCGGAAAACAATTGAATAGAAAAATACAGAAAGAGGAAATCCTATGAGTGAAAAACTGATTCTCGGCTTCATCGGCAACGGAAAAAGCACAAACAGATATCATGCGCCGTTTATTCTTACCCGCAGAGACACCATTCAGATCAAAACCATCTGGGCCAGAAATCTGAACAAAACGGACTGGGCACGGATTGACGGAGTGCATTACACCGAAAACATCGATGAAGTGTTAAATGATCCGGAAATCGACGTCGTGGTCATCACGCTTCCTCATCATCTGCATTATGAATACATCAGAAAGGTGCTCGAAGCCGGCAAGAACTGCGTGTGCGAAAAACCCTTTGTCGAAACAAAGGCGCAGGCGGAGGAGCTCTTTGCCCTGGCAAAGGAAAAGGGACTGATGCTGCAATGCTATCAGAACCGCCGGTTTGACTCCGACTTCTTAACCGTGCAGAAAGTCATCGAAAGCGGCAAGCTCGGCGATCTTCTGGAAATGGAAATGCACTTTGACTACTACCGTCCCGAGATTCCCGAAAGCGTTCATGAATTCCATGCCGCCTGGAGCTATCTATACGGCCATGGATGCCATACCCTTGATCAGGTGATCTCATACTTCGGCAAACCCGACCGTGTCCATTATGATGTCAGACAGCTGCTTGGTGAAGGCCGCATGAATGACTATTTCGATCTGGATCTTTACTACGGCATCCTCAAGGTTTCCGTCAAATCTTCCTACTTCCGCGTCAAGGAAAGACCTTCATTTGTCGTCTATGGCAAGAAGGGAATGTTTGAAAAGTATTACAAGGACAGACAGGAAGCGGATCTCAAGAAATTCTATCTGGCGGAAGGACATCCCGATTTCGGTCTTGACACACCGCGCGAATACGGCACCCTGATCTACTATGATGATGACAATGTTTATCATGAGGAGAAGGTTGTTTCCGTCAAAGGTGATTACGGCTATTACTATGACGCTCTTTACGAAACAATCAAAAACGGTAAGCCGCAGCTTGTCACACCCGAACAGACACTCATCCAGCTGGAGATGCTGGAGACCGGCGTCAAAGATCTGAAATGATTCACGGCATCCGCGAAAACGGATGCTTTTTTCATGCATATTCACATGAATGCAGACAGAGAGAATTCCCGGATGATAAGATTAAACAGTAAGGATCATCAATTATGAACAAAGACAATCACACGGAAACAGAGAGTGCATGCAGACTGTGGGCGATCAAAGACCCGCTTCTTCTGGAGTATCATGATCATGAATGGTGCCGGATTTCCCATGATGACAGGCATATCTTTGAAATGCTGTGCCTCGAAGGGCAGAGCACCGGACTGTCATGGAGAACAATCATCAATAAACGTCATGCATACAAAGAAGCTTTCTTTGATTTTGATATCAATCAATGCGCGGCAATGAGTGATGACTATCTGGAAAGTCTTATGGAAAACAAAGAACTGATTCGCAACCGGAACAAGATCTTCAGCGTGCGTAAAAACGCCATTGCCGCTCAGAAGATCATTGCGCAATACGGCAGTCTCGATGCTTATGTCTGGTCATATACAGATGGCAGGCAGATCATCGGAAACTGGAAAACAAGCGCGGAAATGCCGGCGGAAACAGAAATTTCCCGCAGGATGAGCAGAGATTTCAAAAAGTCCGGAATGGCTTTCGTCGGACCGGTCATCACTTATTCATTCATGCAGGCAATCGGCATGGTGAACGACCATCTTATCGACTGCAGATTCAGATTTGATGACAGCGGGAATTGAGGAATGCGTATGAAAGAATACATCATTCAGAAACTGAACAAAGAAGAATGGAAGGGGACGCTTCTTCCGGTTGACTATACATCACAGTATTACTACGATATCCGGATTGAAAAAACAGAGGACGGATTCTGCATTCCCATCTGTAAAAAACAGTTTGAAACGCCGTTCACGCATCTCAGTGAGGCAGGGGAATATCCTGACAGACTTTATGAGGACTGGTGGGAAGGGGCTTCCGCTTACGGAATTGTTGAAGACGGTAAACTCTTAGCCGCAATCGAGGTATGCCCCGAAGAATGGTCAAGGCGTCTTTTAATCACTGAATTATTTGTCGCAAAAGAAATCAGAGGACAGGGCTATGGCAGAAAACTGATTGAGCTGGCAAAGCAGATCACAGTTCAGAACCAATACCGCGCATTAATGCTGGAAACCCAGTCTTCCAATGTCAATGCGGTGGATTTCTATCTGCATGAAGGATTTACACTGATCGGATTTGACAGCTGCTGCTATACAAACAGAGATATCGAACGAAAAGAAGTCCGCTTCAACATGGGCTGGTTTCCGGAATCGGCAGAATAAGTGTGAACTTCCTGATATGGAAAAAGAGTAATCATGAATCGTTTTGAAAATCGGGATTTGTGAGGTGTATACCGATATGAAAACCAGAAATCATACAATGCTGAAAGCGGTGCTTGGCCTGGTTGTTCTTTTTCTTCTGATCAATGCAGGCTGGTTCGGCTGGCGCATGGTGAAATATGATTCTTACTGCAGGGGCTGGAAAAAGAATCCTTTTGCCACCTGGATCGTACCTCGATATGTATATGTCGATGAAGACGGCTATGACTACGGGGTAAAATATCCTGACTATCTTACTTTTACGGGAAATATGAGCGTGGGACTGCCTTCAGCTGATGATAATCCGTTTACCGACTTCCTGGTTGTATGGCCGAAAGTATCCGGCAGGGTTGAATACGGTGTATCTCTCACCAAAGGCAGTCAGGTATACCAGGTATATATCAACGCCGATGGCACTGCCGTTTATCCTGAAGACATTAAAATGGTCGAAGAGTATCAGGACACAATTAACGATCTGCTCAGCCGGGCAAAGAGAATGTGGGATTTAGACTGAATATCGTTTTTGAAGATGAAAATATTCCAGTTTGCCGGCATGTCGATAAATCGAAGTCTGGAGTTTTGGAGAAAATAAAATGCGGAAATGCATACGAACAATCGCAGGGTTTCTTACTGTTATGATTATTATTATGCTGTCAGCATGTTATGCAGGCAAAGAAAATAAAGAGTTTGGCACTGACAAAGAAACCCTGGCGACACAGACAGAATCAGATGAAACAATGCTGTCTGATCTGCCGTCATACAGTTATACCTGGAGAATGGCAGAACACCTCGATGATTCATCTTATGATGAATACATGCATGGTGACGGTCAGCTGTTTCAGAAACTTATGTCTTTTTCCGAAAAGCTGCGATCTTCGCAAGAGTTTACGTTTGCACCATACGCAAGCAATTTGGTTGAACTGCTCAATCTTACGGTTCCGGACCAATGTAAAGTTAATTACGGAACAGATTTTATCGAAGAGTCTGATTATGAAATCGATGGTGAGCCTGCGACAGCAGCAGAAGCTCTGCAGGTTACAGAAAGCTTACTTGATCTTTTTCCTTTGCAGGTCGCTGAAGGCCGTGGATTCACCGACTATGATTATGCCTATCTGGGCAAAGGAAGGATTCCTGTAATACTCGGAGCAGCATACAAAGAAACGTTTTCAATTGGAGATACATTTGAAGGATATTACATTATTGAACGTTTCACCTTTGAAGTAATAGGTTTTGCGGAAGCAGGAAGCGCTTTTTACAGCAGCGCTGTTTGCAGGCCGGTCCCATACGACCGATATATCATCATGCCATTTGCTTCCGTCCAGGAAGATTCTGAAATGGGCAGAATCATATTGCTGCAGAAAATCTGCGGGTTGATCACGGATGAAAACGGAAGGGATCATGCCCTGAAGCAGGTAAATGAATGGCTTGTTGAAACAGGTCTGAAAGATTGGATTGACCAGATCAGCATTATGGACGACAGCTTAAGGACGATTATCCAATATCATTTGTATTAGCCTCCGCATGCTGACCAAAGTCGATGATTCCGGATGTCTATCATTCAAATTCCGGTTTGCATGGATAAAAACTCAGGTATTACTATGAACGAAAAACAGATTCAGGCAGCTCAGGAGAATATGCTGGAATGGCTGGCAGATCCGCATGAGCTGGGCAAAAAACCTTATAAGATCGAATTGGCAGCCGAGTTTGAACTTCATGGTCTGCACTATTACATTTTCAGATTCAAACCCGGTCTGTTTTCAAAATGGCTTGTGGGTGTGAGCGGAGGCTTCGAAGAAAATGACCTGGAACCTTGCGGACATACTTTCAGCGACATGAAAGAATATCATGCCGAAACTGCTCAGAAAGACTGCATGGAAATGGTGGAAATGATCAGAGCTTACTGGATGGAACAGGCAAAGAATCATACATGATCTTAGAAAGGGAACAACCTATGAAGCATCGGATTCAGCCATTCTGCATTTCTTTGCTTTCAGCAGTATTATGCGTGAGCGCATGCAGCAAAACAGAAGAAATACCTGAAGAACAGGGTGAAGAAACCGTCATGATCAGCAGAACACTGCAATTTTGTGCAAAAGGAAGCAGCGGAGGAAAATGACATGAATGTGATCGAAGCGATTCATAACAGACACAGTTACAGAGGAAAATATAAAAACAGTCCTGTGCCAAGGGAGGATCTGATTAAAATCCTGCAGGCAGGTATAGATGCTCCGTCCGGCTGCAACAAACAGACGGCATCATTCATTGCAGTGGATGATCCCGAAGTTCTTTCAAAACTTCACAATGTGATTGATCCGCCGGTCGGCGAAACAGCTCCTGCCGCGATCTGTGTCCTGACAGAGAGGATCAACGCATACCGTGACAGATGCTTTGCCGTACAGGACTATTCAGCTGCGATTCAGAATATGCTGCTGGCGATTGTTGAACTCGGGTATCAGAGCTGCTGGTATGAAGGGCATATCACCGATGATGACAGAATCTGTGACAAGATGGCAGAGATCCTGAATGTGCCGAAAAATTATGAACTGGTTTGTTTTTTACCGGTCGGAATTGCTGAAAGCGAACCGGCTATGCCGAAAAAGAAAGCATTAGAAGAAAGAGCATGGTTCAATTCTTTCAAACAAATGCAATAGCAGACAGAAGGGTGATCAGAATGGAAAAAATCATAGCTGCCTGCGGAAATGACTGCGCAGCCTGTCCAAGGTATGTGAAACATCCTTATGAGAAAACGGCAGATGAACTTCGTCATACGGCAGAACTGTGGATGAAGATCGGCTATCGGGATCATATCGTGACAAACGAAGAAATTTCCTGCACCGGCTGCAAACCGGATAACTGGTGCAGATATCATGTTGTAAAGTGCTGTGCCGAAAAGGGAATCTCCACATGTGCGTCCTGTCAGGAATATCCCTGTGACAATATCAGGGACTGTTTTGAAGTCACCAAGTCTTTTGAGCCAAAATGCCGTCAGGTCTGCACCGATGATGAATACCGCCAGTTAAAAAAGGCATTTTTCGAGAAGGAAATAAATCTTGGAAAAAACGGATGAAGCCGGATGACAGAAACATTCCTTTGGTATGAACGGGTGATTTCTCGATAAGAGAAATCAGGAGATAATATGCGTAAAGAACAAGAACAATTGAAAGCTGCCGGTGAACTGACAGAAGTCAATCACCATAAGATTCATGTTTTCAGAGCCGGAAACCCTGATCAGCCGAAACTTGTTTTCATGTCCGGATCAGGTACAGTCGCACCGGTTTACGATTTCAAAATTCTTTACGAGAAACTGAAAAATGATTTCTGGATCATCGTGATCGAGAAATTCGGCTACGGGTATTCGGATCTGTGGGAAGCACCATGTGATATCGATTCTATTGTGAACACGCAGAGAACTGCCCTGGATCAGCTTGGTGAGAAGGGACCGTACATCCTTGTTCCGCATTCCATGGCAGGAATCGAAGCAATCAGATGGATACAGATGTATCCCGAAGAAATAAAAGCATTGATCGGACTCGATATGGCTTCTCCCTTATCGTATGCACAGTGGACGGATGCGGATGTGAAAAGAAGAATCAGACTGATGAGCATACTGAAAAAACTCAGGATGCATTCGCTGGCGACAATCCCGCATAATGACATACTGAGTGAGCATGACAAACGTCAGGTGAAGCTTCTGCAGAAACGGAATGCTTTCAATGACTGCTTCATCAATGAAGCGAAACACATCAAACAGAATGCTGCATTTACCGATGAACACGGCCTCATAAATTGTCCGGCCTTATTATTCTGCTCAGACGGCACCCAGACATCCGGAAACTGGATTCAGAACCAGAAGACCTTCGCAGAAAGCATCAATGCGCAGCTGATCTGTTATGACTGCGGCCACTATATGCATTATTTCAAAAGCAAAGAGATCAGCGAGAGAATCATGGAGTTTATTCAAAACAAGAACTGACCTTTTTATAACATCGGTCAGATCATGAAGCAGAGATTAACGATACTTCAGTGAAACCGGAACGATAGTGTCTAAAGTTTATGAAAACTGAAACCTGCACAGTCTGGTGGCTGATGAAATCATGAGACTGAAAGCAAGCAGACACTGTCAACGACAGAGTTCTTTGAAAATTCAGAACGAAAAGAACCTTCCTGACTGAAAGGAAGACATAACGAAAACATCTTTGATGGGGGTTGGTGTCAGTGACTATGCCTGTGCAGATTCCCGGTGGTATTCACCGGACATCTGGATCAGTTTGAGCCATTTGTCGGGCATCAGGTCATATTCATCGAATTCATCCAGAATAACCGGAGGCTTGTATCCCAAAGAGGAATGACGTCTGAGAAAATTGAAGAAAGCCACATAGCAGACCATATAGAAGTTAGCCTGATCAAGAGAGGCATATCCATTGGTCGGATGGTAGTTTTCCTTGAATGTTCTGTTGAGACGTTCTTCTGTCTGCTTCCATGGACGGTATTTCCTGGATGTATCATCCATATTCTTTACACCGATGACCTGGTGAAGATCAAACTTGAAGCCCTGCATTTCAAAGAAGAGCTGGGCAGCGTTGTAGATCGGATTGCCGTCGGTAATAAAGGTGAGATCATCGGGGTATTCAATGAACTTGCGCATGACATTCCACATGGAGATGACAGCGTTCTTTGTGTCTCTGTTTGAGAAGATGTAGTAGG
>JNJQ01000005.1 GCA_000701725.1 Erysipelotrichaceae bacterium NK3D112
CGGATCTGCCCGGCTGCGTAAGACACTGTTCCAGATCATGAGCTGCCTGCTTCAGAATATGCCGGAGGATGATCCGGTGTATCAATTCATTGATAAGAAACGTTCCGAAGGTAAAGAGTATTACGTTTACATGACCGCTGGTGCGAACAAATTCCTTCGCATTTACTACGGCAAGGTCAAGGAATACATGCGTAATCTACAGGCTGAGCAATCCCAGGGCAAATGAATGAATGTCCTACTTATTACCATCAGGCCGTTAAATCGGTCTTTTCATCATGGCTCCTACCACATCACCGTCCTTCCTGAAAGTTTCTGCTAATTTACTATTGACTTTTTATTAGCAGGCTTTCCATATAGCTCTTTCTGCTCATATTATATTTGTTTTTTACATTCATGCGAGAAAGTTAACCAAAAAAGTCTGATTGCTCAGACTGTTGTTTTCATCTGAACTTCCGCCATGAGATCATTCAATTGTACGGGCAGGGCGGTCTCGTCATTTACCGCAAAATATAAAATTGAGAATCATGCAAAAGAGAAGGAACATCGCAGCTCCTTCCCTTTTTTGGACTTTTTTTGTAAGAATCATTCGCTGAAGATACACATCTTGCAATGAGGAGGTGAAAAGATCTGTTCAATGATCAGACAATTCCGCGATCAGAGCCGAGGCGATGATTAACACCGCACCGCACAAAGCGGAAAGGGTGAGCGATTCACCAAGGATCAGGGCTGACAGGAATAAAGCGGAAACCGGATCGATATATCCCATCACCGCAATAGTCTGCGCTTTCAGCCCTTCCATCGCACTGAAATAAAGCATATAGGCGAGTCCTGTATGAACCAGGCATACCGTTACGAGCAAACCCCATTCCATCGCATTCAAAGCGAAGGAGGGAATGCCTTTGCTCAAAAGGATATAGGGCACCAGTACCATTCCGGCGGAAAACAGCTGGATCATTGTTTTCTGATATGCGTCGGCTTTGGGCGCTTTCTTGTTGAAGATGACCACGCCCGCATAAAGACATGCGGCCGCAAGGCCATAGAGGATTCCTTTCAGATCATTTTCTCCGGAGGTGCCGCCTGAGACCAGATACATGCCGATGACTGCCGCAATCGCGCAGATCACTTTCTTCCATGTCAGTTTTTCATGAAAGATGATGGGTGAAAGCAAAATCATGATCATCGGCTGCATGTAATAACAAAGCGTCGCGATTCCAACGCTCGTATAACGGTATGCCTCAAACAGAAACATCCAGTTGAAACCGATGAAACATCCGGAAATCACAAAGGAGATCACCGCTTTTCTGCTCAAAGGGATATCCGTGCGCTTACGCAAAGAGGCGACCAGAAACAGAAAGAGCGCTCCCGCGATGCCTCTGATCATCGCAAGGGATGAAGAGGAAAGCGGAATATACCGGCGGAAGATGCCGATGGTTCCGAAAATGAGCATGGACGTACACATTTTCAGAAGGGATGAAAGATCATTTTTACTTTGGTTCATTTCCGGCCTCATTTCTGAAATACGGATTCCAGACTGGATCAGGCTGGAGATGACAGTGTTTATTCTTTGTTTTGTCTGGCTTTTTCAATGATCTGCTTATAAGGCATGACCATTCCCTCTGTCATTTTACCGCCGATTTTCTGATTGAGCTTTTTATTGCTCATCATGGCGCCGACCGCATACATGCCGAGCATCATTCCCATCTTCTTCTGCGGGAAGTCATAGAAGCCGTGTTTCTTGTAGAAACGGTGATCCTCTTTCATGAGTCCCTGCATCTGCCAGATCAGATCGCGGAAGATCTTAAGACCGCCAACACCGTAGAAATTGCGCGGTTCATTGTATTGATGCGATACCGCATAGCCGATCACTTCCGCCAGTCTTCTGATCTCACTGTCCGGATCAGTCTGATCCGAAGCGATACCGGCATGGAAGTTGCCGCCGGCTTCAGAGCGCGCCTCCATGACCATTGCCATATTCGGTTCATTGTGAAGATTGCCGCTGACCAGATAGCCGATCGGCTTGCCCATGGTCACGGTGCGGTGGCCGTTGCAGAACTGGCGGTCATCATACATCTTGAACAGGGAACCCATGGAATGATCTTTGATGGTATAGGCATAAACGATTGCATCGGCGCTCTGGATATTCTTCCTTAAGAATTCATCAAAGCCGTCCGTGTAGACGCATTTGCCGCTGCTTGCGCAATGGAAACAGCCCAGACATCCGCCCCTGAACGGGAAATCACGCAGATTGACAACAGAGCTGTTCATCGGCAGATATGCGCGGAAGGCTTCGATCATCTTTGCGAGACGGGAATTCTCCTCATAGTCAGCGACGATCACGGTGCTGCCGATGAGCGGATGCTCAGAAGGTTTGGGCAGATGGATTTCCGGTTTATCACTCACTTCCGGCACATAGCCAAACGGATAGCGCGCAGGCTCATGATGGCCGTGATCCATGCAGTAAAGCACATAGGCGAAGAAATCGCGTGCCTCCTTCTGACCGGATTTTTTCAGAAGGTCATCCATATCCGCACTGAGTCCGCGGATATACTTCATGCCAAGATCATCGCAGCTGTCTTCGATGAACTGATGGGCGCTGACATCATAAAAGTGCTTGGAGGTTGTGATCTGGGTGGCATACGTTCCTTTCACATTCACATGGTTCTCTTTCATCAGTTCAATGAAGCGGTGCAGCTGGGAAGGAACCAGGAAGGTATAGACCGGATAGGCAAACAGAATGAGGTCAGCCTGTTCCAGCACCTGGGCACATTGCGAAAAATCCTTCTCATAAAGGCGGATTTTCGCACCGGGATCAAGATATTGAAAAGAATGATCCGGAAAGAGGGCCTCCAGATAAAGCACGGTCTGCAGGGTGATACTGTTCAGACCGGAAGGGGATCCGTTGAGTACTGTGATTTTCATTAGTATTGTCTCCGTATTGTCCGAAAGCGTTGTTCCTCAACAGATTATACCGTGCGGGCAGCGGAATTTTGAATGAACACAGCCAAAAAAGAGTCCGGTTTCATAAAAAACATTAAAAATTGTTAAAAAAAGATGAAACCAATCCGGAAACCGCATCGTTTATATAGGTGAAGAACATAAGAAAGATGTTCGTGATCAAGAAAAAGAAAGGGAGGAAAACATGACAATTTTACTGCATGAAACCAACTGCCTGGCGGAAACACCCAAAGGCACAATTCATCTGACTCCGAAAGAATACGACATCCTGGATTACTTAATGAAAAACAGTGAGAAGTGTGTTTCTCCGGAGGAACTCTATTCCGAAGTCTGGAGCGCTCATCCGTTCAACTGCCGTCCGGTGGTTGCGGTGCATATCTGCCATCTCAGGGAGAAGATCGAAATCGATCCTTCCAGACCTGAATATGTGAAGGGAGTATGGGGCAAAGGCTACCGTTATTCCGCAAAGTAATATTCTGTACGTTCCATGAATGAACGCCGGTCTGGCAGCCGGCGTTTTACTATGCGCGGATACAGTGAGCAAATCGCTCTTTGAGTCAGGACTGTTCCTTTACAATGAAAACAGATAGACGGAGGACATCATGTCACAATTGAAATATATTTTCTGCCACGGCCTGTCCGGCTGGGGTGAATATGACAGCCAGTATCAGAAGATGCCCTACTGGGGAATGCGCAATGGCGATCTGCTGGAAAAACTCAGAGCAGAAGGTTATGAATGCCATGGCGCCACCGTTTCTCCGACCGGCAGTGCCTGGGACAGAGCGTGTGAACTCTATGCGCAATTGGCGGGTGCCCGGACGGATTACGGACATGCCCACAGTCTGAAATACAATCATGAACGCTATGGACCTGATTTTACGGGAAGACCTCTGATTTCATCCTTTGACGATGATACACGGATTGTTCTGCTGGGACATTCGTTCGGTGGCGCAACAGTGCGTCTGCTGTCACTATTAATGGCGGATGGGGATGAAGCGGAAAGAGACGCGACTCATCCCAAAGATCTGTCTGATCTGTTCAAAGGCGGAATGGAACAGAGAATCTTCGCAATTGTCACCCTGGCCGCCCCGACCAATGGTACAACCTCTTATGATCTGTATCAGGATTCTTCTTTTGATGTGTCTGCCGTGAAGATTCCTGCGAAATACCGTCTGCTGGCGAAGATGATGTCAATGGGAACGAGTATGAAAAGGGATGGCAGACATCCGGACGATTATGCCAATTATGATATGCGCATTGACAATGCGCTTGCTTTGAATCAGAAGATCCGCACTTTGCCTGACACATATTATTTTTCAGCCGCCTGCACAAGTACGGTATGGAATGAGGACGGCACGGCAAAACCGGATGAGACAATCACCGAAAGTCTCTACACCCGCTCCTCCATTCTCATGGGTAGATACAAAGGAAAAACAGCCAATGGCTTTGTGATTGAAGAATCATGGCGTGAGAATGACGGACTGGTCAATACCGTTTCCGCAAGAGCTCCTCTTGGTGCGCCGCAGAAACAATTTGACAAAGATCATATTGAAAAAGGTGTGTGGAATATCCTGCCGGATTATCCATACGATCATATGAGCTTTCAGGGAGGCCTGATCATCCGGCATGATCCTCTTGCGTTCTATGAGGAGCTGCTTGGGATCATTAATCAGCTTTGAATCACTGATCGCCGGGCAAAAACCGGCTGATCGGTATTGAAATGAAATCGTTCAGAAAGGATTGTCATGAGCGAATTCGGTTCAAAACTGAGAGAACTCCGTAAGAAAAACAGCAAAACACTGACCGGATATCTGACTGCCTGTTTTGGGGGCAGTCTTTTGGTTTGTATGTTTAAGATTGTCCATAGCTGAGTTGTCCGCCAGGCAGAGATCGTGTAAATTGAAACTATACAGAAACCATCGTCTGATATCCGGGGAAGCCATTGCCATAGCAATTCCTTTTGAAAGTATCATGGAATATTAATTGGTATTTGGTTCTGCTCCTTTACGATAGAAGTATATTGCACATATAACCGGCGAATCAGAACATACAGGCTTTAAACGGAGGTGAATGATCATGAGTGAAACAGCTGTCAAAAAGAAACATCCCGTACGCAATACATTGCTGGTGATTCTTGCGGTCATTCTGACTGTCTTCGCCATCAGCAGAGCCTCCACGGTAAATAACCGGAAATACATGGGCCATGGATTTGACTATATGCACGGATATTCCTCAACTGATTTCACGGGCTATCATGTCTATGATTCTGAAAAGCTGTACAAGCTTGATCACAAGGCATCCCTGAGTATTGAGAATGAAGAGGATATGCCGGTGCTGGATGGGGCGGAAGCGTGTTATCCGGTATACAGCGCGCTGGCTCTGGCAACATACAAAAACATTGATCAGATTGAAAAAGATCTGCATGATCAGGCGGAGGAACTGTTTGAAAGCCGTGATTTCAAGGATGAGGATTACGAGCTCATGGATGTGTATTACAAAAACGGCAGATATGTGACATTCACCAATACCCAGGAAGCTTATTTCAGACTGATTGAACGGAAGGTGGATATGGTGTTCGCTGCCAGACCGTCTCTGAAACAGAAACAGTATGCGACTGAAATGAATGAGCAGATCCTGACAACCCAGATCGGTAAAGAGGCCTTTGTCTTCTTCACCCAGGCTGATAATCCGGTTGATAATCTGACAAGCGATCAGATCCGCGCCATATATCACGGGGATATCACCAACTGGAAGGATGTCGGCGGAAAGAGACAGAAGATCGTCGCCTTCCAGAGACCGGAAAACTCCGGATCGCAGGTGATGATGAATTATTTCATGGGCGATGTGGAGATGGCTGATCCGAAGAAGGTTGAAATCGTCAATATCGGCCCGATGGGCGGTGTCGTGGAACAGGTTGCGCAATACAATGATGAAGCAGGTGCCCTCGGTTACACTTTCAAATATTTCCTGACCGGTCTGAACCAGGAGGAAAATGTGAAGATCCTTTCCGTTGACGGGGTTTATCCGAGTACAGAGAATATTGAAAACGGAACCTATCCGGCAATCGCCTCACTGGTATGCTCGACACTGGCATCCAATGAAAAGCAGTCAGTGAAAGACATGATGAATTTCATTCTTTCCGATGACGGCCAGGAAATCATCAAAGAGACCGGATATGCGCCGCTTTCCGACCGCAATGTCACGCCGGTTGCGGAAAATGAGCTTACCCTTGAAGCGGCACAGTTTGTGATGGAAGGGGATGAAAGTATCTCTTTGACCATCTATGGAAATCTTGAAGACCAGATGCCGTCGCTGTTTGAACTGAAAACAGGGGATATGACAATCAAGGGCATGGTCAGTCAGCTGTACCATGATGCCGAGCCTCAGCCTGACTGTTACTATATCTTTTCCCTTGATGGAGACTATGAACAGGATTTCCGGTATGACCGTGAATCAAAGTCGGTTGTTTTTGACGAAGAACTGTATAATCCGAAAGAATATCCGCTGCCCTCAGAAGGCGCCGTGTTCCGTCCGGTTCCATAAATGAATCAAGAAAAAAGGGAAGCTCAGTGAGCTTCCTTTCATTCATCCTCATCCATGATCCGGATCGCGTTCTGAAGTCTGTCTGTCTCTTCGAGAAGATCGAAGAGCGTGTCCTGGGAAAGAACACCGCGTTTGAGGTCTTTGGGGATCTTTCCTTTTTCATCCGCCTCATAATCCTCACGCCATGCGCCGTCCATGTAATATGTGTTGAGTTCATCGATCTCATCTTCCAGATCCGCGAAGTTCTGCAATGCGTCCTGGCATTGTCTGACCGCATTCTGCACACGGTCCATGATTTCTTCCATTTTTCTGATGCGTTCAATCTGTTCCATATCTGCTGTCCTTCTTGTGATTCTGTTTTAATCATAGTTAGGAACAGAAGGAAAGAAAAGAAAAACCTGCACATCGGCAGGTTTGCGTTATAACCGCTCAGGCAAGACAATACCAGTCGGTGCTGCCTTTGTGAGTGAGGGAATACGGGTTGATCATTTCAGCCTTGAAGACATTGCCTTTGATTTTGCGGATTGCGAATTCCGCACCGGCAATCGATAACGTCAAAGCTTCTTCCAGCGGTACGTTGACGCAGATGTCTGCCGGGATCATATGCTCATGTTTGTCAATCAGGCAGAATCTGCCGTTGTTCTGGGCGAGTCTGACCTCATCACCGGCTTTGAACCGTTTCATATTTCCTTCCGCAGCCAGAGTGACCCGCTGTCCTTCTTCTTCAAACAGACGCGTGACTGTCTCTCTGATGTATTCTGTATTTGCCATATTTGCGTACCTCCTTTGTGTACGCAGACAGTTATAAATGTTAAATGAAACAAAATCAATGAATTTTCACAAAGAAAATGAAAATTTTCATAATTGTAAACGGATACACCTGTAAGCGTTCTCAGAAGGAACGTCTGAAAAACGGCAGATCTGAAACACTGTTATCATTGAAAAAATACGGCAGATCAGGCCGGAATCCGCTGTGAATCATTCAGTTGTCTCCGTATGGAATCCTGTTTTTCTGTTAAGATGGATTTTGAAGAACCAAGAGGTGAAAAATCATGAAATGGTGGCAGAAGACAATTGTATATGAACTGTATCCGAAGAGTTTCAAGGATACGAAGGGACAGGGTACCGGCACCATCCGCGGCATTATTGAAAAACTGGATTATCTTGCATCACTGGGAGTCGGTGCGGTGTGGATGACACCGGTATGCAGATCGCCGATGGTGGACAACGGCTATGACATTGCGGACTACTGCAGTGTGGATCCCTCCTACGGAACCATGGATGATATGAAGGAACTGATTGACGAGGCGAAAAAACGCAATATCCGTATTGTCATTGACCTTGTATTCAATCATTCCAGCGATCAGAATGAATGGTTCCTGGAATCCAAAAAGTCAAAGGACAATCCGAAAAGCGACTGGTATATCTGGCGCGATGCGAAAGAGGACGGCAGTGCGCCGACCAACTGGAGAGGAATTTTCGGCGGCAGCGCATGGACATGGTGTGAGGAAAGAGGACAGTATTATCTTCATACATTCGCTTCCGCTCAGCCTGATCTCAACTGGGCTAATCCCGAAGTCAGAAAGGCGCTTTATGATGCCGCGAACTTCTGGGTGGATCTTGGCGCGGGAGGCTTCCGCATTGACGCGATCACCTATGTGAAAAAGCCGGATGTGTTTGTGGACGGAACCCCTGACGGAGATGACGGCATGGTCAGTGTCCATGACATGACGGCCAATCAGCCGGGTATTCTGGATTATCTTCATGAATTCAAACGCGAAGTATCAGAAGGCCATGACATCTTCACGGTCGCCGAAGCCAACGGCGTCAAAGCGGATGAGCTGAAATACTGGGTCGGCAAAGACGGCGCCTTTGACATGTTATTTGAATTCAGCCATATCAATCTGGAATTCAAAGGAATTGAAACCTGGTGCAGACCGGATCCGTGGAAAATCAGTGATCTCAAGAAAGCATTGCGTGATTCGCAGAATGCCACAAAGGATAACGGATGGTATCCGGCCTTCTTTGAAAACCATGACAAGCCGCGCTGTGTGAATCATTACTTCGATGAAAATGCGGATAAAAAGATGGCTGCCAAGGCGATGGGGACATTGCTGATGACATTGAGAGGAACCCCGTTCCTTTATCAGGGACAGGAGCTCGGACTGGAAAATGTCGCCTGGCCGTCCATTGACTGCTATAACGATATTTCATCTTTCGGACAATATGAATTTGCTCTGTCTGAAGGATTCACAGCAGAACAGGCACTTGCCTGCGTTCATGAATTCTCCCGTGACAGCGCGAGAACCCCGATGCAGTGGGATGATACCCCCAATGCCGGTTTCACTTGCGGAACACCATGGCTGCCCGTGCATGAGGATTACCGGGAGGTCAATGTCATGAAACAGGAACAGGATGAAACATCCGTTCTTTCCTGGTTCAGAACGCTGGCAAAGCTCAGAGCGGAATATCCGGTCCTTGCGGAGGGCAGCTATGAGGAAATCCTTGCGGATCATGAACAGATCATCGCCTATATCAGAAAGAATGAGGAGGATGAACTGTGCGTGCTGATCAATCTTTCCAATGAAACGGCGGCGTATGATCCTTCCCTTTGCGAAGGAAAAGAAGTCATCCTGAACAATGCGGAAACATATGAAAAAGGATCACTGGCACCTTTGCAGTGCGTGATCCTCAGATGACATCAATACATTTCAATTGAAACAAACTTGCCAAGCTCATTCAGACTGTTGCTGATACTCTGGATGAGCATTTTCTTTGCGTTCAGGGAAACTCCGGCAATGCTCTGATGGCCTTTGTTTTCACTGAGTCCCATCACGAATGTGACCGCGGTGGATTCAGCCAGTGCGCGGAAGAGACACGAGGCGCCGTCCTGTTCCTTTGACATGCGCATCTCTTCATAGAAATCCCTGTCTTTGAGCGCTTTCTGAAACAGGAAGCTCACCTTCTGCAGGGTGAGCTGGCCTTCGGTGACTAGATCAATTCCCTTGATAAATGCCTTGGGCGGCACATCATCCAGCATCGGTGTCTCACTGTCGGGAATGCATTCCGTCTGAAGATAGGCGGCGGCGATCTGCGAGGTGGTGCCTCCGCAGACAATCTTCTGACCGCTGGCGTGAAGCAGTCTCTGCATCACTTTTTCATCATCCTCTTTATGAAGCGGCGGACCGGCCATCACAACCGTTTCGGTTGCGGGCAGAATTCTCGCGGCTGCCACGGTGCAGTCATCGGTGGGTTTGCCGCCATAAAGGCTGTTGACCATGGCAAGCAGGATTCTTGTGCATTCCCTGGCCGGATCATCCTTCTGGATGGCGGCAGCCAGGAAGTCTTCGACATCCTTCTGTCCCCAGTTGAGATTCAGCTGCATCTCCGTGTCGGCATAGAGAATGCCGTCGGAGAAGAACATGATATGATCCCCGGGCAAAAGATCAAACTGCGATTCCCAGATTTTCTTGCCGTCGATGATGACTTCCTTCTTTTCAATATCCATGATCTGATTGTCGCGGATAAAGACAGTCAGAGGATTGTCATACTGGGCAAGATATGCCTTGGAGGTGAAGTAGTTGATCTTGAGAATCGTGAAGGTGCTGTACGCAACCTCACGGTCGGCACATACCGGCAGTGTGGAAGCGATTGTCTCCACCGCTTCATGAAGCGTGAGGCCTTCAAAGATCATCTGTGAAATGATGGTTGAGGTCAGGGTGGAAAGAATATTCGCCTTGACCCCTGAGCCAAGTCCGTCCGCCAGCACCATCACGAAAACCTCATCATTGCGTCTCATCATGACACGGTCGCCGCAGAGCTCCTCGCCATAGTGGAACAGGGAACGCCAGTCGGCATCGATATGAATCAGATGGTTCATACGTTTTCTTCCCCGTTGATGACTTTCTGCAGCTTCAATAATGCGACCTTGGATTTGGCGGTTGTCTCGCCGAGCATGGAGGCGATTTCCTGAACCGCTCTCATCTGATCGTTGATCACCTGCTGGGTGACTTCAATGGTCTTTGTGCGCATGGAGGCCATGGCTGCTTCCCGGAGGGTTTCCTCGGTTCTGTCCATGAGGATGATGACCTTGAGGTTCTGGTTCTGCACACCGACAACCGCATGCTCGAACAGCTTGTCATACATCTCGTAGTAACAATGGAAGTGGGCTGCCTTGCGGCCGGTTTTGCGGATCAGATCCATCAAAGCCTCATTGGGCAGGATTCCTTCCAGCGGCATTCCGGAAGGGGAGACCATATCATAGCCGAGAACATGTCTGGCGCTCTTGTTCATATCTCTGACCCGCAGTTCATCATCCACGACGATGATGCCGTTGGGAGTGTTGTCAAGAACGACATTGGAAAGAGACTGCGCAGCTTCCAGGGCTTCGGGCAGACAGATCTTGGGATCCGCCTTTCCGTCGAGAACCGCGATCGCCTTGAGCCGGCATGTTTCATATCCGCAGGCGCCGCAGTCATGGATTTTCATCGGGCTGGTCTTGCCCATCGCGATCATCTGTCTGCGGATTTCCTCTTCGGAGTGAACCGTGTGATGCGCGCTGTCCTCCTTCCAGACAGCCTTCATCTCAACCGGCAGTTCCCCATCGGTGACTTTAGGCAGATTGCGGGTGACTTTGTTGATGCGCCTTTGACCGGCGAATTCAGCGTGGGTGAAGTGGGAAAGCAAAGGACCGGCAAGACATGCGCCGCGGCAGGAGTTGACTTCCAGCAAGCAGCCTTCCAGCTCACCGCTGCGGATGGATTCGAGCATGACCCTTACCCGCTCAATGCCGTCCACCGGTAAATATTCATAATTGTCATTGTCCGGAAGGGTGGCGATCACGCCGCCGGCAGCCGGATAGATTCTGGAGATGGAGCCTTCGAAATCATTCCAGTCCTCAATCTCCTCATCGCATAACTCATCCCTGACCCAGTTCACGATTTCAAGCATGGAGACACAGGCATCGACCGCCCCGTCAAAGCGGGCATCGACGATCTCCTTGAACTTGGCAATGCAGGGGGAAAGGAAAACAACCTTCGCATTCGGATGGTTCTTCTTGATCATGCGTCCGTGGGCAATCAAAGGTGAAACCACCGGAGCCATCTGATCAATCAGATCGGGATATTCCTTCTCAATCAATGTGTTGACGGCCGGGCAGCATGTCGTGATGATGTTTTTCATCGTATGCTCATTCATGAGCTTGATATATGCGCGGGAAACCATGGCAGCGCCTTCGGCTGTCTCCCTGACATCTTTGAAGCCCCGTCTTTTCAGGATGTTTTTCAGAGAACCGATATTCTCCCAGATCACCGCAAAGCTCGGAGCCGCGCTCAGAATGACTTCCTCACCGTTTTCCAGCCATTTCAATACCTGTCTGAATTCGGATTTCTGTGTTTTGGCATCATGGGGACAGGCGGCGTAGCAGCGTCCGCACAGAATGCAGTCATTGGCTTCAATTCTGGGCTCATTGTTTAGATAAGTCATCGCGTTGGTCGGGCAGGCCCGCACGCAGCGCAGACAGTTATGGCAATGAGAGTCAACCAGTCTGATATATTCAGATTTCATAATTGTTTTCTCCTGGCAATCGTTTTGCGCTGAAATTATAACATTGTGTGCGGAAACTTTCGGATGAATTTCACAACAGGAATGAAACAGTCATAATGATTTTTGTTACCATAATAGAGAAGGCTGACAATGCCTGAAAAAAATGAGAGGTAATTGATATGAATCTGGAAAATATCACGAAAGATACAAGACTGAAAGATCTGGCAAAGGAATATCCCTGGCTGATCGATGAAGTGAAGAAACTCAGTTCCCAGGCGGCGAAGATTCCGTCTCCGATGATCAAGATGATTCTTGCCAAGGCAAGCATCAGCGATGTCGCTGACAAGGTGAATCAGCCGGCGGACAAGCTGATTGAAATGCTCAGGGATCTGATCACGAAACATGAAGGAAAAGCTGAATGAATGACGATTATTCCAAAGCATTGAAACTCGGAGAACAGGCTTTCTCCAAAGCCATCCATGAAGGCAGAAATCCATATCTCAGTGCGCTGGATGATTTTCTGGATGCGAAAACGTGCAGTGTTAGAGAGCTTGGTACCATAGACATTCCGCTGTCATTGATTGCCGGCACCAAAACAGCCGGCAGACAGCAGGCTTTCGCATGCAATTTCATGCCCATCATGGAAAAGGATACTGAATTTGCAGGCAAATGGAGCCGTCTGTATGAATCGCAGGCAGAGGAGGGACTCAGAGATTCCATTCTTGTCTATGAATACCTGCATCATTTTTACGTGCAGGAAGGCAACAAGCGCGTCTCGGTCGCCCGTTATGTGGGCATGCCCGTGATCAGCGCGAAAGTGAAGCGGCTTGTGAAGCAGGAAGAGAAAACCGGTACGGACATCTATGATGAATTCCTGAAATTCTATGCGGTCTGTCCGCTATACGAATTCAACTTCTCCAAGAAGGGAAGCTACCTTGCATTCGCGCAGGCACTGAATCTCGATCTGAAAACAAAGTGGGATGACATTACCGTCAGCAGAGTCAAGGCTGCTTATTATCAATTTGACAGGGCTTACCGGAATCTCGAACATGTATCAGGCAGCGGTGAGGAATCCGATGCATTCCTGACCTATATCACCATCTATGGCTTTGATTCACTGAGACTGTCCGGACCGGATACAATCCGCCGGAATGTGCTGAAAATCAGAAAAGAACTGCAGGCGCAGTCTGTGCCTGACAGCATTTCCTTCCGCGAAACACCGGCGGAAAAGAAAGACACGCCGTTATCAGACCTTAAGAAAATCCTGCCCATCAAGCTGGATGAGAAACCTCTGAACATCGCATTTATCTATGACAAGAACCCGCAGGATTCCGCGTGGACTTATGAGCATGAGATCGGCCGGATGTATCTGAACAAGAAGTTCGGAAATGAAGTCACGACAGAAGTATATGAAAACTGCGATACTTCCGAAAAACTCAAAGACGCGCTGAACAGGGCTTCCGCATCGGCGGATATGGTTTTCACCGTTTCACCGAGCATGATGCAGGAAACACTCAAAGCAGCGCTCGCCCATCCGAAAACAAAGTTTCTCAACTGTTCCATCAACTCTTCCGCCAACGCGGTCCGTTCCTATTATGCCCGCATGTATGAAGTGAAGTTTCTGATGGGAGCGCTCAGTGCCATGTGCACAGAGAACCATAAAGTATGCTATATCGCCGATTATCCGATCTACGGAACCATCGCATCGATCAACGCGTTTGCCGTCGGCGCCTCTCTGATTGATCCGCAGTGCCGGGTGTATCTCGGCTGGAGCGGAGTCCATGATGAGAAGTGGTTCTCACTGCTTGATGATCTGGATATCCGGATCTTCTCGGCAGCGGATTTTGTTTCCCTGAAAGAGGATCATACGATCTTCGGTCTTTGCCGCAAGGAAGCAGACGGCTCGATTGTCAATCTGGCCATGCCGGTCATCAACTGGCCGAAATACTATGAAAAGCTGGTTTCCCAGGTGCTTGAGGGCACATGGAATAACGAAAAGGATCCGAAGAAGAAATCAGTCAACTACTGGTGGGGAATGAATTCGGATGTTCTGGATCTGGTTCTTTCCTCGCGGATTCCGTACAGTTCCGCCAAAATGATCAGCCTGATGAAGGAAGGTCTGATCAAGGGCACACTGAATCCTTTCTCGGGCGAACTGCGCAGCACGGAAAAGCTCATTCAGGACAGCCATGCCGGCAGATTAAGCAACGAGCAGATCATCCGTATGGACTGGCTCAATGACAATGTTATCGGCGTCATTCCCGAATTCCATGAGCTGAATGAAAGCGGCAGAAAACTGTCAAAGGTATCCGGTGTGGATGCTGCGAAGGAAAAGGCCTGATCATGAGAATTCTTCTGGTTGCCGACCATGAGGAAACCTCCTTGTGGGATTATTACCGCGCATCAAAAACGGAAGGTGTGGACCTGATCCTTTCATGCGGCGATCTTGATCCGGACTATCTGGAATTTCTGGTGACCATGGTCAACAAGCCGCTGCTTTATGTGCGTGGCAACCATGATGACAAATACGAAACCCATGAGCCGCTGGGATGCGATTGTATTGAGGATAGCATCTATGATTTCCACGGGCTCAGGATTCTCGGGCTCGGAGGTTCCTATAAATACGGAAACCGGAAAAACATGTATACCGAAGCAGCCATGGAAAAACGCATTAAGAAGCTGAAACTGAAACTGAAGCTGATGAACGGCTTCGATGTGCTGCTCACCCATGCCCCGGCATACGGCTATGGCGATCTGGATGATCTGCCCCATAAAGGATTTGAATGTTTCAATGATCTGATTGAACAGTATCATCCGGCTTATATGTTCCATGGCCATGTGCATGCGGAGTACGGAGCATTCAAGAGAGAAAGAATCCATTCCTGCGGAACGAAAATCATCAACGGCTACGGCTCCTGGATGGTGGACATCGATGAGAATGAATATCCCGCCCAGGGACATACCGGCAGTAAACTCTATGACTGGTATGTAAAAAAGAAGTATCATCTCTGAGTGAAAATGGAATTAACCGCAGAATGGTTGAAACAATAACAATTTAATCAGAAAGGTATTCTCAAATCATGGAAAGAAAATTCAAAAATCTTTGCAGTCCCCTGGTTGTGGGCAGAACAGTGCTCAGAAACCGCATGTGTTCCGCTCCGATGGGCGGCACAGACATTGCCAATGACGGCTGTATCGGAGACAAGTCCAAAGGCTTCTATGAACTCAGAGCCAAAGGCGGTGCTGCCGTTGTCACTGTTTCCGAGTGCATGGTCCATCCCGCCACAGACGGTTCGCATGCCTATCATCTGGATGAAAGCATTCTGAACTCCCTCGCCCAGGCAACCTATTGCGCGGATGCGATCAAACGTCATGGCGCCATTCCGTCCCTTGAACTCTCCCATTCGGGAATGTTTGCGGGAACCTATATGACAGACAAGAAGAAACAGAAGTCAATGCATCAGTGGGGACCCAGCGACACAGTCAGAAATGACGGTGTCGAGGTCAAGGCGCTGACCAAAGACATGATCAGGGAAATCGTTGAGGCATACGGTCATGTGGCAGGCCTTGCCAAAAGGGCAGGATTTGAACTGCTCATGGTCCATGGCGGCCACGGCTGGCTGATCAACCAGTTCCTTTCCCCGATGTTCAATCACAGAACCGATGAATACGGCGGCAGCCTGGAAAACAGATGCCGTCTGGCGATTGAAGTTCTCAAAGCGGTCAGAGAAGCGGTCGGACCGTTCTTCCCGATTGAATTCAGAATGAGCGGCGACGAGTTTGTGCCGGAAGGATATCATCTGGAAGAGGGAATTGAGATTGCGAAGATGATTGAACCGTACTGTGATATCATCCATGTCTCCGCTGGCACTTACCAGAAGACATTCGGAATCACCCATCCTTCCATGTTTGAAGAACACGGCCGCAATGTCTATCTGGCTGCGGAAATCAAAAAACATGTGTCAAAACCGGTTTCCACACTCGGCGGACTCAATGATCCCGCCCAGCTGGAAGAAATCATCGCAAGCGGAAAAGCGGACCTGGTATACATGGGCAGAGCACTGCTCGCTGATCCGTATCTGCCGCAGAAGGTCATGGAAAACCGGGATGATGAGATTGTCAGATGCTTAAGATGCTTCACATGCATGGCGGAGCGGGCGGCAACCTCAACCAGAAGATGCACGGTCAATCCGGTGATCGGCAGAGAGCTCGAAGGCGACAGGGTTTATCCCGCACCCGTGAAAAAGAAGGTCATGGTTGCCGGCGGCGGTCCGGGCGGACTGTATGCGGCATATACCGCAGCTTTGAGAGGCCATGATGTCACCCTTTATGAAAAGGAAAGCGAAGTCGGCGGCATTCTCAAATCCGAACAGGCACTGCCGTTTAAAAAAGAGATGTATCAGCTCTCTCTGACATATAAACTCTTCTGC
Source organism: Erysipelotrichaceae bacterium NK3D112 (assembly GCA_000701725.1). Lineage (GTDB taxonomy): Bacteria > Bacillota_I > Bacilli_A > Erysipelotrichales > Erysipelotrichaceae > Bulleidia. Next base: position 16,473 of record JNJQ01000005.1, read on the forward strand.
GAAAAAGCAGGTGTGAAGATCGTTCTCAACACTCCGGTCACAAAGGAACTCTGCGAAAAGGAAAATCCGGACGCATTGATCATCGCAACCGGTTCAACACCGATTGTTCCGCCGCTGCCCGGAATCGATAAGTGTGTCATTGTGAACAACTATTATCTTGAGAAGGAAAAAGTCGGTGATGATGTCGTCGTGCTTGGCGGCGGACTTGCCGGATGCGAATGCGCGATTCATTTAGGCCAGGAAGGAAAGAAAGTCCATCTGGTTGAAATGAGAGATGTTCTGGCGCCTGACGCAAATGTCAGACACAGACCGTTATTGCTCAAAGAGATCGACAGATACGTCACAGTCCATACCGGCCTGAGAGGTCTGAGAATCAGTGATGAAGGCGTTTGGTGCGCGGACAAGGATAACAATGAGGTGCTCGTGCCCGGCACAAGCGTCATCTGCGCACTCGGACAGAGAAGCACCAATGTCAATGATCTGCTTGACGGGGCTCCCTATGTCAGAGTCATCGGCGATGCTTCCAGAGTATCCACCATCACCAATGCCGTTTATCAGGGTTATCACGCGGCGCTGGATATCTGATATTTCAAAATGAACGAAGGCACTGTCTCAAACCGGACAGCGCCTTCGTTTTAACTATTCTGATCAACAATGGTTCTGTGCAGAAGATACAGGGCAAACAATGATGCCAGACCTTCCCCGACGACAAGCGCACACGCCAGTCCGGTTTCTGCGAAGAGATGATCCAGAAGGAACATCATCGGAATGTAGAAGACAAGCTCACGCACAAAGGCATGGAGCAGGGTTTCCTTTCCCTTTCCCATTGCCTGCATGCAGTAGGAGGTGTGGTAGTTGATCAGCTGCACCGGTGAGGCCAGACATCTGATCCGTAAGAACAAAGACGCATAGGCGATGGTCTGCAGTGCTGTAGAAGCATCGCTTCCTTTGGTGCTCAAGAACATTTTTGTCACGGAAGGAGCGAAGAGCTGGAAGAAGATGATACTTGCGGCGGAGATTGCCAGTCCGGCAAATCTTGCCGTATTGATCGTCTTTTTCATTCTCTGTCTGTTTCCGGAAGAATAGTTGTAAGCCACAATCGGCAGCATTCCCTGGCAGATGCCGATATTGATCGCGTTGGGAATCCGTTCGACTTTCATGACAATGCCCATGCCCGCAAGCACCAGATCATTGTGCGCGGAAGCGATGATATTGACGCAGATATTTGCCAGATCGAAAAGACCGGTTAAAAGCGCGGAAGGAATACCGACGGTGAAGACGGCTTTTCGGTCTGCGGCTTCTGCTTTGAGCGCATCCTTCGGGTTCATGGACAGGGGAGCTTCACTGCCTGCTTTCTGATATGCATACAGCAGATAGAGACAGGAAACAGCATTTGAAATCGTTGTGGCGATTGCGGCGCCGGTGACCTCATTTCCTTTGGGCAGGATGACAAACATGAACAGAGGATCCAGGAAGCAGTTGAGGATACCGCCCATGGAAAGTCCGAAGCTGGCCTTGGATGAGAATCCCGCATTTCTTAACAGATGCCCAAGGGCAAGGGAAAGAATGGAGGGAAGCGAGCCGATGACAATGACAATCAATGCGTAGCTGTGCGCATAGCTGATGGTTGCGCTGGATGCGCCAAGCAGTCTCAGCAGCGGATCCAGAAAGATACCGACCAGCAGGGAATAGAGCAGGGCGATGCATACCGCGCCATAAAAGCTGAATGCGCTGACCGCTTTGCCTTCTTCGTTTTTCTTCCGGCCCATCAGACGGGCGACATGGGAACCGCCGCCGATGCCGAAGAGATTGGACAGCGCCACGTTCATCATGACCATGGTCAGGGTGACGCTGGTGGCTGCCATCATGTATGAATTGCCGGTTCTGCCGATGAAGAAGGCGTCCACCATGTTATAGATCAGGTTGATGACCTGGGATATGATCGTGGGCACCGCCATGGTCAGCAGTGCGCGGGGAACGGGAACTTTCCCGAACAGTTCTTCTTTGGATTGAATTTCTGATGCCATATTGATAAACCTCTGTTGAACAACACTGCAATTATAGTCTTCTTTCATCTTTGCAGATGTGTAAAAAAACAAAAAAGGCTGCAAAAAAAAGACATAAAAAGGACATCGCCCTCAGGCGATGTCCTTTCTGAGTCACTGATCTGATTCAGCGATCATCCGCTTCTCAGAGATATTCCAGGTTCATTCCTGTTTCAGGATCGAAGACATGGATTGCGTTCGGTGCGAATGTGAACTTCACATTTGCGCCCTGCTGCAGAGCGGAGTTGTCCTTGAGGTCCAGAGTCGGGACGATGATGATGCAGTCTCTTCCCAGGGAGTTCAGGTGCAGATGTACAGAGGAACCCATCATTTCTGAGACTTCCACGACACCTTCGATCATTTTGCCTTCAGCATAATCAAGGGAGATATGCTCAGGTCTGCATCCGACTGCGACCGGTCTGGATTCAGTGTTGCGGTCAGCCAGGTTCTTCTGCTTTTCAGGAGACAGCTCGATGCATGCATCCATAACCTGAACGTAGTACTTGCCGTCCTTCTTGATCAGGTCGCCGCCGAACATGTTCATTCTCGGCATGCCGATGAATCCGGCAACGAATGTGTTGATAGGCTTGTCGAAGACTTCCTGAGGTGTGCCGATCTGCTGGACTTCGCCGTCTTTCATGATGACGATTCTGTCACCAAGTGTCATGGCTTCAGTCTGGTCATGGGTAACGTAGATAAAGGTTGTGTTGATTCTGTGTCTGAGTTTGATGATCTCAGCTCTCATCTGGTTACGCAGTTTCGCATCAAGGTTGGAGAGAGGTTCGTCCATCAGAAGAACTTTCGGTTCACGGACGATGGCACGGCCGATCGCGACACGCTGTCTCTGACCGCCGGAAAGAGCCTTCGGCTTTCTGTCCAGGAACTGGATGATACCGAGGATTTCAGCAGCTTCATTGACACGTCTGTCCATCTCTTCCTTCGGAACTTTTCTTAACTTCAGAGGGAATTCGAGGTTCTGTCTGACTGTCATATGAGGATACAGCGCATAGTTCTGGAAGACCATTGCGATGTCTCTGTCTTTCGGAGCCACGTCATTCATTCTGACGCCGTCGATATAGAGATCGCCTCTTGTGATCTCTTCAAGGCCGGCGACCATACGGAGAGTTGTGGACTTTCCGCATCCGGAAGGACCAACGAAGACGATGAATTCTTTGTCTGCGATGTCGAGATTGAAGTTGTCAACTGCGACGACACCTTCATCGGTGACCTTCAGCTTGTACTTCTTCTCTTCTACAGGCTGATCTTCCTTCTTCTGCTTCTTCTTCTTTTTCTGCGGTTCGGAATGAGGATAAACCTTCTGGATACCTTTAAGTGATACTGTTGCCATAGTTCTTTTTTTGCCCCTTTCTTAAGTTTTTTTGAAAGAATTATGAAGTCAGCCGCCGTTATTTAATCGAAAAGGCTCTGACTTACTGGCACGGTTTTTCACCGTCTCACGGAATGGGCGGCAGTCTCTTTTAAGGATAGGGCTCAAAGAGATAGCCTGCGAAGGAAAGCGCTTCTTCCTTGTGGGTGCTGTTTTCGATGACACCGAAATAGACGGTATCAGGGAAACCGGCACTTGCCAGACAAGGCGCGGTTGAGACATCCAGGCCGTTCGGAATTTCAGTTGTTTCAGCCTTATACTCTTCGGCTTCGCCCAGATCATACTCAATGGCATTGTCATCCAGGATGACCGTATTGCTTACAATCAGATCACTCAGCTCATTGTAGAGCTCTGTGTCCTGCTTGAGCAGGTCATCGAGGCGGCAGAGGAATCCGCTGGATGAAAACAGGTCATACGCTTCCTTGTTCATAAACACAACATCAAGCTGGCGGGAACTGAGTGCACCCAGAACCTTCAGCTTGGAAGCATATGCGTACTGATGGTTTTCAGATGACGCATCATCTGAAATGTAGAGGTCCAGGTAAACGGACACTCCCTGTTTGCTGGTTTTGCCGGCAAACGTGAGGTACTCGTCGGTCAGATGATCAAGAAGAGTCTCGCCAATCCCTACATTGGCAAATGCCGTATAAAGCACCGGCTCCTTCCTGTTCGCCCGTTCGACGGCTGTAGATATCAACACTGCGGCCGCGATAATAGCAGTGATGACAGGTAATTTATAATAGGCGAAGATGTATTCGATCTTCTCCTTGAAAGTCATTTTTTTAAAGGACTCTTTGAGATGGAAATGTTCTTCTGTACCCCTGGGCTTGACCATTATTGATCCTCCTGATCAGACGGAACGGAAAGCAGGCTGATCACATTCCGCAGAACATAAGAGCACAGCAGTGCGCAAAGACCTTCTCCGAATATCGCCAAAGGCGTAAAGACAATCACAATCGCCAGAAACATTACCACATGAATCAGGAACATGGTAATGGTTGCGAACAGATATCTGACGCCGACCAGGAATGCGTTTTTCAGCATTTCCATATCGGTGTTGACAAAGCTTGCGACAAGCGGGAACAGATTGAGCAGCACGATGACATACACAACACATGCCCCGATGATAAAGGCCATGACAAGCGTCCATAAGACAGCCATGGTGCCTGCCGATGAAGCGCGCAGGCGGTATACAAAGAGCAGATCCACTGTAAGGAATATGCCGGCTGCCAGCATGATCAGCCACAGCCTGGTTGCCTGGGCAAAGTTTTCCTTAAAGGATTTGAAGAACTGTTTTGTGATGTTGGAATCCGTGTCATCCGCGATTTTCAGCGTTACTGAATAAAGCGCTGTTGTGGATGCGCCGATCGTGAAGACCGGAAGTGAGCACAGCATCCATAGTACGTTCAGCCAGCAGCTGTAAGAGAGTTTGATCAGAACCTGGCTGAATTTGCTGTCATAGGAAAAATAACTCATAAAGCTTTACCGTATATCAGAATTCGGTGGATTCCCTCTGGATCAGATCCGTTGATATATGGACTGTCCGATATTCCATCGTCGGGTACTGCATTCTGCTCATCAGCAGCTGAACCGCAGCGTAAGCCATTGACTGGGTGTGGATGTGGATCGTGGAGAGAGCCGGTGTGAAGATCCGTGATTCATGTGAATCATCAAATCCGAGGAAACGGATCTGATTCAGAAGCCCGCTGTCCAGACGCTTGAGAATCATCATTGCGTCAATGGCAAGGAAGTCATTGGCACAGATGAAGACATCAGGATATTCATCAAGGTTCCTGAGAGCTTCCTCAAGCTGGATGAGATCCCGGTCCTCAGGCGAGATGACGAATTTCTCATCATATTTCAGACCTTCGGTATCCAGGGAGATTCTGAAGGCGCAATATCTTTCATAGAACGACTGGCAATGTTTACGGTCGCCGATGAAGCCGAAGCGGGTAAGTCCCCGGGATGCCTTCTCATGAATGAACTGCGAGATTTCCGTTTCATTGTCCATCAAGAGCTGATCGCAGTTGACACTCCGTCTGTTATACATACACGGGCCGTCCACAAACAGCACCGGCAGATCAAGAGAACATACCAGATCCGCATACTCATTGTTAAAAAGCTCGACGCAGACAACGGCACACGTTTTTTCAGGGTCGAACGTAAGCGGCAGTGTCAGGGAATCGATGGCATCCTTCTGGATGACATACGAGACCATGGAATAACCGAGCAGGCTGATTTCGTGCTGAAACTTATCCAGCAGCAGAGTCGCGAAATAGCTTCCCTTGGTCAGATAAGAAGTTGTGAACAGAGCGACTTCCCCGATCTGGCGGGGACTGTCGGATGAGAGTTTGTTATTGACAAGATCACTCATTGCCATCACATAGGAAAACTGCTTATAACCCATTTCCACAGCCTTTTCGAGGATCATCTGCTTTGTGCTTTCAGCGAGTCCTTCTGAGTTGTTGATTGCTTTGGATACAGTATTTCTGGAAAGTCCCAGTGCATCGGCAATGTCCTGGATTGTAACCTTTTTTCCCATTATTATTAAGTCCTTATCTATCCTTATAAATTTAACATTCAGGTATTCGGACTGTCAAATATACGGGCGCAAAGCGCAACGATGCAAATGCACAAAAAGATAATAACTTGCATTTGCTGAGATTACAAGAAAAGAGCAAAAAAACGTTTCACGAAAGCCGTGAATTCCGGTTCCGGCGTGATCCGGCAGTGCATTTTCCCGCGGATGACAGGATAACGGATCATGTCCTGTTTCTCGGACCGGATGGATTCAAAAAATGTTCCGCGAGAGTCGGCGCTCAAAGATTCATGGATAAAACAGATTTTAATATGGACGGATAAGATATTGTTCGGAAATAGGCCATTCCGCTTTATATGCCGCCAAAATGTGAAAAAACGTTTCACAAACAATTGACGTTGCGTAGCGCTTTTGATAAATTAGTTTTGAACTTGAAACCGCTTACTGTGCAAAACACTATCTGGCCGCGGCGTGCAAATGCACAATCGGTGGTTTTCAAAAGGAGGGTTCAATGGAAAAGGTTTCGACTAATAACTCGAAACTGCATGCCACTCTGCTTTACATTAAACAGCACTGGCAGCTTTATGCGATTTTTATTTTACCGGCGTTCCTTCTGACAATCATCTTCAGATATGTTCCAATGGGCGGTGTTCTGATTGCATTTATGGATTACAACCCGTTCAGAGGAATTCTCGGCAGTGAGTGGGTAGGATTCAGTCATTTCTCAAGATTCCTTTCCTCTCCTGACTTTATGAGATACCTCATGAACACATTGAAGCTGAGTGTCTTTGGCTTGCTCTGGGGATTCCCGGTACCGATTCTGCTTGCCTTCCTGCTCAACCGAATCCTGAGCTCGAAAATCAAGCAGAAAATTCAGCTTGTTCTTTACATGCCGAATTTCATTTCTGTTATCGTCCTCTGCGGTATCGTCCGTATCCTGCTTTCTCCGACAGGTATGATCAACTCACTGCTCGGCACACAGACAAACTTCATGACTATGCCGTCCGCATTCCGTACGATCTACATCGCATCCGGTATCTGGCAGGGCGCAGGCTGGGGCTCCATCATTTATACAGCCGCACTGTCCAACGCCAGCAAGGAACTGAAGGAAGCAGCAGTTATTGACGGTGCAAACATCATTCAGCAGATCAAGGCAGTTGAATGGCCTGCAATCAAGGACACAGTCCTGATTCAGTTCATCATGGCTGTCGGTAACATCATGAGCGTCGGTTTCGAAAAGGCATATGCTCTGCAGACTGACCTGAACATGAGTGCTTCGGAAATCATTTCCACGTACACATACAAAAAAGGTCTTCTTGACGGTGACTATGGTTTCTCCACCGCCGTCGGTCTGTTTAACACCATTATCAATGTCATCCTTCTGGTCAGTATGAACAAGGTTGTTCAGAACATGAATGATGGCAAGGGTATGTATTGATCATGGAGGGAGAAATATGAGTGAGAAAAAGAAAAGCGAATTCTCCAAGTATCCTACAGAGGATAAAGTAATCCTCATTATCGGTTACATTCTCCTTGGTCTGTTCTGCGTGGCGATCATTCTGCCGATGATTTATATCATCCTGGCTTCATTCATTGATCCGGTTACACTGCAGAACAAAGGTCTGACATTTGACTTCTCAAAATGGACGCTTACGGCATATGAGCGTGTTATGAGCAACAGTCAGATCTGGGTCGGTTTCAAAAACGCCCTGATCTACTCGATTCTCTTCACAATCATTTCCGGAGTTATTACTCTGCTGGCAGCTTACCCGATGTCCCGTCCTGATTTTAAAGGCAAAGGTTTCTTCAATACGCTCTTTATCATCACGATGTTCTTCGGCGGCGGCCTCATCCCTACATACTTGCTGATTTCCAATCTCGGCATGCTTGATACCATCTGGGCAATCCTGATCCCGGGCGCGTTCAGTGTCTGGAACATGATTATTGCCAGAACTTATTATCAGGGAATTCCGAAGGATCTTCAGGAAGCTTCCGAAATCGACGGCGCAGATGAAATGGTTTATTTCTTCCAGATTCTGCTGCCGGTCTGCACACCGATTATCGCGACCATTTCCATGTGGAACTTTGTCGGTATGTGGAACAGCTACTTCGATGCAATGATTTACCTCAACAGCGCATCCAAACAGCCTCTGCAGCTGGTTCTCCGTTCAATCCTGATTCAGAACCAGCCTGAACCGGGCATGGTCTCAGACATGCAGAGTACAGCAGCCCGTGCCCAGCTGGCCGAACTGCTGAAGTATGCGACAATCATCATCTCAAGCTTACCGCTCATGATCATGTATCCGTTCTTCCAGAAGTATTTCGACAGCGGAATCATGGCCGGTGCGGTCAAGGGTTAAAAATTTATTTAGGAGAAAAATTTAACATGAGTAACTTTTACAACACAGTAAAAAAAGCAGGCGCAGCTCTGATGGCTGTTGCCCTTCTGGCTGGCTGCGGTGGCGGCGGCGGAAGCACACCTTCCGGCGGCGGAAGCAGCAGTGATGTCGATCCCGCAGATCTGACATTCCCTCTTGCTGAAAAAGCAACAATCAGCGGTCTGATCAGCTACCCTGCAGGTACAGAATCCGAACCGAACAACCGTACAATCTTCAAGCGTCTTGAAGAAGCTACAAACGTCCATGTAGATTGGAAGGCAATCCAGAACGACCAGTGGGGCGACAAGATTGCTCTTGAAATGTCCAACGTCAAGACACTTCCTGAATTCGTCTTCACTGCCGGATTCGGCGACACAGACCTGCTGAAGTATGCGAAGCAGGGCGCTATCATCCCTCTTGAAGAATACATCGACAAGTACATGCCTAACCTCAAGACAGTCTTCGAAAAGGCTCCTGAGTACAGAACAATGTGCGAAGATGCAGACGGTCACATCTGGGCTCTGCCCTGGATCGAACAGCTCGGTTATGAAAAGACAGCGATTCAGGTACTCGACAACATGTCCTTCATCAACAAGAACTGGCTCGATTTCCTCGGTCTCGAAGTTCCGACAACTGTTGATGAATTCGAAAAGACTCTGCTCGCTTTCAAAGACAACGCTGACAAGCTCAAGGCTGAATTCAATATCGACGGCGACATCATCCCGATGTCCTGCATCATGAATGACGGCGGCCAGGATCCGATGATTCTGATCAACGGCTTCGGCGAAGGCTTAGGCGATCCTGATCCGGGCAGACACATCGTTGTTACTGACGAAGGCAAGGTTGTCAGCTCTGCTACACAGGAAGGCTTCAAGAAGGGTCTCGAATGGCTCCACAAGCTCTATGATGAAGGCCTCATCGACGTTGAAGCATTCACTCAGGACTGGTCCACATATGTTGCCAAGGGTAAGTCCGGACGTTATGGCGTCTGCTTCACTTGGGACGTTGCAAACGTTGCACAGGTCTCCATGGACGACCTGATTGCCGGCAAGAGCTGGGTACCGATGCCTGTTCTGACAGCCGACACAAGAAACCTCACAGCTGACAACGGTTCCTTCACTTCCGGTTTCGACAGAGGCCGCTGTGTTGTAACTGCTACTGCAAAGAACCCTGCACTGATCTGCGCATGGCTCGACCAGATGTACAATCCGATCCAGTCCCCGCAGAACAACTGGGGTACATACGGTGAAGACGATGACTTCGATATCTTCGAAATGAGCCAGAACGATAAGGGCGAACCGATGCTGAAGCACACATGGCTTGGCGATGCTTCCCCTGTAGAAGTACGTGAAGCTGAAGCTGTCGGCGGCCCGCTCGCTATCCTCGATGAATACTATGATGTCTACGTAACATGCCCTGATGATGCTCAGTATCGTCTCGACTGGATTGAAAAATACTACACACCTGACATCAACGAAAAGTATGTCTTCCCGAACGTCTTCATGTCAACAGACGACACCAAGAAGTGCTCTGATCTGAGTGCTGACCTGACAAAGGTTATCAACGAATTCAAGTCCAACGCTGTCAAGGACGGTTTCGATGATGCTGCATGGGATAAGCTGCAGTCCGATCTCGAAGCTTATGGCTTAACAGAATATCTTGAAATTCACCAGAAGTATTTCGACGCATTCAACAAATAATCAGTTATACTATTGATTGGTATCTCCCGGCGGGTATGCCGGGAGATACCAATATTTATTAGAAATGGAAGTAATTTATGAGCAGCCAGATGTTAAATGATGCACGGGAATATGAGGCAAAAGTAGGAAATTCAGTCCTTGAAGAAGAAAGACCGCGGTTTCACCTTTCTTCAAGAAGCGGATGGATGAATGACCCGAACGGATTTTCTTATTACAAGGGTGAATACCATCTTTTCTACCAGTATTTCCCGTATGACAATCGCTGGGGCCCCATGCATTGGGCTCACGCCAAAAGTAAAGATCTGATTCATTGGGAATATCTTCCGGCTGCCCTTGCTCCGGATACAACGGCAGATGCGGACGGCTGTTTCTCAGGCAGCGCATTTGAACTGAATGACGGAAGACAGGCACTGATGTATACCGGTGTCAATGTGACCGACGAGTATAAGAAATACATCCAGACACAGTGCGTCGCCGTTATTGATGACAATGGGGAATATGTCAAATATGAAGGCAACCCTGTTCTCACAAGCAAAGATCTGCCCGAAGGCTACAGCCGCTACGATTTCCGTGATCCGAAAGTATTCCGTCTGGATGACGGAACATGGGCATGCGTGATCTGTGCATGCAAAGGCAAGACAGACGGACGGATTGTTTACTATACAAGCGAGAACGGCATTGACTGGACGTTCAAGAGTGTGCTGGCGGAGAATAACGGCCGCTACGGCACAATCTGGGAATGCCCCGATTTCTTCGAGCTTGACGGCAAACACGCTCTGATCTGCAGCCCGATGAATATGACAAAAACCCCTGACAAATACAATCCGGGCAATGGCACACTGTGTCTGATCGGTACATTTGATCAGGAGAATACAAAACTGATCGAAGAAAATGATCAGCCGATTGACGGCGGTGTGGATTTCTATGCACCGACAACCCTGATCGCACCGGACGGAAGACGTATCATGGTTGCCTGGATGCAGAACTGGGAGTCGATTGCTTATGGAGCCAAGAATTTCGCATGGTTCGGACAGATGACAATCCCGCGCGAACTTCATATCAAGGACAATCATCTGATTCAGAACCCGGTCAGAGAAATTGAAAACTACTGGGGCAATGAAACCCTGTACAGAGATGTTCCGGTATGTGAAAAGATGACTCTGGACGGAATCAGCGGACGTATGCTTGATATGACTGTCAATGTCAGAGCTGATTCTGAAGATGCGTACGGACTGTTTGAGATTCATGTCGCTTCCGATGACAATCTTTACACATCCATTAGATATAAGAGAAAAGACCACTTCGTGACTGTGGACAGAAGATACTCAGGCATCAGAAATGCGGTTATCTCCAAACGCAGTATGAAAGTCAAGGATCTGGGCGGAGATATCAAACTCCGTATCATTCTTGACCGCTACAGTGTCGAAGTCTTTATCAATGACGGTGAGCAGGCGCTTTCAACCGTTATCTATACCGATCTCTCTGCTGATACAATCAGCTTCATGGCTGACGGCAAGGCGATCGTTGATATCGATAAGCATGATCTTGTCATGAATCAGTAAGATTCAGGCACATTGTCTCAATTGACAGAAGTAAACGCACAATTGTCTGCAGCTTTGAAAAGGCCTGTGCAAAGGCACTTTCAATGATGTACAGATTGCGCGCAGATCTGAATCAAACAAACCGGCAGCCATGTCAGAAAAACGCTGATTGCGGATTTCCCGACCGGGCTGCCGGTTTTTCTTTTTGGATGAAATGGCTTTGGATTCTTCTGAGTACCTGGTTCACGAAAAAAAACATCTGCCGTCAGGCAGATGTCAATGATTGTGTTCTGTGTCTTCAGATCCAATCCTTTGTTGTGGGGCCGGGGATATATCTGACCGGAAGGCAGATCAGGCTGGGGGTGTTTTCCGAATCGTAATTGAGGATCGTGTTGACTGCGACTTTGGCCAGCTGTTCGATCGGCTGTTCAATGGAGGAACACACCGGCAGACCCGTATAGAAATCGATACTTCCGTCAAAGCCGATCATCTGCACATCTTCCGGGATGCGGATGCCAAGCCTGTTTAATTCATTGCGTATCAGAATCAGAAGCAGATCCGTACTGCAGAAGATCCCGTCATAATCGAAAGTGCCGTTTTCCACCATTTCCCGGATTTTTTCGATCATCTGATCATTGTCTACTTTGGCGTTGATAATGTCATAAGAAACGGAATTCGTCTGACACCAGTTTTCAAAACCGTAGCCGCGTTTATCGGTTTCTCCGGGGACCGGTGAGCCGGTTCTCGCATATAGGAGTTTCCGGCAGCCGAGTTCATGAAGTTTGGCCGCGGCAATCTGTCCGCCCGTATAATTATCCGAAGTGATACAGGGACAGGAACCGGTGAATGAGCGGTCGATACTGACGAAGGGAATATTGCCGATATTATTGAAATCGGGATCATAGGTCAATGCTATGATACCGTCTGTTTTGTTCTGCGCGACCATCCGGATACACCGGGCTTCCGCCTTCGGATTTCTGTCAGTAACGGAAACAAATGTATTGTAGTTATGACTGTCAAGCTCGCGGATGATGCATTCCGTCAGTTTTGAAAAGAACGGATGACAAATCATCGGCATGATAATGGAAATGGTGTTTGTCCGGTTGGTACGCATACCGCGGGCATAATTATTTACGCGATACCCGAGTTTTTTAGCCGCCTGTTCAACTCTGATGCGATAGCTTTCACCGACCGGAAATCCGTTAAACACTTTTGAAACAGTACCCAAGGCAACGCCTGCTTCCGCTGCGACATCTTTCATCGTGGGTATTCGTTCTTTGTTTTTCATGATAAATGGTACTCCTGATAAAAACGATGTGCTTCTGTTGATTATTTTAATAATCATGTCGTTAAATTCATTATATATTCATCGGTGAAACAAGAAAACACCATTTCATATATTTCATGAAATTTCACGGCTGAATAAGGGATTATTCAGGAAGATTGAGCTTCTGCTGATTTCCTGAATAGCGAAAATATTCATATAAATAAAGCGGTTTTGGAAGATACCCTTTGCCGGTATCAGAAGCGGATTTCATGAAACGTTGTCATGAAATCATGCGTGGTAATCGTTGCGGCATGCATGTGCCGATTGACATCGGAAACAGGTATATTACAATAAATGTAGCAAGCTACAGAAAGGAGGCTTTCATGATTCATAACGAAATCGGATTTCTGATCAAGGTGATCAGCGACCGGATGAAAGCACTCGGGGATAATGATCTGAGAGAGCATGATCTGACATTTTCACAGGCTCAGGTGCTCGTGGTGATTGAACGCAGCGGCGGGTCAATTGCCCAGAAGGAGATTGAAAAGGTTCTCGATGTCTCTCATCCTACCATCGTCGGTCTGGTCAACAGACTTTACGAAAAAGGGTTCGTCACATGCGAAACAGATGATTCCGACCGCAGATCGAAAATTGTCAGTCTGACGGATAAGGCGGTTGCACTTGGTAAAATGATGCGGGCTGCCAGAAACCAGTCGGAGCAGGATCTGCTGGAAGGTCTGGATGATCAGGAGATTGAAACACTGAACGGACTGCTCAGAAAACTATACGGAAATATTGAGGAAAGGAAGGTATGAGGTGATGCTGAAAACACTTTTGGCAGAGGTGAAGCAGTATAAGAAAGTGACACTGCTGACACCTTTATTCACAGCCGCGGAAGTTGTCATGGAAGTGCTGATTCCCTATGTCACGGCAATGATCATTGACCAGGGCATCAACGCCGGAAACATGCAGGCTGTGCTCAAATACGGCGGACTCATGGTTCTGATGGCGTTCGCGTCTCTTTACTTCGGAACCCAGGCGGGCAGACATGCGGCGATGGCGGCGACCGGATTCGCGGCCAATGTCCGTGATGACATGTATAAGAAGGTTCAGGAATATTCCTTCTCCAACATCGATAAGTTCTCGACTGCCGGTCTTGTCACAAGACTGACCACGGATGTGACCAATCTGCAGAATGCGTTCCAGATGATCATCCGTATCGCGGTCAGACCTCCGCTGATGCTGGTGTTCTCGATTGTGATGTGTGTCATCATCAGCCCGGATCTTTCCGTGATCTTCTTAGTTGCGGTGCTGTTTCTTGCCTGCGCGCTGGTTTTCATCACCAGCCACGCGATGCCTGCTTTCAACAGGGTGTTCACCAGATATGACGACCTCAACGCATCGGTGCAGGAGAATGTTTCCGCGATCCGTGTGGTCAAGGCATTTGTCCGTGAGGATTACGAAAACCAGAAGTTCAGAAAGGCTGCCGGCAATCTGAAAGATCTCTTCATGAAAGCTGAGAAGTTCATTATTCTCAACAACCCGGTGATGATGCTGACGGTCTATTCCTGCATCATCGCGCTGTCATGGTTCGGCGCGAAACATGTGGTGGCGGGCAATATGACAACCGGCAACCTCACATCAATGTTCTCCTATGTCATGAGCATCCTGATGAGTCTGATGATGCTGTCGATGGTCTTTGTCATGATCACGATGTCCATCGCCTCCGCCAAGAGAATTTCGGAAGTCCTCAATGAGGTTCCGGATCTTGCCAATCCCGAAAACCCGGTGATGCATGTTGAGGACGGCTCCATCGATTTCAATCATGTGACCTTCTCCTATAAATCAGGCACCGGCGCAGCGGTATTGAAAGATATTGATCTGCATATCAAATCCGGTGAAACCATCGGTATTCTCGGCCCGACCGGTTCGGGAAAATCCACCTTTGTCTCATTGATCAGCCGTCTTTATGATGCCACACAAGGTGAAGTCAAAGTCGGCGGCGTCAATGTGAAGGATTATGACATGGCAGTGCTTCGCGATCAGGTCTCGGTGGTTCTTCAGAAGAATGTCCTGTTCTCCGGAACCATCATTGACAACCTGAGATGGGGCAACGAAAACGCCACCGAAGAGGAATGCATTGCCGCCTGTAAGATGGCATGCGCCGATGAGTTCATTGAAAAGATGCCGGACGGCTATCATACCTATATTGAACAGGGCGGCACCAATGTGTCAGGCGGTCAGAGACAGAGACTCTGCATTGCCAGAGCATTGATGAAGAATCCGAAAGTGCTGATTCTGGACGACTCAACCAGCGCGGTTGACACGGCGACGGATGCCTCCATCCGCGAAGCCTTCCGCAAAACCATTCCCGGCACCACCAAGCTCATCATTTCACAGAGACTCGCCTCACTTATGGACGCGGACAGAGTGCTCGTACTGCACAGAGGTGAGGTCAGCGGCTTTGATACACCTGAGAACCTGCTCATGAACAATGAGATCTATCAGGAAATCTACACGACCCAGGTCATGGGCGGCGGCGCGGACTTCGACTCCGCACCCGCTCAGGCATAGGAAAGGAGGCTGTCATGAGTACACGAAGCAGAGTACCGATGAGAAAACTCGATACCGGTACATTGAAACGGATTATCAGCTATGTGTTCCGCTATTACGGCTGGCATTTCCTTCTTGTCATCATTCTGATCATGATCACCGCCTTCTGCAGTGTGCAGTCAACCCTGTTCACAAGAACCCTGATCGATGATTATATCGTTCCGCTGCTCAATACGCAGAACCCGGACTTCGCACCGCTTGCGGCAAGACTTCTGAAACTCGCGGGTGTGCTTGGACTCGGCGTCATTTCCGCTTACAGCTATAACCGCATCATGGTCACCGTCGGCCAGGGAACCATGGAAAAGCTCAGAGTCGAGCTCTTCACGCACATGGAATCCCTTCCGATCAAATACTTTGATACGCATTCCCATGGCGATATTATGTCGGTCTATACCAATGATATCGACACCCTGAGACAATTGATCGGCCAGTCCATGCCGCAGATCGTCAACAGTTCGGTCACGGTCGTGGTCACATTTGTTTCAATGGTCATGTTATGCCTGCCTCTGACGGTTGTGTCCGTGTTCATGATCTTTGTCATGCTGACAGTGTCAGGAAAACTCGGCGGCAGATCCAGAAACTACTTCATCGCACAGCAGAAGTCGCTTGGCGCCCTCAACGGCTATATTGAGGAAATGCTCAGCGGCCAGAAGGTTGTCAAGGTGTTCAACCATGAGGACAAATCCATTGAAGGCTTTGAAAAGTTGAACGATGAGCTGCGTGAGAATGCGGCCAACGCGAACAAATATGCCAACATCATGATGCCTGTGATGGCGAACCTGGGAAATATCTCCTATGTATTGATCGCTGTCATCGGCGGTGTGCTGGCCCTCAACAATCTGTTCGGCTTAACCCTCGGAACCCTGGTTTCCTTCCTTTCCCTCAACCGCAGCTTCTCCATGCCGGTGACACAGATCTCCCAGCAGTTCGCTTCCATCGTCAACGCGATGGCAGGTGCGGAGCGTGTCTTCAGGATGATGGATGAAAAGCCTGAATTCGATGAAGGCTATGTTGAGCTCGTCAACATCGAGGAAGATGAAAACGGTGAGATTCATGAAACCGATAAGAAGACCGGCATGTGGGCATGGAGACATCCGCACAAGGCGGAAGGCACGGTCACATATCAAAGACTTCAGGGCAAGGTGGATCTTTACAATGTCGACTTCTCATATGACGGCAGAAAGACCATTCTCCATGACATTGACATCGAGGCAAAACCCGGTCAGAAGATCGCCTTCGTCGGTTCCACCGGCGCCGGCAAGACAACCATTACAAACCTGATCAACCGTTTCTATGACATTGATGACGGAAAGATCCGTTTCGATGACATCAACATCAACAAGATCAGAAAGCCGGATCTGAGAAGATCGCTGGGTATGGTTCTCCAGGACACCCATCTCTTCACCGGCACGGTCATGGAAAATATCAGATACGGCAGACTTGACGCAACCGATGAGGAATGCATCGCCGCGGCCAGACTGGCCAGAGCGGACGGCTTCATCCAAAGACTTCCCGACGGATATAACACCATGCTCAAGGGAGATGGCGGCAACCTCTCCCAGGGACAGAGACAGCTGCTTGCCATTGCCAGATGCGCGGTGGCGGATCCGCCTGCGATGATTCTTGATGAGGCAACATCCTCCATCGACTCCCGTACCGAGAAACTGGTTCAGGAAGGCATGGATGCCCTGATGAAAGGCAGAACCACCTTCGTCATTGCCCACCGTCTTTCCACGGTCAGAAACAGTGACTGCATCATGGTTCTCGAACAGGGAAGAATCATTGAGCGGGGCAACCATATGGATCTGCTTGACAAGAAGGGCAGGTACTATCAGCTCTACACCGGCAACGCAATCACCGAATAAATCATTACCGTTTAAACTGCAGGGCATCCTCACAAGGGGATGTCCTTTTGTGTACAATGGTTGTAAGGACGAGGTGTTTTATGGGAAATAATATTGCGGCATTCTTTGATATCGACGGCACGATTTACAGAGAAGGTCTGATTACGGAAGTGTTTAAAAAGATGGTCACTCATGAGCTGATCGATGCCTCCGAGTGGACGGATCGTGTCAGACCCGCCTTCATGGCATGGGACAGAAGACAGGGGGATTATGATATTTATCTGGACCGCATGGTGGAGGCATTCAAGCGCGTCACGGTCGGAATCTCAAGCGAGCATATCAATCTGATCGCGAAGAAGGTCATTGAGCAGAAAGGCGACAGAGTATACCAGTTCACGAGAAATGAGATTGAAAGACACCGGAAACTTGGTCATAAGATCATTGCCATCTCCGGTTCTCCCGATGCATTGGTCAATTATATGGCGGAAAAATATCTCTTCGACAACTGGAGAGGAACAGTCTATCACACCGATGAAAATGGCATTTACACCGGCGCAATCACGCCGATGTGGGATTCCATATCCAAGAAAAAAGCCATTCATGAGATGGAACAGCTCTATGATCTGGATCTTTCACAATGTTACAGCTATGGAGACACCAACGGCGATCTGACAATGTTTGAAAACACCGGCCATCCCACTGCGGTCAATCCGACCCGCGAGCTGCTCAACCACATCCGTGACAATGAGGAGCTCATGAAGCGGATCAATGTGGTGGTGGAACGCAAGGATGTCATCTATCATCTCGATATCCATAGCATCATTTACGAGTGAGGAGGAAACATGCAGAAACCGATTGTCAGAGACATGTTTTTCTTAGCTCAGAAATCACAGCCAACCACAAAGGATGATCTGAATGATGTCAGAAATCTGCTCGACACATTCATGGCAAACCGTGCGCACTGCGTCGGAATGGCAGCCAATATGATCGGGGTGAAGAAGCGCTTCATCGTCGTCGAGTTCATGAATATGCCGCTCATCATGATCAATCCGAAGATCATTGCAAAACAGGACAGATATGAAACGGAAGAGGGCTGCCTGTCTCTTTCCGGCATGCGCAAGGCCATCCGTTACAGAAATATCACGGTTGCCTATGAGGATATGCAGTTTGTCCGGCACACACAGGCCTTCACCGGCTTCACCGCACAGATCATCCAGCATGAAATCGATCATTGCGACGGCATTGTGATCTGAAAACAATCAGGAAACAGGAGAGGGGAATTGAGCTCCTTTCATCATTGTGTTCTGTTCTTCTTTCTGTACCGGGCCGGGGTGCATCCTTCCACGTTGCGGAAGCACTGGATGAAATAGTTTGGTGTGTTGAAGGCAAGCATGTCGGCGATTTCCGATATGGGAAGCGCGGTGGTTTCCAGAAGAATTTTCGCTCTTTCTATTTTCTTGTCTCTGATATAGCTGCTCAGTGATACACCTGTTTCCTTTCTGAATTTGTCAGTCAGGTAGTATTCGGTATAACCGACCAGAGGGGCAAGATCGGCAGCGGAAAGCTTCTGATCCAGATTCAGTTCAATATAATCGCAGCACTTCTGAACGGCATGGGAATAATCCGGATTGGCGCGGGCATAATGGACACGATAAATGAAATCATGATACATCGCGTTGGCAAGGGCGGAGAGTTCTCCCGAATCCTTGCAGTCTTCCGCATTCTGGATATAGGAGTCGCCAAGCGCATAGGCGATTTCCGGGGAAAGACCTCCCACCATGGCGGCTCTTGAGACCAGAGTTGTGAAGACGGTCACGCTGGTTTTCTGCTGCCTCAGAGGATCGCGTCCGCGCACCGGAACACCCGGCGAGATATCAGAGCTGGATTTCAATACATCGTGGTAATTGATGTTTCCTTCCGCCACCATCCTCAGCAGCGCCTGTTCATTCTGCCAGACTTTCAGACGGTTGCGCACACCCGGTGAATTGTCGGCGGCTGTCTCCTCCCGCTCATCCTCCCTGTGCAAAGCTTCGAGTCCTGCCTGTTCTCCGGTGAGGGTGTTATGAATCATCATGACATAGCGGGTGAAGATGGAATAGGGCATGACGGGCAGCTCATCAACGGAATTGCACATCTGTCTGATCCAGGAAAGATTCTGATATCCTTTCGCCGCAGTGTGCAGGGCGGACTGAAGCTGTCCCGTATCCGGTCTGGAATAGAAGACGGGACCGATCAGAAAAATCAGATCATCGGTTTTGCCTGCTTCAAACGTGACGGCCCATTGCATGCCCACCGCACTGCCGATCAGACATGGCATTCTCCGGTTTTTATCATTGGCGAGCTGTTTTGCCTTCTCCATGGTGCCAAGGGCGCGGAAGGCTTTTTCAAACATACTGACAAGATGTTCCGGGCAATAGGAGGCAATATATTCCCCGTCATAGCTGAAACACCAGACATACAGTTTTTCATCCGCGGGAATGATTGACTGCAGAAGGATGAGATTGGCTTCGGCATTGGTCATGATCCGGTCCATAGAGTATCTCCTTATAACATGCGTTTTTTGGCATTATTATAAATGAATGTGTTTTCGGGATTGTAAATAACTGCGATAAAATCTGTTTGTTAAGCGGTTACAAATCATTTTAACACAATCACGAATAATTGTAATTTCACTTTGGTTTTTGACTTTACGCGGATGTATGCGCTTTCTACAATGAGATTGTAACAAAAGGGGAAAGCTCCCATCATTCAAAAAAGGAGAAAATCATGGAAAAGGTTTCACAGAACACAGAAGTTCAGTATCGCAAAGCAAAACTCTGGCAGATCATTCTGGTTGCCTTCAATGCCTTCAACGGCATGGCTGTTTACTTTCTGATCGGTCTTGCCAGCTATTCCGCAAGTATCGGCTATGGCATCGCGACTGTGGTTGTCGGCGGACTGCTCACCTTCACAAGAATCTTCGACGCGATCACCGATCCGCTGCTGGCGTTTGTCTATGACCGTTTCAACACTCCGTTTGGCAAAGTCAGACCGCTCATGCTGATCGGCTGGGCAATCCAGTCTCTTGGTCTGTTATGCATGTTCAACTTCTTCTCCAGCAAGGGACACGGCATTCCCGTCTTCCTGGCATTCTACATGCTGTATGTTGTCGGCTACACAATCGTCAATATGACCGCGCAGACACTGCCGGCTCTGATGACCAACGATCCAAAGCAGCGTCCGACAGTCGGCGTATGGCAGACCGTTCTCAACTATCTGACACCGATGGCTCTCAACATCATCGTTTATACAAAGCTGATGCCCGCATACGGCGGCAGCTTCAACCAGGAATTCCTCAACATCGTCACATGGATGTGCGTCACCATCGCCTTTGTCGGTGTCGTCCTTGTCTGCATCGGTATCTCCGAATATGACAAGCCGGAAAACTTCGAAGGTCTTGGCAAGAAGGAACGCCTCAAGCTTTCCGATATGATTGAGGTTCTCAAGGACAACAAGCCGCTGCAGAGCTATATCCTCTCCGCCGCTTCCGACAAGATCGCCCAGCAGGCTTCCTCCGCTTCCATCGTTTCCACCATGCTCAACGGCATCCTGATCGGAAACATGGGCCTTGCGACAACATTAAGCATGATCGGTATGCTGCCGTCCATTCTCTTCGCAGCTTATGGCGCAAGATATGCCGGCCAGCACGGTCACAAGGAATCCATCGTCACCTGGACACGCAGATGCATCTATGCAAACCTTGCAATCATCGCATTCTTCATTGTTGTCCGCATGACAGCAGGTACGCAGTCCATCGCCAGCATGGGCGTCACAATGATCGTGTTCGTTCTGCTGACCTTCATCTCAAACGGTTTCGCGATGTGCGTCACAACTTCCAATACAGGTTTCATGGCTGATATCATTGACTATGAGCTTGACCGTTCCGGCAGATACATCCCGGCAGTCATCAGCGGCACATACAGCCTGATCGACAAGATCGTCTCCTCATTCTCCGCAGCGATCGCCACCGGATGCGTTGCTCTGATCGGCTATACATCCACCATGCCGCAGCCGGGTGATCCCGCAACAGGCGGTGTGTTCTGGATGACCATGTTCCTGAGATACGGTCTGGCAATTCTCGGCTGGATCTGCACACTGATCGCAATGAGACAGTGCAAACTCAACAAGGACGAAATGGTCCGTGTCCAGAAGGATATCGCAGAGCGCAAGGCTGCTCTGGCAAAATAATTCAAATCATAAAAACGGCGGGTATGTACGGAAGGACCGTGCATACCCTGCATATATATTGCAGGAGGTAAAACGGATATGCGCAATATTACAGTTCTGAAAGAAGGATGGCATTTCCTGAAAAAGGATCTGTCATACGAAAACGCGGTGAAATATGCGGAAATGGGTGAAGCCGTTTCCGTTCCCCATACCTGGAACGCAGTTGATGGCCAGGATGGCGGCAATGATTATCACAGAGGCCTCTGCTGGTATGTGCGTGAGCTCACAGCAAAAGAGCTGGCAGGCGAATGTGTCTTTGCGGAATTCAATGGCGCGGCGATGAGCGCGGATGTCTGGTTCAACGGAAAGCATCTTGCCCATCATGACGGCGGCTACAGCACATTCCGCGTTGATCTGAGTGCGGAAAGAAGTGAGAAAAACATTCTCGCCGTATCCTTAAGCAACGAGGATAACAACACGGTTTATCCCCAGAAGGCGGACTTCACATTCTATGGCGGCCTTTACCGTGAGGTCAGACTGATTTCGGTTCCTGAAAAGCATTTCGAACTGCTCAAGGACGGCACACCGGGAATCAAAGTCACCCCGGTCGTCGATCTGGAAAACAGATGCGCATCTGTCACTGTTGAAACATGGCAGAATGCGGACAGTGTCACAATGACAGTCAACGGTGAAACCAGAACGGTATCTTCCGATAACGGTCATGCGTGCGAAGAATTCAGGATTGAAAATGTTCATTTATGGGACGGTCTTGATGATCCGTATCTTTATACAGCAAGCGCAAAGCTGGAAAGCGGCGATGAGGTATGCACAAGATTCGGCTGCCGCAAATTCGAATGGAATGCGGAAAAGGGCTTCTTCCTCAACGGCAGAAGCTATCCGTTAAGAGGTGTGTCCAGACACCAGGACCTCAAGGGCAAAGGCAATGCCTTAAGTGTTGAGGACCATAAAGCTGATATGGATATCATCCTTGAGCTTGGCGCAAACACACTGCGTCTTGCCCATTACCAGCATGCCCAGGAATTCTATGATCTCTGCGATGAGAACGGTCTGGTCGTATGGGCGGAAATTCCCTATATCACCATGCATATGAAGAACGGCCGTGAAAACACCCTGAGCCAGATGAAGGAACTGGTCACACAGTCCTACAATCATCCGAGCATCGCGGTCTGGGGTCTTTCCAATGAAATCACAGCCGCCAGCGCGGTGGATGAGGATCTGCTGGAAAATCACAGACAGCTCAATGATCTGTGCCACAGAATGGATCAGACAAGACCCACCGTCATGGCCAACGTGTTCATGCTTGAAACAGACAGTCCGATTCTGGAAATTCCCGATATCAACAGCTACAACCTCTATTTCGGATGGTATCTGGGCGATCTGAACCAGAATGATGAATTCTTCGATGAATATCATGCGAAATATCCGGAAAGAGTCATCGGTTTCTCGGAATATGGCGCTGATGCCAATCCCGCCTACCATAGTGCTCATCCGGAAAAGGGCGATTACACGGAAGATTATCAGGCGCTCTATCATGAGCATATGCTGAAGATGATCGAGGAAAGACCTTACTTATGGGCAACCCATGTATGGAATCTCTTCGACTTCGCAGCCGATGGCAGAGATGAGGGCGGCAAGCACGGTGAAAATCAGAAAGGTCTGGTCACCTTCGACCGCTCATACAGAAAGGATGCCTTCTGGCTTTACAAGGCAGCCTGGAACAAAAAGACACCGTTTGTGCATCTTTGCGGCAAAGGCTATGCCAACCGTGCTGAAGAAACCACACAGATCAAGGTCTACTCCAATCAGAACAGTGTCACCCTGTTCATGGACGGCAAAGAGATCGGCACATGCGAAGGAAAGACAGTCTTCACATGGGATGTGAAGATCACCGGCACCCATGAATTCAGGGCGGTATCCGGCGAATGCACCGACACAATGACAATCACAAAGGTTGCCGAACCGGATGAAAGCTATATTTTCAACAAGGCTGCACAGTCTGTCACAAACTGGTTTGACGCGGATGAGGTCAATCCTGAATATTTCTCCATCCAGGATACACTCGGTGAACTCAGAGCGCATCCGGAAGCCGGAAAAGTGGTTGAACAGATGATGGCAAAAGGCGCATCGGAACGCGGCGATGTCGCGGAAAGCGTCAAAAACAATCCGGGTCTTCAGAGGATGATGGCAAGAATGACCATGATCAGCCTGCTGAAACAGTCAGGAGCGGACGAGCAGTCCATGAAGCAGCTCAACAGAATCTTACAGGGGATTAAAAAATGAAAACAGCAGTCCAGCAGATCATGCTGGGAACAGTGACACAGAACGAAGACAAAGCACGCAATACACTTGCACGCATCAAAGCGGCCGGATATGACGGACTTGAACTGAACCGGTTCATGATCCATCCGGCTGCGCCGCTGGTGCGCATCCTGACCAAAGCGGCGGGAATGCCCACCGGCAAAGGCGGCAATCTTGACTGGAAAAAGCTGATGTGTGAAAGCGGACTTGAAGTCATCAGTCTGCACGCTGATCTCGGCTCACTTGAAAATGACGCACTGGCGGTCATTGCCGATGCGAAGGATCTTGAAACAGAGACCGTCGTCATCACCGGAATGTACCGTTTTGACTACAGCGATGAAACAGCTGTGAAAGGACTTGCGCAAAGGCTGAACAAAGCCGGCGAAGTTCTGAAGAATGAAGGAATTTCTCTGCTCTATCACAACCACAATGCCGAACTTCTGAAAACGAAATCCGGCCGATGCGCCTATGAGATTCTGATCGAAGAGACCGACCCCGCTTTTGTGAATTTTGAATTTGACAGCTACTGGTTCACGGATGGCGGTGCAGATGCGAAAGTCTGGATGAGGAAACTGGGCACACGCATGAAGAAGTGGCATGTGACTGACCGCGGCTTCCGTAATACAAAAAAAGCAATCACACCGATTCTCAAAGCCGATTCGATGGAACTCGGCACGGGCAATATGGATCTGGACGGTCTGAAGGAGATCGCGCTGGCCAATGGCATTGACGCGGTGGTTCTTGAAAGCCATAAGAACTGGATTGACAAGGATCCCCTCAAAAGCCTGGAATTAAGCGCGAAGTGGCTTAACAGGAGGTTCAAATGAAAATGTCTGAATACGGACTGCCGCAGAAGTGGCAGGCGGAATGGATCAATCCTGAACTGCAGATTAATGAAGAAAAACGTCAGCCTGCATCTGTGCTGCGCAGGCGTTTTTCACTTGAGGAAACAGTCAATGCCGTGCTTTATATCACTGCGCACGGCGTCTATGAAGCATATCTGAACGGAAAAAGAGCCGGTGACTTTGTCCTGGCCCCGGGAACGGGGGACTATCATTCCCGTTTATGTGTGCAGGCATATGATGTCAGTGAACTTCTGGTCAAAGGGGATAATGAAATCATTGTCTGTCTGGGTGACGGATGGTACCGCGGCAGCGTCGGAATTGACGGCCTGACTGATTATTACGGCAAAGACATCGCTCTTCTCACTCAGCTGGAAGTCAATGGAAAACCTGTATTGTGCAGTGATGAAAACTGGCAGGCTTCCCAGTCAGGATGTATCCGTGAAAATGATCTTCAGAAGGGTGAAATTTATGATGCCCGCAATGAGACAATCACGGACTGGCATGGTGTGAAGAAAGAAGACTTCGGATATGGCAATCTTGCACTCACGGAAAGTGTTCCGGTCATTGAGCAGGAGCGCTTTGAAGGAAAACTGATCCATACTTCCAATGGCGAGACAGTTATCGATTTCGGACAGAACCTGGCCGGTTATACGGAAATCAGAGTGCATGCGCATGAAGGGCAGACGATCACTTTATGGCATGGTGAAACACTTGATGAAAACGGCAATTTCACTCAGGAGAATTTCAATCCCGGTGACAGAAACCAGAACGGCGGCATCGAACAGAAGATTGTCTATACCTGCAAAGAAGGCCTGAATGTTTATAAGCCGCATTTCACCATCTTCGGCTTCCGCTATGCGAAGGTGGAAACAGACATTGATCTGAGTGATGCGGAATTCACTTCCATCGCGGTTTATTCAAAGATGAGACAGACCGGATTCTTCGAATGCGGCAATGCGGATGTCAACAGACTGTTCTTAAACAGTTTATGGTCCATGAAATCCAACTTCTGCGATATCCCGACCGACTGCCCGACCCGTGAAAGAGCGGGATGGACAGGCGATGCCCAGGTGTTTGCGCATACAGCGGTTTATCTCTCGGACTGCCTGCCGGTTTACCGCAAGTGGCTGGATGAATGCCGCTATGCGCAGAAAGAGGACGGTCTGGTTCAGAACATCGCACCGGTAAACAATTCCGGTTCGATGATCTCCAATATGTTACAGGGAAGCTCCGGATGGGGCGATGCCTGCGTGATTGTTCCATGGACCCTGTATCTGGCATATGGCGACAGAACAATCCTGGAAGAAAACTATGACATGATGACAAAGTGGGTTGACTTCTCACTTGGCCGTGCGAAGGATACACGTCCGCAATACCAGGACAATCCTTATAAGGAATACCTTGTTGATCAGGGATTCCATTTCGGCGAATGGTGTCAGCCGGGTGTGGACAATACCGAAGTCATGAAAAACACGATGATGAACGGCGCACCCGAAGTCGCGACAGCCTTCTTATACAGAAGCGCAGCCCTGCTTTCACAGATCGCGAAGATCCTCAATCATCAGGAAGACGCTGAAAAATATGCGGAAATCGCGAAGAATGCGAAGAAGGCATACCGCTTCACCTGCACGGATGAAGGCGCAATCCATTCCGAAAGACAGTGCGAATATGTCAGACCCGTCTCCTTCGGGCTTCTGGATGAAGAAGAGGCAAAGAAGGCGGCAGATGATCTCAATTCGCTGGTTGTGAACGGCGGATATCATTTGAATACCGGTTTCCTTTCCACACCTGATCTTTGCCGCGTGCTTGCCCAATACGGACACATCGATACGGCATACAGACTGTTATTGCAGAAGGAGTGCCCGTCCTGGCTGTATGCGGTGGACAAGGGAGCGACAACCATCTGGGAGACATGGGACGGCATCCGTGAGGACGGCACTGTGCATGATTCACTCAATCATTATTCCTATGGTGCCATTTCCGGCTGGCTGTTCGACGGGGTGTGCGGAATCAATCTTTCCGCAGACGGTCTTGTGATCAGACCGTGCCCGGACAGATCGTTAGGCTGGGCAAAGGCCTGCTGGGATTCACCGAAGGGAAGAATCGAAAGCGCCTGGAAATATGTCAACGATATGATGGAAATGGATATCACCGTCCCGATGGCAGCTGAGATTGTGCTTCCTGACGGACAGAAACATTCTGTTGAGAAAGGAACATATCATTATGAAATATCTCTGTAATCCTCTGAATGTGAATTACCGCTATCAGTTCAACCTTGATCAGAGACTGCACGGTCA
This sequence comes from Erysipelotrichaceae bacterium NK3D112, assembly GCA_000701725.1. Lineage (GTDB taxonomy): Bacteria > Bacillota_I > Bacilli_A > Erysipelotrichales > Erysipelotrichaceae > Bulleidia. The sequence goes on from JNJQ01000005.1 coordinate 43,454, forward strand.
ATTGAAAATCTGCCGTGAGGCTGCCGATCCCAGCATGATTTATTTTGAAGGAAGATATTACATCTTCGCTTCAATGACCCTTGGCGTGTGGGTTTCGGATGATCTTGTGAACTGGGAAAATCACAGACTTCCTTCAGATCTTCCGCTTTATGACTACGCGCCTGATGTGCGCGTCAAGGACGGATATGTCTGGTTCTGCGCCTCAAAAAGAGAAGAGAACTGCGACCGTTACCGGACAAAGGACATCCTTAACGGGCCGTATGAAAAGGTGGAGGGAAACTTCCCGTACTGGGATCCTAATCTCTTTATCGATGATGACGGCAGGGTTTATTTCTACTGGGGCTGTTCGAATATGACACCGATCTATGGCGTGGAGCTGGATCCCGTTACCATGAATCCGATCACTGAAAAGAAAGTCATGGTGGAAGGCCATCCGTATGAAATCGGCTATGAAAGAATCGGTGAGGACAATTCCACATTCCCGTTAAGCGAGCAGGAAATTGAAATGCGCTATCAGGGTTTCATGAAGAGAAATCCCGCACCTGAAAGCATGTTGTCGGATGAAATCAAAATGATGATCCGGGGCATGCTATCACAGAAGCCTTATATCGAAGGCGCCTGGATGGACAAGCATTGCGGCAAGTATTATCTGCAGTATGCATGTCCGGGAACCCAGTACAATACCTATTCGGACGGCGTATATGTGTCCGATTCCCCGATGGGACCGTTCGTACTGGCTGAAAACAACCCGTATTCATATAAACCGGGCGGATTCCTTCCCGGTGCCGGACATGGCTCAACCATGCAGGATGAGCAGGGCACCTGGTGGCATACCGCGACCATGCGCATCTCGAAAAACCATGACTTCGAGAGAAGAGTCGGCTTATGGCCGGCAGGCTTTGACAAGGACGGTCTGCTGTATTGCAACCAGAGATACGGCGACTGGCCGCTGGCTGTTTCAGGCATGAAACAGGATCCCTGGAGAAATCCGGCATGGATGTTACTGAGTGTGCATAAGAATGTGAGCGCCTCCTCTTATACAGAGGGACATGAACCCGCAAAAGCAGCGGAAGAGAATATTCAGACCTGGTGGCAGGCCCAAAGCAATGCAAAGGACGAATGGCTGTGCCTTGATCTTGGCAGCTGCTTTGATGTCCATGGCGTGCAGATCAACTTCGCGGATGATGTGATCGATATGGAATGCCCGGGTGAAATCCGTCCGGGTACCCAGGCGAGATATATCGAGGAAAGAGATCTGCTCACAAGATGGAAGCTGGAAGCCTCCGTCGACGGGGAAACGTGGTTCACAGTCTGTGACAAGACACAGGCGGATACCGATCTCAGCCATGATTTCATCGCAAGTGAGGAAGGATATCAGGCAAGATATCTGAAACTTTCCGAGATGGAAGTTCCTTATGGCCAGAAGCCCTGTGTTTCCGGTCTGAGAGTCTTCGGACTGGGCAAGGGCGAAGCACCGGCTGTGCCTGCTTTCAAAGCAGTCAGAACCAATGAGCTGGATATGAATGTGGTCATTGAAAAACAGGATGACGCGCTCGGATATAACATTCTCTTCGGCTCATCCCCCGAAAAGCTTTATCACAGTTACATGGTCTTTGAAGCCGGCGAAAAGAGAATCGGCGCATTGGTCAAAGACAGAACATATTACGTCAGAGTTGACGCATTCAATGAGAACGGCATCACGGAAGGAACCTGTGTGCCGCTTCAGTGACAAGGAGACTGCATATGAACTTTCCGAAAGATTTTCTGATCGGTTCCGCCACCGCCGCTCATCAGGTGGAAGGCAATAACATTCACAGTGACTACTGGGCACAGGAACAGATGCCCCACTCAAGCTTCACGGAGCCTTCCGGCATTGCATGCGATCATTACAACCGCTATGAGGAGGATATCCGCTTAATGGCGGATGCGGGTCTGACCTGTTACAGATTCTCCGTTGAATGGGCAAGGATTGAACCGGAAGAGGGTGTCTTTGATGAAAAGGAGACAGAGCACTACCGCGATGTCATCCGCACATGCCGCAAATACGGCATTGAACCCATCATCACACTCATGCATTTCACCAGCCCGGTCTGGCTGATTCAGAAAGGCGGCTGGGAAGCGGAAAGCACCGTTTCATATTTTGAAAGATACGCTTCCTACATTGCTGAACAGTATGGCAATGATGTGAAATATATCTGCACCATCAATGAGGCCAACATGGGTCTTCAGCTCGCCGCCATCGCAAAGCGTTTCCGCATGATGGCTGAACAGGCTGCCAAAAACGCAAAGAAAGCCGAAGGCACTGTCCAGGTCGGCATGAACTTTGAAAAGATGATGGAGAATATGAAATACGCCGCAATGGAAAATGCGCAGGTTTTCGGAACACCGCAGCCGCAGATTTTCGTATCCTCCAGAACGGAAGAAGGCGATATTCTTGTCATGAGAGCCCATCAGGTCGCAAAGGCAGCCATCAAAAAGATCCATCCGGAAATCAAAGTCGGCTTAACCCTGTCCCTGCATGATCTGCAGGCAGTCGATGAGGGCGGAGAAGCATTTGTGAAGAAGGCATGGGATGAGGAATTCAGCCATTATGTGCCTTACATTGAAGGCGATGATTTCCTCGGTGTTCAGAACTATACCAGAACACTTTATGACCATACCGGCCAGCTGCCCTGCCCGGAAGGTGCTGAGCTGACCCAGATGGATTATGAATTCTATCCCGAGGCTCTCGAACATGTGATCCGCAAAGTCCACGAGGAATTCAAAGGCGATCTCTTCGTCACCGAAAACGGTGTGGGTATCGGCGATGACACAAGAAGAGTCGCGTTCATTGAAACAGCCCTGAACGGTGTCAGCCGCTGCATTGATGACGGGATTAACGTACTTGGTTATTGTTACTGGAGTTTCATGGACAACTTTGAATGGCAGAAGGGCTTTGCGATGACCTTCGGCCTGGTCGCGGTCAACCGTGAAACGATGGAACGAATCCCCAAGGAAAGCCTTTATTTCCTGGGAAACATCAGGAAGGCGTAAACAGAGAAATCTGAGTTTCCAATCTTGAACTGAAAACCGGAGCTGATGAAATCTGTATGTTTATATGACATGCGGGGAACATCAGCTTTTTACTTACTTTGCACATGAAAAAGCGGCGCTCTGGCCTGCACCGCTTTCAAGGGGATTATATTTCAGATCTTTTGTTTTGGAGGGAAGGGAATTTCAGATCTGAGGGATATCAGTAAGTTGTATGAAGTTCACCGTTCTGAGCTTTCAGATCTTTTTCGCTCAGGATGGGTGTGCGGATGATTTCTGTTTCATAATGCGCGAGTCTTGCGTCAATCATGCCGGCTGTCTTTTCATTGACAACCATAACCAGTGCGGTTGTGTCTTCGGGCAGCTGCTTTGAGGCTTCCTGCATATACCCGCTGTTTCTCTTGAGCACCTTGTGATCGAAGAAGACGCCGATCAGGGAACCGAGGCAGGCGCCCATGAACATCGCGTAGAATCCGAAGAAGATGCCTGTGATCATACCGATGATCCATCCTTTGGAGGAATTGTTCATTCCCACCGGCATCTCGAAGCCGTCCATCACACTCAGTGATTCACCATTGCGTTTCACAACTGCCGCGTTTGCGATTGCGTAATCGCCGTTGAGCGGATCTCTTCTGAAATCCGATAATGCCTTGTAGGCTTCCGCCTCATTTTCAAATATCACTGTCATACTGTTTTTCATATGTTGTTTTCTCCTGAAGAACTGTTCTTTGTTCTTACGGTTATTATGATGCCCTTTGAAAATGAAGAAAAAATATGGATTGTGTGAAATGAAACTGAACATATAAACAATCCTGTCTTCACATTCGGCAAGATCATGAACGGGGAAAGAACGGTATGATGCCGCTTTTGAATGTGCCGTCAATGATTCTGGAAATCCTGCTTCGTATCCGGATATGAAAAAAACCAGCCGGGCTGGTTTTCAGATGGATTATTATTGTCCGGCATTGCCGGATCAGATACAACAATGCTGATTTTTACTGCGGGCGTATTACATCGAAACTACCGAGATAGGTGAATTCGAACGGACTGTTTTCAGTCAGTTTCCGATAATCGGCATAATGGCTGTCGGCACATTCAATCAGATAGTAATACTGACCGAGTTCTGTTTTGAGCGGGCGGTCATGAAGGGTAACCAGGGTCATCTTCTGTTTCTGCATTTCAGCCATCAAAGAAGGCAGGTCCTTTGCGCTTCCTTTCGCGATGAAGGCCATACGCTGCGCATCCGCGGTTGCGGGCTCCTGTTCGGAAAGAATGTAGAAACGGGTCTGATTGTTGTCGTTGTTCTGGATTGCGGCGGCCAGGATTTCAAGCCCGTAAACTTCAGCTGCTCCTTTTGAGGCAATTGCCGCAATACCCGTTTCATTTGACTGCGAGACGATTTTCGCGCCTTCGGCTGTGCTGGAGACTTCAATGACTTCCGCATTGGGAAGGTTTTGTTCAAGCCATTGCTTTGACTGGGCAATCCCCTGCTTGTGAGAGTAAACTTTTTTGATATCAGAAAGAGCCGTGTCTTTTCTTCCAAGCAGATTCTGTGAGATCGGCAGTTCCACTTCACCGCTTACTGAAACTCCCTTTAATGAGATCAGAGTATCAACATAATCGATGACAGCACCGCCGATTGTATTTTCCTGAGGAATGACGGCGTATTCCGTTCGGTCTTCACACATCGCTTCGGCTGCATCCGGGACTGTTGTGTATGGCGTACATACATCCTTTTTTCCAAAGAATAGTTCACATGCTTCTTCTGTATAGGTGCCCTGCGGACCGAGATAGCTGACCGTGCATGATTCACAATCTGTATTTAACGGAACCGCTGCTTCTTTCTGCGGTGCGGAGCAGGCAGCAGCTGACAGGCAAAGAGCTGTGAGCAGGATTTTAGTCTTTTCCATAGATTTGATTCTCCATAAAGTCATTATATGCTCACAGATGACAGAAAGCATCATAAGAGACCTGTATCGTCTGAGTGCAGATTGTCATTGAAGGATTATACCCTTTTGTCGATTCTGCAGTTATAAAAAAGTCAGCTGTGAACTGACTTTTTGACAGTGATTCAAATGATTCAGGTTATGCGCTGATCCAGTTTCCGCCTTCCACATGAAGGGTCTGTCCGGTAACCCATCTGGAGTCATCCGAAACAAGGAATACGATGGCAGGTGTTGCGTCTTCATAAGCCATTCCCATTCTGTGCATCGCATTCTGTGACATGGATGCTTTCAGATATTCCTGGATTTCCTTCGGCGACTGATCGATGCCTTCAAGGAATCTGTCGGTTGCGACATTGGGGCAGACACAGTTGACACGGATGTTATACTGTCCCCATTCTCTGGCAACAACTCTTGACAGACCGCGGATTGCCTCTTTTTCAGCCGCATAGGCAGCGAAGCCTTCCAGACCGCTGACACCGCCCACACTTCCGTAATTGAGGATTGCACCGCCGTTTTCTTTCATAAGCGGGAAGCATAACTGCATCATGTGCCATGTGCCGTAAAGACCGCTGTGAAGCCCTTCTTCAAGATCTGCGATTGTGTGTTCGAGGAAGGGATGGGGAGCACTGATGGTTGCGGCATTGTTGCATAATGCATCGATATGTCCGAATTTTTCGGATATCGCATCAACGAATGCCTTCAGTTCTTCGAAATTGGTAACATCTGCTTTCATGGCCAGAACTTCAGCGCCTTTTTCCCTGCAGATGTGTGCTGTTTCGGCAAGTTTTGTTTCGTTTCTTGCACAGATACAGAGTGATGCGCCTTCTTCAGCAAAACGGATAGCAGTCTGTTTGCCAAGCCCTCCGCTTGCGCCGGTGACAACGCAGACCTTATGATCGAGTTTACCCATTATGATTTCTCCTTCTGCGATTGTTTCGCAATATTTCTAATTTCATCATAATCGTTCCGGTTTTCTGTTTATTGTATGAATGTAAGATGAATTATATGATTATGATATGAATGATGACAGAATGAGAAATCATGAAACTGAATTATATGAAAAGGTCTATGAGGATGTGAGTCTTTCATGGGTGTCGGAAAACCTGCAGCTTCTCCATGAAATTCTCAACAGCATCAGAAACGGGGATCTGGAACAGATTCATTCTCTGATCAATATCATTCCTCCTGATTTTGAAGCGCGCTTCGGGAAAACGCCTTTGCGCCATGTGAAGAATCTTGTGATCAGTCTGATTCAGATCATGGCCATCACTGCCATGGATGCCGGTGTTTCTGCATCATTGTGCATCCGCCATGCTGAAAAGATGTCGGTCAGAACGGAAGAAGCAGAGAGTATTGAGGAACTGATGAGAATTGCAGATGATGCAAAAGTGGAATTCTGCAGGCTGAGCCATGATATGAATGCAACAGAGATCAATGATTACAGAATCTGCAAAGCAGTGCAGTATATCCATGAACATCTTTCTGAAAAGATTACAAGAAGGAAGCTGGCTGAGACTGCCGGGATCAGCTGTGAATACTTTTCAAGGAAGTTTCATGAAGAAACAGGTAAGACAATTTCTGAATATATCCAATATTCCAGAATTCAGCAGGCTAAAAGAATGCTGGTGAATACAGATGAATCATTGTCTTCCATCAGCAGCTACCTTTCCTTCAGCTCACAGAATCATTTTCAGAAGGTATTCAGACAGATAGAAAAGAAAACTCCTCTGCAGTATCGCAGAGAAAACAGAAAGAATATAATCTGAATGAATATATATTGACTCGCGGTCAAATTATGCTAGATTAGTATCAGATGAGGGAGTAGCCGGTGTTCAGATGAACGCCAGATCAGGCCGACAGCACGGTATTTACCCGGTCTGATTGAATAAGGCAAGACTCATGCACGTATCTGCTGTGTATGAGGATTCCATGTGATGATATGATACAGCAGTACGGCTGTATCTTTTGTTTTGGAGGTGTTCGCATGAAAAAGAGAACAGTTTATATCAACGAAATGCCGGCCAGAGTGCTCTGGAAGGAACCGAAGCTGCAGAAGGATGTGTTTGTGATCTCACTTGTGATCACATTGATTCTGATGTTCGGTGCCTGGTATCTCACATTGCCTGCACTCAATCTGAAGAATCCGGGATTCTGGATTTTCCTGTTTGTTTCCGTCTTTGTCTATATGTTTATCAAATGTCTTGTTTCGGTAATCAAAAAGAAGGATACGGGAATCAGAAATCCGGTGATTGTATTGGTTGTTCTTGCTGTCGGTCTGATCGGCAATCTGCTTTACGGATCACGTCTGTTCCATGCGAAGGCATACAGTGAAATTCTGAAGGTTGAGGATGCAGAGATTGATCTGATTCCTTCTGTATCAGGTTCTTCATCGATCGCTCTCATGGATACTGCAAGTGCAGAACGTCTCGGTGACAGAAAGATCGGTTCATTGAGCAATGTGGTCAGCCAGTTCAATGTCGGCGATTATATGCAGATCAACTATCAGGATGCCCCGGTCAAAGTGGCAGCTTTGAAATATGACGGTTTCTTCAAGTGGAATGCAAACAAGTCGCAGGGTGTTCCGGGATATGTCATTGTCAATCCGGTTGACATGTCAGCTGATTATTCAGCTCTGAAGGAAGGAATGAAATATGTACCTTCCGCTTATTTCTCAAAGAATCTCTACCGTCATGTCCGCTTTCATAACATGGGTCTGCTTGTAGACAATATTCATTTTGAAATCGATGAAGAAGGCAATCCATGGTATGTCGGCAGTATCTATGATCATACAATCGGTCTGTTCGGCGGAAAGAAAGTCACCGGTGCAATCATCATTGATCCGGTCAGCGGTGATATGCAGAAGTATGCGTTAAGCGATGTGCCCGTATGGGCGGACATCGTCATTGACGGAGATCTCATCTGCACGCAGTATAACGATCATGCACAGCTTGTCCACGGCTTCTGGAACAGCGTCTTCTCCCAGACCGACTGCCGTCAGGTAACCACCATCCGCAGCGCCAATGAGGACGGGGATGAGGAAGCTTATCCGGACTATGGCTATATTGCCAAGGAAGGCGATATCTGGGTTTACACCGGTGTCACTTCACTGAACGGCGACTCCTCCAATCTCGGCTTCATTCTTGCCAACGAAAGAACGGCGGAAACCAAGTACATCACATGCGCGGGAGCCGATGAGTTTTCCGGCATGAAGAGCGCCGAAGGCGAGGTGCAGGAAAAGGGCTATATCGCTTCCTTCCCGAGTCTGATCAATGTGGAAGGCACACCGACCTATATCATGGTGCTCAAGGATTCCAACGGTCTTGTCAAAATGTATGCGGCGGTCAATGTTGAACAGTACAACATCGTCGCCACCGCAGCCACCCAGGCGGACTGCATTGAGAAATACAGAAAACTCATGAATGCGGAAATCACTCCGGATGAGGCAAAATCAGATGAGCCTGCAAAGGACACCAGCAATTACACGGAAATGACAGTCAAGGTGAAAAAACTGCAGACCATCGACAAGGGCGGCGATACCTATATCTACGTCGTTGATGAAACAGATCATATCTACAATGCGAAATATGCGGATGTGATCGGTATGATCCTGGTTGAGGAAGGCGATGAAATCACCATTCTCACCGACGGAACAGACTTCCTGCTCAAAGAGTAAATCTCAGGCCCTGTGCAGAAATGCGCAGGGCTTTTAAAGGCTCAGGCTATAACCGAAGATCACTTTTCGATATACGTCTGTTCATTGCAAATTTCCACCTGTAAGCGTATATTGAAGACAATCAGAAGGAAGGCGAAGGGAATGATGATGAAGGGTTTCAGACAAATGAACTGCTGTTGTATGAATCAGACCCGGAGCCTGAATTGAACGCGGATTGTTTCAAAACAATCCTGAACAAAGCAGACAGATCCGGGTATGACCAAAGACATTCCCGGACTTTTCATTTCTGACATTTTGAAAGGGGAAAATGAAATGGCAAACATCTATACTTCGGTAGAGCAGCTGATCGGAAACACACCGCTGCTTGAACTCACACATTTTGAAAAAGCATATGATCTGAAGGCGTCCGTACTCGCCAAGATGGAATATCTCAACGCGACCGGCAGCGTCAAGGACAGAGTCGCACTGAATATGATTCTCGATGCTGAAGCTAAGGGCATTCTCAAAGAAGGTTCGGTCATCATTGAACCGACCAGCGGCAACACCGGAATCGGCCTTGCGGCAGTCGGCACCTCCAAAGGCTACCGCGTGATCATCGTCATGCCGGAAACCATGAGCGTGGAAAGAAGAAAGCTCATGAAAGCCTATGGCGCTGAACTTGTCTTATCCGAAGGTTCAAAGGGAATGAGCGGCGCAATCGCGAAAGCGGAAGAGCTGAAAAAAGAAATCGAAGGTGCCTGGATTGCCGGTCAGTTTGTCAATCCGGCCAACTGGGAAGCCCATTACAAAACAACCGGACCGGAAATCTGGAATGACACGGACGGAAAGGTGGATATCCTTGTGGCAGGCGTCGGCACCGGCGGAACAATCACCGGAATCGGAAAATACCTGCGTGAAAGGAAATCAGATGTTAAAATAGTGGCTGTGGAACCGGACAGCTCGGCAGTATTGTCCGGTGAAAAGAGCGGACCGCATAAGATTCAGGGAATCGGCGCAGGGTTCGTTCCGGAAGTTCTCGATACAGCCATCTACGATGAGATTATCCGTGTCACAAATGAAGATGCCATCAATACCGGCGCAGAATTCGGTAAGCGCGAAGGCATTCTCGTCGGCATCTCTGCAGGCGCTGCCCTCTGGGCTGCGATCCAGCTGGCAAAGAAAGAAGAGAACGAAGGAAAGAACATTGTTGTCATTCTTCCGGACTCGGGGGACCGTTATCTGTCCACACCGTTGTTCGGAGAATGATATATGGGAAAAACACACACTGAAATACTGAATGAAATTCACGCGATGCGTGAGCCTGAATTAAAAGTGCCGAAGGGAATCGCCGACCGCAAAGGGGTTGTTTCACTGATCAAGGAAATCCAGGTGGTATTATTGCCGGGATATTTCAATTACAACAATCTTTCGGTTGAGGCAGCGTTTGACTGTGTTGTAAAAGATCTCGATGAACAGGCCGGCACGGCGCTGTGCTTCAGCGGAACCAGTCCGATGAAGGCAAAAGAGCTGACTCAGAAGTTTCTGGAATCCCTTCCGGAAATCCTGAGACAGATCAATACCGATATCCAGGCGATCTATGACGGTGACCCGGCTGCCAAGACAAAGTCGGAAGTCATCATCTGCTATCCGGGATTCTATGCGATTTCCATTTACAGAATCGCCCATGTCATGTACAAGCTCGGTATTCCGTACCTGCCCCGTATCATGACTGAATATGCGCATGAAAAAACCGGAATTGACATCAACCCCGGCGCGACCATCGGCGATTATTTCTGCATAGACCACGGCACCGGTATCGTTATCGGTGAAACCGCGGTGCTCGGGCATCATGTCAAGTTATATCAGGGTGTGACCATCGGAGCCAAGAGCTTTGAGAAAGATGAAAACGGCAATCCGGTCAAAGGCGGCAAGCGCCATCCGGATATCGGAAACAACGTTGTCATCTATGCCAACGCGACCATTCTCGGCGGTGACACATACATCGGCGACAACAGTGTGATCGGCGGAAATACCTGGATCATCGACTCGGTCGAGGAAGGCAAAAAAGTTTATTACAAAGGAAAATGATGAAGGAACAGATGCGGTGAAAGCCGCGTCTGTTTTTCAGATAAGTGAAAGTGATCCGATGAAGCATGATTCTGAATTGTCTGTTTTTTGAATCATAATTATGATGGTAATGCACAAAGGAGGATCCCTCTTATGAAAACATTGATTGTCTGTTATTCCTGGCATAACGGGAACACAAAAAGAATTGCGGAAATGATCCATCGGAAAACCGGATATGATTTCTGCACCATTGAAACCGTAAAGCCGTATCCGGCTGAATACAGAAAGGCTTCTGATCAGGGAAAAAAGGAAACAGAAACCGGGTTTAAGCCTGAAATCAAAAAACTTCCATATGACATCGATGCATATGAAAGAATCATTGTCGGCACCCCGACCTGGTGGTATACGATGGCACCGGCTGTATTGTCATTTCTGGATGCGCATGATTTCACCGGCAAGACGGTAGTGCCGTTTATGACCAACGCGGGCTGGCCGGGAACCGTGATCAAAGATATGTGCGCGCATGCAAAAGGCGCAAGGATCGAACATCCGAAGGAAATCCTCTTTGACAGTGACGGCGGAAATCAGCTGATCACATCAGAAGAGGAAATTAATGCATGGATAGAAAGTCTGGACTGCTGAACATCACAGCAGTTTTTTCATGTCATTGATGTGGTCAAGCAGGCATTCATTGATCCATGAATCCTTCAGCTGATGTTTATGGACGCTGGCAGCGGATCCGCTCAGGGCAAGACTCAGCTGGTACTCTCTGGTGAACCAGGGCTGATCAAGGTATTCACGGTTTTCGGGAAGCATTTTAGCCAGCTGCCAGGCTTCATCGAGAAGTTCTTCAGTCTTTTCATCCGTATGGATTTCAACATTATAGGTTGCCATATGATACTCCTTCGCATTCATGGATGCTTTCCGAAATCATTTTAACATATGGCAATACAAATGAAATACGGCCGGAAACATTGACATGCTTGTCATCGGATTGACGGAACGGGTAAAATAGAAGTATCAATAACAGGAGGATTATAATCTATGAGTTTCCCGAAGGGCTTTTTATGGGGCGGCGCGGTTGCGGCAAACCAGTGCGAAGGTGCGTATCTTGAAGACGGCAAAGGCCTGAGTGTTCCGGATATGCTGCTGGGCGGTGATGTCAACACACCGAGAACATTCCTGCCGGTCACAGACCCCAACGCGTTCTATCCGTCACATGAAGCTATTGACTTCTATCATCATTACAAGGAAGATATCGCTCTGTTCGCAGAGATGGGCTGGAATGTATTCCGTCTGTCCATCAACTGGGGCAGAATTTATCCCAACGGCGATGACGCTGAACCCAATGAAGCGGGTCTCGCATTCTATGACAGCGTGTTTGACGAGTGCAAAAAGCACAACATCGAACCGCTGGTCACCATCTGCCATTATGAGATTCCGTGGGCAATCGTCACAAAGTACGGCGGCTTCTCCAACAGAGCTGTCATCGATCTGTTTGTGAAGTATTGCGAAACCATCTTCAGACGCTATAAGGACAAGGTCAAATACTGGCTGACCTTCAATGAGATCAACATTGCCTGCATGGGCGAAGGCGGCATCGGCAACCTTTATGGTCTTGGCATCATGGAAGAAGAGGATATCAATGCCACAGAGCCGATCAAGCTCTCCGATCTCAAATCCAACAGACAGAGAACATTCGAAGCGCTGCACAATGAATTCGTCGCTTCCGCAAAAGCTGTCATTCTCGGCCATGAAATCAATCCCGACTTCATGATCGGCAACATGATCTGCCATATCACTGTCTATCCGCTGACACCGGATCCCAAGGATGTGCTGGCATGCACGGTTGAAGACAATATGAAGAACAACCTGTGCGGCGACGTTCAGGTCAGAGGCGCATATCCGATCTGGGCGAAGAAGTATCTTGCCGAGAAGGGTGTCGACACTTCCTATATGACAGAGGAAGACGCGGAGATTCTCAAGAAGGGAACTGTCGACTTCTACACATTCTCCTATTACATGTCCAACTGCGTCACAACACATGCCAATGCGGAGACAACCCAGGGCAACATGTCCCATGGCGGAAAGAACCCGTATCTGAAGGCTTCCGACTGGGGCTGGCAGATTGATCCGGACGGACTCGAATACACACTCGAATTCCTGGCAGACAGATATCCGGGAGTTCCTCTGATGGTTGTTGAAAACGGCTTCGGCGCATTTGACAAGGTTGAGGAAGACGGCTCCATCCATGATGATTACAGAATCTCCTACTTCAAGTCTCATATCGAGTCCATGAAGAAGGCTTGTGAGAACGGTGTGCCGCTGATCGGCTACACCACATGGGGACCGATTGACCTGGTATCCGCAGGAACAGGCCAGTACGCGAAGAGATACGGCTTCATCTATGTCGACAGACATGATGACGGCACCGGCGACTTCTCAAGATCCAGAAAGGATTCCTTCTTCTGGTACAAGAAAGTCTGCGAATCCAACGGCGAAGTGCTCTGAGCAATTCAGCATCTGACATAAAACTGACAGCCCGGATTTCCGGGCTGTCTTTCATTGTTATACAATTTCATTTTTTACGGTTTTGCCAAGGCCTGCCGCAAGTCTTTTCAGCATTTTAAGGCCGGGAACACGGGTGCCGTTTTCAAGTTTGCTGATAACGGACTGATCGATTGCACATACCTCAGACAGCTGATCATGTGTCATTCGCTGTTCAATCCGGGCTTTCATGATTGCACGGACCGCAGCCATTTCGGGCTGCATTTTTTTCCATTCTTTTCTGAAATCCGGATCATTCAGGTTCTGATTCAATTCATTCTGAAATGTTCTCATAATCCGGCGCATAAATGTATAATTTTCTTTGGAAAAGAGGATATTAAAATGTTTGATTTTATTCTGGATCTTGTAATGAAATACACACCGCTTGAATCATGGGAGGTGGATACGGAATCAAAGCTCAGGGAAGATCTGAAAATGGATCATTCTGATCTGTATCTGCTCAGAAATGAGCTTGGCAATATGCTTGAAACAGAAATCTCAGAAGAGGATATGGATCAGGTTGTATCAGTGATGGATCTTCTGAAACTCGCTGAGAAATACGCGAAGATGTGATGAATCAGAAAGGATAATTTGCATGTCAGAAACAAAGTGGCCCGGTCCGAAGGGAATGATCCCCGAACCGGAGAGAAATGCGGCGGATGCCAATCTTCATAACAGAAGATATCTTGATGAACTGCTCGTTGAAATGCGCGTCATCGATGCGTATGAGCCGGATCTGACTCTGAACCTGTTCAATGAGACGTTCTCCTCACCGATCATGATGCCGGCTTTTTCGCATCTGAACAAAGTCGGCATTGAAGGACGCACGCCGATGCAGGAATATGCGGCAGCTGCGAAAGAGCTCAATCTTGTCAACTGGGTGGGCATGGAGCCGGATGAGGAGTATGAATCGATTGCGCGGGAAGGCGCCCGTACTGTCCGGATCATCAAACCGTTCATGAACCATCAGATGATTCTGGATCAGATCGCTTATGCAAAGAAACTTGACGCACTGGCAGTCGGTGTGGACATCGATCATGTGTTTGGCAAGAACGGAAAATACGATGTTGTGGATGGAATCGAACTCGGCCCCGTCAGTGCCGAAGATCTCGCAATGTATGTGAAGGCGGCAGGAGATACACCGTTTGTCGCGAAGGGTGTACTGTCTGTCACAGATGCGCGCAAATGTGAAGAGGCCGGCTGTGCGGCGATCTTTGTCAGCCATCACCACGGACGTCTGCCGTTCGGCATTCCGCCGGTCATGGCGCTTCAGGAAATCCGCAAAGCCATGCCGCATACAAAGATGAAGATTTTCGCTGACTGTTCCATTGAATCCGGGTATGACGCCTTCAAGGCGCTTGCGCTTGGCGCGGATGCGGTATCCGTGGGCAGAGGAATCCTGCCGGGACTTCTGAAAGAAGGAAAGACCGGTGTCATCAGGAAAGTGAACCGGATGAATGAGGAACTCTCTGAAATGATGGGATACACCGGTATCGGCAATCTTTCGGAAATGGATCATTCCGTCATTGTGCATCATGGAAATCATCTCTGAAAAAGAATCCGTCTGAACTGTATGAAACTGTCCTGCTTAATGCTCAGCGGGGCAGTTTTTGATGGTAATATTCTGGGTGAAGAGTGCATTTGCTGAAACCTGAAAACGGTTTTTATCGTCTGATTATGTGAAGGGGAAAAGAGTCATGGAAGACATTGAGATCATTGATCTTTACTGGCAGAGAAATGAGGATGCGATCAGAGAAACAGATGTCAAATACGGAAAGTATCTTAGAACTGTCGCAATGAATATTCTCAATGACCATGAGGATTCCAGTGAAGCGGTCAATGACACCTATCTCAAAACATGGAATGCCATCCCGCCGCAAAGACCCAATGCGTTTCTTGCCTGGCTGAGCAAAATCACAAGATCTCTTTCGATCGACAGGCTGAGATTTCTGAACCGCGAGAAACGTTCAACATCCCAATATGATCTTTCACTGGAAGAGCTGGGTGAATGCATCGGCGAGAACAGTGTGAACAGAGAATATGATCTGGAAATTCTCAAGGACGCGATCAGCCGTTTTCTTCGCGGCTATCCGGAGAAAAGCCGGAATCTGTTCCTGAGCCGCTACTTCTATTTCGATTCCCTTGCCAAAGCAGCTGAGTATTGCGGATTCACGGAATCCGGTGCCAAGACGCAGCTGTTCCGCATGCGCAGCGCATTGCGGGAGTATCTGGAAAAGGAGGGATTCCTGTCATGAAAAAAGAAGATCTTGCGAATGCACTGAATGAAATTGATGATGATCTGCTGCTGAGTGTGCAGAGAGCCAGAATGGCACCGGCAAAGATACCGTTTTACAGAAGAAAGAGCTTCATCGCCGTTACTGCCGCCGCATGTGTGTTCGCTGTGATGATTGCGACGGTTCCGCGTCCGCAGCGCAGTCATGATGAAACACCCGCCGTTACAGATACACAGGGTCATGGTCTGCTGGGCTCTTCATCGAGTGTGAAAAATCCCGAAGTGATTACACTCAGCCATGAACAGTACAATTCCTCAAGTTCCGGTTTCGGCATCGTCCTCTATCCGGATCTCAAAGCGGAAACGGATTACAATCCATGGAATGAGGAAATGGAGCTGCAGAGCCTGCCGGTATTCAAGAGAATTCCTTCATCGGCCGGAATTCCTTACGGTCTGAGCGAAAAGGAAATCCAAACAAATCTGGATCATTATGCGGAATATTTTGATGTTCATGTCAAAGAAGTCAATAAAGATCTCGATCCGGAAGGAAATGTATATGGTCTTACCGCCTGGTGCGAGGAAGGCACACTGTCATCGGATTCTTATGCAACGGTCCTGTTCCTCAATCAGGATCATGCCGTCAGTCTTGAGGAAGGCATCAGTCTGAACGTCGAATCGGATCAAGAAACGGCAGAAAGAGCCATGGAATATCTCCATGATCGATACGGTGATCTGTTAGACAGCAATGAATGGGCCTATGATATCGGCGGTGATTTCACCTATGATGCAAGAAGAATCAGAAACTTCGTGATGTATGCAAAAGGCGCATCAGATGAAGATACGATCGTCAATTACAATCTGAAAAAGATTGTCTTCGCCGGTTCGGAAGACGGCAGTCAGCTGGATCTGATCCGTGTGTTCAATGAGCCTGCCGCATATGACACAGTGAGTGAATATCCTCTGATCAATGCGGATGAGGCATATCAGGAGCTGCTCAAAGGCAATTGCTTCGCAAATACCGGCGGCATCATGCCTGATGAAAACACGGAAATCGCGGATGTGCAGCTGGTCTATATGAACAACCGCGCATTTGAATATGTCTTGCCGTGCTATCTGTTCCATGCGGATATCACGGATGCCGCAAAGAAAGTTTTCTCCGATCTGCCGGGTTTAAGGCAATACGGACTGTATTATGTGCCGGCTTTATCACCGGAATACATCACATGGACGGATGAGCCGCTCAGCTATGATGAACCGTTGATCACGGAAACGGCCGCAGCCGGCGGGGCTGAGGCATCTTCTGAGACATCCGCTCCTGAAATGCAGACACACTCATTTGATGAGCCGGTCACCGGAATGCCGGGAACCATTTCAAACAGGATCAGTATCAACCGGATTCTTCAGCAGGAAGATTACTATTGCTCAGCGGCATGCGCGCAGATGATTCTGAATCATTTCGGTATTGACCGCGCACAGAGTGATCTTGCGGATGAAATGAACACATACAGACCGGGAGAAAGAAGCGACGGAATCAGCGGAACATATGATACTGACGTGGCCAGAGTGCTCAGTGAATATCTCTTCGGTGCTGCGCCGCAGAATGATATGGATGGCGGCTATCGAGTGCAGCCGGTTTCGGAAGTATTCAAAGAGAATGAATATAATCAGTTTGTGAAACGGGTCAGAAGAAATATCGATGACGGCTATCCGTCCATTATTCAGATCAGGGTCAGTTCACTGTACGGCAGCAGCACTTCCTCCAATCACAATGTTCTTGTCACAGGATATGAAGAGGGGAAGGACTTTATCAGTCTGACTCTTCTGGATCCGTATTATGACGGGAATCAGGGAAACGGTGTCAGCGTTTATGATGCATCCGCAGTCTTTCAGTCAATTGTTGAAAGTGTTGAACCGTCCTATATCTGGTAATCCTTAACCGCAAAGAAGGCTCATGTCTTATGGCATGGGCTTTTTTGCTGGGACATCCATATACGGAACCTTCGTATCCTGTCTTTCCGCATTCTGTTCCATGCATGCGGTTTTGCCATGAAAAAGATTATCAAACCTATGTACAATTAACTGACACATGCTATAATGCGTGAGTTAAAAAAGATTCCCGGAAGGGAATTTGAAGAAAGGGTGACCTATGGGCGGATTCTTTGCGGCAGCACTCAAAGAAGACTGTGTCTTCGACCTGTTTTACGGAACTGACTACCATTCTCATCTCGGAACAAGAAGGGCCGGTCTTGCGGTATATGGAATGAACGGATTCAACCGTGCCATCCATAACATCGAAAACTCGCCTTTCCGCACAAAATTCGATTCTGATGTCGGTGACATGTTCGGATACATGGGACTCGGCTGTATTTCGGATTACGATCCCCAGCCTCTGATTGTCCGTTCCCACCATGGCACATATGCGATCGCGACTGTCGGCAAAGTGAATAACACCGATGAGATTCTCGAAAGTGTTTTCGGCAATTCCAGAACCCATTTCATGGAAATGAGCGGCGGTGAAATCAACAAGACGGAACTGGTCGCGGCACTGATCAACCAGCAGGACAACCTGGTGGAAGGCATCCAGGCTGCGCAGAGTGCGATTGACGGCTCCATGACCATCCTTCTGCTCACTCCCAAAGGCATTTACTGTGCCAGGGACAGACTGGGCAGAACCCCGATTCTGATCGGTAAGAAAGAGGAAGGCTATTGTGCCACATTTGAATCCTTTGCCTATCTGAAACTGGGCTATCAGGATTTCAAGGAACTCGGCCCCGGTGAAATTGATGTCATCACACCGGATGGTGTCACCGTGCTGGCAAAGCCGGGCACCAAGATGAGGATCTGCACATTCCTCTGGACATATTACGGTTATCCGCCCAGCAAGTACGAAGGCGTCAACGTTGAGGCGATGCGCTACAACTGCGGCAAATACATGGCCAGAAGAGACGGTCTTACCATCGATGATATCGATACGGTTGCCGGTGTGCCGGATTCAGGCCTCGGTCATGCGATCGGCTATGCCAATGAGTCGCATGTCCCCCATTCCAGACCGTTTATTAAATACACCCCGACATGGCCGCGCTCCTTCATGCCGACCATGCAGACAAAGCGTGATCTGATCGCGAAGATGAAGCTGATCCCGGTTCATGAGCTGATCAACAACCAGAGACTTCTTCTGATTGATGACAGTATCGTCAGAGGCACCCAGCTGCGCGAGACAACCCAGTTCCTCTATGAGAGCGGTGCGAAGGAGGTCCATGTCAGACCTGCCTGTCCGCCGATCATGTTCGGCTGCAAATACATCAATTTCTCCAGATCAACCAGTGACATGGAACTGATCGCCAGAAGAATTATCGCTGAAGAGGAAGGCGGAGATGTCGAAAGAGATATTCTCGAGGATTACTGCAATCCGGACAGCGACCGCTATCACAAGATGCTCGACAGAATGTGCAAGCAGATGAATTTCTCCTCACTCAAATTCAACCGCATGGATGATATGGTCAAGGCCGTCGGCCTCCCTGAGGAAAATCTTTGCACTTATTGCTGGAACGGCAGAGAGTAAACAGTAAAGGAGGCTTCGGCCTCTTTTCTGTTTGTGCATGAATGGTGTAACATTAAGGAGGCAGTTCAACTGCCTCAATCAGGATAGTTTCAGGTGCAGCGGGATATGAAAATATCGGCCGCTTGTGAAAAGGGAAACAGGTGAAAGTCCTGTACGAACCCGTCACCGTGAACGGAGGGTGTATGCCATCATGCCATTGGGAAACTGAGAAGGCGCGCATGCACAATGCTCCGCAAGCCGGGAGACCTGCCTGAAGCTGTGCGATAGTCACGGGATACTGACTGCACGGGTGTTGTCCATGAACAGGGTTGTGAAATACTCTTTTTCGTGTGTACGCTCTTTGGTCAATCCCGGAGAGCTTTTATTTTTTCAGGAGGAATGGAAAGTATGAAAAACAGAAAACCGCTGGTATGGATTGCAGGACTTCTGGTCGCTGCCCTGCTCATGTTCGGCCTTTACAAGGCATTCGGCCCCAAGCCGGCTGAAGGCTCAAAATCCGTTGTTGTCGAAGTTGAGAATGACAAGGCGGAAGTCAAGACATACAACGCGAAAACCGATGTTCAGTATCTCAGCGAGCTCATGGATGAACTCAAGGCATCCACCGATTTCACTTATGAAGGCACTGGCGGAGAGTATGGTCTGTATATCAATTCGGTCAACGGACTGACTGCGGATTATGACAAAGACGGTGCGTATTGGGCACTGTATGTCAACGGCGAGTACGGCCAGTACGGTGCGGATCAGCAGCCGGTGAACGACGGGGAAACCTATCGCTTCAAGTACGAGATTTACGACGAATCCTATGACGGATAACGGACTTGCGGTCCGCCGGCTGGTTTACATAGCTGTCATGACCGCTGTCCTGGAAACCGCTAAATTTGCGCTGAATTCAATCGCCAATGTCGAGCTTGTCACGCTTCTCGTCATTATATTCACCCGGCAGTTCGGATGGAAAATGACATTGCCGACGGTATTGATTTTCTCATTTATTGAATGCCTTTATTGGGGCTTTGGAACCTGGTCCATTGTATATTTCTATATGTGGCCTCTTCTGGTTCTGTTTGCCCATCTTTGCCGCAATGGAGATTCAGTGCTTTATTATGCGGTTCTTTCCGGTGCCTTCGGTCTGGCATTCGGGGCATTCTGTTCCGTCTTTACGATTTTCATCGGCGGATGGAAAGCGGCATTCTCGTTCTGGATCGCGGGGATTCCCTATGATCTGGTTCATGGCATTGCGAATTTCATCATCTGTCTGGTGCTGTTTGGACCGCTGGACAGGGCGCTTGAAATCATGAGACGCAAAAGCGGACTCAGTTTTGAGTAAAAAAAGAAACAGGCCGAAACCTGTTTTGTGGATTGTTAAGATTCAAGGAAGATGCTGTCGGCATATCTTACGGATGCCATGGCATCTTTTCCATATGCGTCCGCACCGATCTGATCCGCATATTCCTGGGTCAGAACAGCACCGCCGACAATGATCTTCGTATCGGGCTTCTGCTGCCTGAGCAGTTTGATTGTCTCCTCCATCGAAACCACGGTGGTGGTCATCAGGGCGGACAGACCGACCAGCCGGATATTCTCTTTGATGGCCGTATCGACGATTGTCTGAGGAGGCACATCCTTGCCGAGATCGATCACTTCATAGCCATAGTTTTCCATCATGACTTTGACAATGTTCTTGCCGATATCATGGATATCTCCTTTGACAGTCGCAAGAATGACCCTTCCTTTGATCTGCTGGGCACTGCCGGACAGTTTTTCCTTGATCACAGCGAAGGCGGCCTTGGCAGCGTCCGCGCTCATTAACAGCTGGGGAAGGTAAACGGTGCCGGCTTCGAAGCCTTTGCCGACTTCATCCAGTGCCGGAATGATCAGCTCGTCAATCACCTGTAGCGGCTGCTTTCCGCTGTTCAGCGCATCCTGAGCGGATTCTTTGGATTGAGGGGCGAGTCCTCTGACAATGCATTCGTGAAGATTCATGCCGGAAGATTTTCCTTCCGGTTTTTCTTCTGCCTTTTTCACGCTCTGCACGGTTTTGATTTCCTGGGTGCCCGCATAGGCGGAAATATAATCCATGCAGTTGGAATCCCTGCCAAGAAGTGCATTGGCACTGCGGTAAGCGGCCATGATCTGATCATTGTTGGGATTGATGATGGCAGCATTCAGGCCATTGTTCATTGCCATGGCCAGGAAATATGCATTGACCATACCTCTCTGTGGAAGGCCGAAGGAGATATTGGAAACACCGAGAATCGATTTCACATGCAGCTCATCACGGGTGCGTTTGACGGTTTCAAGGGTTGTCAGTGCGGATTGATCATTGGCGGAGACTGTCATGCAGAGACCGTCAATGATGATATCCTTCTCATCAATTCCGTATTCCTTTGCGTAAGAGAGAATCTTCTTTGCGACATTGATGCGTCCGTCTGCGGTTTCGGGGATTTCCTCATCCAGGCAAAGACCTACCAATACACCGCCGTACTTCGCAACTAACGGCATGATGTTCCGGATTACTTCATCCTTGCCGTTGACCGAGTTGATCATCGGTTTGCCGTTGTAAAGACGCATCGCCTTTTCAAGCGCCTGCGGACTGGAGGAATCTAACTGCAGCGGCAGAGCGCAGACCGCCTGAAGCTTCTGCACCACTTCGCTCATCATTGCGGTTTCATCGATTTCCGGCAGGCCGACATTGACATCGAGAATGTGCGCGCCGGCATCCTCCTGTTTCAAGCCTTCGCCGATGATGTAATCGATGTTATGGCCACGCAGCGCCTGCTTGAACAGTTTCTTGCCGGTGGGATTGATTCTCTCACCGATGATCACCGTTTTGTCTTCGATCACAACCTCTCTGGAATAGGAGGTCACCACCGTCCGGTTTTTCTTCACGGGAGCTTTGAATTCCTTCTTTGAAATTGTCTCAATCAGTTTTTCAATGTGCTTCGGGGTTGTTCCGCAGCATCCGCCGCATGCCTGGATGCCAAGATCCGCAATCTCAGACATCAGTGAGGCGAATTCATCCGGTCCAACCGGATAGACGGTCATTCCGTGCTGTGTCACGGGCAGTCCGGCATTGGGATTGACGATGACGGGAACGGATGCGGCCTTGCATAAGCGCTCCACGATCGGTTTCATTTCACGCGGGCCCAGTGAGCAGTTGACGCCAAGCGCATCAACCCTGAGACCTTCAAGCATTGCCACGATGTTTTCCACCGAGGCGCCGGTCAGAAGCTTGCCGTTTTCATCAAAGGTCACTGTGATGCATACCGGCAGATCGCAGCTTTCCTTTGCGGCAATCACTGCCGCTTTGGCTTCATAGCTGTCATTCATCGTTTCGATCAATACAAGATCAGCGCCTGCTTCTGCGCCGGCTCTGATCGCTTCGGAGAAGATATCCACCGCCTCTTCGAATGAAAGATCGCCGAGCGGTTCAAGCAGTTTTCCGCTGGGACCGATGTCAATGGTGATGAAGGCATCCTCTCTGCCTGCTTCGGTTCTTGCCTCTTTGGCAAGGTTAACCGCGGCAGTGATGATTTCCTTCACATTGCCGGGATAATGAAGCCGGTTGGCACCGAAGGTGTTCGCGTTGAACACATCGGCTCCGGCATTGAGATAGCCTTTGTATAATTCCTTGATTCTTTCAGGATGGATGAGATTCCAGGTTTCGGGAAGTTCGCCTCCGCGCAGGCCCATCTTCTGCAGAACCGATCCGGTTCCGCCGTCGAAGAACAGCCATTCCTTTCCGAGACGTTCTCTGAATGTTTTCATCAAGATACCTCCTCATCGCGGTATTCGCATGTCGGTGAAAGCTCACAGCTTTCACATCCGCTTTTCTGATTCGAAACAAAAGGGGACAGACCGATGAAAGCAGTCACGGATTTGAACGGTGACATCAATAAAGAGCTGTTCAGGGTCAGTCCGATTTCCTTCGGAAGATTGATCAGTGAAAATATCAGTTTCTGTGTTTCCAGTGAAAGATCCCCATAGCCCGGAGAAAACCGTGCTCTGGTATACAGGCGGTCTTTTTCCGCCTCCTTGCGGATCAATGCATTGACATGATCGCAGACTTCTTCGGTCATTGCGGCTGCGGCTGCCTGAAGCACCGCTGCTTTGGACATCGAAAGAAATTCATATTTCTGAATCAGCCGGTCCACATCCGCGCCAAGCGTGACCGCCATGATGCATACCTCGCGGCAGCCGGAAAGATTGGCGCCAAGGTTTTTACTGCGGATCACATGGGATTCGATGCACGGGAAACCGTCCGCAAAAATCAGCGGAAAACGGGCATAGGTAAAACGCGGATGAGCAGCCTCCTCAAGCAATGCGACGCACTCCTCGATGAGATCGTCTGTATGCGTATGTGCATCCGCTTTCATCATGCCGAGATATCTTCTGATTTCGCTTCTGCTGATATTCATCTTAATATTTCCGAAAGATTGTTCAGGATTCCTGCCGCCACATCCGGCTTGTTCATGGAGTAGACGTGGATATGTTTCACGCCGTTGGCGATCAGATCGATGATCTGTTCCGAGGCATAGACAATGCCGGCCTGTTTCATGGCTGCTGGGTTGTCGGCGAAGGTGTCAACGATCGCTCTGAAACGCTCCGGCACATTGGTGCCCGAAAGAGCGACCGAACGGGAGAGCTGCTTTGCGTTGGTGATGGGCATGATGCCGGCCAGCACCGGAACACGGATACCGGCCTCGCGGGCACGGTATAAAAAGTTATAGAAGATGTTGTTGTCGAAGAACATCTGGGTGGTCAGAAAATCGCATCCGGCGTCAACCTTGGCCTTGAGATATTTCAGGTCCGCATTTTTATTGACGCTTTCAATATGTCCTTCCGGATAGCATGCCCCGCCGATGCACAGATCGGTTTTTTCCTTGATATAGGCAATCAGATCGGACGCATGGGCAAAGTCCTGCTCGATGATGCCGTCAGAAGGGATGTCGCCTCTGAGCACCATGATATTGTCGATGCCTTCCCTGATATATGTGTCAATCATCCTGTCCGCATGTTCTTTTGAGGAGCCGACACAGGTCAGATGGGGCAGCACCGGCACACCGGTGTCTTTTTTCAGCTCAGCCGCAAGCTCCGCCGTAAAACCGGCCGTGCTTCCCCCGGCGCCATAGGTGACGCTCATGAAATCGGGATGAAGCTGTGCGATCTGTTCCGAAGCTGTTTTGACCGCTTCGAATTTTTCCGCTTTTTTGGGCGGGAACACTTCGAAGGAAATGGTGATTTTATCCTGTTCAAGAAGTCTGCTGATCTTCATTTTCCTGCACCTTCTGCGCCTTTCTTCTGGCATTGAACTGTTTCAGTTCGCTCAGATCATACGGTGTCTCCTGATAAACGAAGTAATTGAGCCAGTTGGAATAAAGCAGATTGGCACTGGATCTCCATGTGCACACAGGCCGCTTTGTGTCATCGTCATCGGGGTAGTAGTTGTACGGCACATGAATCGGCAGACCTGCGTTTTTATCGCGCAGGTATTCTTTCTCCAGGGTGTCCGGATCATATTCGGAATGTCCGGTGATGAAAATCTGTCTGCCCTGGTCGGTGGAAATCGCATAGACACCGGCTTCCTCGCTTTCGGCAAGGATTTTCAGCTCCGGTGTGTTAAGCACATCCTCTTTGCGGATGGCGGTATGGCGGGAGTGGGGAACCATGAAGGTGTCATCAAAGCCGCGGAACAGAATGGAACCCTTATGGGTGACCTGGTGCGGGAAGACACCGAACATCTTTTCCGGCAGAGGAATCTTTTCGATTCCGTAGTGATAATAAAGCGCTGCCTGGGCACCCCAGCAGATGTGGAAGGTGCTGTGCACATGGGTGGTGGACCATTCCATGATTTCGCATAATTCATCCCAGTAATCCACTTCCTCAAACGGCATGTGCTCAACCGGGGCGCCGGTGATGACCATACCGTCGAAATTTCTGTCCTTCACATCCTCAAAGGTCTGATAGAAGGCAAGCATATGTTCCTGCGGTGTGTGCTTGGGCTGTCTGCCGCTGATTGTGAGCAGTTCCATCTCCACCTGAAGCGGCGTGTTGCCAAGCAGTCTTGCCAGCTGGGTTTCCGTGACAATCTTCAGCGGCATGAGGTTGAGAACGAGAATGCGCAGCGGTCTGATCTGCTGGCTTTCAGCTCTTGTCTCTCTCATGACGAAGATATTCTCATTTTCAAGAATTTCGGCTGCGGGCAGCTCATTGGGAATTCTGATTGGCATAATACCTGACCTCCATATAATCAATAACCGGTGCCATTTCTGCGGCACCGGTATGTTTCAGCTCATTGTGATCTGTGCAAACATACGAAAGGATGCCGTTATTCACCGCGGCATGGGCATTCGCATGTTTTCGGCTGCATACTTTCTGATCACGCTGTATTCCTTCCGATATTACCAATATATTAATGATTTGCATGCATAAAAGCAAATCGTAAAAATATGGAAACATAACCATTTTAACCGATCCGCGCCGGTTTTTGTATCGGCGCATGTAGCTGAATTACTGATAATCAGTTATAGCCTGAATCTATAATAAAATTACTTGTTCATGCATGCGGAGCCTGAAATCTGCTAAAATCGGAATGTATATAAAAAAGAGGTGTCTTATGACCATACAGCAGATCTTATATGCGATTGTCATCGCGGAGAAAGGCTCCATCAACAAAGCGGCGGAAACCCTCTACATTTCCCAGCCCTCTCTGACCAGCGCCATCCAGGAACTTGAGAAATCCATCGGCATCCGTATTTTCAACCGCACCGGAAGAGGTGTGACGCTGACCAATGACGGCAAGGAGTTTCTTCTGTACGCACGCCAGGTGTATGCGCAGTATGAAAATCTGGAAAACAGATATTCCGGCAATACGGACATCCGCAAGAAATTCGCCGTATCCACCCAGCATTACTCCTTTGCGGTCAAGGCGTATGTGGAGATGGTCAAGAAGTTTGACACCTCTGAATATGAATTCGCGATCATGGAGGAAAGAACACGGGAAGTGATTCTCGATGTGGCAAATCTGCGCAGTGAGATCGGCATTCTTTATCTTTCCGATTTCAACCGCAGCGCCATCACAAAACTGTTAAGGACCAATCATCTGGAATTCCATCACCTGATTGACTGCCAGGCATATGTTTATATCTATAAGGATCATCCTCTGGCAAAGCGGAAATTCATCCGCCTGGAACAGCTGGCGGAATATCCGTGTCTGCAGTTTGACCAGGGCGATGACACCTCGTTCTACTTCGCGGAGGAGATCCTTTCCACCAATGAATATCCCCGCATCATCAAGGCGAATGACCGTGCGACCATGCTCAATCTGATGGTCGGACTAAACGGCTATACATTATGTTCGGGAATCATCTGCGAAGAGCTCAACGGTGATGATTATATTGCGGTTCCCTACAAAGGCGATGAGAGCAATCCCAACGCATATATGGAAATCGGCTATATCACAAAGGCGAACACTGTTCTTTCCGAAGTCGGTTCAATGTATATCGAGGAGCTGAAAAAATATCTGGCGGATGTGAAACCGGTCAAAAGAAAAAAATAATCCTCTTTGCGGTCCAAAGAGGATTGGTGAATATATGATATGGGTTTCAGAGCTGATGGAACACCGGCTTCATATGATCGAAGGTGCAGATTTCACTGAAACCGATCTCTTCTTTGAGAATGCGGTATCCTTCATCCAGATGATCGGCGAGCTGCTTGGTATTATGGGCATCGCTGCCGACTGTAATGATCTTTCCGCCAAGGTCCTTATAAAGCTTCAGAATCGCACGGGAAGGCTGGGTGTCGGCAAGACCGTACTTCCAGCTTGAGGTGTTGAGCTCGATTCCCTTGCCGTCTTTGATGGCCTGCTTCAGGATTTCGGCGATCATATCTTTGACATTTTCAAACGGATAAACACCGTTTTCATCATAGCGGACAATGAGATCCAGATGGGCAAGGCAGGAATAGTCCCTGAAGATCTTCTGGACTTCATAGATCTCACGGTAGTATTCCTCATTGTATTCCTTCTGTGTCTTTCCTCTCTGGAAGTCCTGGGTCCAGAATTCCAGATTGTTCACCTGATGCATGGAAAGCAGCACAAAGTCCAGCTCATCTTTGTAACGGTTATAAAGATTCTGGAACAGATCGGCGGTGATGGTCTGGATGCCGAATTCCAGTCCCTTGCGGATTGTGATGTTTTTATAGGTTTCTCTCATACGGTCAATTTTTGAGAAGTATTCCGGATAATTGACATTGGCCAGCGGGTCCATCTTGACGACGCCGGAGCTTTTCGCATCGCCTCCGCGCCAAACGATATTGCCTTCGCTCCAGTCTTTCTTGATACCGTAGTCGACATGGTCGGTAAAGCAGATCTCATCGAGTTTCAGCTCAATGGCCCGCTCAATCTGATCTTCCATTCTCTCGGAAGAATCATCGGAAAATTCACAGTGCAGATGATAATCAGCTCTCATAATCAAAGCCTCCCGGACATATTATATCGGAACATGAGGGCACATGATATGATGAGAAAAAAGGAAAGTGAACAATATGGACAGCAGAGATCTGAAAATTCTGGAGCGGGCGATTGAATATACAAGAGAACTGTCAGAAGGCGTGAATCCCCTGGATCACACACGTGTCTCGCCGCAGGATGTCATCAATCAGGAGAAGATCAGAATCTATCTGAAATATGTCGAACAGACATTGAGAAAATACAAAGAGGAACAGCTGCATCCGAAAGTGATTGTCAAAGGCAGTGTTCCGTTCGCAATTACGCCGGAACAGTTAAGCGGCTATCAGTATTCCGAAGAACCGCTCAGTGCGTCTGAACTATGCAGAAGAATCACGGACCTTTGCGGCAATCCCGCCATGAAGCCGATGAAAGCGACAGATATCAACGCGTGGCTGATGAAGAATGGCTATCTCATGGAAATTCCATACGGAGAAAAGACCATGAAGGCCCCGACGCAAAAGGGCACACAGGCAGGCATCACAGCGGCGGAGGCTTCCGGAAGAGACGGTGACATGTACATCCGTCTGAGCTTCAATGCCAATATGCAGCGGATCATCATCTCAAATCTTTCACAGGTGATCGGCAGCTATGTGAGAAAGAGCGATCAGAATGAATAAAAAGGAAAAGGCTCCGCGGTTCAGAGAAATCTGAATATGCGGAACCTTTTCAAACAGAAAGAACAGTACCGTTCAATGATGATTAAGCGGCCTTTTTGACTTCCTTGAATTCAGCGCCGTTGGTGATCACGACGATGACTGTGTCAGGATGACCTGCCTTTTTGATTTCGGCTCTGTCAAAATGAAGCAGCTTGTCACCGGCATGGATGACCTGATCCGGTTCAACATAAGCTTCAAAGCCTGTGCCGTTCATGGAAACGGTGTCGATACCGACATGGATCAGCACTTCAATGCCGTCATCAGAAGTGACACCGACCGCGTGCTTTGTCGGGAACAGCATGGTCACCTTTCCGTCAAACGGCGCGTAGACTGTTTCGCCAGAAGGAACGATGCCGATGGAAGGACCCATGGTCTCTGCCGCAAACATCGGATCTGCGATTTCGGAAGCGGGGATCATCTTACCGGCAACCGGCTGGATGACAACGCCTTTCTCAGTGGAGATGGCGGTTTCATAAGGAACAGTTTCAGTCACAGGCTTTTCGACATCATCCGGGTCTTCTTTCCAGAGCACCCATGTCAGAGCGAAAGCGATGCCTGCGGAGACAAGCAGAACGATTGTATAGCCAAGCGGGTTCTTTGCGATCAGATAGCCCGGGATACCGGTGACGCCGTTGGAGACAGCGCCGATGTGGAAGATCGCACCGATCAGAGCACCGACCGCACCGCCGGCTGCCGCGAAGATGAACGGCTTCATGAATCTCAGGTTGACACCGAAGATAGCCGGTTCCGTGATACCCAGGGAAGCGGAAAGGGCGGAAGGAATGGCAACCTGTTTTGTCTTGTTGGATTTAGCCTTGAGACCGACAGCCAGACATGCGCCGAACTGGGCGAAGTTGGCAGCGGAAGCGATCGGCATCCAGGTGTTGAGGGCGCCTTCATATGCGCCGAGCATGCCAAGTTCGATGGTGTTGTACATATGGTGAAGACCCATGACAACGGTCAGCGGATAGATCGCACCCATCACGCATGCGCCGATCGGGTTGGCAACCAGCGCGGTTGCCGCGTTAAGCACGATTGTTTCAAGTCCGGAGAAGATCGGGCCGATGATCATGAATGTCAGCAGGGCTGTGATCAGAACGGTGGACAGCGGTGTGACGAACAGGTCAATCACTTCCGGAACAACCTGGTGGAGTTTCTTTTCAATCTTGGCCATCATCCAGATGGAGATGACAACCGGGATGACGTGACCCTGATAGCCGAGCTGGTTGATCTGACCGATGACATATCCGCCGATCCTGAAACCTTCGCCGAAGAGATACCATTTCTCATAGCCCGCAGCTGCGTTCCAGCCGTTGGTCAGAGCGGAATGCACCATCATCAGGCCCATGACCGCGCCAAGGAATTCATTGGCTCCGAAGACCTTTGCGGAGCTGATCGCAACGAGAACAGGCAGATATGCAAACGCCGTGTTGGCGGCCATATCGAGGAAGCCGAACCAGTCGGATCCCTTGAAGGAGGGAATCGCGTTACCAAGGGCCTCGACAAGACCCATCATGAGACCTGCCGCAACGATTGCCGGCAGAATCGGAACGAATACGTCGCCGAGTGTTTTGACCAGACGCTTCCACCACGGCATGTTGGCGGCTGCGGCTGCCTTGACATCGTCCTTGGAGCCGGCGGAGACGCCGCTGACATCAATGAATTCGTCGAACACCTTGTTGACGGTGCCGGTACCGATGATGATCTGAAGCTGACCCGCGTTGGAGAATACCCCCTGTACTCCTTCCACATTTTCCAGTTTTTTCAGGTCAACCTTGCCGTTGTCGACAATTGCCAGACGAAGACGTGTTGCGCAATGAGCGGCGGAAGCGATATTATCCTTTCCGCCAAGTGTCGCGAAGATTTCCTCCGCGCACTTTCTGTAATCCAGTGCCATAAAAAATAAAATCCTCCTTATATAACACCTGCGGCCGGTATCCCAGAAAATGAAAAAAAACGGTGAAATACAACGATTCATGACCTGAAGATGCCGGATCTGATATTTCCATTATAGACTTTTTATCCGGCTGGTAAATTCAGTAAATGAATTATCCTGGAATATATAAGAATGTCTTTTTAAATGGAAATTAAGTGAAACGTTTCATTATTTAATGCCAAAAATATACAGATTTGCTACAATAAAAACAGTGAGAATCCGCGGGCGGCGGATAGAAAGGAAAGCATGTCCGTCAGGGATATGCAAGAGGAAAAGACTACAATGCTTTATGGAACATTAGAAGCGGGCGGAACAAAAATGCTCTGCGCAGTCGGCAACGAAAAGGGAGAGATTCTTGATCGTATTTCCGTTCCGACACAGACACCTGAGGAGACAATGCCTCCGATCATCGAATACTTCAAGTCCAAGGAAATCGCGGCGCTCGGCATCGCATGCTTCGGACCGATCGATCTGCACAAGGATTCCGAAACATACGGCTACATCACATCCACACCGAAACCGGGATGGGGCTACTATGACATCGTCGGCGCTCTGAAGAAAGAGCTCAACATTCCGATCGGCTTTGACACCGATGTCAACGGATCGCTGCTTGGCGAAATGACATGGGGATGCGCACAGAGTCTGACAGACGCTGTCTATCTGACCATCGGCACAGGCGTCGGCGCAGGCGTCATGACAAACGGAAAGATGCTGCACGGCATGCTGCACCCGGAAGCGGGACACATCCTGCTCAAGATCCGCGAGGATGACAACTATAAGGGACACTGCCCGTTCCACGGCAACTGCCTTGAAGGCATGGCAGCCGGACCTGCGATCCAGGAGAGATGGGGCAAGCCGGGCAAAGACCTGACCGACCGTCCGGAAGTCTGGGATCTCGAAGCTTATTACATCGCTCAGGCGCTGGTTGACTACATCATGGTTCTCTCCCCGCAGAAGATCATTCTCGGCGGCGGCGTCATGCACCAGGAAAGCCTGTTCCCGCTGATCAGAAAGTATGTCGCGGAAATGATGAACAGCTACCTCAAGACAAAGGAACTCGAGAACCTTGACACATACATCGTTCCGGCAAGCCTGAATGATGATCAGGGTCTGATGGGCGGCCTCAAGCTCGCCATGATGGCAGAAGAGGAAGAAGCTTAATCTATAATCTGAAAAGCGGACACGATCCGCTTTTTCTATGCCCGTTCATGCGTGAAAACATGCATTTATGAAAATATTTACATAAATTGTTTCATAATTTTGTGTAAATAATTTTCATTTTTATCTGAAAAGGCTTGCAAATCTGAAACCACCATTTATAATGGCGCTAAAGCTGAGAAAGGAAGTAGTATTTCCGCAAAAGCTTTCAAGCGAGCCCTGGATGGTGGAAGAGGGTAAAGGAAAGCGGAGAGAACGTGTCCCGGAGCAGGATTTGCGAAGCGCAGGCCGAGTGAATTCCCGTAGAAACCGCGTTAAGGGAAAGAGTGTCCGCCAGGCATATGGCGGGAATCAAGGTGGCACCGCGATGATATCGTCCTTTGAGCATACGCTCAGAGGACGTTTTTAGTTAACGGGGAGGCAGAGATGAAACAGCGACGAAGAAACCAGGAGATAAACACTGCAGGCACTACACAGAACATTCATAAGAAAGAAGAGGAGAAAACAATATGAATAAGGAAAATATCAAAAAAGTCGTACTCGCTTACAGCGGCGGTCTGGATACATCGATCATCATCCCCTGGCTCAAGGAAAACTACAACAACTGTGAAGTCATCGCTGTTTCCGGCAATGTCGGCCAGAATGACGAACTCGAAGGACTTGAGGTAAAGGCTCTGAAGACAGGCGCTTCCAAACTTTATATTCTCGATCTCACCGAAGAATATGCGGATGATTACATTCTGCCCTGCCTCAAGGCAGGCGCAGCCTATGAAGGCTATCTGCTCGGCACCAGCCATGCAAGACCGTTAATTGCCAAGGGACTGGTTGAAATCGCTCTGAAGGAAGGCGCTGATGCCATCTGCCATGGCTGCACAGGCAAAGGCAATGACCAGGTCAGATTCGAACTGGCAATCGCGCACTTCGCACCGAACATGCCCATCATCGCTCCCTGGAGAGAATGGGATATCAAATCAAGAGATGAGGAAATCGACTACGCGGAGGCGCATAACATTCCGCTGAAGATTTCCAGAGAGACAAACTATTCCAAGGACAAGAACATGTGGCATCTGAGCCACGAGGGACTTGACCTTGAAAATCCCGCCAACATGCCGGCATATGACAAGCCGGGCTTCCTGGAAATGAGCGTTTCCCCGATGCAGGCGCCGGATGAGCCGACAGAAATCGAAATCGACTTCGAACAGGGCAAGCCGGTAGCGCTCAATGGCGAAGCGATGAGCTTCAAGGAAATGATTCTCAAGCTCAATGAGATCGGCGGAAAGAACGGCATCGGTCTTCTCGATCTGGTGGAAAACAGACTGGTAGGCATGAAGAGCAGAGGCGTTTATGAAACACCGGCAGGAACTATTCTCTATGAGGCGCACTCCTATCTGGAAAGCATCACACTGGATAAGATGACCGCCCATAAGAAAGCGGAACTGGCTCTGACCTATGCGGATCTTGTCTACAACGGACAGTGGTTCACACCGCTCAAGGAAGCGCTTGACGCATTTGTGAACAAGACACAGGAAACCGTCACCGGCAAAGTGAAGCTGGTTCTCTATAAGGGCAATGTCATCAAGGCAGGCGTCTGCAGCGATTATTCCCTCTACAACGAGGATCTCGCCTCCTTCGGCGAATCCGATTATGATCAGACCGATTCACAGGGCTTCATCAGACTCTACGGTCTGCCGATCAAAGTTCAGGCGATGCTTGACGCAAAGCTGAAAAACAAACAGTAAACAAAAAGAAAGAAACGAGGTATGTGCCATGGCAAAGATGTGGGCAGGAAGAACAGACGGAACAACCGATCAGATCGCGGATGATTTCAATTCATCCATCCATTTTGACTGCCGTTTGTTTGAAGAGGATATCACCGGATCCATCGCGCATGCCTCGATGCTTAAGAAACAGGCAATCATCCCGGGCGAGGCAGCGGATCATATCATCGAGGAACTCAAAGTGATCCTTTCCGATCTGAAGAGCGGAAAACTTGAAATCGATCTGTCATGCGAGGATATCCACATGTTTGTCGAACAGGTGCTGACCGAGCGGATCGGCGATGAGGGAAAGATGCTGCATACGGCAAGAAGCAGAAATGATCAGGTGGCTCTGGACATGCGGATGTACATGCGCAAAAAGGGCAATGAGATCATCGCCCTGATCAAAGAGCTGATTGAGGTCCTCAATGAATCCGCTGAAAAGTATACCGATGTCATCATGCCCGGTTACACCCATCTGCAAAGAGCGCAGCCGGTCTTCTTCGCCCAGCATCTGCTGGCATATGAAATGATGCTGCTGAGAGATGTGTCAAGACTTGAGGACGCGCTGGAAAGAATGGATGAGTCGCCGATCGGCGCATGCGCTCTGGCCGGCACAACCTATGACACCGACCGGATGTATGAAGCTGAACTGCTTGGTTTCTCCGGCATTTCAGCCAACAGCATGGATGCGGTCAGCGACCGTGACTTCTGTCTGGAATTCCTCAGCTGCTTCTCCATCCTGATGATGCATCTGTCCAGATTCTCCGAAGAGCTGCTGTTATGGACCAGCTGGGAATTCCGTTTTGTGGAGCTTTCCGATTCCTATACCACCGGCTCCTCGATCATGCCGCAGAAGAAAAACTCCGACATGGCAGAGCTGGTCAGAGGAAAAACCGGGAGAGTCTATGGCGATCTTGTGAGCCTGCTGACTGTGATGAAGGGAATTCCGCTTGCCTACAACAAGGACATGCAGGAAGACAAGGAACCGGTATTCGATGCGATTGACACGGTGATCATGTGTCTGAAAGTATTCACACCGATGATCGCCACCATGAAAGTCAATTCAGACAATATGCATCAGGCAGCCAGGGAAGGTTTCATCAACGCGACCGATCTGGCTGACTACATGGTGAAGAAGGGGCTTCCGTTCAGAAGCGCCTATAAGATTTCCGGCCTGATCGTGGCGGAATGCATCAGAAGCGGACAGGTATTGGAAACCCTTCCGCTGGATGAATATAAAAAATACTGGGATCAGTTTGAAGAAGATCTCTATGAAGCGATCGATCTGAAAAACGCTGCGGATACGCGCACCAGCAAAGGCGGCACATCCAGGGCGTCAATCAGAGAACAGATTGAGCTTGTAAAGAAAAAACTCGGCTAAGTCAAAGGAGGAGACATATATGGCGAAAGTATTCATTGACGGCAGTTCCGGAACGACCGGACTCAGAATCAGAGAGCGCCTTTCAGAACGAAAAGACATTGAGCTGATCAGTGTTCCCTATGAAGAACGCCATGATCCTCTTGTCAGAAAAGACGCGATGGCAAAGGCGGATATCGCCTTCCTGTGTCTGCCGGATGATGCCGCGAAAGAATCGGCGGCGCTGGCGGAAGATCTCGATACCGTGATCATCGACACTTCCACAGCCCACCGTGTGAGCGAAGGCTGGGTTTACGGCCTGGCGGAACTGGAAGGACAGAAGGAAAAGATCGCAAAGGCAAAACGGATCGCAAATCCGGGATGCCACGCGACCGGTTTCATTGCATTGGTTGAGCCGCTTGTCAAAGCGGGCATCATCAAGGCGGATCAGTTTCTGCAGTGCACATCGCTGACCGGCTATTCCGGCGGCGGAAAAAAGATGATCGCCCAGTATGAGGATGAAAACAGGGATCCTCTGCTGGATGCTCCGCGTCTTTATGGTCTGACCCAGACCCATAAACACCTGAAGGAAATGAAAGCCTTATGTTCCCTTGAACATTTCCCCGCTTTCTCTCCGGTTGTGGCGGACTTCTACAGCGGCATGGAAACAATCATTCCTCTGTTCAAAGAGGAGATTAACGGTACAGCGGAAGATATCATTCAAGTTTATCAGAAGCTGTATCAAGGAAACATCATCCGCTATGCGGATATTTCCAAAGACGGCATGATCTCGGCCGCATATATGAAAGACCGCGATGACATGATTGTCCATGTGGAAGGCAATGAAGACAGAATTGTATTATGCGCAGTCTTTGACAACCTCGGCAAAGGGGCGTCCGGAGCTGCCATCCAGAATATGAATATCGTGCTTGGCATTGATGAGACAGAAGGTCTTGTCATCGGAGAATGACATGGTGAAGATGATTGAAGGCGGTGTAACTGCCGCAAAAGGATTCAAAGCCGGCGGCATCAATGCCGGTATCAGAAAAGGAAAAACAAAAAACGATCTGGCTCTGATCGTTTCAGAATGTGAATGCGCCGCAGCCGGACTGTTTACCAGAAACAAGGTCAAGGCGGCTCCGGTGCAGCTGGATATTGAAACCGTGAAAAGCGGAAAGGCAATGGCAATTATCGCCAATTCCGGCAATGCCAACGCATGTGCTCCCAATGACATGCTCAATGCGAAGAAAATGCAGAAGTGCGCCGCGGATGCCTTAGGCATCGATGCGGATCTGGTTCTGACCGGCTCCACCGGTGTGATCGGACAGGAGCTCAACATCGCCGCGGTTGAAGAGGGCATGGATGCCCTGATCGCTTCCTTAAGTGACAGTGCAGCCGGTTCGGATGAAGCCGCCAAGGCGATCATGACCACCGATACAGTCAAAAA
Source organism: Erysipelotrichaceae bacterium NK3D112 (assembly GCA_000701725.1). GTDB lineage: Bacteria > Bacillota_I > Bacilli_A > Erysipelotrichales > Erysipelotrichaceae > Bulleidia. The sequence goes on from JNJQ01000005.1 coordinate 79,311, forward strand.
GGAACAGGCAGTGCAGGTTGAAATCAACGGCACAACAGTGACAGCCGGCGGCATTTCCAAAGGCTCCGGCATGATCCATCCCAACATGGGCACAATGTTATGTTATATCACCACGGATTGCGCCATAGACGCGGTGACATTGAAACAGGTATTGAAGGAAGTCTGCGATGTGACCTTCAACCGGATTTCGGTGGATGGCGACACCTCCACCAATGACTCCCTGATCATTCTGGCAAACGGAATGGCAGGCAATGAACCGGTTGAAATCAATACCGAAGCTTATCAGACATTCAAAGATGCGCTGCTTGCGTTATGCACGGATCTGGCAAGAAGGATGGCTGCGGACGGCGAAGGCGCAAAACATCTGATCACCTGCACAGTGAGCGGATGTGAGGGTGAGAAGAAGGCGGAAACACTTTCCAAATCCGTCATCGGCTCTTCCCTGACCAAGGCGGCGGTCTTCGGATGCGATGCCAACTGGGGCAGAGTCATTTGTGCGCTGGGCTATTCGGGATGTGATTTTGATCCCCTGAAAGTGGATATTTCCTTTTCCTCAGAAGCGGGAAAAGTCGATGTGTGTGAAGAGGGCAAGGGACTTGCCTTTGATGAGGATCTGGCTTTGGAAATCCTCAAACAGCCGGAAGTCATCATCAGTGTGAATATGAACGAAGGAAACGCATCCGCGACATGCTGGGGATGCGACCTGACATACGATTATGTGCAGATCAACGGAGATTACAGAACATGAAGATGGATAATGTGACAAACAGTATGAGAGCCCATGTGCTCGTGCAGGCTCTGCCTTATCTGCAGCGTTATTACGGCAAGACAATCGTCGTCAAATACGGCGGCAACGCCATGACCAGTGAAGATCTCAAGGAACAGGTCATGGAGGATATCGTTCTGCTTTCCATGGTCGGCATCCGTGTGGTGCTGGTGCATGGCGGCGGACCTGAACTGTCCGGTCTGATGCAGAGACTCGGCAAAAAGCCCGAATTCATCGACGGCTTAAGAGTGACTGACAAGGAAACGATTGATATGGCCCAGATGGTTCTGGCCGGCAAAATCAACAAGTCACTGGTCAATCTTCTGCAGATGAAAGGCGGACAGGCCATCGGTCTTTCCGGCATGGACGGCAGACTGATCGAAGCCAAGATCCGCGATCCCAAATACGGCTATGTGGGCGATGTGACAAAGATCAACGGTGACGTTGTCACAACCCTTCTGGACAGCGGCTATATTCCGGTCATTTCCACACTCGGATGTGATACGGAAGGAAATACCTACAACATCAACGGCGACACCGGTGCAGGCAAAATCGCCTCTGCCATCGGTGCGGAAAGACTGATCATGATGACCGATATCGAAGGCATCATGCGTAACCGTGAAGACCCAGATTCCCTGATTTCCTCCCTGACCATTGAAGAGGCTGAACAGCTTACACAGGAAGGCGTTATTTCCGGGGGAATGATTCCGAAGGTAAGATGCTGCACAGATGCCCTTAACGAAGGTGTCAAGGCAGCGGTCATCATCGACGGACGTGTGCCTCATGCGGTACTGATGGAAATCCTGACCGACGAAGGCGCGGGAACATTGTTTACAAAGGAGTGAACCATGAACGAGATTATCAGACTGGATCAGGAATATGTCGCTTCCACTTATGCGAGGTTCCCGCTCAATATCGTCAAGGGCAAAGGATCGATTGCCGTTGATGATCAGGGTGATGAATACATTGACATGGGCAGCGGCATCGCCGTCAATCTGTTCGGCTATTGTGATGAAACCTGGAGCAACGCTGTCACACAGCAGCTGTTCACGCTTCAGCACACCTCCAATCTTTATTACACCGGCCCCTGCGCGAAACTGGCGCAGATGCTCTGTCAGAAAACCGGCATGAAGAAGGTTTTCTTCTCCAATTCCGGCGCTGAAAGCAATGAATGCGCGATCAAGGCGGCCAGAAAATATGCAGCTGAGACAAAAGGGCCTGAATACACTACGATCATCACACTGGAAAACAGTTTTCACGGCCGCACGCTGACAACCCTTGCGGCAACCGGTCAGGATCATTTCCATGAATTGTTCCAGCCGCTGACACCGGGCTTTGTCCATGCGGCGGCGGATGACTGCGAAGGACTGGAAAAGCTGGTCAAGGAAAACAAAACCGCCGGCATCATGATCGAATGCGTGCAGGGAGAAGGCGGTGTCAAAGCCCTCTCAAAGGAATTTGTTTCCTGCATCGCGAAACTGCAGAAGGAATATGACCTGGTCATCATTGATGATGAGGTGCAGGCCGGCAACGGACGCACCGGAAAGCTCTATGCCTTCATGAATTATGATCTGATCCCCGATGTGGTCACCACCGCAAAAGGCATCGGCGGCGGACTTCCGATCGGCGTTACAATGCTCGGCGAAAAAGTCAAAGATATCTTTAAGCCCGGAGACAACGGCTCAACCTTCGGCGGCAATCCCGCGGTCTGCGCCGGTGCTTTAAGCAATCTTTCACGTCTGGATGACGCATTCCTCAAGGAAGTCAGTGAAAAATCCGCATATCTGTTCAAACAGCTTGAACATGCGGAAAATGTGAAGCTTGTCAGCGGCATGGGCCTGATGATCGGCATCGAGCCGGAAAAGGGCAAGGCAGCCGATATTGCGAAGGAATGCATGAAGAATCATGTGCTTGTTCTGACTGCGGGCGGCAACAAAGTCCGTCTTCTGCCGGCTCTGAACATTCCGATGGAGCTGCTTGAAAAGGCTGTCGATGTCATCAAGGACGCATTTGCGAAGGCAGGTGAGTGACATGATCGATCTCAAAGGAAGGGATTTCCTCAAGCTCAGCGATTTCACGCCGGAAGAGATTCTCGGTCTGATTGATTTTGCGCAAGAGCTTAAAGCGAAAAAGAAAGCAGGGATACCGCACCGCCTTTGCGAAGGAAAAAACGTCGCACTGATCTTTGAAAAGACCAGCACCAGAACCCGCTGCGCTTTCGAAGTGGCGGCTGCTGATCTCGGCATGAGCTCCACATATCTTGGACCGACCGGTTCGCAGATGGGCATCAAGGAAACAATTGCCGATACAGCCAGGGTTCTTGCCGGCATGTATGACGGCATTGAGTACAGAGGCTTCGGTCAGGAAATTGTTGAAGAGCTCGCACGGTATTCTTCCGTGCCGGTCTGGAACGGACTGACCGATGAATATCATCCCACCCAGATTCTCGCGGACATGTTAACCATACGGGAGCACTTCGGAAAGCTCAAAGGCATCCATATGGTCTATATGGGTGATGCCCGTTTCAACATGGGCAGATCATTGATGCTGGGCAGTGCCAAGCTCGGTCTTCACTTCACCGCCTGCGCGCCGGAAGGCTATTATCCGGATGACGAATTTGTGGCGATGTGTCAGAAGATTGCGTCAGAAACCGGTGCCATCATTGATCTTTCCCATGACCCGGATACCGCTGTCAAAGGCGCCGATGTCATCTATACCGACATCTGGGTTTCGATGGGCGAGCCGGTGGAGGCCTGGGATGAGAGAATCCGTCTGATGAAGCCTTACCAGGTCACTCAGAAATTAATGGACACAGCAGGGGAACAGTGCATCTTCCTGCATTGTCTGCCCAGCTATCACAACCTCGGCACCAAAATCGGCAAAGAGGTCGGTGAGCGCTATGGCATGGATGCGCTGGAAGTCACAGATGAAGTATTTGAAGGAAAACAGTCGCTTGTTTTCCGGGAAGCTGAAAACCGCATGCATACAATCAAGGCGGTCATGGCGGCAACATTATGAAAAAACATGAGAAAGCATATCTTGTGCTTTCGGACGGGACCGTTTATGAAGGGAAGCGCTTCGGCGCTTCCTGCAACCGGACCGGCGAGCTGGTATTCACCACCGGCATGTGCGGATACATTGAAACACTGACTGACCCGAGCTATGGCGGCCAGATTGTGATCCAGACTTTTCCGCTCATCGGCAATTACGGAATCATTCCCGATGATTTCGAAGGTGAACCGGCTCTTTTCGGTTACTGCGTCCGGGAGTACTGTGAAAAACCATCCAATTTCAGATGTGAGAAAACACTCGATGACTATCTGAAAGAAAAGAATATCCCGGGAATCTACGGAATTGATACCCGCGCACTGACCGTGAAAATCCGTGAATCCGGAGTGGTGAACGCCGGGATTTTTGATCATGTTCCTCAAAGCCTGGATGAGATCGTTTCCTATCGTGTCGCAGAGGATGTCGTTTCGCAGCTCAGCACAGACAGGATCATTGAAAAGGATACGGAAAATCAGAAATATCACGTTGTCCTGATGGATTTCGGAGCCAAGAAAAACATCATTGAAGAGCTGCGCAGACGCGGCGTCCATGTCAGTGTTGTGCCTGCGGACACATCCGCCGAAAACATTCTGGCGATGAATCCGGACGGCATCATGTTAAGCAACGGACCGGGTGATCCGGCGGACAATGTGCAGGTGATCGCACAGCTGAAAAAACTGATCGGGGTAAAACCTGTTTTCGGCATCTGCCTGGGTCATCAGATGGCAGCCCTCGCTTTGGGGGCTTCCACCTACAAACTCAAATACGGCCACCGCGGCGCCAATCAGCCGGTGAAGGATCTTCTTGAGGGAAGAACTTATATCACTACGCAGAACCATGGTTATGCGGTGGATACGGACACACTTCCCGAAGAAGCGGAGCTGCGCTATGTCAATGCGAATGACGGCACATGCGAAGGCATTGATTATCCGAAATCGAAATGCTTTACCGTTCAGTTTCATCCGGAAGCCTGCGCGGGTCCCAAGGATACCGGCTTCCTGTTTGACCGTTTCATACAGATGATGGAGGAGGGATAATATGCCGAAGGATCATTCAATCAGAAAAGTCCTTGTGATCGGCAGCGGCCCGATCATCATCGGCCAGGCGGCGGAATTTGATTATGCCGGCGCCCAGGCATGCCGCGTGCTGAAACAGGAAGGCGTCAATGTCGTGCTGGCAAACTCCAATCCGGCCACCATCATGACCGATCATCATCTCGCCGATGAGATTTATCTGGAGCCGATGAATGCGGATACGATCAAGCGGATCATCGAAAAGGAAAAACCCGATTCTCTTCTGGCCGGATTAGGCGGTCAGACCGGTCTGACCCTTGCCATGGAACTGTGCAAAGACAACTGGCTGAGCGAGCACGGCGTGCGGATGCTCGGTTCGGATATCAATGCCATTCAAAGAGCGGAAGACCGTGAGCTTTTCCGTGAGGCAATGCAGAAGATCAATCAGCCGGTGGTTGCCAGCGAAATCGCGGTGACCGAGGATGAGGCGGCAGAGGCTGCTAAGCGCATCGGCTATCCGGTGATCATCCGTCCTGCCTATACACTCGGCGGCAGCGGCGGGGGAATCGTTTATGATGAGCAAGAGCTGAGAACGGTTGTCCATACCGGTCTTGAGCTTTCACCCATCACCCAGGTGTTGGTTGAAAAATCCATTGCCGGCTGGAAGGAAATCGAATTTGAAACAATGCGCGATGCGCTGGGCAATGTGATCGCGGTCTGTTCCATGGAAAATCTTGATCCGGTGGGCATTCATACCGGCGACTCGATCGTCGCGGCGCCATGTCTGACCCTTGCGGACAAGGAATTCCAGATGCTGAGAAAGGCATCGCTGGATATTATCAGTGAGCTCGGAATTATCGGCGGCTGCAATGTGCAGATCGCCCTGAATCCGGAAAGTTTTGAATATGCCGTCATTGAGGTCAATCCGCGTGTTTCCAGATCCAGTGCCCTGGCATCCAAGGCAACCGGCTATCCGATTGCCAAGGTGACCGCGAAAATCGCGCTCGGCTATACACTCGATGAAATCACCAATGAAATCACCGGACAGACCTGTTCGTGTTTTGAGCCTGCCCTTGATTACGTGGTGGTCAAATTCCCCAAATGGCCTTTTGATAAATTTGCCGGCTCCTCAAGACAGCTTGGCACCCAGATGAAAGCGACCGGTGAAGTGATGGCGATTGCCAATAACTTTGAGGCGGCGCTGTTGAAAGCGGTGCGCGGGGCTGAGATCGGTCTTGATACCCTGAATCTGACAGCAGATGATGAGCGTGATATTCTGGAACGGCTTCATGATCAGAATGACAGAAGACTCTTCACCATCTTTGAGGCATTGAAGAAAGGCGTCAGTGTGGAAACCATCCATGAAATCACCATGATCGATGAGTGGTTCCTTTACAAAATCGCCAATCTGGCATCATACGAGCAGAGCATTGCGCAGCATTTTGATGAGGATGATTATCTGGAAGGAAAGCGTCTTGGCTACACGGATGAGGCATTGATGCGCCTCAGCGGTGCGAAGAGTGTTCCGTCCATTGATCTTTCATACAAGATGGTTGATACCTGCGCGGCTGAATTCGCGGCTGAAACACCTTATTTCTATTCAACCTCAGACAAAGAGTGTGAATCCAGATCATTTAAGCGCAGCGGAAAAAAGGTCATCATGGTACTCGGCTCCGGCCCGATCCGCATCGGACAGGGCATCGAGTTTGATTATTCTTCTGTTCACTGCGTATGGACTTTAAAAGAAATGGGCTATGAGACAGTCATCGTGAACAACAATCCGGAGACGGTCTCCACCGACTATGACACTGCGGACAGGCTGTATTTCGAACCTCTTTGTCCCGAGGATGTCATGCATATCATCAAGGCGGAACGGCCCGAGGGAGTCGTTGTGGCCTTTGGCGGCCAGACTGCCATCCGTCTGACCTCATTCCTTGACTCACACGGAATCAGAATCCTCGGCACAACCGCTGACAGCATTGACCTCGCCGAAGACAGAGAGCGCTTTGACGCATTGCTGGAGGAGCTCCATGTCTTAAGACCCAAGGGCACAGCCGTCAGAACCATGCAGGAAGCTTTGAATGCCGCGCGTGAAATCGGCTATCCGGTATTGTTAAGACCGTCCTATGTCATCGGCGGCCAGAATATGTGCATCGCCCATGAAGAGGCGGATACGGTTGAGTATATGGGAAGAATCCTTGAACAGAAAGAGGAGAATTCCGTGCTCATCGACCAGTATCTGCCCGGTGTGGAGCTGGAAGTCGATGCCATCTCGGACGGAAAAGACGTATTGATTCCGGGCATTATGGAACATATTGAACGGGCAGGTGTCCATTCCGGCGACTCGATCGCGGTATATCCTGCGTTCAATCTAAATGACCGTGATCTTTCCAGGATCATCCGTGTATCTGAAAAGCTGACCCTGGCAATGAAGACAAAAGGTCTCGTCAATATTCAATACCTGATGTTCGGCGGCAGGCTTTATGTGATTGAGGTCAATCCCAGAGCCAGCCGTACGGTTCCCTATATTTCCAAGGTGACCGGTGTTCCGATGGCGGACCTTGCCTCAAAGGTGATGCTGGGTATGGCTTTGAAAGATCTCGGCTATGGCACAGGTCTGTACAGAATTCCGCCTTACAGCTGTGTCAAGGTGCCGGTGTTCTCCTTTGAAAAGCTCAGCGATGCCAATTCGATCCTCGGACCGGAAATGAAATCCACCGGGGAGGCGCTCGGCATCGGGAGAACCCTTCCTGAAGCCCTTTACAAAGGACTCAGCGCGGCCGGCTTTACTGTTCCGGATCTCAGAAGACCCGAAAAGAACGGTGTGCTGATCAGCGTTGACAGTTATGATTACCAGGAAATCCTGGATGTGGCAAAGAAATTCAGCGATCTGGCCATGAAGCTTTACGCGACCAAAGGCACTGCCGAAACCATCCGCACAATGGGCATCGAGGTCACATCCGTCGACAATGTCACGGACAGCGATCAGATTGTGAATCTCATGGAGGACGGAAAGCTCAGCTATATCATCTATACCGGAGCCGTCAAGGACGCCACCATGGGCGATTACACCGCTCTGCACAGAAAAGCGATGCAGCTGGGAATACCATGCCTGACAAGCGCTGATACAGCTAATGCTCTGGCGGATATGATCGAAAGCCGCTATGGCACGCATAACACGGAACTTGTTGATATCAATCACATGCGTGAAAGCCATGAACAGATCCGTTTCACAAAGATGCAGGATTGCGGCAATGATTACATCTTCATTGACAACATGGAAGGCCATATCACTTCGCCTGAATCCTTATGCGTCACCCTTTGCGCGCGCCATTATTCCATCGGCGCCGACGGCATTGTTCTGGTTGAAAAATCAGACATTGCCGATGCGAAAATGAGAAGCTTCAATCTTGATGGCACCGAAGGCCATATGGCCGGCAACAACCTCCGCTGCATCGGCAAATATCTTTATGACAAGGGAATTGTCAGAAAGGATGCCATGGACATTGAAACGATGGAAGGCGTCCGCACCATTCATGTCTTTACCAGAAACGCAAAAGTCGGTACGGTATCGGCGGATATGGGAGAGATTGAATGGAAGGCGGAAAAGATTCCGGTGATCTCTGATCGGTCTGAGGTGGTTGATCAGCCGGTCATGATCAAAGATCAGGAGTACCGGATCACATGCCTCTCCGTGGGCAATCCGCATTGCGTTGTCTTTGCGGATGCGGTGGATCAGATCGATCTGGAAAAGACCGGCCCGCAGTTTGAATATCATGAGATGTTCCCGGACAGAATCAACACCGAGTTTGTCAGAATCGTCGATCCGTGCACGCTCAGAGTCAGGGTGTTTGAACGCGGCAACGGGGCAACCCTTGCCTGCGGCACAGGCGCCTGCGCGGCGGCAGCGGCAGCTGTCAGGCTGGGATACTGTGAAGAAAACACGGATATCACGGTCAAACTGCCCGGCGGCGATATGTCCGTACGGATTGAAGAGGGAAGGGTTACCCTCACCGGCGGGGCATCGATTGCCTTTGAAGGCACATTTGAATACTGATCCTCGTTGACAAAGTTCCCGAATCGTTGTTATATAAGTTAGGTTTAACCGATTGGAGAACGCATGAAAAACATCAAGGCTTTGAAAAACCCGAATGCTTTCATGAATCAGACGATTGATTTTGTTATTTCAGGTTTCCTTTGTCAATGACAGGGAAACCTTTTTTGAAGAAAGAGAGGAAGGCTGTATGAGAAGTATTATTGACATTCTGGATCTCTCCGTGGAGGAGATCGACGAACTTGTCGCAACCGCGCAGGACATCATCGCGGACCCGAAAAAGTACGCGGAAGTCTGTCACGGCAAGAAGCTTGCCACCCTGTTTTTTGAACCGAGCACACGTACCCGCCTGAGCTTTGAGGCGGCGATGTATGAGCTCGGCGGCAATGTGCTGGGCTTTTCCGAGGCGCAGAGTTCATCCGCTGCCAAGGGCGAAAGCGTGGCGGACACCGTCAAGACCGTATCCTGCTATGCGGATATCATTGCCATGCGCCACCCCAAGGAAGGTGCGCCGCTCGTCGCTTCAAGAGCCGCTTCCGTACCGGTGATCAATGCCGGTGACGGCGGTCACAACCATCCCACCCAGACAATGGCTGACCTTCTGACCATCAGCCGTGAAAAGGGAACATTTGAAAACCTGACCATCGGTGTGTGCGGCGACCTCAAATTCGGCCGTACCGTCCATTCCCTGATCAACGCGATGAGCAGATACAAGGGACTCAAGATGGTGCTGATCTCACCGGAGGAACTCAAGGTTCCCAGCTACGTCAAAAAAGATGTGCTGGTGAAAAACAATATTCCCTATGTGCAGACGACTGATCTGGAAGGCGCGATGAGTGAGCTGGATGTGCTCTATATGACCAGAGTGCAGAGAGAGCGCTTCTTCAATGAAGAGGATTACCTGCGTCTTAAGGACAGCTATATTCTGACACCGGACAAGCTGAAAAATGCGCGTAAGGATATGATCATCATGCATCCGCTGCCCCGTGTCAACGAAATCTCCGTCGCCATCGACGATGATCCGCGTGCCTGCTACTTCAAGCAGGTGCTCAACGGCAAATACATGCGCATGGCCCTGATCATGAAACTTCTCAAGGAGGCTGGAACAATATGAATATCGACTCAATCCAGAACGGAATCGTCATTGACCACATCAGCGCCGGCAACGGCATGAAGCTCTACGAGCTGCTTGATCTCAACCGTCTTGACTGCTCGGTGGCTCTGCTCAGAAATGTCTCCTCTCAGAAACTGGGCAGAAAGGATATCATCAAGATTGACCAGGAATTCGATCTGAACCTGGATCTCGTCGGTTTTGTGGATCCCCAGGCAACCGTCGTTGTGATCAAAAACGGCGAGATCGTCGAGAAGAAAAAACTCGACCTTCCCGAAGTTCTGATCAACGTCATCCGCTGCAAGAATCCCCGCTGCATCACCCAGACGGAACAGGAGATCGTTCATGAATTCCGTCTCAGTGACAGAGTCAACCGCATTTACCGCTGCATCTATTGCGAAACAAAAGCTTAAAAGAAAAACAACGGCATTCCGGATGGAGTGCCGTTGTGCCTTTCAGCGTATGTATTTTTCCCAGTATTCAGTGCCGTTTTCAAGCAGACCGCAATAAACCTGAATCACGGTATCACGGAAGAGCTGACATTCGCTTTCCAGACTGAATCTTGATGGAATGATCCGGGTAACAAGATCGATTTCAGCCGCGATCTTAAGGGCGGATTTCTCATCATTCAGATGAATCAATCCGAAACCGACAGAGCGGTAGCTGGATGATTCGCAGCAGATGATCAGATACTTCATGGCAAAATCACGCCATTCCGCGATCAGCTCATCGCTCATCTCATGATTCAGAATACAAAGTGCTTCGAGATTTTGCCGCAGTTCCTTTTCCTTGCCTTTGCGGTTGAAAAAGCCGATGTGGTCATTCTCGCAGATGCGGATCATCATCCATGCCCGCACAAACCGGTCGGCCGGTTCTTTTTCACTGCAGTCAAACCGTTTTTCGTGAAGCGCTTTTCTTCTTTGATCCCCGGAGGAATCAGGCTGTCTGCGCAGCTGTTCGGAAAGATATTCTCTGCGCTTGAGCGGATTGTCCTCACGGTAATAAGACGCGGGCCAATCCTCAAAGATGTTTTCAGCTGTATCTCTGCTTTGCGCAAGCATGCTTATTCGCCGTATCCGTCCGGATTCTGACTCTGCCATCTCCAGGCATCGCGGCACATGTCCTCAAGATTCTTTTCAGCCTTCCAGCCAAGCACCTCATATGCCTTGGAAGGATCGGAATAACATGTGGCGATATCGCCGGGACGTCTTGGATCGATGACATAGGGAATCTCTTTTCCGCATGCCTGAGAGAAAGCCTTGATGATATCAAGCACGGAATAGCCTGTGCCTGTGCCGAGGTTGAAGATATTCACACCGTCGAGCTTTTCCATTCCTTCAATTGCCTTGACATGTCCCTTGGCCAGATCCACCACGTGGATGTAGTCTCTGACACCTGTTCCGTCCGGTGTGTCATAGTCATTGCCGAAGACATGGACCATTTCAAGCTTTCCGCCGGCAACCTTTGCCACATAGGGAAGCAGGTTGTTGGGAATGCCCTTGGGGTCTTCACCGATTAATCCGCTCTCATGCGCACCGATGGGATTGAAATATCTGAGCAACATGACTTTCCACTCATTGTCCGATTTCCAAATGTCCGTCAGGATTCTTTCCTGCATGGATTTGGTTTCGCCATAAGGGTTGGTAGTAATTCCCTTGGGACATTCCTCTGTGATCGGAATGAAGGCGGGATCGCCATAGACAGTCGCGGAGGATGAGAAGACGATCTTCTTACAGCCATGGTTTCTCATGACATCGGTGAGAACCAGAGTGGAAACCAGGTTGTTGTAATAATATTCAATCGGCTTGCGGGTGGATTCACCGACTGCCTTGTATCCGGCAAAGTGAATCACGGCATCAATGCTTTCTTTATCAAACAGATCGTTCAGAGCCTCTCTGTCACAGACATCGATCTCATAGAACTTCGGGCGTTTTCCCGCGATTTTCTCAATGCGGTCAATGACCAGGGCTTTGGAATTATAAAGGTTGTCGGCGACGATGACATCATAGCCGCTTTCAATCAGTTCAACACATGTATGGCTGCCGATGAAGCCGGCACCGCCAGTTACCAGAATACTCATAGTTAGTTTCTCCTCTTTTACAGAACAATGATATCACCTGATCAGTGATAATCCCCGAATTCTTCGCCAATTTTGAAAAGAATAATGAACGGCGGATGTTTTTTTAGTATACTGTCTTTATGGTTATCGAAAAACTGGAAGAAATACTGAGCCGCGAAGAAAAAAACAGCGCTGATTACAAAACAGCCCTCTGGCTCAAAGATCACTTATCCGTGATTTCATCACAAACACTCAAGTCCACGGCTGAACAGTGCGGTGTCTCAGCAACAATGATTTCAGGACTGGTTCATTCAATGGGATACGGGGATTACCGTGAATTCCGTGAAGACTGCCGCAGTTTTGAACCCGCGGCTGCCTCATACCGCAGAATTCTGTTCTCGGATGAAAAGAGTCTGGCGGACAACATCGAAATGATGTCTAAGAAAAAGATCGAGAACATTCTCTACTGCACGGAAAGACTCGGTCAGGACCGCATGCGTGAGCTTGTGCGCGCCATTATGAAGGCAAGAAGAATTTATATCTTTGCCCAGGGCTACACACGTCCGCTTGCCCATTATCTCAGAACCGAACTGCTGCTGTACAACAAGGACGTTGAGATCACAGACCGGCAGATGGAAAATGATTACCGCCCGGCGGCGGATGATCTGTTCATCTTCCTGAGTATTATAGGTCAGGCTTTCCGCCTGAACCCGGAGATCGCAGTCAGGGTCAATTCCATCCGCGCCAACAAATGGCTGATCACCTGCAATGAGGACCTCGAATTCAGCGGCGAGCGCTGGGTGGTTCCGACAAAGGACAGCGATTACAGTGAGTTTGCGATCAGACATGCGCTTGATCTCATGCTCGCCCTGATTCAGAAACAGGAAAACGAATAGTCAGCTGAAGACTGTGATCCCGATGGGCTTGCAGTCTTTTCATATCCGCGCTCTTTCTTTCGCGGACACGCTGAATCGTGTATGATATTTTACGCTGTTCGGTATTGTAAAATATAATCAGAATAACGCATATGCGAAAGTAACGGAAAAGGAGGTAACAATCCATGAAAATCGGATGTGTCAGAGAAATCAAAAACAACGAATACAGAGTCGGCCTCACTCCCGACAATGTGAAAAGCTATATCGCCGCGGGCCATACCGTGATGATCGAAAAAGGCGCAGGCGTCGGTTCCGGATTTGAGGATGCGGAATATATCGAGGCCGGTGCGGAAGTCATTGAAAACGCAAAGGATGTCTGGGAACAGGTTGAAATGATGGTCAAGGTCAAGGAGCCGCTGCCTGAGGAATACGGATATTTCCGGGAAGGCCTGATTCTTTACACCTATTTCCATCTGGCCGCAGACCGTGAGCAGATGGACGCGCTGCTGGCGGGAAAAGTCACCGCCGCAGCTTATGAAACACTGAAGGAAACAGACGGCAGTCTGCCTCTGCTGGCACCGATGAGCCAGATCGCGGGCCGTCTTTCCATCCAGGAAGGCGCAAAATATCTGGAAAAGAGATTCGGCGGAGCCGGAATCCTTCTGGCCGGCGTGCCGGGAACTCCCAAGGCGCACGTGGTGATTCTGGGCGGCGGCACCGTCGGTGCAAACGCATGCAGAATCGCGGTCGGCATCGGCGCGGATGTCACCATTCTTGACATCAATCTGAAACGTCTTGAACAGCTCGACAACATGTTCGGTGCGAGAATCCAGACGCTGGTTTCCTCTGAATCCAACATCGAAAAAGCGGTCAGAGACGCGGATCTTGTCATCGGTTCTGTTCTGGTTCCGGGCGGATCGACTCCCAAGCTGTTTAAAAAGAAGTATCTGAAAGAGATGAAGCAGGGTTCCGTGTTTGTCGATGTGGCCATTGACCAGGGCGGCTGCGGTGAGTCCAGCAGAGTGACCACCCATGATGATCCGGTCTTTATCGAGGATGGGGTTGTGCATTACTGTGTCGGCAATATGCCCGGTGCGGTTCCCCGCACTTCCACGATTGCTTTGACCAATGCGACGGTGCGCTATGGTCTTGAGCTCGCTTCAAAGGGCGTTGAGAAGGCATGCATGGAAAGCGATGTGATCGCTTCCGCCATCAACACATACAAAGGCAAAGTGACCTGCCGCGCACTGGCGGAAAGCTTTGACGATGTGGAATACACGGATCTGAAAACCATGATCGGCTGATCGTGACCGTATTGCCGGACGAAGATCCGGATTCTTCAATACCGCGTAAGCGGCATCTACAAAACTGCAGATTCATATACCGGAGGTGAAGTCATGAAAATCATGACCGTTGATAATGAAAAACTCGCCCTTGACGGCCTGGGAAGAACGATTGCGAAAGTGGTTCCCGATGCGGAGATCACGGCATTCCGCGATCCTCAAAAGGCGCTGGAATACGGCAGAAACGAAATGATTGATATCGCTTTTCTGGATATCAACATGTTTCCGCTCAATGGCGTGGAGCTGGCGAAACAGCTGAAAAAAATCAATCCGGCGGTCAATATCATCTTCACCACCGGATACAGTGAATACACCGGAGAAGCCATGAAACTGCATGCCAGCGGCTATATCATGAAGCCGGTGACCATGGAAAAGGTAAAGCGGGAAATCGAGGATCTCAGATACCCCGTCAGAAAGCCCGCCAAACCCAAGCTCACAGTGCAGACCTTCGGCAATTTCGAGGCGTTTGCCAACGGGGAGCCCATCCATTTCGGATATACCAAGACCAAGGAGCTGCTTGCCTATCTTGTCGACCGCAGAGGCTCATTGTGCACAAACGGTGAGATCATGGCGATCCTCTGGGAGGATGATGCCAATGAGCGTCACACCTCCTATCTCAAAAACCTGCGCAAGGATCTCAAGAATACCCTGGAAGGACTTGATCTCTCGGATGTCCTGATTCAAAGGCGCGGCATGATCGGCATTGTGCCGGATGAGATTGAATGTGATTATTATGACTGCCTTGCCGGCAAGCAGGAAGCGATCATGAGCTATGGCGGGGAATATATGGCCCAGTACTCCTGGGCGGAATACACCCATGGCGAACTTGAAAGACTGATATGAAAAAAAACGGAATTTCATTCCTTTTCGGGAACGGAATTCCATTTTTCTTCTGCTTTGGTGAAGAGGAAGGGATGAACCAGCACGGCATAGAATCCCATCAGCATACCTCTGATCAATGCGTTGGCGAGGACCGGAGTGAATGAGGCACTCAGCTTTGTGATCAGATAGATGAGGGCGATCATCGCCAGACCGCTGATCACGCGGATGACTTTGCGCTGCATCGTGCATTCGGTACTGAAGCGGATGGTGCGGTGTTCAATGATGCCGCCGATGATCATCGAGACGGACAGACCTGCCGATAACATGAAGTCCTTGATCATCTCCTGCGGATCGACCAGCAGCTGCCCATCCACATAATCCATCGGATAATTCTTGGTCAGGGCGAATGTGATGGCAGCCGCGGCGGCGAATACAAACACAGCCGCAAAGACGAATTCCTGCTCATCATGTTTTGAGATTTTCTCAAACACGAAGGAGCACACGGGAATCATCAGCAGCGCTGACAGCATTCCCACCAGAATGTCCTGGGGTGTATGCACACCGAGAAACATTCTCAGCACACCTGCCAGAATGATCAGGGCGAAGTAGATCACCGCCCGTCCGGGATGGCTTGTGCGGTTTTCAATTGCCAGATCGCCATAAGCGGTTGCGGCGATCTGCGTATGGGTGCTCGGGAATGAATAGCCGGTCGCGCTGCGCCTTGCGAAGGAAGGCGGATTGATGCGCGCATCCCGCACCCATGGCCGATAGACGGCGGCCGCGAGCTTGATGATCTGATTGAGCATGAGACTGCCCGCCAGAACGGCGAGCATAACCTGTCCTCTGCGCTTGTTCAGACACCAGTAGGTGACAAAGGGAATCACGATCGCAACTGCCGTGATTCCGTCGGAAGCGTATGCGGCAATCCGGGAAAACAGAGGACCGAGCGCTTCCCTGATATTCTGCAGAAACAGAAGGATTTCAATATCCATAGGGTACCTCCAGACATGAGCCGCCAACCGGAAAACGTGATCTTTTCGAAAGAAAACGCTTACTTTGAAAATTTCTCAAAAAAGGTGTTGACGTAATTTTTTATAGTGCTATATTCATTCGTGCTGAGAACAAACCGGATGAATCATCCGGGCGAAATACAGCGACAAACTGATCCATGTGATCAGGCGAAATACAGCGTCAAACTGACCCGGAAGGGTCAGGCGAAATACAACTGCAAATCGATGGCTCAGCCATCGAGCGAAATACAACGCCGAACCGGTGATCATCACCGGGCGATATATAACTGATACAGGAACCCGCGGGTTCCTTTTTTGTGCTTAATAGCCGAGTTTCTTGTTCACCACGTTTTCAAGCGGTTCATTGTTCAGATAGCGCACAAGATTGTCTTTCAGAATATTCAGCACAAGGTCGTATGTGAGCGCGGCGTTGAATCTGCCTGAAATATGCGGTGTGATGTAAACATGTTCCGTATTCCAGAGCGGATGGTTTTTCGGCAGCGGCTCAGGATCGGTCACATCCAGACATGCGCCGGCAAGATAGCCTTCTCTCATGATTTTCAGAAGATCTTCGGTCACGATTGCACTGCCTCTGCCGACATTGACCAGGATCGCGCCTTTTTTCATCTTTCTCAGGCGGGCTTCGTCAAACAGATGAACGGTCTCCTCTGTTTCGGGCAAAGAGAGGGCAACGATATCGCATTCGGGAAGAATCTCATCCATGTTTTCCATGGTATACATGCCTTTGCAGTAATCAGGGGTTTCATGCACACCGCGTCTGACACCATAGACTTCGGCACCGAGCGCGTTCATCTTTTTCGCGAAATTCGATCCGATGTCGCCCATGCCGACACTGAGCACCTTTGATGAGACGATGGTATTGACAGAGCCGAGATTGGTGAATTCATGTTCCTTCTGGATATCCAGATAGCGGGCAAGGTTCTTCATTACCATCAGCACGCATCCGATCATATGTTCCGAGATGGCGGTTCCGTAGGCTCCGGATGCGTTGGTCAGTATAATATCTTCCTTAAGTGATGAATATGTGTTGGCTCCGGCGGAATCCAGCTGAATCCATTTCAGGTTTTCACACTGTTTCACAAGGGAAAGGGGAAGATTGCCGAGAATCACTTCGGCGTCTTTGATATCATCGATGGTTATATTGGTTCTGTCGATAAAGGTGATATCCGCACCTTCGACGGATGTGAACAGCTCTTTGCGGTTTTCGGGGACGGGTGTCGCAACGATAACTTTTGTCATTTGATTTACCTCTTGTGCACAATCTTAACATGCTTTTCAGAATCTGACTTCATATGCGATATAATGTGGATATCAGCTTCATCCAATTAACAATCAAAAAAAGAGGGGAATACAATGTTGAAACAAATCAAATGGGGCGCACTCGGAATCGCGGCCTCGGAAATCGCCGCCGGCATCCTGCTGGTGATGTTTCCGGCCTTAAGTTCCGATGTGATCTGCTATCTCGTCGGAGTCGGCGCATGCATCTTCGGAATCGTCAATCTGGTTCAGTATTTTCTCATGAAACTCGAGGACAGTTTCTTCCGCAATGAATTCCTGATCGGTGTGATGTCCCTGCTGTTTGGCATCATTGTCATGGTCAAGAAGGATCTCATCATCAATCTTGTGCCGATCGTGCTTGGAATGATCATCGTCTTAAGCGGCTTTGTCAAACTGCAGCGGGCGGTTGTCGCCTTCCGCATCCATTATGACAAGGCATGGTGGTATACGGGTCTGGGCGCCATCTCAATCGCTGCCGGTCTGATCGTTATGTTTGTCATCAGTCCGAGACAGACCCAGGAAGTACTGTTCAAGGTCATCGGAGGCAGTCTGATTTACTGCGGCGTCAGCGATCTGGTGACAGTTTTGTTCCTTGCCAATAAATTCCATCATTACATCCAGGAATTCAAGGCCGGCCATATTGTCATCCAGCCCAAACCCAAGCCCGAGCCCGCACCTGCTGTACAGCCTGAACCGCAGCCGGTACCGGAACCTGTTTCACAGCCTGCGCCTGAGCCTGTGCAGACACCGTCCCAGCCGGTTTCAGAAGGTCTTGTTCTGCCGGAAACAAAACATAAATATGAGCCGGAAGAGATTCAGCTTACCCTGCCGGATGAGACTCCCGAAGAAACCGAGTGAGAACAAATCGCTTTGCCTTTGTGATCAAAAGGCTTAAAATAGTCAGCACGGAGAAAAAGTATGTATAACGACTGGTTCAGCATCGGTCCAATCACCGTCCATGGCTATGGCGCCATGATCGCAATCGGTATTCTCGCCGCCTTCTGGCTGGGAGAGAAACTCGCGAAGAAACACGGTCTGGACGCGGATAAAATTGATTCATTTATCTTCTTTGTCATCATCTTCGGATACGCATGTTCAAAGCTTCTCTATACGATCACCGTATTCGATCAGTTTCTCAAAGACCCGCTTTCCGTTCTTGGCAGCGGCGGCTGGGTTGTCTACGGCGGTGTGCTGGGAGGCATCCTTGGCGCTTATCTCTGGTGCAGACGCATGGGATGGGATTTCCGCAAATATTTCAATGTGCTGATTCCCTGTGTGGCGCTTGCCCAGGGCTTCGGCAGAATCGGATGCTTCTTTGCGGGATGCTGCTACGGAATCCAGACAGACAGTGTGATCGGAGTCAGCTTCCCGGTGAATTCGCTCTGTCCGGTCGGCCATCCGGTCATTCCGACCCAGTTGATCATGTCAGCCGGAGACTTCATCATCTTCGCGATTCTGCTTTACAATCTGGAAAAGGGAAAATATCCCGATTCCAATGCCGCTCTGTATCTGATGCTTTACAGTGCCGGCAGATTCGCAGTCGAGTTCATCCGCGGAGATATCAACCGCGGCTTTGTGGGAATTCTTTCCACATCCCAGTTCATCTCCATCTTCGCCTTTGCACTGGGCCTGTATATCTTCATTTCCGGAAAAAACCGGAACAGTCTTGAAGAAAGCACAAAAGTATGACCAAACATGTCATACTTTTTTTGTAAGCAATTCTCTGAAGCATACACCTTATAAGGTGAAGGGAGGAAAGATGGAAGACAACGGAATCATTGAGCTCTATTTCCGCAGGGATGAGAACGCGATCCGTGAGACAGATCAGAAATACGGGCATTACTGCTTTACGGTTGCCTGGAATATCCTCTTCGACAATGAGGACAGCCAGGAATGCGTCAGCGACACCTGGCGCAAAACCTGGGATTTGATCCCTCCGCAAAGGCCTTCCGCCCTGAAATTCTTTCTGGCAAAGATCACAAGGGGATTCGCCATGAACATGCTGAGAACAAAAACCAGGGTCAAGCGCGGATCCAATCAATATGAGGCAGCTCTTGATGAGCTTGAAAATGTGCTCTCATCCGGCTCCTCACCCGAGCAGGATTTCGATGCGAAACTGCTTGGCGAAGAGATCAGCCGGTTTCTGAAAACGTTAAAGCAGAAAGAGCGGAATGTGTTTGTCAGAAGATATTTCTATCTGGAAAGCGGAAGCGCGATCGCAGAACGGTACGGATTCAGTGAATCAAATGTGAATGTGATTCTCAGCCGGACACGAAACAGACTGAAGGAACATCTGGGAAAGGAGGGATGGCTATGAAACTTTCGGAAGCAGTGCTTGAATCAATGAGCTATATCGATGAATCAATTCTGGCTGAAAGCGAAGCGGAAAAGAAAACATCCTTTTCATGGAAACCGTTCCTGTCCTTTGCGGCGGTGTGCATGCTTGTGATGGCGGTGGTGTTCAATCCGTCAAAAACAGCGGACAGCGCAGCCCCGGCAGAAGCGAATCAGGAAAGCACAGTGGAAGTCACTGAGGAGGAATCTGCTTTTGATGGACTGGCACCGTCTGAAGTTCTTCTGGATCAGAAACTGACCGATCTGCTGAGTCAGCTCAATGACGGCGATCTCGTCAAAGTCCGCATTGAAACGGTTGTTTCCGCTGATTCTGAGTCTTTGAATTACAATCAGGAACAGAAGAATACGCAGGCTGCGGAAACCGACACTGCATCTGCCGCTTCTGACGGTTATGTGGAAATGAGCAAAGCGGAAATCCTTTCCTTTGAAGGAGAGGAAGGAGTCACATATATCTTCCATCTGTATGAAGCAGATGAAACAGAATAAGAAAACATGGATGATCATTCCGGCGGTATTGCTGGTGGGTTTATGCGGATGCAGCTCCGCATCCTCCGGCAGCAGTTCCTACGTTGAAATGGCGTCATATGATGAGGCAAAAGCCTCCGCGGATACTACTGCTGAAACAAACGGCGCAGGCATCAATTACGGATATCAGGCGGAAGAAGCCGATATGGAAGCGGAGATTTCACCGGAACAGACAAGTGAAAAACTGGTTTACCGGGGTTCTCTTTCCATCCAGACCCGCGCATATGAAGAAAGCGCCGCAAAGCTCAGAGAGATGGTCAAGACATACAATGGCATCATTGAAAATGAGAATGAATATACCAATGGCGGCTATTATGACAATGGATCAGAGAAGAATCTGAGATCCCTGAACATGACGCTCAGAATTCCGACCGAAAAGTTTGAAGAGTTTATGAGCGGCGGCGGTGAGATCGGCAATGTGATCTCACGCTCCTCCTCAGCCGAAAACATCTCCAGAGTTTACAATGATGTTACGGTTCAGATCGAAGCACTGGAAAAGCAGCAGAAAAGACTGCTGGAAATGATGGACCAGGCAAATACCATTGAGGATATGATCGCGGTGGAGGACAGACTTTCCCAGGTGCAGTATGAACTCAATTCTCTGAAGACACACCGGCAGTCGATGGATACGGATGTCGCCTATTCCACCATCAATGTCAGTCTCAATGAAGTCAGGATTTACAGTGAGACGGATGAAGGCTTCTTCACAAAACTGTCCAACCGTTTTGTCAACGGATTCAGAGGCTTCGCCGACAACATGGCGGATCTGATCCTGGCAGCTGTCTATGCCCTTCCGTATCTTCTGATTGGCGCGCTGGTGATCTTCGGAATCGGAAAGAGCGGAATGATCGCGAAGATTCGCAGCCGGGGAAAGAAAACAGAAGAATAACTGAAAACAAAAAGATGTCCGGAAACATCGCATTGCGGTGAATCCGGACATTTCATGTTGTTATGCCTTGAGGAAGGGGACGGTGTTGTCGTCCTCTTCTTTCTGATGGAGGATATTCATGAATTCCTCGCCGGTGATTGTCTCCTTCTCATAAAGATAACGGGAAATCCGGTCGAGATCATCCTTGTGCTCCTCAAGCAGCTTTCTTGCCTTTTCGTGCTGCTGTCTGACCAGTCTGACCACCCGGGCATCGATTGCCGCGGCAGTGCGGTCGGAACATGCCAGTGAGGCATCATCGCCGAGATAGCGGTTGTTGATGCTTGCCATTGCCACCATGTCGAAGTCATCCGACATGCCGTACATGGAGATCATCGCACGGGCAACCTTGGTGGCCTGCTCGATATCGTTGGAAGCGCCGGTGGAAATGGTTCCGAACTTCACTTCCTCAGCGGCTCTGCCGCCGGTCAGGGTGGCGATTCTGTTTTCAAGCTCCTCTTTGGTATAGAGGTAGTGGTTGCCTTCCTCCACCTGCATCGTATAGCCAAGGGCGCCGGAAGTACGCGGAATAATGGTGATCTTCTGAACCGGAGCGCTGTCTGTCTGCAGGGCTGCCACAAGGGCGTGGCCTACCTCGTGATAGGAGACTCTCAGTTTTTCCGCATCAGTCAGGATCGCATTCTTTTTCTGGTAGCCGGCAAAGACGACTTCGATGCTTTCCTCCATATCTTTCTGGGTGACGGTGCTGCGGTTTTCACGGACCGCACGCAGGGCTGCCTCATTGACGATGTTTGCCAGCTCCGCGCCTGAGGCACCGGAAGCCATTCTGGCAATCACGTTATAGTCGATATCCTTTGAGGTATTCACTTTCTTCGCATGAACTCTGAGGATTTCCTCACGTCCCTTGAGGTCAGGGAGCTCAACCGGTACACGGCGGTCGAATCTGCCCGGTCTCAGAAGCGCGGCATCCAGAGATTCGGGACGGTTGGTCGCGGCCAGAATCACAACGCCGTTGTTTCCTTCGAAGCCATCCATTTCGGTTAACAGCTGGTTCAGGGTCTGCTCGCGCTCATCATTGGCGCCGCTGAGTGCGCCGGTGTTGCGCTTGCCGCCGATTGCGTCGATTTCATCAATGAAGACGATGCACGGTGCTTTTTCCTTGGCGGTCTTGAACAGATCACGCACCTTGGAAGCACCCATACCGACAAACATCTCGACAAATTCTGAACCGGAAATGGAGAAGAAGGGAACGTTGGATTCACCGGCAACCGCTTTGGCAAGCATGGTTTTGCCGGTTCCGGGAGGACCGACGAGCAGGATGCCCTTGGGCATCGTTGCGCCGATGGTCTGGTATTTGCTCGGATCATGGAGATAGGTAACGATTTCCTGGAGATTCTCCTTGGCTTCATCCTCACCGGCCACATCCTTGAAGCGGATGGACTGTTCGGATCCCTGATAAACTCTCGCATTGGATTTGCCCAGGTTGAACGGATTTCCGCCGCCTCCTGCTCCTCTGTTCATCAATACTCTTAAGATGATGGTGGCGATCATGATCGGGAACAGCCAGCTCACCAGCAGTGAGATCCACGGGGATGTCTGCTCGATGATATCAGCTTTGAACTTGACATCATGTTCCAAAAGGCGTGCAGTCAGATCCGGATCATTCATCTTGCCGGTGCGGAAGACGGTTTCGTCATTCTTTTTCTGGAAGAGAATCTGGTTTGACTGGACCTCGACCTGATCAATTTCATCGTTTTCGATTTCCTTGATGAAGACGTTGTATGTTGTTTCGACAATCTGTGCCTGACGCATCTGCGGCAGCATGAACAGATTCATCAAAATCAGTATCAGCATTACCACTGCGTAGTAATAGATGATCGGCTTTTTCGGCTTGTTTTCAGGCATGGAATCACCTCACTTTCCTGAATATGGAATCATTTTAGCACTAAATAGTTAAGAGTGCTAAACTAATGATCATTCTTAAGAAAAAACCTGCATGAAAGCAGGCTTTCGGATCACGGATTCAGGTTCAGACGGATGATTCTGCTGTCGGTGACCGCATCGACCGTTCCGTCTTCGGAAACGACAATGCCGACAAACTCCTGGCCCAGCTGAGCCCTTCGTGTGATGTAGTTGACGGTTGAATTGTAGCGGGCGCCTCTGGCGGTGGAACCGGTGGTGACTGCATCTCCGTCAAGGATTGCGCCGATACATGCGCATGTGCAGTCATAATCCATGAACATCGCTCCGTCGATGGAGGTCAGATAGGTGAGCAGACCGACCTTGTCGGAAAGATTAGCTCTCTGGATTCCGATCGCATTTTTGGCTGCGCATAAGCGTTCCGCCTCACTCTGGATATCCTGTGCTCTGCCGAGAATCAGAATGGTTCCATGGCGCTGTCTGACCGCCTGAAGAATCACCGCTTCCAGCTTATCCGTATTCAGCGGATTCATTTTTGAGGTGAGTTTATGCAATGTGCCAAGATCATTGTCACGTTCTGTATGGAGATGATAGCGGGCATCATAATAGGAGATCTTTCCGCCTTCGAAGGTGATCGTCCATGTCAGATGTCCCCATAAGCGGATCACACATTCGGAGAGCAAGGGTGATTCACTGGTCAGACCGTAGATCCGACCTGCTTTGTTCACAACCAGAGCAACGTATTTGTCTGACATTTCCAGAATCTTGCGCACCTGGCGCAGGTTTTCCACCTGGAAGGGAATCTGTTCCCGGAAGACAATATCCAGATTGGAACGTCTCTGAAGTTTTTCCCCATCGTTTTCAAATCTTGGCATGAAAACCGTCGCGTTGACATATGCGCTTTCATAGGTGGAGGCGCTCAGGGTTGTGATCAGATTGATGTCCAGTCTGTAAAAGCTGTAGAAAAAATCCATGACGCCGGTTGCGATCAACGGCTCATACATATATGACATGCGCAGACGGCGGATGCCGAAGGAGCCGAGCTGCTGATACAGCTCATGCCAGAAGGCACGGGTGATGAACAGCAGCGGAGAGCTTGCATCGGCGCGGTAATCAAAGACGATGAAGATATCATCCTGATACCAGGTGAATGAGTTTTCAAAATTATCAATTTCCGAAAGGTCGCGGATGACACTCTCTGTAATCTGTGATGATTTTCTTGTGACGGTACAGACAGGGTAGCCGGTTTCGATGGCATCTTCCTCATTGTGCTGTTCCAGTTCAAAATGAATCCGGAAATCGGGGATGTTTTTCGGATCATTATATAAATGTTTGAGACAGGCGGTATAAAGATCGCGGACTTTCAGAAAAAGGTCGATCGGCTCAATTGAATTGTCGCCGGCGAGGTGTTTCCAGTAATCTGTCATAAAACTTACCATTCCTGGAAACAGTATAACATTCAGGAAACTGAATCGACGGTTTTTCTTAGCATCTCAAGGGTATGAACGGCAGGAATCAATGAGGCCGCTTTGCTGAAATACTCATCCGTTTCCCGGCAGATGATTTTTCTGCATGGAATCTCCGGGATATATCCGCCGCAGCAGATCATGATCACCGGAATTGTTCCTGCGGGTATGCGTGATATGGTTGAAGATGCTTCATATGGGTCGGAACGGCCCATGATTTCTATAATCACGGATGCTTTCTTACGGTTCTCACATCCGTCCTGCTTCAGAAGCCCGGCTTTGCGCAGGGGAGAAGAGAACAGATGCATGCCTGTTTCAAGAACGCATCTGCCATAGGAATCTCCGTCAAACAGGATTTCCTTTTTACCCGCAATGAGCGCAGCCGCTTCTTTCACGGAACGCTGATAAGTTTCTGTACGGACGGTGGCTTCAAAGTATCTGCTCAGCCTGCAATCTCTTTCTTCTTCCGAGTAAATAATATTTCCGTCCGGCATTGAACGCATCCTGTACTGGAATTCCGCATATCCGGTGAAACCCAGCTTGCGGATCATCCGTATCACCGAACCGGTTGATGTGTAAGATGCCGAGGCGAGCTGGCGTATAGACATATGTTCCGCCATCGTTGTGTGGTTCTGAATATAATCGTAGACCTGCGCTTCGCTGCAGGTGAACTGTCTGTAGTCAATTCCGCTGTTCATGCCATCATCATAGCCGCGCGGGCGGGCTGTGTCTCTGCAGAGATTGGCCGATCTGTACAGAAACTGACGGATCTGATTATTTCTGCAGAAAAAACATGAACGCGGACCGCCATGCATCAGGCGGGAAAAATGAAAAACCTCCGGTCGATCCGGAGGTTTTCATGGTCGGAATGACAGGATTTGAACCTGCGACCCCTTCGTCCCTAACGAAGTGCGCTACCAAACTGCGCTACATTCCGTTCTGTTTTTCAGGCGTCCTCGGGCGGATTCGAACCGCCGACCTTCCGCTTAGGAGGCGGACGCTCTATCCAGCTGAGCTACGAGGACAACTGTGCGGAAATAATTATAGCAGAGAATTCCATAAATTCCAGTAAATCTGAATAAAATGAAATGCAGGATTTCAGGCAAATGCATATAATAGGGGTATTCCGGAGGGGAATATGAAGAAATATCTGATGATTATCGTATTGCTGGTATCGGCAGCTCTGGTGATTCCGTTTATGCAGATCCCGGTTTTCAGCAAGATTCTCGGTGAAGCGGTTGCCATTGTCACGCTAAGCATCATTTACAACACAATTCAGAACGAGAAGAATGCCAAATAGTTTTGAAAAAACTTTCATAAAATTGTGCATAAATTTACATTGACATTGAAATCGTTAACAAGTATCATCTCCATATAAATTCGGTGAACAGAAGAGTAACTTCAGCAGTCCACAAGCGAGCCGGAACAGAGTGTGAGTCCGGCGGCAACGGCTGAAGCGAAGCGCATCTGGGAGAAGTTCCTCTGAACTCAGTAGGAGGAAACGTGTATCCGCGTTAAGGATTGAGCGGCTGTATTTACAGCAACCAGTGTGGTACCGCGATTTTTCAAGTCGTCTCTGGATCAGAGACGGCTTTTTTGTTAAAAGCCCACTGAGCGAATCGATATTGGAGGAAAAGAACATGAAAAACGGAAAACTCTTCAAAGCAGCGATGGCATCTTTACTGGCATTATCCCTGACAGCCTGCGGCGGCTCAAACGCTGACGGCGGTTCATCTGCTGAAGGCGGTGAAAAGGCGCAGAACATTATTATTGCGATTTCACCCGACTATCCGCCTTTTGACGATCTGACAACCGATGGACAACTGACCGGCTTTGACGTTGAGATGGGCGAATGGATCTTCACATGGCTCAATGAAAACGGCTATAACTTTACACACGAATGGAAACAGCTTTCCTTCGATACAATCATTTCCGCAATCCAGGCGGACCAGGTTGATCTCGGTCTTTCCGGCTTTACATATGATCCGGACAGAAAGGTTCTCTTCTCCGATCCTTACTATGGTTCCGCGGAAGTCGCTATGGTGAATGCGGGCAGTGCGATCTCATCCCTCGATGATCTTGCAGGCAAGACAATCGGTGCGCAGGCAGGCACAACCGGTGAGGAATGCGCCAATGAAATCGAAGGTGCAAAGGTCACTGCGATGCAGGATATGGGCATTCTGGTTGAAACTCTGAAGACAGGCGGTCTTGACGCTCTGATTCTGGATGAACCGGTTGCGAAGAACTATGCGGCAGGCGGACAGTTCACCGTTCTTGAAGGCGCACTGATTGATGAAGAGACACACATCATCGCAAAGGAAGGCAATACAGAACTCATGGACGCCGTTAACAAGGCGCTCGCCGCGTTCCTTGAAAGCGATGAATGCGCTGCTCTCAAGGAGAAATACGGGCTCTGATGGCTGATATCTTTACTTATGACAATCTGATTTTCATGGCAAAAGGCGCCATGTTCAGCGTTCTGCTCGCCCTTGGGGCGGTTGTGATCGGCTGTATGCTGGGAATCATCTTCTCAATTTTCAAGCTGTCCAAAAGCAAAATACTGAACTGGCTCGGAAATATCTATGTTGAGATTTTCCGCGGAACGCCGATGTTATTGCAGATACTGTTCTTTTACCTGGGTGTTCCGGTGATTTACCAGAGAATCACAGGCACGAGAATGAATGCCAATCCGTATATTGTCGGTCTGATCGCGCTGAGCTTCAACTCCGGCGCCTATCAGACGGAGCTGATCCGCTCCGGTATCCAGGGCGTTGACAAAGGTCAGTGGGAGGCGTGCGAAACGCTTGGCATCAGCTATAAAACGATGATGAAGGAAATCATCCTTCCCCAGGCGTTCAAGCAGATTGTGCCGCCGCTGGTTTCGGAATTCATCATGCTGATAAAAGACAGCTCTTTGATTTCAAACATCGGTGCGCTCGAATTGCTGTATGCCGCGCAGGTGCTTGGCAAGAAGTATTATGACTATCTTGATCCATTGATCATAGCGGCAGTCATGTATCTGACATTGACCATTCTTGTTTCCTGGCTTTCCAAGAAGGTCGAAAGGAGGCTTGCAATCAGTGATTAAAGTGGAACATCTTCATAAGAGCTTCGGTGATTTCAAAGCTCTTAAGGATATCAGTCTTGAAATCAATGACGGCGAGATCGTCTCCCTGATCGGACCTTCCGGCAGCGGAAAGAGCACACTTCTCAGATGCATTCACGGTCTGGAAAAAGCCGAAAGCGGAAAGATCTGGCTGGACGGGGAACTGATGGATCCCTCCAAAAAAGAACAGTATGCGGCCCAGAGAAAGAAGATGGGCTTTGTGTTCCAGCACTTCAATCTCTTCAATAACAAGACCGTTCTTGAAAACTGCATGCTTGCCCAGACAAGCGTGCTTGGCAAAAGCGAAACCGAAGCCCAGGCCACGGCCATGGAATATCTGACCAAGGTCGGCATGGCGGACAAGGCGTCTTCTTATCCTTCCCGTCTTTCCGGCGGCCAGAAACAAAGAGCTGCGATCGCCCGTGCGTTATGCATGAATCCGGAGATGATGCTGTTTGATGAACCGACCAGCGCACTTGATCCGGAAATGATCAAAGAGGTTCTCGATGTCATGAAGGACCTCGGCAGACAGGGAATGACGATGATCGTCGTCACCCATGAAATGGGTTTTGCCCGCAAGGTCGGCAACCGGGTTGTCTTCCTTGAGTCGGGTGAAATCATCGAGCAGAATGAATCCGAAGCATTCTTCTCAAATCCTTCCTCGGAGAGGGCGAAGGACTTCTTAAGCAAAGTATTCTACGATTAAATATGGAGAACATGAATGAGACTGCCTGATTTCAAAGTTGAACAGTGGATGAATGTCTATGAAAATGACGCGGTGTACAATCTGACCGATACCTGCGTCAGTCCTTTGACATTCGGCGAACTGACCGCGATGGATTCGGAACAGTCTCTTTCTGATCTGAAACTGGATTACGGAACAATCACCGGTGATGTGCATCTGAAAAAGGAAATCCTTTCGCTTTATCAAAGCGGAACCATTGACAATATCACCCTGATGCAGGGCTGTCTGCAGGCCAATGAATCCGTGATCTATACGCTGTTGTCTCCCGGTGACAAAGTGATCGTCTTTGAACCGGGCTATCAGCAGTTTGCGGATCTGCCCCGCAGCATCGGCTGTGACGTGATCTCTTTGAAACTGTATGAGGAAAACGGCTGGCAGCCGGATGTGAACGAGCTGGAAGAGGCGATGAAGCAGAAGATCAGAATGATCATCGTCAATCAGCCCGCCAATCCCACCGGTGTTCTGTTTGAAAAAGCTTATTGCGAAAAAATGATTGAACTTGCCACGAAACAGGGCACATACATTCTTTCCGATGAGGTGTACCGCGGTCTTGCGGATGAGGCTTCCATCAGTGATCTTTATGAGAAGGGCATTTCCACATCCTCTCTCTCCAAGATCTTCTCGCTGGCCGGATTGCGGCTTGGATGGATCAAAGGTCCGCAGGAAGTGATCGATCAGATCAATGTCAGAAGGGATTATTCCATCATTTCCACGGGACCTCTCGCCGACAGGCTGGCATGCATTGCCCTGAAAAACAAAGAGGCAATTCTCAGCCGCAGCAGAGCCATCATCAGCGCAAATCAGAAAGTCATCGCGGCTTTCCTGGACGCGCATCCGCGCTTCCATCTGGTCATGCCCAAAGCCGGCACGGTCGGATTCCTTGGCTATGACGCTGAGATTGATGATACAATGCTTGCGGAACAGCTTTTGAAGAAGGAAGGTGTCTTCTTCGTGCCGGGCTCCTGCTTCGGCAGTGAGAAACATCTCAGGCTCGGCTTCACATGCGATTGTGAAACCATGCGCACCGGACTTGAAAAGCTGAATGAATTCCTGGAGAATCTGTGAGGCAAATATGAAAAAACTGAGCGCACCGTCTGTGATTTGTGAACCGGAAAAGGGAACCCTTTCCAAAGGCTTTTCAGAATACAGAACCGAGGCGCTTTTGTTTTGCGACGAAGTATGTGAAAGAGAGCTTTCCCAGCAGGAGTTCTTCGAATGTGTGTTCAGAAATGTCACCTTTCAAAGCGATTGCGACAGCTGCATGTTTGTGGACTGCATCTTTGACCACTGCGATTTCTCCAACGCCGATTTCCATGAAACCGTGTTCCGCAGATGCGAAATGAAAATGTGCCGTATGACCGGCACGGATTTCAGCTACGGACGCTTCCAGGATGTGCTGATGGAAGGCTGTGAATCCTCCTATGCCAACTATGCATGTTCAAAATGGAGAATCGCCTCGTGGAAGGATATGAGTTTTACGGAAGCCGGATTCATGTCATGTTCATTTGAGGATGTGCGGGTGAAGCGCTGCCGCTTCATCAATGCGGATTTCAATGACACAAAGCTGAAAGACATGGATTTTTCGGATTCCGATATCAGCGGCATCTCGCTGAATGTGCAGAATCTCAAAGGGGCTGTCATGAACAGTTCCCAGGCACTTGCCTGCACAAGGCTTCTGGGCATTACAATCAAAGATTAAAAACCGCATGTTCGATCCATGCGGTGTAAGCGTCGAAAAGGCGCTTTTTTCTTTCAGATGTTTTCGGCGCGGACCATCTGGTAGCCGATGCCGATGTGCGTGCGGATCAGATCAGTACCGGTATATGCCTTGAGCTTCTTGCGCAAAGAGGTCATGTAAACACGCAGCGAGACAATATCCGTGTAGACGCCTCTGCCCCAGATCCGGTCGATGATCCAGGTGTGGGTCAGCACCTTACCGACGTTTTTTGCCAGCAGACAGAGAAGTTTGTATTCAATGGAGGTCAGATGGATTTCATTGCCGTTCAGTGTAACGAGATTGGAGGCGTAATCAATGGACAGCGGTCCGTTGACAAACACCGCGCTTTCATCGGTCTTGGTGTTCAGATACTGCATCCTGCGCTGGGCGGCCCGGATTCTTGCCATCATTTCATCCACCGAGAAAGGCTTGGTCAGATAATCATCCGCGCCTGCGTCAAGGGCTTCGATCTTGTCGCTGTCCTCATCCCTGGCACTGATAATGATGATCACGGCGCTGCTCCAGGAGCGCACATTGCGGATCACCTCAATCCCGTCGATATCCGGCAGTCCGAGATCCAGAAGGATCAGATCGGGATTCAGTGAGGAACAAAGCGAAATCGCCTGGGCGCCGTTGGCTGCCTGTATATATTCATATTCATGGATTTTCAGGGTTGTGGTGATCAGGTTCATGACCGGACGGTCATCCTCGACAACCAGAATTTTCATGTCATTCATACTTGATATCCTCCGCTTTCAGGGTGAATACAAAGACGCTGCCGTGGGGCACATTGTCATGGACGGATATGGTGCTGCCATGGGCCTGCATGATCATCCGGCACACATTCAGGCCGACGCCCATACTGCGCGATGAATCCGCATGCGCGGATTTGCCGGTGTGGAAGAGCTCGAAGACCTGTTCCTTCTCCTCATCGTCGATGCCCTCTCCCTGATCGGCGACGCTGATTTCCACGATATCATCTTTTTTCTCTGCCGCAATGATGATTTCCGTATCTTCGGGAGTATATTTGACCGCATTGCTTAACAGATTGACAAGAACCTGGCTGATCAGCTTTGCGTCCATCAGTGCGAACAGCGGATAATCGGGCAGCCGGACAATGATCTGATGGCTGCTGTGGGAACTGACCCTCCGCAGGCTTTCCTCAATGACATCCTCGACATTCTCGGCGGAAAGATTGATCTTCGGATCGCTTTCCAGTCTTGTGACGGAGAGGATGTTTTCCATTTCATCCACCAGCCATACGGCATCATCGCGGATATCCGTATAGACCTTGCGGCGGTCATCCTCACTCATGTATTTCTCATTGGCGGAAAGGTTGGTCGCGTTGCCGTAAATCGAAGTTAACGGCGTGCGCAGATCATGCGAGATGGAACGCAGGAACGAGGCGCGCATCCGTTCGTTTTCCGCTTTGATTTCCGCGTGCTGTCTTTCCTGTTCGATTCTTTCGTTTTCCAGGGCCATGGCAAATTCATTGAGAATGGAATGAAGAATCATGTTTTCAAACTCACTGAACGGACCGCCGCTCATATCAATGCCGATGATTCCATAGCCATATTCATCGGTGTGAATGCTGAGATACTGGCGGGGACAGTCCGGCCATCTGGATGTGTATGCGCCGGCATAATGGCGGTGCTCTTTGACCCAGACGATTGTTTCATGGTCCTTTTGCAGTTCCGCCAGTGAAATGGCTTTCGCACTGAGCGGATAGATCTGCGGCTCCCCGCTGATTTCATCTTTTCCATAGAACAGAACCGTTCTGCTTAAAAGGGTGGCGAGCTGGCGGCAGGAGATACTGATGATCTCATCCGCGCTCTGCGCCTGTTCGAGCTGATTCGAAGTGTCCAGAAGGATTTTGGCCTGATATGCGTTTTCAGCTGAACGGCGGGCAATATTTTTGACTCTGACCGCAAGCGTGCCGGTGATCAGGGCGGCTGCCATCGTGACAAAATAGGTCATCAGATATTCCGGATCATAGACAAGCAGGGTGAAACGGGGCTCGATGAACAGGAAGTTGAACAGCAGAATATAGAGAACGGAAGCCATGATTCCGTAGATCTGATGCGATGTCCAGAGCGATGCGATCAATACCGCAAGGATATAGATCGTGATGATATTGGCGTTGGAGTAGCGGGACTGATCCACCCAGAAACACATGAAGGTGGCAGCCGCCATAATCGCCAGCACAAGCACGAAGTCATGGATGTTCCATGGTGTTTTTCCGGACTTCTTCTGCATCAGGGGAACCGGTGAGGAAAGCGGATCGGGAATGACATGGATAATGACATTGGGCAAAGCCTGGGTCAATTGCTCGGATACCGGTCTTTTAGTCTGCAGAAGAACAGGCGGGGCGGTATAGCCTAGAAACAGATGGGATGCGCTGATCCGCTTGGCATATTCGGTGATGCTGACAAGGATGTCGTCACTCTGAAGGCTGTGGAATTCAAAGCCGCTCTCTTTGGCCAGCGCGATGTTTTCCTGCAGGCGGGGATTGTCATCCGGGCTGTGATCGTGAGGTGTGATATAGATGGCAATGCCTTCACTGCCTTCAACGCGCAGAAATTCAGCGGCTGCCTGAATGACGCGGCGGGAGGACGGAGACGAAGAAAGACACAGCAGAACCACTGTGTTTTTTGCGCTGTTCTTTTCGTCTTTCCTCATTTCGTTCATACTCAGTCGTCGCTCACGGGCACAAGAATTCCCTGGCTGATCATGGAATCCAGTATACTTCTGAAATTGCTGCGGTAGTAAATAGTGACATTGTGCGGTTTGTGATTGAGAAGCTGCAGATCGGTGTTTTCAGCCTCGATGGACATGGATGAACTGTAATATCTTCCCGTCATCCTGTGCATCAGAGATGCGGCTGTTTTATTCATTGTATCATCAGAGAGAATTAATGCGTCCATTTCGGAAGAAGCGGCTCCGTTCATGATCTCCTCGGTGCTGCCGGTATAGAATGCGCAGCTGCCCTGATCCAGAAAAGGATTGATCTCCCGCAGGAAAACAATGTCCTGCACGGCGATCCGGTAATCCGTTTTTGCCTGAACTTCATTGTCTGCTGTATAGGGATCAATGCGGTCGGCCATTCTCATGGCACATCTGTAGAGAAGAAGCGCCGCCAGAACAAATCCCCCGATCATTACAAAATCCAGCATAACCGCTCCTTACAATGCAAAGATTTTCTGCACGTTTTCGTATCTGCCAAGCACCAGCATGTTCTGTCCGTAATACAGAACCGTGTCATTGGTGATATTCATGTTCATCCGCGGATCCTTGACCCCGAGAATATTCAGATGATATTTCCTGCGGATGTTGATCTCTCCGATCTTTTTCCCGTCCCAGGCTTTGGGGACCGCCATTTCGAAAATGGAATAGTCGTCGGAAAGTTCGATGTAATTGGAAATGTTGTCCGAGCTGTAGCGGATGGCCGTCCAGCTGCCCATCTGCCTTTCCGGATAGACAACCGCCTCGGCCCCATTGCGCAGCAGGAATTTTTCCTGTGAGCCGGTGGTTGCTCTGGCGATCACACGCTTGCAGCCGAGCTCATTGAGCAGAAACACGGTTTCCAGCGAAGCCAGGAAGTTATCGCCGATTGCCACGATGCAAAGGTCATAATCCCTGACGCCCAGGGTTTCCATGAATTCCTGGTTTGTGCTGTCGCCGATTCTCGCATCGGACACAAGATTGAGGATTTTGTTGATGCGTGATTCCTCACGGTCAATGACGAGAATCTGATGCCCCATGTCATGAAGCTTGCGGATTGTATAGCGGCCGAATCTGCCCGCTCCGATTACCAGTACATTTTTCATAAAAACACTCCTTTTCAGCCGACAGTCAGTTTCTCCGCCGGATAGCGGCTGAGATCCTTCCTGGTGATGGATATCATTGCGTATGCCAGGGTCAGTCCTCCGACTCTGCCGAAGAACATGAACGCGGTCAGGATCAGTTTTGAAGCGGTGTGAAGGGTGGGGGTGATGCCGGTGGTCAGTCCGACCGTGCCAAGCGCGGAGGCACATTCGAACATGCAGCTGATCACAGGCAGTTTTTCATAACCGCTCAGGAAGAATGTTCCGCATAACAGCAGAAGCACATATACGGTGGCAAGCGTCATCGCATTGGCAATGGCCTCATTTTCAATGCGCCTGTGAAAGGCGTTGACTTCCTTCTTTTTCCCCAGGGAGGACAGTGTCGATACGCCGATGATGAAGGCCGTGGTCAGTTTCATACCACCGGCAGTGGAGCCGGGAGCGCCGCCGATGATCATCAGCACAATCGTTATCAGCAGTCCGCTCTCACTCATTTTTCCGTAATCAAATGTGTTGAATCCCGCTGTACGCGGAGTCACCGACTGAAACAGTGACATGAGGATTCTCTCCTTCATTCCGTATGTATCGAATTCGATGAAGAAGAAATACAGAAACGGAACAACCAGCAGCACAGCGGTTGTGAACAATATGACTTTGGTCTGCAGACGGTATTGTCTGAACCGGAATTTATGATCAATGAAATCCCTCCATGAGAGAAAACCGATACCGCCAATGATGATGAGCAGGCAGATGACGATGTTCATCCACGTATGATCCGCATATCCGGTCAAGGAGACGAACGGGGCATCAATGCCCAGAATGTCAAAGCCGGCATTGCAGAAGGCGGATATGGAATGGAACAGCGCATATCCAAAACCTTTGATCCATCCGAACTGAGGAACGAATTCAAACATCAGCAATACTGTTCCGATCGATTCAATCAGAAGCGTTCCGCAGAGGAAGAAGATCGTGAAGCGGATGATACCGCCGGTCTGATGGGCGCTGACCGCATCCTGCATGGTGATTCTCTCCATGATGCCGATCTTTCTGCCGGTCAGGATCATGGTCAGGATCAGGGCTGTCACAACTCCGAGTCCGCCGATCTGGATGAGCAGAAGAATCACGATTCTGCCGAACATTGTCCATTGCGTCGCGGTATTGAACACGACCAGTCCGGTCACGCATGAAGCGGAAGCGGATGTGAACAGCGCGTCAGTGAATGACACACTTCCTTCCTTTGATGCGGCCGGAAGGCACAGCAGAAGCGCACCGAGCAGAATCATCAGGAAGAATCCGGCAATGATTGTGCGGAAGGAATTCTGGTGATTCCGGATTAATAAAAGGAACTTCTTCATAAACTCTCCTTCTGACACTCATATTTTTGCTTTTGCGCTGTTAATTCGGGATTAAAAACCGGTTCATGAAATTAAAATGGCATTAAGAAAAATGATTGAAGACAGCAATGACCAAAAAGGAAATATGGTTTCACAAATCTTTCACAAAGCTTACATTATTCCAACACAGCCGGAATGTATCATTAAGACAGTCAGAAAACATGTTATTTCTTTCCCTCCCGAATAAAGAAAGAAAAGAGACCCTGTGCCAGCAGGGTCTTTTTTCAACCTTTCAGAAAACCGCAGACGATGACGGCCGCTGCGAAATAGTTTTTGTTCAGAATATTTCACATTGCACGGGGGAATGCAGGGCAATTTAAAGGTTCACAGGCATGTCTTAATAAAATTGGATGTATAATTAAAATTACCTATATGCCGGAGGTGAAACATGAATACAGTCAGAGTTACAGTTGAACAGGGAACCCTCGAAGGCGAGCTGAAAGGTTCCTGCATGATATTCCGCGGTGTACCTTATGCAAAGGCACCCGTCGGTGATCTGCGTTTCAAGGCACCGCAGGCTCCGGAAGCCTGGAACGGAGTCAGAAAGGCTCTGGAATTCGGTCCGATCTGTCCGCAGATTGAAATTAAGGACGGATTCTATGGAAAGGAATTCTATACCGATCCGAAATATCCGATTCCCGCGCAGAGTGAAGACTGCCTGTATCTGAATATCTGGGCACCGGAAAAGAAATCCGCAGAGGGATATCCGGTGGCGATGTGGATCCACGGCGGCGCATTTGACCATGGCTTCTCCAGTGAAATGGAATTTGACGGCGCCCAGTATGCGATGCGTGACACAATCCTTGTCTCCATCAATTACAGAGTCGGTGTGTTCGGATTCATGGCACTTGAGGATCTTCGCCGTGAGGATCCCAACAGAAGTGTAGGCAACTATGGCATTCTCGATCAGATCATGGCCCTGAGATGGATCAGAAAGAATATCGAAAAGTTCGGCGGCGATCCTGAGCGCATTACCATATTCGGACAAAGCGCAGGCGCGATGAGTGTGCAGACACTGATCAGTTCCCCGCTCACAAGAGGAATGATTCATTCCGCCATCATACAGAGCGGCGGCGGTTATGCCAATCCGTTAATCAGGGATGTGACTCCGGAAGCTGCTTATCTGACCGGCAGAAAGATCATGGATCTGCTCGGCGTCAGATATGTGCGTGAACTGCGCAATGTTCCGGCTGAAAAGCTTGTGTCCATTCTTCCGGATGTATACAAGAATGCCGGTGGACTGGTATTCGGTCCCATCATTGACGGCTGGGTCATGACGGAAGGATTCCAGGAGTGCATTGACAATGATCATATCCATGACATTCCTTACATGATCGGATGCACAAGAAATGATATTTCCATTGAACCGGGAACAGACGGAAGAAAGAGCGCTCTGTTCAAAGGCTGCACGGATTTCGCCGATCAGAGAAATGCGAATTCCGATGAGCCGGTATATGTTTATTACTTCGCAAGAGCATTGCCGGGAGATGATGCGGGAGCCTTCCATTCCTCTGAGCTCTGGTATATGTTCGGCACTCTGGACAGATGCTGGAGACCGATGCAGAGACATGATTTCACATTAAGCATCTCCATGCTTGATATGTGGACGGACTTCATGAAAAAGGCTGATCCGGGCAGAGGCTGGAAAGCATATACTGAAGAGAATCATTTCATCAGACAGCTGATGTAAAACTGATCTGTAAACTAAAAAAGGGGAGACCGCATTGGTCTCCCTGATGTGTTTTAACTGAATGTGACAAATTCCTGTGCGGGCTTCTCATAGCGGGCGATTCTGTCCGCATAGAGAACAACTGTCTTCATGCCATTCTCAGTGGGAATGGTTTTTAATTTGCCCTGGACTTCCACCCAGTCGCCGAGCTTCATTTCCCAGATTTTCACGCCGGTAACGGTAATGCCGCAAAGACTTGTGTCCTGTGCGCAGCATACCATCGCCCGTCTGCCGAGAATGAATGTCTGCTTATAGCCGGGAATGTTTTCCGCATACATGCCGCGGAGGATGATTTCCTTTCCGTCATACTTGTCCGGATTCTCCACCGCATCCATATACCAGAGACCGTAGTCCTCATCCCTGATATCAATGACATCGGCATTGATATCGAAGGGGAGCAGACCGCTTTTGAACTGCACCTGTTCGCCGAAGGGTCCTTCATAGAAGATCTGCGCTCTGGAGTTGATGGCTTTGATATTGCCTCTGAGCATGGTGAATGACATGTCTTCCGTGCAGCGGTTGACGATGATCGTGTCAGACCATCTGAGCTGTTCAAACAGCATGGATCTCATCGCATTGATGTAGAGCTCAAAGGTTGTGGCATCCACCGTGGTCAGAATCTGAACCAGCGGCCAGAATTCAGGCATATCCTTCAGAAGGGTTTCAGATACAACCTCGGTGCCGTTGTATTCAATGAACACCTGGTTGGGATGGTAAATGGTGTCAAGCTCTTCCATTTTCACACGGGTGAGCTCTGTTGACGCGTCGAGGAACTCGATGAATGTGTTGTGTTCATCCAGGAACTGCTCATCATAGCCGACTTCTCCCTGTTCAAGGCAGATGATCAGTGTCCTGTCGGTTCCTTCCATGAAACCCGGATCATTCAGTGTGTCTTTGATCAGCGTTGTTTTTCCGCTGTCAAGAAATCCTGTGAAAAGATATACCGGAGCCATTATCTGACCTTGAAGAGTTCCTTGATCTGATTCAAATCAACCTTTTCACCGATGATGGTGATCAGGCCTGTATAGGCGGGAGAACCCTTGCGGATATCGATGTCGCCGGGAACATAATCGAAGAACAGCCAGCTGCCGTCCTCTGTCGGAACAATACCCTTGGCTCTGACAATGTTTTCGTCAAGACCGGCAAGCGCAGTGCGGATTTCATCTTCTGTGTATTTGTTGATGGTTTCGATACCGATGGAATCAAAGATCTCATCCGCATCATGCCCATGGTGGTGGTGATGGTGATGATGGTGCGCATGCTCATCTTCGCCGAGATGGATGCGGTTGCCTTCGGAAAGTCCTTCATTCGGGTCTTCCTTGCCATGGTGATGGTGTTCATGTTCATCCTCATCATCGTCGTCATGATGGTGGTGATGATGTTCGTGCTCATCCTCGTCATCGTCGTCATGATGGTGGTGATGATGTTCGTGCTCATCCTCGTCATCGTCGTCATGATGGTGGTGATGATGCTCGTGCTCATCCTCGTCATCATCGTCGTGATGGTGATGATGTTCGTGTTCATCCTCATCTTCATCGTCATCATCTTCGAGTTCACCGAGATCTTCGGGGAAACCGTCGGAAGAGCCGACCATCGCGTCGTATACGGTTTTGCCGCTCAGTTCATCCCACGGTGTGGTGATGATGCGTGCATCCGCATTGAGTTCACGGATGATATCCACATCCGCCTGAAGAGTTTTTTCATCTGTCATCTGTGTTCTGGAGAGAATGACACAGGCGGCGGTTGCAATCTGATCATCAAAGAATTCACGGAAGTTCTTGTGATAGATCTGGCATCTCTTCGCGTCAACGACAGCGCTGTAGCTGTTGAGCTCCAGTCCTTCCACGGACTTGATGATTTTCAGAATGTCGGAGAGTTTGCCGACACCGGACGGTTCAATCACGATATGGTCGGGATTGAGTTCCTCCACAACTTTTTTCAGCGCCTCCTGGAAGTCACCCTGCAGGGTGCAGCAGATGCAGCCGCTGTTGATTTCGGTAATCTCAATGCCTGCCTCCTTGAGGAAGCCGCCGTCGATACCGATTTCGCCGAATTCATTTTCAACCAGGACAACCTTCTGTCCTGCAAATACGTCTTTGATCAATTTCTGAATCAGAGTTGTTTTACCGGCTCCGAGAAAGCCGGAAATCACATCGATCTTAGTCATAGAATTCACCTTCTTTCGCGTTACCTATTATATACCACACGTCAATAACATGCCCGTGAATGCTCACGAATTGAAGCCTCATACATTGACACATCACTAAAACGGCACTAATATGAAATTAGGTTTGTAAACGTTTACGGAAACGATAACAACAGTTTTAAGTCAAAAAGGAGGGAGGAGTCCGCGATGACGACAATCAAAGATATCGCACGTCTGTCCGGTTACAGCATCGGGACTGTTTCCCGTGTGATCAACAACCATGCGGATGTTTCAG
Source organism: Erysipelotrichaceae bacterium NK3D112 (assembly GCA_000701725.1). Lineage (GTDB taxonomy): Bacteria > Bacillota_I > Bacilli_A > Erysipelotrichales > Erysipelotrichaceae > Bulleidia. Next base: position 118,819 of record JNJQ01000005.1, read on the forward strand.
ATGCGGCCAGAGCGAAAATCACGCAGGTGATTCAGGAAACAGGCTTTCAGCCCAATACAAATGCGAAGTATCTGAAGCTGGCAGGCTCTTCACCGGTCACCATCCTCGTCAAGGGCACCAAGAACTTCTTTCTGGAAACCATTCTCGAGGATATCCAGGAACTGATGAAAAAGAACGGTGAACCGGTCACGGTGGTATTTCTGGATGAGCTTTCCAATGAAGTGGAAACAGCAGCGCAGATCGCATCCGAAAGAAAACCGAAGGGACTGATTTTCCTCGGTGCCAATCTGGACTATCTTCTCCAGTCATTCGGCAATATCAAAATTCCGGCTGTTCTGGTGACCGGCAATGCGTCTGAGCTTGGCTTTGAAAATCTGTCCAGTTTCTCTACTGATGACTATGAGGCTTCCAAAGCGGCGGTCGGAGTGCTGATCAATGCCGGTCATACAAATATCGGAATTGTCGGCGGTTCCAATGTGAATATCCATGGCAGCGTCGGCACAACCAGACTCATGGGCGGCATGGATGCCCTTAAGAAAAAGGGGATACCGTTTGATATGGAGCGCAGCTATGAGCCAAGCCGCTTCTCTTCAGAAGACGGCTATCGCGCCGCAAAGAAACTTCTGGAAAGGGAAAAGGGAATCACTGCCATCTTCGCCCTCAGTGACACGATCGCCATCGGCGCCATGCGGGCAGCGAAGGATCTCGGCCTGCGGATTCCGGAAGATCTTTCCATCATCGGCTTTGACGGCATTGAATATACAAAGTATTCCGTGCCACGTCTGGCCACGGTCAGACAGAGCTCATCCCTGCTTGCACAGAAGAGCGTGGACGATCTGCTGTTAAGAATGAATTACAGCCGCAAAGCTGTCCATGAAGTCATCCCGTTCAAAGTGGAACCGGGCGAAAGTATTCAAAAAAAACATCAAAAAAACTATTGAAAAATGAAAACGCTTCAATTATTATGAAATTGTGATGGAAACGTTTACGGTAACGTTTCCAAATCCAGAAATAATTACGGAGGAAAAAGAAATGGAAATGAAAAGAGTATTTACAACAAGCCTGGCAGCACTGCTGAGCGTATCAATGCTCGCGGGCTGCGGAGGATCACAGCAGTCCGGCGGAGAGAGCTCGGATCAGGGCGGCGAAGAAAAACCCGCTGAAACAGTCGATGCGACAGTCACAGTCTGGGGACCTCAGGAAGATCAGTCCAAGGACAACGGTGAATGGCTGCAGACAATGTGCAACCAGTTCAACGAAGCACATCCTGAATGGAATCTGACATTCACTTACGGCACATGTTCTGAAGGCGATGCAAAGACAAACGTCGGTACAGACCCGAGCGCAGCTGCGGATGTATATATGTTCGCAAATGACCAGATTCCTGATCTGATCAAAGCCGGCGGTATTGCTGAACTGGGCGGAACAAATGTTGACAACATGAAGAAGAACAACTCAGCGACAACTGTCAACACAGTATCCTACAACGGTTCTGTTTACGGCTTCCCGTTCACATCCAACACATGGTTCATGTACTATGACAAGAGTGTCTTCTCCGATGAAGATATCAAGTCACTTGATGCAATGCTCGAAAAGGGTAAAGTTGCATTCCCGCTTGAGAACTCCTGGTACATCGCAGCCTTCTATGTTGCAAACGGATGCACACTGTTCGGTGAAGACGGCAGCAAGGCTGACGCCGGTATCGATTTCTCCGGTGACAAGGCAGTCGCAGTCACAGATTATCTTGTAGACCTGGTCAAGAACGCGAACTTCGCAAACGGCGATGTCGGCACGGTAGCTGACGCAAAGGCATTCTTCTCCGGCTCCTGGGATTATGAAAAGGCACATGATGCTTATGGCGACAACATGGGTATTGCAGCTCTGCCGTCCATCACAATCAACGGTGAGGCAAAGCAGATGAAGTCCTTCGCAGGCTCCAAGGCAGTCGGTGTCAACCCTGCTACAGCTCTGTATAAGGAACATCCTGAAATCGCAGTCGCACTTGCCGCATGGCTTGGCGGAACAGAAGCTCAGCAGAAGCACTATGAGCTCAGAAACATCATCCCGACAGACTCCAACATCAACGTCGGCGACGACGCTCTGGCAAAGGCACAGATGGACACAATGGCTAACACATCAATCGTGCAGCCTCTGCAGGATGCGATGGGTCAGTACTGGGGACCGGCTGAATCCATGGGTAAGGAAATCGTTTCCGGAACAGTTACTCATGACAATGCGGCTGAAAAGACTGAAGCCATGAATGAATCCATGAACACAGCAGCTGTTCAGTAATTATTGAATAGACAGACATACGTAAAACTTTGTAAATGAAGTAAGCGGCTGAAGATCGGTGAATTCCGCTTCAGCCGCTTTCATTCTATCGATTGATGAAAGGAGGAACTGATGGCAGGCAAGCTGAATAAAGAAGCGAGTGCGGTTGAAAGTTTTGCCAAAGGAGATCTTTACACGAAACTTTCGGCAGTATTCATGGGGGCCGGCCTGATCGGCCATAAACAGATTGCCAAAGGCATTCTGATTCTGCTTTGCGAAATTGCATGGGTCATCTATATGATCCGTACCGGTATTCACAGTATTGCCCTTTTACCGAGTCTTGGCGATTCGGCGCAGGAAAAAGTCTGGAATGAGGCAAAGCAGATTTACGAATACACAGCCGGAGACAATTCACAGCAGATTCTGCTGTATGGTGTGGTGGCGCTGTTTGTTGTCGCCGCGATTGTGGTGTTATGGATTCTTCAGATGAAGCATTCATACAAAATGCAGAAGAAGATTGAAAACGGAGAACATGTGCCGACATTCAAAGAGGATATCATCAGCCTGTTCAACGGCAATCTTCATATCACCCTGATGACACTTCCGTGTCTGGGTATTCTGATCTTCAACATTGTTCCGCTGGTTTACATGATTTCGATGGCCTTCACGGAATATTCGAAAGAGAATGAAAAACTGATGCTGTTTGACTGGAACGGTCTGACCCAGTTCCAGCGTGTCCTCAACATGCAGGGCAACATCGGCAGACAGTTCTGGCATGTATTAGCGTGGACGGTCACATGGGCGATCTTCGCCACATTCCTGAACTACATTCTCGGCATGATTCTTGCGATGGTGATCAACCGCAAGGATACAAAGGCCAAGGGCTTCTGGAGATTCTGCTTTGTATTGTCCATCGCGGTTCCCCAGTTCGTTTCCCTGATGATCATGAACATCATGCTGCAGCCAAATGGCGCGGTGAATGTTCTTCTGAGAAATCTCGGCTGGATCGGGGCAGGCGAGTCGCTGCCGTTCTGGACCAATGTCACATGGGCGAGAGTGACAATCATTATCATCAACCTCTGGGTCGGTATACCTTATACCATGCTGCAGGTGACAGGCATTCTCCAGAACATCCCCAACGAGCTCTATGAAGCAGCGGAGATGGATGGAGCCGGTCAGGTGACGATCTTCTTCAAGATCACTCTGCCTTACATGCTGTTTGTCACGACCCCGTATCTGATCACATCGTTTGTCGGCAATATCAATAACTTCAATGTCATCTATCTGTTATCGGGAGGCGGACCGACCTATGTCGGCGACACCGCCGGTCAGACGGATCTGCTTGTCACATGGCTGTACAAGCTGACCATCGATCAGCAGTACTACAACCTTGGCGCGGTCATCGGTATTATCACCTTCGTGATCCTGACAATTGTTACACTGGTCACTTACCGCAACTCCGCGTCGTATAAGAATGAGGAGGCGTTCATGTGATATGAGTACCATGAAATTAAAGAAAAACAAAAGAAGCCCCCGTCTTGTGGCTGTGAATGTGCTGGTTCATATCCTGCTCGCTGTTCTTGCCCTGATCTGGGTGCTGCCGATCTTCTGGATTGTGCTGACCAGCTTCCGTGCGGAACCGGGTGCCTATACAAGCACCTTCCTCCCGCAGGGTTATACGCTGAACAACTATATCAAGCTGTTCACGGACAGAAATGTCCTGAACTTCCCGAAGATGTTCACCAACACACTGATCATCGCGATCGTGACATGCATCTTCTCGACATTCTTCGTGCTCTCGGTGGCATATTCGCTTTCCAGAATGAGATTCAAGTTCCGTAAGCCGTATATGAACATCGCGATGATTCTGGGACTGTTCCCGGGTTTCATGACCATGGTCGCGCAGTACTTCCTGCTCAAATCAATGGGCCTGACAGAAGGCAGCTCGATCCGCATCGGTCTGATCATTGTTTATTCCGCATGCACGGGTCTTGGCTTCCAGATTGCCAAAGGCTACTTTGACACGATTCCCCGCTCCATTGATGAGGCGGCGGTGATGGATGGTGCAACCCAATGGCAGGTGTTCACAAAGATCACGATGCCGCTGGCAAAACCGATTGTCATCTATACGGTATTGACCTCATTCATCGCACCATGGGTGGACTTCATCTTCGCAAAGGTTCTCTGCCGTGCCAATGCCGACCAGTACACGGTCGCAATCGGTCTGTGGAACATGCTGCAGAAGGAATATATCTACCAGTGGTATACATGCTTCGCAGCCGGTGCGGTTGTCATCTCCATCCCGATCGCACTGCTCTTCCTGTACATGCAGAGATTCTATGTCGAAGGCGTGTCAGGTGCTGTCAAGGGATGAGAAAGTCTTTTAAACAATTACTCATATGCACATCGCTCACGGTGCTTGCCCTGGGCGGATGCACGCAGAAAGATCCAGAAGCAGCAGGCAATCCGTCTGCTGCTTCTTCGGTTCAGATGATGGAGCTGAACAAGGATCTTGTGCCGCTGAAAGCGGAAGATGATTATCGCAGCGCGTATGAGATTTTCGTCTATTCATTTGCCGATTCGGATCACGACGGCATCGGCGATCTTCAGGGCGTCATATCAAAGCTGGATTATATCGAGGACCTGGGCTTCAGTGAAATCTGGCTGATGCCTGTCTGTCCCTCACCGACGTACCATAAATACGATGTGACGGATTACAAGGCCATTGATCCGGAATACGGAACCATGGATGACTTCGATCAGCTGATTTCAGAATGCAAAAAACGCAATATCGAAGTGATCGTCGATCTGGTTCTCAATCATACTTCCACATCGCATGAATGGTTCACACAGGCACACGAATATCTGAAAGAACTGCCGGATGACTGGGGTGCTTCCGCAGACTATTGTCCGTATTTTGACTATTACAATTTCACCAGGGATGCGGGTGACGGCTATTCGCCGCTGGCGGATACCAACTGGTATTACGAGGCGCGCTTCTGGTCGGAAATGCCGGATCTGAATCTGGACAGTGAGAAAGTCAGAAGTGAATTCAGCGATATCATGAAATTCTGGCTGGACCATGGCGTGCATGGCTTCCGTCTGGACGCGGTGACTTCCTATTACACCGGCAACAATGAAAGAAACATTGAATTCCTGGACTGGCTGGTCCATGAAGGCAAGAGGATTGATCCTTCCTGCTATTTTGTGGCGGAAGGCTGGACGGACCGCAAAACCTTTGCGATGTATTATCAGTCAGGCATTGATTCGATGTTTGACTTCTCCTTCGCAAACAATGACGGTGTGATTGCCCAGGTGGTCAAAGGCTATGATGCCAAGGCTTATGGCGAATCGCAGGTCAGGGAACAGGAACTGTTCTCCTCATACAGTGAAAACTATATCAACGCGCCGTTCTATACCAACCATGACATGGCCAGAAGCGCCGGCTATTATCCCGATGACGACGGATCAAAAGTCAAAACAGCGATGGCGATGAATCTGTTCATGAGCGGAAATGCATTTGTCTATTACGGCGAGGAGCTTGGCATGAAGGGCTCGGGACGCGATGAAAACAAGCGTGCGCCGATGTACTGGAGTTCAGATCCCGAAGCACAGGGCATGTGCAGCGGTCCCATTGACATGGAGGAAGTGACCATGATCTATCCTTCTTATGAGGAAAGCAAGGATGATCCGCTCAGCATCTATAACTATGTGAAACAGGCACTGAAAATCCGCAATTCCTTCCCGTCGATCAGCCATGGAAACGTGGAAGTGGCATATGACTTATGCCATGACAGAATCTGCGCCTATACAAAAGAATATGAAAATGAGAAAGTATTGATTGTATGGAATCTTGGCGGCGCCAAGGCGGATACAGACCTTTCATCCATGGCCGAATTCAACACGCTCAAGGCAGTGCTCAATACCAATGAGGAGAAGATCACACTGGATGGAAACACGCTCTCTATGCCCGCATGGAGCGTTGCGGTAATCGGTATGGAATGATGATACAGAATTATATTTTCGATCTTTACGGAACATTGGTTGACATCCATACGGATCAGACCAAAAAAGAAGTCTGGACAGTGACATCCCGGCATTATCTCAAAGCAGGGGCTGTCTGGACACCGAAACAGATGAAACATGCTTACTTTCGGATGTGTGAGGAGGAAGAGAAGAAACTGAAAACACCTGAAATCCAATATCCGGAAATCGATCTTGGCATTGTATTCAGAAGACTGTATGAGGAAGCGCCTTTTCATATCCCGTGGATGAGAATTGAACCGGACGCGCAATGGATTGAAAAAGCAGCTCATTTATTCCGTAAAGCTTCCCGGGAAAAACTGTATCCATACAGAAATACAATCAAGGTACTGAACCGTCTGAGACAGGAAGGAAAAGGGGTATGGCTGCTGTCCAACGCACAGACTCTGTTTACTGTTGAAGAATTGAAAATGTGCGGTCTGTATGATCTGTTTGACGGGATATACATCTCATCAGACCATGGTGTGAAAAAGCCGCAGAAGCAGTTCATGGAGGCAATGCTTGAAGAATATGATATTGTCGCAGAAACAGCTCTCATGATCGGCAATGATATCAGTGCGGATATCGGCATCGCTTATGCATGTCATGTGCCTTCAGCCTTTCTCAACACAGACGGATATACAGATGATCAGATCAGGGAACAGCTGAACAAAGTTGTCCATGACAACGATTACAGACCGATGATCATTCAAAGCGGCGATATTGCGCAGCTTCTGAAACAGGAGGATGAAGATGCCTGAATGGTTAAAAGACACAATCTTCTATGAAATCTACCCGCAGTCATTCAAAGACACAAACGGTGACGGCATCGGTGATCTCAACGGAATCATTGAAAAGCTGGATTATGTGAAATCACTCGGCGCAAATGCGTTATGGATCAATCCGTGCTTTGATTCTCCGTTCAAAGATGCCGGCTATGATGTGCGCGACTATAAAAAAGTGGCGCCCCGCTATGGCACAAACGAGGATCTGATCCGGCTGTTTGAAACAGCCCATGCCAAAGGAATCAGAGTCCTTCTTGATCTGGTGCCGGGACATACCAGCGACACACATGAATGGTTCATTCAGTCTTCAAAGTATGAGGAAAATGAATATTCCGGACGCTATGTCTGGACGACCAATGCCTTTGAAGGAATTGCAGGCCATCCGTATATTTCCGGCATGACGGAGCGCTATGGCGCTTATATGCTCAACTTCTTCGCTTCCCAGCCTGCTCTCAATTACGGCTGGCTGAACAGGACAGAGAAATGGATGTCGGCGGTTGATTCCCCCGAAGCCAGGGCAACCATTGAAGCGCTCAAGGATATCATGCGCTTCTGGCTGGACGCGGGATGCGACGGCTTCCGCGTGGATATGGCGGATTCCCTGGTTAAAAACGATGATGAACATAAGTCGGCCACAGCCGCAATCTGGCGTGAGATCCGGGATATGCTGGACAAGGATTATCCGGAAGCGGCGCTTGTTTCAGAATGGTCCAATCCTGAACAGGCCATCAACGGCGGCGGCTTCCACATGGATTTCTATCTGGACCACTGGCATAACGGCTATAACACTTTGTTAAGGGACTATGAGGCCAATGAGGAAGATAACAGTTTCTTCAAAGCCAAGGGCAAAGGGGATATCATGCGTTTCCTGGATGATTATCTGCCCAAATACAAAGCCACAAAAGATTATGGATATATCTCCATGTTCACCTGCAACCACGATACACCAAGACCCGCACGCACATTATCCGTACAGGAGCTGAAACTGGCATATGCCTTTATTCTGACAATGCCGGGCGTTCCGTTTATCTATTACGGAGATGAGACAGGCATGAAATTCCTGGATGTGCGCTCCAAAGAGGGCGGCTATCACAGAACCGGATCGAGAACCCCGATGCAGTGGGATGATTCAAAGAATCACGGCTTCTCAGACTGCGAACCAAAAGATCTTTACCTTCCGGTGGATCAGAGTGAAAACGCTCCGACCGTTTCCGCACAGGAGAATGATCCGGAATCCCTTCTGAATACAGTCAGAAAACTCACCGCATTGAGACATCAATATGAAGATCTTCAGGCGGCTTCCTCATTCAAACCGCTGTATGCGGTAAAGGAAACCATGCCCTTTGTCTATGAAAGAGGGGAAATGGTATGTGCCGTGAATCCGTCTGAGGGCGGCATCAAAATCAGACTGAAAGAGTTCAGAGGAAAAGAGCCGGTATTTGTCATCGGCAGGGCGGTTGTGGAAAATGAAGTGCTGATCATCGGACCGCAGTCCTTCGCAGTGTTTGCATGAGTATGATGAGAAATCCGTCCTGGATGGGCGGATTTCTTTGCGGATCAGTCTGCTGCAATTCATGTAGACGGCCGAAAAAAGACCAATTCGATCCGTACAGCCTGGCTGATCGGGCGGTCTGGTATCGTGAAGTCATCTCCGCATGGAAAACAAGGCAGATGTTCTTCAACAAAAACAATTCCTTCAGGTAAGAGAATATAATCACCTTTCACATAACCGATAATGGTGCGATGAGGAGGTTTGTAAAACCCATATCCCCTGTACAATTCACGATCGATCAGATGAATCCTCTGCGCGTCATGAACAGTATCGAGAGTTTTTTTGAATGTTTCAAGGCGGTCGATTGTTTCATTCAGAATACAATTGTAAGCAATAGCATCCATAGTTCACCTGCTCAATAATAATGAGTTATGTTAATTCCACCTTCACTGTCAATTGTACAGTTTTGGTTTGTATCAGTGTCAGTGATAGTTCCGTAAAGATAGAGATGGCGGTATCCGTATCTTGAAAGGCCGATTGTATCTGAATAATAATTCTGATTAAAACTTAAGCTTGTCGCTCCATCCGCAGAGTCATAAAGATATCCGTTAAACGACCAGTTCGAATAATCAGCAGAGCGGACACTCACATATACAATTGAACCTGAAGCAGATAAAGTATAAACGGCACATGCATTACTGCCGGATAATGGTGTGTCAGAAGGACCGGTTTCAGGATACTCGTAATCAGCATTTAAAAAAGCTTACAGAATGAATGATAAGACAAAAGGTGATTGTCATTTTGAGAAAGCATTTTGCAAAACAATATATATTTTCTCCCGGTTACTTGAAAACAATCATTTCAAATTGCTGTCTGCAGCCTCTTAGCTTATACGGATGACGCAAAACCTATGAGTAATCTTCAATACTTATGTTAACGTGTAAAATGTCCCTGTGAAGGCTTCAGTCCAATTTCAGGAAACAAGGATGATGGCTTTTTGCCGGCGGGATCATCTGTCCTGCCGGCAGTTTTCATTAAAACTGCAGACTGAACGAATATTCATCCATTCGAACAAAATGAGCAGGTCATTCGATCTGCTCATCTGTTTTTGAAAAGATGATTGAAATAATCTGTATTGTTGTATCCGGTACAATAATTGAGTTTGTTGCGGACAATCTTCTTGATCCGCTCCTCATATCCGTCCGGTATCTGAGCACCTTCGGCAGGTGTGAACTGATTGGTGAGACTGTTGAAAGAGCCAAGTTCTGTTTTCCAGTCATAGAACATCGTGAACACAAGCGGCTCCGCATTGGAGAACACATCTCTTCCCGGGAATACGCGGGAATCAAATTCCAGACCGAACAGATTGGAAAGGGTGGGAAGGATATCAATGGAGGACACCGGTGTATCCACAGTGATGGGATCCATGTCTTCCAGACATCCGGACCAGATGATCAGACCGTTATGATCGCGGTCAAGAAAGTCGGTGACATTGTGACCATAGAGTTCGGAAAGATAAGGCATCTGGCCAAGTCCCGCGCCATCATCCAGGCCATAGGGAAAGTGATCGGCAGAAAGCACAATCACGGTATCATCCGCAATGCCAAGCTCCTCAAGTCTGCCAACCATATAGGTGAGGGCATCCTCAAGTTCCAGATTGCATGCGTAATAGCCTTTGACGCGGTCGGAATATTCAAGGTCCTGAACTCTGTCCCAGTTTTTCATCGACATCGCGTTGGAACCGTAGTCATAGCCGTTGTGTCCGCTGACCGTCATGTAGTAAACATTGAAGTGTTCCGCATTTTCATACATGGGCATGGTGCCCTGAATCATTTCCAGATCGCTTTGCGGCCATTGCCATTCCACATAGTCTTCCATGCCGTTGCCATATCCCATAAAGCCATGTGAATAACCGAGGCTGTTATGGGTGAGATGACGGTCATAGAATGTATAGGTGTTGTTATGGAAGGCCCAGCCTTCATAACCGAGCCGGTTGAGCTGGCTGCCCATGGTCATATAATTGTTGCGGTCCGTCATATTCTTGAAAGAAGTGCCGCCGTTAGTCGGCATCATGCCGAAGACGATCTCATATTCCCCGCCGGTAGTGCCGGCACTGGAAGGCTGATAATAATCCGGGAAATAAATGCCTTTGTGAATCAGCCTGTAAAGGGTGGGAGTCAGCTCTTCGGAAACCATTTCGTCTGAGAAGGCTTCCGCTGTCAGCATGATCAGATTCTTTCCCTCAAACAGTCCTGTATATTCATTCTTGTTTGATGAGATCTGTGAGGCCACATAAGCGTCCAGACTCTTTTCATTATCAGAAGCGTCCCCTGCCAGTGCGCTCCAGTCAAATTCCATTTCATTTTTATTCCAGGCGATTTTCATTTCACCTGCTCTGGATGTGGTATGAATGAGTTTGGTGTATTCTTTTTCAAAACCAAACATCGAATCCGGCAATGCCGCTTTTCTCACATCCAGAAGTGTCGCTGTGGAAAGTCCGAACGAACTGATCACATTCTGGAAATTGTATTCCGAAAACAGTGTGTTGAATGTGTCTGAGGCATAGGCGCTTCCCATTGATCCGCAGATCATCAATGCCGAAGTCAATAAGGTGATCAGCTTTGTCTTCAAAGGCAGTTTTTCCGCCGGGTCATATCTTTTCGCATAGATTGCATAAAGCACGGCCGGAAGGAAATAAAGAACGATCTTTGTCATTCCGTCTGCGCTGAATATCAGCTGTATGACATTGGACTGAAACTGGCCAAGCGCATCAGAAGCGCCGGCTGTCATGGTGGACAGATCATAGAAGATCTTGAACTGCTTATGAACAAAGAAACAGACCAGGAAGTACAGAGCGGTCAATGCGATGATCACACATCTTGCGATCCGGTTCGAATTCTGTTTTTTGCAGAATGAAGTGACGAAAGTGATCAGGAAACCATACCCGAGTGAAAACAGCGCGATCGAGGCAAGCGATGCGGCTGTAAACGGGAAACCTGCCGCCTGATGAAGAATCAGCTCATCAAAGATAAGCACAGCTGACATGAACAAAGCGAAGATCCACGGCTTTTGTTTTGCGGACTTTGTGTCTGCTTCAGACGGTTCTTCCGGTTCGGGTGTTTCCTGCTGTACAGGTGTGACATCCGGAGTTTGCTTTGTTTCTTCGGGAACGGTCTTCTTTTTGTCATCGTCATCTCTGGAAACGGCGGCGATGATCACGGCTGCGCTGAAAACAACTGCCGCAAGCGGAATCAGGTGCAGTTTATGGCGTACATGGCTTTTCTTCACAGGAGTCAATTCCTCCTGCTGACTCATTTCCGTATTCAGATCCGGTTCAATACTGACCGGTGTTTTCTGTGCTTTTTTCTTTTTTGACATCGTTATTATTATGCTCGATTTGAATTCAGAATCAATCGCAAACATGTATGCAATGTCTTAAACCGGCCTGAGCATCGGCTGTTTCCGGCTGTGACTGTGGTCAAACCGTGCGGATTGTCATATAGTGAAATCAGATGAAATGCATGGATACATGCATGAAAAGGAAAATGATCATGGCTGAATATCTTGTTTTTGACTGGGGCGGAACCGCTCTCAAATACGCGCTCATGAATGAGCAGGCTGAGATTCTTGAGAAAGGGGATGTTCCCTCTCCCTCAAGGGATGCGTCCAAAGAGGAATTCATGGATGTCATCGACGGAATTGTCAATCCGTATTTAAACAGGATCAAAGGCATCGCGATTTCTTCTCCCGGCATTATTGATCCTGTAAGCGGAACAATCAATGTCGTGGCGGTTTTTCCGTATCTGAACGGCTGCTGTATCGCAAAGGAATTTGCGCAAAGATATCATGTTCCGGTTTCTCTGGAAAATGACGGCAAGAGCGCCGCATTGGCAGAACTCTGGAAGGGCAATCTTGCCGGATGCACAGACGGGGCGGTCATGTTAATCGGAACCGGAATCGGCGGCGGACTGATCATTGACGGAAAGCTTCACCGCGGCAAAGACTTCCTGGCCGGTGAGTTCTCCATGGTATGCACGGATATTTACCATGCGGATCAGAAGGAAAGCTACTGGTCGGATCTTGGCTACCGCGGCCTTTTCCGCAGGCTGAGCCTGATCACAGGCGAGGAGGTTTCAGAGATGAACGGTTACACATTCTTTGAACGTGTGGAAAACAAAGACAGCGCAGCACTTGAAGCCTTGAAACAATATACGGATCAATTGGCAGTCATGTGCATGAGCCTGAATATGTTATTGAATCTGGATGCCATATGTATCGGCGGCGGTATTTCCAGACAGCCCGCATTGATGGATTCTTTATATCAGTCCGTCTCAGAAATTCCTCAGATCAATCCTGATATGAGGGAAGGATTGAAGCTTCCTTTACCGGTTGTGAAGCCGTGCGCCTTTTTAAGTGACGCAAATTTGATCGGTGCACTTTATCATCACTTGCATGAAAACTGACCGCTGATCAAAAATGACGACTTTCTGATTGTCAAGAATTGGATTATATAATTTTTGGTTTAATATGTATTTGTTGGAGGCAGAACTGAGAATGGAAGAGGCGATGGATGAACGCTTTGAATTCGCCTGGTCTGATCAGAGTGATGATTCGGAAAACACAGAACCGCTCTCCTTTGATGAAATCAGCGAAGTCATTGCGGAACTCAGATTCTAAACAAATCAACAGGTGAAAGGGAAAACGGCAGCTTCCCCCACACAAAGGACAGTCATTACCGACTGTTTTCTTTTTTTATATCAAGTATTTCAATGCGCTGGTGAAAACGGCTGAGTACTGATCTTCGGTCATTAAGAATAATAAGAGCATACTTAAAACAACAAACGAGCAGACACTGACGTATCTGCTCGTTTTAATCGGCGGTCATTTCAGCGCCTTTTTCAGATTTTTTCTTTGACAAAGATGACGGAACTCGGGGTGGAGGTGACCATGACGCTTTCCTGATTGAAGAAAGCACAGAGGTCCTTGGCAATTTCAATCACGGTTTTTTCTTCGATATTCAGCAATGTGAGAACCAGTGTGTTTTCTTCGGTATAGCGGCCGTCTTCATGAAAGTAGCCTCCGTTGATCACCTGGACTGAGAAAGCCACACGGTAGCTGCGGCATACATTTTTCAGGATTGAAAGATATTTTTCCGTAGCGAACTTCTGTACACCGGTTTCAGAATCATTGAGTCCGATGTAAATGGATGCCTGATTTGTCTGCTGTTCCATATATGCTGTCTTCCTCAGAATCCCGCTTCTTTTGAAAGGATGGCGTCGATGATGACTTTGCCGACAGTGAAGTTGTTTTTCATGGATGTCTCAAAGAGATCAACAGCTTCCAGGCTGTCATCATCGGAAAGATTTGTATCGGTACTGTCCGACCAGAGGATTTCCGGTGAGACGCCCGGTGCGTAGGTGTCCATGTTTACAATGTCGCGTATGATGATATAGCGGGTGAGCATTCCGAAGTTTTCCACTGCCTGTCCGATTGCCGCATCTTCCATTTCTGTTGCGGCATAGGGATCAGGACAGCCGTAGGTTTCCGCAATCTTTACCGCATTTTCATGATCATGGACGCCTTTCCAGAAATTATCTCCGCTCATTTCACCGATTTCAAATTTCGGCAGGATCAATACCTTAACCGAAATCTGACTGTTTTCGGAAACTTCCTGTTTACAGCCTGCCATACTGAACGCAAGTGCCGATGCACAGTGGATTCTTTTCATACTGCTGTTCATGTCAAACCTCTTTCTTCTTTGAAGAACGAAACTATCATACATGGAATCACTTGCGCTTACAAAGCAATCATCGAAAAAACTCCCGGTCAAAGAGCTTTTAGGTGGTGGAAATGCTTTGGCGTATGCCATACCTGCTATGCAGGAGGTATTATGCTATTTTCCATTTTCTTTTCACTATGAAAAACGGACAGGATTTCCGCTGCCCGCTTATACAATATGAATTTTTCAGAACGCAAGCGAGGAAGGGGAGCCGGTTTCAAGCTCATTGATCAATTCTGCGATTCTTCCTTCTTCATCCAGCCGGAACACCTGCGCGAGATTCTGATCAATCAGACCAACAATCAGGAAGGAGCCGTCCGGTGACACCTGAAAGCCTCTTGGATCTTTTCCGCCCAGGGGGAATACCTGTTTCAAAGACAATGTGCCGTCCTCATGCACATCAAATACGGAAAGGGAACCCGTGGACGCAAAGCGGCGGTTGGAAACATAAAGATGCTTTCCGTCAGGACTGATATGGATATCGCTGCACATCGCAGCGCTTCTGTCACCGAACGCCGAAGTGTTGGTTTCGCCTTCTGCGCAATGCGGTTTTGTGAATGAAGGAAGAGGGCGGTCTTTGTAATATTCCTCATCCATTGTGCCGATCAGCTGAATTTCACAAAGAGATGCCTGTTCCTCATCGATTTTATAAACGGATACAGACGGATAATTCTCATTGACGACATACAGAATATCCCGGGACGGATGGAAGTCCGCATGGCGCGGGGCATAGCCGTATCTGGTTTTCACATGGTTCTTCACTTCGAGTTTTCCGTCTGATTCATCCAGTTTCATGACAATGATTTCATCGCAGCCTCTGTTCATTGCATAAACAAATCCGTTTCTTTCTTTGACGCAATGGATATGAGCTGTGGACTGGCCTCCGCCATAGCACCAGTAGCCTTTTCCTTTGAACACTTTGAGATCACTGAGCTCCCCGATGGAGCCGTCGCTGTTCAATTTGAATAAAGCAACCGATGAATCATCAAATCCGCGTTTCAGCACCCATTTTCCGTTTTCATCCTGCACATAGGAACAGGTAACGGTTGTATGGGAGCCATGGTTTGCCGCAAGCAGATATTTTCCGCTTTCACTGACACAGACATAAGCGGTTCTGGAACCGTAGGAAACGGAGCTGTTCAGAAAAGTCAGAGAACCGTCTTCACTGATCCGATATGCGCTGACTCCGCCGCCTGAACCGTTGAGTCCGCCGAAATCCTTCTCCTCATTGGCCGCATAGACGAACTGATGATGAAAGCATGTGATGATGCCGCTGTTGCGGGAAGAAATCACGGAACGACGTGAAATTCTTCCGCTTTCATCCAGACAGAGGGTATAGATCCCTTCTCCTTGACCGCTCACACTGGCTTTGGCGCCGGCACTGACGGAACCCGCATAAATGATCTGTTTCTCAATTGGCATGGGAAAACACCTCGCTGAATCCATTGTACCGCATAATTATTAAGGATACGTTTTTCTCTGTCTTCTGCTGCAAAGAACATGTGCTATAATACAGACGTTCAAAAACACGTATGAATAAACGGAAAGGAGTGATTGAATGGCCAGAAAAGACGCAATTCAGATTGACGGTGTTGTGACTGACATTATGCCGAACGCATTTAAAGTTGAGTTGGAAAACGGTATGGAAATTCGCGCGGTGCTCGCGGGCAAGCTGAGAATGCATCATATCAAGGTTCTTCAGGGCGACAAGGTTTCGGTTGAACTGTCACCGTACGATCTGACGAACGGACGGATTACATATCGATACAGATAAATCCTTTGACCGGTGAAGCAAACCGGTTTTTTTGACGCCTTTTTTGTTGGCATGAATGTGCAAAGGTGTTAAACTCATGCAGTACAAAAAAGGGAGGTCTTCCATGATCAACTCACCAAAGGAAATCCTGAATATCTGGATCAACAACGGAAAAAACAAAGCTGCTCTGCCTGTATATAAAATGATCCTGCTCGGCATCCTGGCCGGCATGTTCATCGGTTTCGGCTGTCATGTGTTTGTGCTTGCCACCGCATCCGAAGTCACGACCGCTTCCAAACTGATCGGCGCGTCACTGTTCCCGGTGGGACTGATGATGGTCATCTTCTGCGGAGCAGAACTGTTCACCGGCAACAATCTCATGACCCTTGCATTAATGAAAAAGGAAATCAATGTGCAGGGCTTATTGAAGAACTGGTGCTTTGTCTATCTGGGAAATCTCATCGGTTCCGTGCTGCTTGCCTTCCTTCTTGCAAAAAGCGGTCTGTATGGCGGTGATGCCGGAGCGAGAGCCATGGCAGTGGCTTCCTCAAAAGCTGCAATGCCGTTTACGGAAGCGCTGATCAAAGGTATCCTGTGCAATATCCTGGTTGTGCTGGCATGCTGGTTCCAGGCCGGCTCAAAGGAAATGAGCGGAAAGATCTTCGCGGTCTGGTTCCCGATCATGATGTTTGTCTTCGCCGGCTTTGAGCACAGCGTTGCCAATATGACCTATATTCCTCTGGGAATGTTCCTTGGCGCGGATGTCACCATCGGCGGATTCCTGCTCGGCAATCTGTTGCCGGTCACCATCGGAAATCTGATCGGCGGCGCATTGTTCATCCCCGTATTCTACTATCTGATTTACAAAGACTGAAAAGACAGAAAGAAAGTCCGGATCACATCGGCTGTGACCCGGACTGTTTTTGTCAGGATGTCTTTTTCTTTCTGCGGTCGATTTTCAGATATTTTCCAAGCAGAATCATGATTGTGAAAGAGATCATGAATCCGAATGTGACATCGGTGAGGAAGTGTGCTCCGGCGACGATTCTTGCCACGGCGGTCAGGATGACCCATGCAAAGCTGATGATCATCAGCAGCCTTTCCTGATCTTTCAATACCGGAATGACATTCTTCAAAGCGATCAGGGTGAGGATGTAAGCGGCGCTTGCGGTGTGTCCGGAAGGGAAGGATTTGAATTCATCATGATCCAGGACTCCCTCAAAGGCGTCTCTTGCGGATTTGCCGATCTGATACCAAGGCTGATATTCAAGATTGCTCACGGCGATGATGGAGCGGTATCTGGGTCTGCCCCATGGAATTTTGATGAAGACCACTACGGCAGTGGTGATCAATACCGTGAACAGAATGAACAGAGCGGTTCTTCTGAGCTTTGCGGGATTGCGGGTGTCGCATGTCATATACACAAACAGGAATAATCCGCACGCGATCAGCAGTTCAATCAGGATGAAGATGATCATTGCAAATCCCGTCGCGTTTTCAACGATCTCCTTGACACCGATCAGTCCGCCGACAAATCCGCAGGCGGCCAGAGCCGTGAAGATCAGTTTCTCGTTCTTTTCCTCCGGGATGGATCTCAGCAATAATGCCGATGCACTGAATCCGCATAACATGACCGGGAACTGGCCGAAGAGAAGGAAGAATCTGCCGAACTGGCTTTCTGTATTGGCAACCAGGGATGAGATATTGAAATCAAGGAATGTTCCGACCAGCATCAATAATGCGCAGATGCCGTAAACAATCAGCATATATCTGTTTCTCAATAGTTTCATAAAGCCCTCCCGCTTTTCAAAAAGTATACCGCAAATCGATCGGGATGTTTGTGTATATCATAAGAAAGATGTATTTCAAAAATAACAATATATGTATAATTTGGATATGAACAATCATGATGACAATCCGGAACAGACAATCATTGAATTCGGTCCGCATCTGTTTGAAATCGGCGGATATCTTTTCATTGCGCATGGTGCTGTCATGATCAGTGATGATGCGCCGGAAGAACTGAAAGAAATCTATGCCAAGGGAAAATCTTATTTCGACAGAATGTATCTGCGCTATCTGTATCTCTATAACAGATACCGCTGTCATGCAATCACACCCCGTAAGAATATTGAGGAGCTGAGCGCTTACTGCATTGAGCATCTCGGTGCGGAATATATCGGTGTGCTTGATGATCCGTATCTTCTCTATATGCATATCAGAAACCTGAAAGGCTTCAATCCCGCCATCAGGGAGGAAGAACTGGAATTCACCGGTTACCGGATCGCAGCAGATGAAGAAGCAGCTGCGGAAGAAGACGGCAATTCCATCATTGTATTCGAGAAACGCCATGATTACTTCGGCACATGGAACCAGAAAGTTCTGCGTGAGCTGGCATATCAGAGAGGAATCGATCCGGCGTATCTGGATACTTTCAATGAAGATGCATGGAATTATCTGATTGCCTGTGATTTTTACTTTGCACATGATTGAAAACGTCTGTATTCATTGCGTCTGGGTGAAAGTATAAAGGCTATATAACGAAAAAATCCGCTTTCGCGGATTTTTACATGGTGCACCAGACAAGACTTGAACTTGCACGGGTCACCCCATACGCCCCTCAAGCGTACGTGTCTGCCGATTCCACCACTGGTGCGTGCTTAAGTATTATAGCATGCCTTTCGGATACGTCAATCAATTAATTGCGCAAACTCATTCGATTTCGTTGTATTTTTTTTGCTATCCCTATATAATAAGCGCGTTTCACGGGAAAAAAAGAAGGTGAAAGCAATGGATTATCAGAAAATTATCAACATCGCGGTCATTGCCCACGTCGACGCCGGAAAATCCACTCTGGTCAACGCATTCCTGAAGCAGAGCCATGTCTTCAAGGATAACGAAAAGGTCATCGACTGCATTATGGATTCCAACGACCTCGAAAGAGAAAGAGGAATCACAATTTATTCCAAAAACTGTTCCGTTACTTATAAGGATTATAAGATCAATATCGTTGATACCCCGGGTCACGCCGACTTCTCAAGTGAGGTTGAGCGCATCATCCGCACAGTTGACACTGTCATCCTGCTGGTTGACTCGGCGGAGGGACCGATGCCCCAGACAAGATTCGTTCTGCAGAAGTCGCTGGAATGCGGCTTAAGACCGATCCTTGTCATCAACAAGATGGACAAGAACGATGCGCGCGCAAATGAGGTCATCGATGAGGTTTACGAGCTGTTCCTGGAGCTGGATGCGACAGACGATCAGCTGGACTTCCCGATCCTCTATGGTATCGCAAGAGAAGGCATTGTCCGCTATGAGCCGGATGATACAAACACGGATATCGTGCCGCTGTTTGAGACAATCATCCATCATACCCAGGCATATCCGGATCTTTCCGATGAGCCGGTGCAGATGCAGATCTGCGCGCTTGCCTATGATGACTATATCGGCAGACTCGGCATCGGCAGAATCTACAAGGGAACCCTCCATGAGGCAACCCAGTATGAGGTATGCAATGCCAACGGATCCTCCCATGTGGGCAAGACAAACCAGGTCTTCGTATACAAGGGACTTTCCAGAATTCCCGCCAATGAGATCCAGTGCGGTGAAATCTGCATGATTTCCGGTATTCCCGATATCAACATCGGCGATACACTCTGTCCGGTCGGCCAGGGTGATCCGATGCCCATGATCAAGATTGAGGAACCGACGCTTTCCATGAACTTCATGGTCAACGATTCCCCGTTTGCCGGCAAGGTCGGCAAGTATGTCACTTCCAGAAACATCCGTGAAAGACTGGAAAAGGAACTGGAAGTCAATGTCGGTCTCAAGGTTGAGGAAACAGACTCTACCGACACATTCAAGGTTTCAGGCAGAGGCGAACTCCATCTGACCATCCTTCTGGAACAGATGAGACGTGAAGGCTATGAGGTCGCCGTTTCCAGACCGGAAGTCATTCTGAAAAAGATTGACGGCGTCACATGTGAGCCGGTTGAGGAAGTCGTCATTGATGTGCCGACCGAATACAGCGGTTCCGTGATCAGCTCCCTCAATGTCAGAAAGGGTATGCTGCAGAACATGGAGGATGTCGGCTCCTATACAAGAATCACTTACACATGCCCGACCAGAGGTCTGATCGGTTTCCGTTCCGACTTCATCAATATGACTCATGGCGAAGGCACCATGGTGCAGCGTCTGGCGGATTATGAGCCCTGGAAGGGTGAAATCCCGCAGCGTGAAAACGGTGCTCTGATCTCCACTGAAACCGGCGGCGCAATGACATATGCGCTTTGGAATATCCAGGAAAGAGGTCAGCTGTTCATCGGCGCGCAGACACCTGTCTATGAAGGAATGATCATCGGCGTGTCCGCGAAGAATATGGACATGGCGGTCAACCCGATCAAAAACAAGAAGATGACAGCGGTCCGCTCCACCGGCAACGATGAAGCCATGAAACTTGTACCGCCGCGCATTCTTACACTGGAAGGCGCCATTGAGTTCATCAATGATGATGAGCTGGTTGAAATCACACCGACGGATATCCGTATCCGCAAGAAGTATCTGACCGCACTCGACCGCAGAAGACATGCGCGTGAGCTCGGCAAGATCGAAAGCGAAGCAGAATAATCTATCCGCAATACACCGCAGCCGCAGGTTCAGAAGGACCGGCGGCTTTTTTCTTTCATGGGGGATTTCACAGTGCGTCATCCGTTCGAAAAAACCGTTATATAATCGGATTAAGGAAACAAATGTTGTGCGCAGATGCGCATTACGGAGGTATTCATCATGAAATTTCTGCAGAAACTCGGCAAGGCGATTATGCTGCCGGTCGCAGTCATGCCGCTGTGCGGCCTTTTGATGGGCATCGGCTATCTTCTCTGTCCGGCATCCATGCAGGGCGGTGAGATCACCGGTCTGCTGCCTTTGATTGGTCTGTATCTGGTCAAGGCAGGCGGAGCACTGATTGATCATATAGCGCTTCTGTTTGCGATCGGTGTCGGCGTCGGCATGGCGCAGGACAAAGACGGCACAGCCGCGCTTGCCTCGCTTGTTTCGTGGCTGGTCATTACAACATTGCTTAACGTGGACAATGTCACGGCGATCATGCCTTCGCTTTCGGAAAACGCGTCCCTGGCATTTGCGAAGATTGAAAACCCGTTCATCGGCATTCTTTCCGGTCTGCTCGGCGCCTTCTGCTATAACCGTTTCAAAAACACCAGGCTTCCCGACTGGCTGGCCTTCTTCTCGGGCAAACGCAGCACGGTCATCATTGCCGGCGGCGCATCACTGGCGGTTTCGGCATTGCTGCTGGCGGTATGGCCGGTGCTGTTCGGCGGCCTGATTTTCCTTGGCGAAAAGATTTCTTCAATGGGGTATATCGGTGCCGGCATTTACGCATTCCTGAACCGTCTCTTAATTCCGTTCGGCCTTCATCACGCCCTGAACAATGTGTTCTGGTTTGACACGGTGGGACTCGGCGATCTGAGCCATTTCTGGGCAGGTCACACTTCCGCTGATGTCAGCTGGTCGCTTGGCGTTTATATGTCCGGTTTCTTCCCGTGCATGATGTTCGGTGTGCCCGGCGCAGCGCTGGCCATGGTGCAGTGCGCAAAGAAAGAAAACCGTTCCAAAGCCGTCGGCATTCTTCTTTCCGCGGCTGTGTGCGCGTTTGTATGCGGAGTTACAGAACCGTTTGAATTCTCCTTCATGTTTGCATCACCGATTCTCTATGCCGTGTATTCCCTGCTGTATGGTGTTTTTACAATCATTACCGCATACAGCGGTTTCCGGGCAGGCTTTGCCTTTTCCGCCGGTGTGAGTGATCTGATTTTCTCTGCTTCCTTGCCGGCAGCGGCGAAAACATGGATGATCATTCCGCTTGGTATCGGCGCATTCATAGTCTTTTATCTTGTATTCCGCTTCCTGATCAGCTCACTCAATCTGAAAACACCGGGAAGGGAAGATGAGGAGACACAGATTGACACGCCTCATGAAAATGCGGCGAGCGCCAACGGTTATGATACCGAGGCGATCTTTGCCGGACTGGGCGGAAAAGAAAACATTGTATCGCTGGATAACTGCGTCACAAGGCTGCGTCTGGAAGTGAAGGATTCAGATGTGATCAATGATGACATATTGAAAAAAGCCGGCGCAAAGGCGGTGATCCGTACCGGCAAAAACAGTGTCCAGGTTGTGATCGGAACCAATGTCGAAAGCGTTGCACAGCAGATGAAAAACCAGATGTGAATCCGGTCTGTGTGATGATATCAGCATTGAAGACAAAAGAAAAAAGGCACTAAGCCCTAACAAAGTAAATATAGCAGAAATAAAATTTCATTTAAAGACTGTTTTTGAACTTTCTCACAAGTATATTAAGAGTACAAAGAAAAAGATTCACATAATATAGAGAAAGGAAACAGAAAAGAGCAGACATCTTTTCCATTTAAAAAACGGAATAAGTCTGGAGCCCGAGCAGAAACAAAAGCCTGAAGAAACACTAGTCGAAAAAACCGGAAATCAAAGGAATCTTTCCATACACGGAACCTATAAGGGGAAGTTAAAAAGATCGCTGAGAATCAACATACAATCAGGATTCAAAGATGATCCAGATGAACAGAAAAATTCCTGACAAAAGCTCAAAAAGTCCAAAGCAAAGTTCAGAATAAAAGAACAGAAGAAAAACCTGGACACAGAAAAAGTGATGAAAAGACAAAAGTCGTAAATCTCAATAAGTGAAAAGGAAAGTTCAGAATAAAAGAACAAAAAAAGAAAAAGCAGAAAGACAACAAAAGCTGGTAAAGATCAGGAAAAAATACAGTTCAAAAGAAAAATTCCCGAAAAAGTATGGCAAAAATGCCGAGATGATCAGATGACAAGTAATTGAAAACGGAAGATTGACCATTCAGAGTGAAGAATCAAAAACCGCGGACAACAGAAAGAAATCTGATTAAAACTCAACATAAAAAAGTGAGAAATCTGTAAGATCAGTAAAAATGCGCGCAACTGATCGAGAATAGGCTTAAGAATCAGCGGAAAGGCTACAGGCAAATAGAGGGAACCTTGATGAGGTTCCCTTTTAATGTCTGACCATGCATAATAAAGGCAGTAAAACAGAAGAGGTCTGAATATGCTGGAAATCATGAAATATCTGCGTCTGCCCCTGGATGAGAATATCGAAAAGGCAAAGCTCAGCGGTGATTTTGAAAGAGCGCTCACCATGATCGATCAGCGGCTTGCGGATGACCTGGTCCCGGAGGCGATAAAACAGAGGCTGCGCATTGAGCAGGAAGTTCTGCGCCGTCTGCCGTATGACTATCCGTTTGAGGAAACCGGCGCGCTTGCATTAATTCAGAAGGAAATACCGGATTTCACAAAAGAGGAACTGGACGGTTTCATGGATGCGGGAGATGCCGACTGGTTCATGATTCACGGAAAGCGGCATCTGCACAGAAGATTCTTTGAATCTCTGAAAAAGGTATACCCGCAGATCGCCCAAAGAGCGGGTGAAACATCCGGTGCAAGTACATTGCTGGATCAGAATATTTCGGATATGAAGAAAAACGGCATGGCTGAATGGCGTGTGCATCTGCGTCATACCCTGAAAATCAGGGATGAAGCGTTTGTGCCGGGAAAGGTGCTTGTCCATCTTCCTATACCGGCTGAATGCATGAATATGAAGGATATTCAGATCATCCGAACGGATCCGGAAAATGCATATGTCTCAGATGTGAGCCATGAATCCAGAACAGTCAGTTTTGAAGCGGAACTGACTGAAAACAGACCTTTCAGCGTTGAATATGCTTATACATCTACGGTGAAATATGTGAATCCCGATCCGGCTGAAGCGGTAATGAAAACATATGAAATCAAAGAGGAAGAGCCGCAGCTTGCTGTTACGCCATTGATCAGAGAGCTCGCGGATGAAATTGCGGGAAGTGAAACCAATCCGCTGAAGCTGGCAAGAATGTTCTATGACTTTGTGACTGCGCATGTGATCTATTCCTTCATGCGCGAATATATCACCCTTGGACTTATACCCGATTATTGTGCATCCCGGCTGCGCGGGGACTGCGGTGTGCAGGCGCTTCTGTTCATCGTGCTCTGTTTAAGCAAAGGCATTCCGGCAAAGTGGCAGAGCGGCAAATACGTGACACCTGAATACTGCGGCAATCATGACTGGGCAATGTTTTATGTTGAGCCGTGGGGCTGGATGTTCGCCGACTGCTCATTCGGCGGCAGCGCGTACAGAGCCAAAGCATATGAAAGACATGATTATTATTTCGGCAATCTTGATCCCTTCCGCATGGCTGCCAACAACGGGTTCATGAAAGAGTTTGATCCCCCGAAAAAACAATGGCGCATCGATCCGTATGACAATCAGTCAGGAGAGATTGAGTATGCGGACAGAGGATTGCCGGGGGAGGATCTGATCAGTGAATGTGAAGTCATTGAAATGCACAAAATCATCTGATTCAAAAGGCAGAAATGATATACTTAGTTTACAGTGAGGCAGAATATGAAATTTGCTATTTTTCTTGCGGACGGCTTTGAAACCTGTGAAGGTCTGATTACCGTCGACATGCTCAGAAGAGCAGCTCTTTCGATCGACACAATTTCAATGAATGAAACTCTGGAAGTCACCACATCGCATGGAATCAGACTCCAGGCGGACCGCCTTTTCTGCGACTTTGACGCGGAGGAATATGATGTGCTGATCATGCCCGGCGGAAAACTCGGCACCGTGAATCTGGAAGCCAATGAAAGGCTGAAGGCCATTTTCAAGGCACATCTGGAAAGCGGAGCTCTGACATGCGCAATCTGTGCCGCTCCGAGCATTCTCGGCCATATGGGTCTGCTTAAAGGAAGGAAATACACCTGCTTCCCGTCCTTTAATGAAAATGCGTTCGGAGGAGAATACCAGAATGAGCTGGCTGTCACGGACGGCAATCTCATCACCGGCAGAGGCATGGGCGCAACCATTGAGTTTGCCCGTCACATACTGATGAAAACAACCGATGAGGAGACATTGAAAAAAGTCCAGGACGGTATGCAGTACGAACACACATTCCGCCAGTAGCAACACCAAAATGATCTGACCATGGAGTCAGAGGAAACACACAGGAAACAGACGATGCTGAAACGAATTGACCCGAGACAGCTGACATGGGTATGCCAGCCGAAACTTTATATTTTATCCTCGGACAAGCTTCTGATTGAAACCGAACCGTTTACGGAGCTCAAACCGCAGGGAAACAGCGCGGAAGCGGTGGAGATGTCCATCATGCCCAAAGGCAGCTTCTGCTTTTCCGCAAGGGTGGATTTCAATTATCACAATTCGTTTGACCAGTGCGGCTTCATTCTTTACGAAGGTGAAAACCGCAAGATGGTGATCGGCACCGAATATCATAACGATGAAAAGATGAAGCTGCGCTGTATTGTGTATCATGGCGGCGCGGGGGATATCTCCGTACGCGATGTGGGCAGCGCCATCACCAGAATGTTCTACCGCATCTGGTACCGCGGCGGCGCGGTGCGCATTCAATACAGCTTCAGCGGAAAGAGATGGTCCGATTTCAGAGAGTTCCGGCTGAATCATCCGGAGCGGAAACTGAAGATCGGCATATATGCATGTTCACCCGGAAATTCGTTCTTTGACTGCACATTTTCGGGAATGACGCTTGAGGAGGAAAATACGATATGAGCGCAGTGGAAAGATTGATCCGCTATTGTCAGATTGACACCCAGTCTGATCCGGCCAACGAGGATGTGACCCCGTCAACAGAAAAACAGTTTAACCTTGCAAGGGTTCTGGAACAGGAACTGAATGAGCTCGGTCTTGAGGATGTATGTCTGGATGAGCACTGCTATGTGTACGCAAAACTGCCCGGCAATCTTGACCATGAGGTGAAGACAGTCGGCTTCATTGCCCACATGGACACAGCTCCGGATTTCTCCGGAACCAATGTGAAGCCGCGCATCATCCGCAATTTTGACGGCAATGACATCGCATTGAATGATGAAGTCACGCTGAAAATGGACAGTTTCCCCTGGATGAGAGATCTCAAGGGAAAGGATCTGCTGGTCACAGACGGAAACACACTGCTTGGCGCGGACGACAAGGCAGGCATCACCTGCATCATGGAGGCGCTTGTCTGGATGAAGGAACATCCCGAATTCAGACACGGTCCCATCGCGGTTGCCTTCACACCGGATGAGGAGATCGGCAACGGACCGAAGTACTTCGACATTGAAAAATTCGGTGCGGACTTCGCATACACAATGGATGGCGGCACAGTGGCGGAGCTTTCCGATGAAACATTCAACGCGGCCAGCGCGGTGGTGAAATTCAAAGGCTTCTCCATCCATCCGGGCGAAGCCAAGGACAAGATGATCAACGCGGCGCTTGCGGCAAGCGAATTTGCGAGCCTTCTGCCCAAACATATGATTCCCGCCCATACCGAAGGCAGAGAAGGATTCATCCATCTGCATAACATGAAGGGCGACTGTGAAAGCGCCGAGCTGGAATATATCATCCGCGATCATGACTATGCGAAGCTTCAGGCAAAGAAGGAACTGATGAGAAACGCCCTGGATTATATCAATGCCGAATACGGAGAGGGCACAGCGGAAATCACCTTCCGCGATTCCTACCGCAATATGAAAGAGATCCTCAATCAGTATCCGGAAGTCTGCGCATATGGTGAAAAGGCGATCAAGGAACTCGGTTATGAGATTGTCCATGAACCGGTCAGAGGCGGCACGGACGGAGCCCAGCTCTCATTCCGCGGACTGCCCTGTCCCAACCTCGGCGCCGGCGGAGGCAACTTCCACGGCCGCTATGAATACTGTGTCATCAACGAGCTTGAAGAAGCCCGTACACTCATTCTCAACATTATCCGTCTGATCAGCGAGGAGGTCTGATATGCTGTTTACATGTACACTGAATCCGTCCCTTGACTATTACATGGAATTTGACGGTCCTTTGAAGGAAGGTTCCAGAATGAACCGTTCCACCCTGGAATACTTCGAGGCCGGCGGCAAGGGAATCAATGTCTCAATCGTTCTCAACAACCTCGGTATTCCTTCCAGAGCACTTGGTTTCATCGGCGGCTTCACCAAGGATTTCTATATTTCCCTTCTGGCGAAATACGATCACATCATTCCCAATTTCACCTACATCAACGGTCATACCCGCATCAATGTGAAATGCCACGCGGAGCGTCATACCAACATGAACGCAGCCGGTCCGTATATCACCGACGGGGATATGAAGAACCTGGTTTCCAAAACCGAAAAACTCGATGTCGGCGATTATCTGGTATTGGCCGGTGTGACTCCGGAATATCTTGAAGATGATGTCGAAAAGATGCTCGCAGACCTGATTGAGCGAAAGGTTAAAGTGATCCTTGATACCAATCCGGATCTGATGAAGAGAATGCTTGCCTATAAGCCGTTTATGATCAAGACGACTTCCACTGAACTGGGTGAGCTGCTCGGCCGCAAAATCGAAACCATTGAGGAAACAGTTGCGGCCGCAAAGGAAGTCCGTGAGATGGGCGCCGAACATGTCATGATTCTCTATCACGGCCGTGAAGCGATCCTGTGCTGCAGTGAGGGCAGCTTCCAGGCGGAGATTCTCCAGCATGACAAAGCCGTCAATACGGTTGGGACCGGGGATTCCCTGATTGCAGGTTTCCTGATGTCCTATCTGCGCTCGCGTGACGCGGTGGACAGCTTCCGCTTCGGCGCATCCTGCGGTTCGGCAACGGCCTATTCCAAGGGCCTGGCAACCAAGGCGAAGATTGATGCCCTGTACCGTGACACAAAACTGATTGAATTGGACTAAAGTGAAACGGCGGTGCTATACTGTTTGTCATGAATAAAGAAGGCACCATGATGAAAAAACTCACAGCGTCACTGCTCAGTCTGGCTCTGTTATGCGGATGCGGTACAAAGTCTGAAAAGATCACGATCACCAATCCGATCGAAATGAATACGGAGCCGGCGATTATGACTGTATATGACTGGATCGGGGAAACGATCGCCGATTTCCAGGAAATCACCTTCGCTGAATCCATCCGTCTGTTTGCGGAAAAGGGAAGCGGTATCCTTTATTACGGATATGATGACTGCCCCTGGTGCGAAAGAGCGGTTCCGGTTTTCAATGAGGCGGCTCTGGAAACGGGAATCACGGTTTATTACGTTGATATCTACGGTCCGTTCCAGCCGTCCAGAAGCCAGTTTGATGAGCTGCTCGGATATATCGAAAG
This sequence comes from Erysipelotrichaceae bacterium NK3D112, assembly GCA_000701725.1. Lineage (GTDB taxonomy): Bacteria > Bacillota_I > Bacilli_A > Erysipelotrichales > Erysipelotrichaceae > Bulleidia. The sequence goes on from JNJQ01000005.1 coordinate 147,191, forward strand.
CGCATTGATCGAGGATGAGGAAGGCAACAAGAGCTTCTTCGTGCCGCTTGTGATCGGTGTGAAAAACGGTGAGATCACTGACAGCCATGTATCACTGGTCAAAGGCTTTGAGCTGGAAGATGAGGAAAGCATGCTTTCCGATGAGCAGAAGCAGGAACTGAAAAATATTTATCTGGATATTATTAAAAAAACAGCGGATTAAGTCTGCTGTTTTTCAATTCGGACTATAATGGGGTCAGGAAAGAAGGGAAGAAATGCTGTTTCAGCTGTTCAGGAAAAACAGAATCACGGAAGGAGACCCGGTGGATCTGAAACTGGAATCCCATCGCGAACCGTCCTTCAACAATAACTATGTGCCTTCCGACATCTACGGTATTTTTCTTCACGGCTCATCCATGCGCATCGGGGAATGCGATATCCGCCTCGGCATGAATGAGGAGCTTTACTATGCCGGCAATATCGGCTACCGCATTTATGAGCCTTACCGCGGACACGGATATGCGTATGAGGCAGCGAAGATGCTGATGAGGATTGCCCGGGAAATACACGGCTTTGATGAGATCATCCTGACCTGTTCCCCTGACAACATCGCTTCGCGCAAGACACTGGAAAAACTCGGCGGTGTATTGGTCGAAACTGTCAACGTGCCATCATGGCACTGGCTCTACAAAAGAGGCGAAACGGTCAAACAGATCTGGCGCTATGATCTCAAAAACATGATGCTATAATACTCATATGCGCAGATTACTGAAAATACTGACCGGAAGAATGATGATTGTCGGACCGCTGGTTCTGCTTCAGCTCGTTCTTTTTATCAGCCTGATCTGGCGGTACGCGATCGCCTGGGAAATCATGCCCGTGATCAATGTCCTTTCCATCATCCTGACCCTGCACTGCATCAACCGGCAGGCGGATCAGTCTTTTAAGATTGCCTGGTGCATCATTCTGCTGGCACTGCCTGTGGTGGGTGTGCCTCTTTATATGTTGGCAGCCAACCGCCGTATGCCCAAAAAGCTTAGAAGCGGAACGGTGCGCGCCAATGAGGAGATGATGGATCTGCTCACCATGGATGAGGGCGTCATCCGTGAATCCAATTCAATGGCACCGGACCTGGTTCATATCGCCGCCTATGGCGCGCAGAACTGCGGCTATCCGGTTTATCACAATACATCCAGCCGTTATTTCCGCAGCGGCGAGGAATGGTTCCCTGTCTATCTGGAGGAACTGAAAAAAGCCAGACACTTCATCTTCATCGAATTCTTCATCATTGATGAGGGATCTGTTCTGGATGAAGTGATTGAAATTCTCAAACAGAAGGCAAAGGAAGGCGTTGAGGTCAAGGTCATCTATGATGACTTCGGCTCGATCACAATGCCATGGCATTACGACCGCACACTTTCGGCGGCAGGCATTGAGACTTATCGTTTCAATCATGTCAGACCCGCATTCATCGTTCAGATGAACAACCGTACCCACCGCAAGCTCACGATCATTGACAACAATGTCGCCTTTACCGGCGGAGTCAATCTTTCCGATGAATATGTCAACCGGATCAAACGGTTCGGCTACTGGCGCGATTCGGCGATCATGATCAAGGGTGAGGCGGTCTGGTCCATGACAGTCATGTTCTTAGGCATGTTAAGCTATGAGCGCGGAAATAATGCGGTGGAATACAACCGTTACAGACTGCCGTGCGAGATGACCGGAGACGGCGGCTATTATCAGCCTTTCTCCGATTCGCCAAATGATGATGAGGCGGTATCAATGAACCTCCACCTCTTGATGATCACCCATGCCAGGGATTATCTTTATATCAACACGCCTTATCTGATTCCCAATGACACGATCAAAAACGCATTGTGTCTGGCGGCCAAAAGCGGCGTGGATGTCAGGGTTCTGGTTCCGCATATTCCCGACAAGATTTTCGTGAACCAGATCACCAAAGCAAACTACGCGGCTTTGATACATGCCGGTGTGAGGGTTTATGAATACACACCCGGCTTCAACCACTCCAAGACATTCATCAGCGATGACCGTCTGGCCATCAACGGAACGGTGAATATGGATTACCGCAGCTATTATCTTCATTTCGAAAACGGCATTCTCATGTCGCACAGCGATCAGATCATCGCCATGAGGCAGGATTTCGAGGATGCGCTGAAACAGTCACAGCAGATTACGGAAGAGGATCTGGCAAAGACCAGTTTGCCGGTCAGATTATTCCGGGCTGTGCTCAATCTGTTTGTGCCGCTTGTATAAGCGAAGAAAGGAATACATTCTATGGAACGGATCGGACTGGTATTGGAAGGCGGCGGTGTCCGCGGTGCATACACAGCGGGCTGCCTTGCCTGGCTTCACGACAACAACATCCACTTTGATTACAGCGCCGGTATTTCCAGCGGCGCCGTCTATCTGAGCTGCTTTCTGATGGGACAGCCGCAGATTGCAAAAAACATGTCCACAAAATATGCGTGCGATCCCAATATGACCGGCGTCGGCGCAATGATCCATTGCGGCCATTATGTCGATTATGAAATGATCTTCGAAAAGTATCTGCGCGGGGTGGAACATATGAGCTGCCAGCCTTTGATCGATGCCAATCCGGATATGGAAGTCGGCGCATATGATCTCGATCTTGGCAAAACTGTCTGGTTCAGACCGAAGGACATGGATCCCGAACTCGTTCTGTTAAGAGCGACATGCGCGCTTCCGGTGGCTGCCGAGACTGTTGAGTACAAAGGCAGAAAGCTTCTTGACGGCGGCATCACCAAGATGATTCCGATTGAAAGAGCCGTGGAGCAGGGCTGCACAAAGGTCATGGTCATCACCACCAAACCGGCAGACTTTGTCAGAAAGCCCGCCTCTAAATTCATCCGTTTCATGATGAAGAGAATTTATAAGGATTACCCCAAGGTGGAAGAGGACTATCAGGTCCGTCACATCAATTACTATAAGCAGATGACCATGATCAAGGATATGGTCGCGGACAACAAAGCCATACTCATGTATCCGAGTGAAACGGTCAAGGTCAACCGTTTCAAAGGCGATGAGGAAAAGTGCCTTCAGCTTTACAACCTCGGATATGCGGATATGGAGAAAAGAAAGGATGAAATCCTTGCCTTCATGAAGAAGGAAGGCTGATCCGGATACTTTTATGACGGCACAGATGACGCATGGATTCGATGCGCAGGAGTCTGTGCCGTTATTTATGGAAACGGTGATGAAAAATTCTTGACAACCGGCCTTTATCGGCAGAATATACTGAATAAAACAGGAGGAATAAGCAAATGGATAACAGCAACGTACGTCCCGAATCAATGGAAAGAATCACCACACCTGAGCTCGCTCAGAAGTTCATCGATGAACAGGTTGCGGCAGTCAGGGAACAGGTCAAGGATGGAAAGGTGCTTCTCGCACTCTCCGGCGGTGTCGACTCATCCGTTGTCGCGGCATTGCTGATCAAGGCGATCGGAAGAAATCTGGTCTGCGTACATGTCAACCACGGTTTCCTGAGAAAGGGTGAACCGGAACAGGTTATCGAGGTTTTCCGCAATCAGATGAACGCAAATCTCATCTATGTGGATGCGGCTGACAGATTCATCGACAAGGTTGCCGGTGTCACTGATCCCGAAGAAAAGAGACACATCATCGGTGAGGAATTCATCAAGGTGTTTGATGAGGAAGCTGCCAAACTGACAGGTATTCACTTCCTCGGCCAGGGAACCATCTATCCGGATATTCTCGAAAGCGAGAAGGGCATCAAGGCTCACCACAATGTCGGCGGTCTGCCCGAGGAGATGGAAATGGAACTGGTTGAACCGGTCAAGCTGCTTTACAAGGACGAGGTCAGAGTTGTAGGCCGTGCACTCGGTCTGCCTGAGAACATGGTTGACAGACAGCCGTTCCCGGGACCCGGTCTGGCAGTCAGAACACCCGGCGCCATCACAAGAGACAGACTGGAAGCTGTCCGTGAATCCGATGCGATTCTCAGAGAGGAATTCGCAAAGAACGGTCTGGCCGGCAAAGTATGGCAGTACTTCACAATCGTGCCTGATTTCAAGAGCACAGGCATCAAAGACGGTAAGAGAACATTTGACTGGTTTGTTGTTATCCGTGCAGTCAATACAACCGACGCCATCGAAGCAAGCATCGAGGAAATCCCTTACGATCTGCTCAGACACATCACCAAGAGAATCACAACCGAGGTCAAGGGTGTCAACAGAGTTCTTTATGATCTGACACCGAAACCTTCCGGAACAATCGAGTGGGAATGAGGTACGAAAGTCAGAAAGCCCAGTAAAATCAAGGCTTTCCGGCTTCGAAAAGGTTCCTTTGATAACAATTTGATACAATCCTATCAAGATATGGAAGATAAGCTGGCACACGATCCTGAGTATCAGCTTCCCGAACCGCAGGGACTCATGTCTGCCAAGTCCTACAAGGCCAAGTTTGCGGAGCCCCTTGTAAAACGGCTGAAAAAGCTCGTAAAAAGCCTCCTGGTGCGGTATTTCAAGGTGCAGGACAGCTATTATCGGCTCAATAAGACAAACGGAGAGCTGTACAGGGACAATGAAGGTCTGGCTCGGAGCAATGACCGGCTCAAAGAGGAAAACACCGTCCTGCGGGAGCAGAACAAGGACTATGCTCTCCTTCGGAAGGTATTCGGGAGCAGGCAGATCGACGATTTGGTGACACAGGCAAGAGAAGCACAACAGGCAAAACGGCGGCAAAAACAGAGAAACTATGAGAGATAGGATGACGGCGGCGAGGAGCAATCCCCGCCGCTTTTATAATACCTGCGTCTCAGTAAAAAGGCCGTTGCGTGAATACTTGGTTTTTAGGTCTATTTGAGGCTGTTGCTTTTATTGACTCTTTTTGCCCTAAAAAAGCAAAACTCTTACTGATAGTAGGGAAAATAAAATCAAATTGATATGACTGGTCTGTTCACTTTCCGGTTTCGATGCATTACAATCATCGACAGAAACACAAAGGAGGCGGGCGTATGAAAATGATGCTGGCGGAGAACATCCGCGCTTTCCGCAAGGAACGGTCGCTGACCCAGGAGCAGCTTTCCGAGGCGCTGGGGGTGACGGCAGGCGCGGTATATAAGTGGGAGGCGAAGCTGTCGATCCCGGAGCTGGAGCTGATCATTCAGATGGCTGACTTTTTCGATACCTCTGTAGACGTACTGCTGGGCTATGAAGTCAAGGATAACCGCCTGGAAGCAACGGTAAAGCGTTTACAGGAATACCGCCGCAGCAAGGATTGGGACGGGCTTGCGGAGGCGGAAAAGGCACTCAAGAAGTATCCGCACTCCTTTCAGATCGTCAACGCCAGCGCCGCGCTGTACCGCGCGTTTGGTTTTGAAAGCGGGGACAAGGCCCTGTTTCACCGCGCGCTGGAGCTTCTGGAGCAGTCCCGTCTGCTGTTGAGCCAAAACGAAGATCCCCAGATCAGCGAGCAGACGATCTACGGGAGAATCGCGCAAACGTATCTGGGGCTGGGCGAAACGGACAAGGCCATAGAGCTTTGGAAGACCCATAACGCGGACGGGGTGTTCAGCCCCCAGATCGGTCATATTCTGGCCCAAAACGATCAGGTTGAGGAGGCGGAACCGTTTCTGTCGGAAGCCCTGACGAAGCTCCTCTCCAATCTGGTCAACACGATCGTCGGCTATATGAACGTATACATGAAGCGCGGTGATCAAGCTTCTACCCAGGCGATCCTGAGCTGGGGGGTTGGGCTCCTGCTGGGGCTGCGGGAAGCGGACAAGCCCAACTACTTCGACAGAGTCAGCGCTGTTTTTCTCGCCGCTCTTGCCGGGTCGCAGTTCCTGTCAGGGCAGGGTGACGAGGCCCGTGACACCCTGATAAAAGCCAAAGAGCTCGCCGCCTTCTTTGACGCCTCCCCCAGCTATGATGAAAGCGACATCCGCTTTATCACCCGCATCGAAGGCGCCAGCGCCCACGACGACATGGGAGCCACGGCAATGGACGGTGTCCGAAATGTGGTCAGCCAATTTCAAAATGAAGCGTTTACTGCGCTTTGGAACTCTCTCAGCGCACAGGAGGAGCATCATGAATAAGAAAGAAATCCAGGCGCTACGACGTCCCTTCGTCAAAGAATTGTTCCGGAACAACAAGTTCAATCTCGTGATGACCGTACTCGCGGCGTTTCTCGCAGCGGTGTCGGAGCTCGTGATCTCATGGACGATCAAGGGAATCTCCGATCTGATCTCCGGCGATACCACGATCCGTTTCGGCACGCTGCTGTTCATCGCGGGCATCGGCTTTGCGCTGACGCTGATCGCCTGGGCGCTCGACCGGACGTTCCTCTCCAGATTCCGTGCCAGGGCGATGCAGCAATACCGCAAATATGTCTTTGACCGGCTGCTGGAAAAGGGCATTCAGGCCTTCTCCGGCGAGAATAGCGCGCGCTATCTCTCCGCCCTGTCCAACGATGCGAACACCATCGAGCAGGACTACGTCCGGATGCTGCAGAACACGATCCAGGTCGGCATCACCTTTGTCGGCGCGCTGGGGATGATGCTGTGGTACAGTCCGCTGCTGACGCTGATCGCCATCGGCTTCTCCCTGCTGCCGATCATCGTTTCCGTCGTGCTGGGCAACAAGGCGGCTGTCGCGGAAAAGAACGTTTCCGACAGTAAGGAGCGCTACACCGGCATGCTCAAGGACGTGCTCTCGGGCTTTGCGGTGATCAAGAGCTTCAAGGCGGAGAAAAACATCGACCGTATCCACGACGAGAGCAACAACAGCCTTGCTGGCGCGGTCCAAAACCGGGAGAAGGTCAAGCTCCACGTCTCCTATGCCTCCGGCCTCGCGGGCGGCGTATTGCAGTTCGGCGTGTTCTTTGTGGCCGCAGCCCTGGCGCTTTCCGGCAAAGGTGGCATCACCGCCGGTACGGCGATCGTCTTTGTGCAGCTTCTGAACTACGTGCTTGCGCCGATTCAGGTCTTCCCGACGTTCTACGCCGGTAAGAAGTCTGCCTACTCGCTGATTGATAAGCTGGCGGAGGCGCTCAGCAAGAACGTCTCCGACCAGGGGGAACACATTGCCCCGCGGCTCAGCGAGGGGATCTCGGTCAGGGATCTTGCGTTTGCCTATGAAGAAGGAAAGCCTGTGCTGCGCGGCGTGGACATGGAGCTGCGCGCCGGCGGCTGCTACGCCCTGGTGGGCGGCTCCGGCAGCGGCAAATCGACGATCCTGAACCTCTTGATGGCATCCTCGAAAAACTACCAGGGCGAGATCCTCTATGACGGGAAAGAGCTCAAAACCGTATCCGCCGGCTCGCTCTATGACCTGGTGTCTATCATTCAGCAGAACGTGTTTGTATTCAACAGCACCATTCGCGACAACATCACCATGTTCTCCCAGTTTCCGGAAGAGGAGATTGACCGCGCCGTGCGCTTGTCCGGGCTGAAAAAGCTCATCGAGGAAAAGGGCGCGGACTATCTCTGCGGCGAAAACGGCTCCGGTCTCTCCGGCGGCGAGCGCCAGCGCATTTCAATCGCCCGTGCCCTGCTTCGCAAGACTCCCGTGCTTTTTGTGGATGAGGCCACGGCAAGCCTGGATGCGGAAACCTCCTTTGAGGTGCTGGACGCCATCCTGAAGCTGGACGGCTACACCCGCGTGATCGTCACCCACGATCTGGACGAAAGCATTCTCCGTCGCTGTACCGACCTGTTCGCCCTGAAAAACGGCGCGGTTTCGGAACAGGGGACCTTTGATGATCTCATGGCGCAGAAGGGTTACTTCTATTCGCTGTTCACCGTCTCCCAGAGATAATCGTATTTCCTAAAGGCATCTTGAAATTGGGTTGTGTTTTGGTATAACAGCACTATTATCCATAGCAATTCCACTCCACTGTTATCAACGCTGATAACAAAATGATAACAGGAGGGATGATAGGCTGGATAATATGGATACATCAAATAATCAAAGGAACGATAAACAGGACAAATAATATTTCCTAAACGGAATCAGTTAAGTCCTGTCGAGTGGGAATAAAAAATTATCAATCTCCACCCAAAACTATCCAAAAATCTACGGACAAAAATATCCTTTTCACAAAAAGTAAAATGTAAAAAAGGGTAGAAAAATTATCTTTCAACAAGGCCTTGCATACGGAGCAGGGCCTTTTTCTATTTGCCTGCGGAAGCAGGTTGAATGAGGAAAGAAAGTTCAAAAACAGCCGATAAAATGGGTGTTTTCAAAAAAAGCCTGGTGGAAAGATTGGAAAGAAAAGAGGATTGATCGGCCGCGGATGCGGCACTATGCTTTGCAGTAAACATGCATTAAAAATAAAAACTTCAAAAGGATAAACGAAAGCGCAGGAAAAAGGATAAGTGTGGAAGAAGAAAAGCACAGTTAAAAAGGTAAAACCGTCAAGAAAGCAAGTTCTTGCCGATCTAGATAACAAAAAACAAGAATATAGTCATAAGTGTCCTTTACTGCTTCAATACCGTTCGCCAGGATCTTTTCTCTCATGAAAACACCGGCAAGCCTAGGCTCATACTCTGACAGGCTGATATTAGAGGGAATCAGATCTACTCCCTCATCATGATGGAGGATGATGTCATTGAACACCACAGGTTCCTTCCGGATAGATGATTCGATGACATCTGAGACCGTATGATCCAGAGCATCCACATTCTGCCATCCCAGACAGGCTGTGAGATTTGCCTGGGGATCCAGATCGATCAAGAGTACTTTCTTACCGGCTTTGGCCAAGCCGATACCTAAGTGCTCTGTAGTTGTGGTCTTGCCGACGCCGCCTTTCTGATTGGCTACGGCAATGACCTTACATTTCTGCATAAATAAAAACACCTTTCCACATGGCCATATGGCTATGTAAGAAAGGAGTCAGTTACAGGTTATAAGTCAGCGAGAAACCGGAATTGATCAATTGTTTCCGATGATCCGCATCCTTATTTCTGTGTTATTTCATATGTATCCTTCTCAATAGAAAGATCAAATTCTTTTTTCTCTCCACTCGGCGACTCCAGTACGAGAACGGTCTTGCCGGCCTTCTTTAAATCGGCGTGCACGAAATAGTCTTCTACGCTATCTATATATATTATTTTTACATTGCCATATGATTCGTCTGTGAGGGAAACCCGATAGGTATTATCAAATGCATGTTCCTCGTTGTTACCCATAATCTCCGTACTGTATACAGGCGGATTTATAAGACCGATGACAGTCAGGGTAATGACAGCGATTCCGCCGATCGCTGCTCCGACTGTTTTGATCTTTTTGTCTTCAAATACCATTACGGGATACATGATCATCATACAGGCACAGAACAGACAGATAAGGATATACCTTGGTCTACAAAACAGGAAATCCGAAAAATAAGTCTGATAGGAATATCCTGTCAGTACAATCATCGGCAATAGGATGAGATACCCCCACCATTTTCCTTTTTTCATGTAATGTCCGATATAACCCATCGGGAGACAAAGAAGCGTCCAGATGAACCAATATCTGTAATATGTGAATATTCCCCATCCATACGCATTGAAAGGGACCTGAATCAGATAGACCAGCGGTTGAGAGATCAGAAAAAACACAAAACATTTCAATGCGGAATCAATATTGGATTTGCTGTTCATGATAATAATGATGCCAAACAGTATCCATACTTCAAGTGTTACCGTAATCGCATTAAAGGAAGTATAGTGAAGTTCCGGAATCATCGCAATCACTGCGGTCAGAATTCCCGCAACTATTCCGGATATGATCAATTTTGGCCACGTCAGATTTATCCCGCCGAACAATTTTTTCAGTGTTTTTATCATAATAATAACCTCGTCAAACTGGAGGTAGTGTCAAAAATCGTCATTTTTTCCGATTTCCGACCTACTCTTTTTTTGTATCTTCAAGCAGTTGTACACCGCTCAAATCCTTGTTTGTTCACCTAAATTTAAAAGGTGGTAGTTCTGTGCTATCTTAAAGTCGCCAAACCATAGAAAGGAGAACTATCACCCGTGGAAAATATATCACATATTCTCGAGGCAATACAGTCTCTTTCGGCTCAGCTGTTTGTCTTCAGAACGAATATTGAACCTTTAACCCTCATTCAGAATGTCCCGGAAGATCTGGCAAATCTTATTAACAATCCTGAACTCTCTGAACTCATTGATTCC
>JNJQ01000006.1 GCA_000701725.1 Erysipelotrichaceae bacterium NK3D112
ACTCACCTCATAAGACGGTTAAACTGCTGCGTATCACCATGAGGGGTGCAACTTTAGTGTTAGAGCTTATAACTGTATCAGTAGGGTGCTGACTTTTAAAGCAGTCATCCAAAGATGCCGCAAGAGATAAAAGCACTTATCTACGTATCCTGTTCAACAGCATTATACGCAAAGGACTCAACACCCTGGCAGACGGGTGTAAAACAGTCTGCCTAGAAAGAGAAGATCAGGCAGGAACCCCGTCCGGTGGGCGGGAAAAGCCGATTTTCATTCCATCCCCTGCAGGGGATGGAATGAAATCGTCTTCTATATTCCAAATATCCTGATCTACAAGTAATATACGAGGAGATAGAAAAAATGGAAAAAACAAATGACGGTTTTGTCTCAAAAATCATCGCAATTTCTGGAAAGATCAACAACAATAAGATCATCTCCAGTATCCAGGAAGCATTTATCGTTTTAAATCCCTTCATCATTCTCGCATCCATCGCAACACTGTTTACCAGCCTGATCTGCTCACCGAAAGCCGGTCTTGCGACAGTTCCCGGTTTTGAATTCCTCGTCGGCTGGAACTCCATGTGGTCGGGCATCTACTACGGCTGTCTGAATCTCATCGCCCTGCTGCTTGCCTTCAACATGGCACACAGCCTTTCCAAACGCTATGATGTGGATCCGCTGTTCGGCGGTTTCCTCGGCCTGATCTCTTACGTATGCATGAGTCCGACAGCATTCCCGGTCATGGGAGCTGATGGTGTCATCGCAACAGGTCTCAGTCAGGATGTCACCGGTTCCATGGGTATGTTCTATGCCATGGTCATCGCGGTCTTCGCAATTCTTCTTTACAGCAAACTCGCCAAAGTCAGACAGTTCGAGATCCATATGCCCGATTCTGTACCGTCCAATGTCGGCAAGGCATTCTCTTCCCTGATCCCGACATGTCTTACAATCATCATCCTGTGCGCTGTCCGCTTCGCATTCTTCAGCTTCACAGGCATGGAACTCAATGAACTGGTTTACAAGATTCTTCAGGCACCTCTTGGCGCAATCGTCCAGACACCGTTCGGCTTTATCGGCATCGCTCTGTTCACAAGTCTGTTCTGGGTCTTCGGTATCCATGGCACAGCAGTCACCAGCGCTGTTACAAAGCCTCTGTTCCTCGCTGCGCTGACAAAGAATATTGATCTCGTGAATGCCGGCATGGCACCTACTGAAATTGTTACAAAGCCTTTCAATGTTCTCTTCGGAGGTCTGGGCGGATTCGGCTGCACACTCGGTCTGATTGCCGCAATTCTGCTCTTCAGCAAGCGTGAAGATGAAAGAGCGATCGCCAAGCTCGCTCTTCCGGCAGGTATCTTCGAAATCAATGAACCGGTTATCTTCGGACTGCCGATTGTCATGAATCCTGTTTATATGATTCCGTTTATTCTGGCACCGGTTCTCGGATCAACGATCGGCTATCTCGCTACAAAAATCGGAATCATGCCGATTACATATATTGATGTTCCGTGGGTCACTCCTCCGTTTATCAATGCCTTCCTGGCAACCGGCGGCAGTTTCACAGCAGTTCTTGTCCAGTTCGTTGCCTTCGCTGCAATTGTCATGCTGTATGCGCCGTTTGTCCGCATCAGCAACAAAGTCGCGGAAAAACAGGCGGAAATGAAAAATGACTGATACATTCAGATTCCCGGAAAACTTTCTGTGGGGCGGCGCGACAGCAGCCAATCAATATGAAGGCGGCGGCATGGAAGGCGGTAAAGGTCTGAGCATCTGCGATGTGCTGACCGGCGGATCAAAAACGCGCAGCCGGCAGATGACATGGATCAACCGTACCACCGGCGAAACAGGGTATACCGCACTGAGACCGCGAACTTCCCTGGTTCTGCCCGAAAACGCGGAACCCGCTGTTCTGGACAATGAATACTATCCCAGCCTGAAGGGCGTGGATTTCTATCATCATTACAAAGAGGATATCGCTCTGGCAGCGGAAATGGGATTCAAAGCATTCCGAATGTCTGTCAACTGGGCCCGCATCTTCCCGCAGGGAGATGAGGAAGAACCCAATGAAGAAGGCCTTCAGTTCTATGACAGCGTATTTGATGAACTGAAAAAGTATGACATTGAACCGCTTGTGACCATGTGTCACTACGAAATGCCCCTGGCCCTGACTCTGCGTTATGGCGGCTGGTCAGACAGAAGGGTTGTGGGTTTCTTTGAAAGATACGCAAAGGTTCTGTTCACCAGATATCAGCACAAAGTGAAATACTGGCTGACATTCAATGAGATTGACAACATTGCCAATTTCCCGCTGATCTGCGCCGGCGTACCGGAATACAGCCCGCAGGCAATCGCACAGGCGGCACATCATATGTTTGTGGCCTCCGCGAAAACAGTAAAACTGAAAAACGAGATCAATCCGGATATGATGGTTGGACAGATGCTGGCATATATGCCTGTCTATGGATATTCATGCAATCCGAAGGATCAGCTGCTGGCAATGGAAAGGGAAAGAGATGCGCTGTTCTTCAGCGATGTGCAGGTCGGAGGTTTCTATCCTGCCTATAAGCTGAAGGAATACGAAAGAAACGGTGTTGTTCTGGAAACAGAAGAAGAGGACTTTGAACTCATCAGGAAATATCCCTGTGAGTTCATCGGATTCTCCTGTTATAAATCCATGTGTGTTTCTTCAGAAGAACCGGAAAAAAGAAATCTCAAAAATCCGTATCTCAAAGAATCCGAATGGGGCTGGACCATTGATCCGGACTGCCTCAGACTGACTCTCAATGAACTGTATGACCGCTATCACAAGCCGTTATGGATCGTTGAAAACGGTCTTGGCGCTGAGGATACAGTCGTCGATGGCAAGATTCATGATGACTACCGGATCGATTATCTGAGAGATTCTGTGAAATCCATCGCTCAGGCGATCAATCTGGATGGCGTCGAAGTGATCGGGCTGACTGTCTGGGGATGGATTGATATCATCTCAGCAGGCACAGGTGAAATGAAAAAGCGCTATGGCCTTGTCTATGTTGATATGGATGATGAAGGCAGAGGTTCTCTGAAAAGAATCCGCAAAGACTCTTTCTGGTGGTATCAGAAAGTGATCCGCAGTCACGGAACAGAACTCTAAAAAACAATCCTGTATTGTGCAGCTTGTTTCAGGAAGCCGCATATCTCCGCTCAGTCCTGAACATTCGTTTCCGGACAGATCGCCGGAACAAAAGCTGCATAGCTGAAAAAAACAGTAATCAACTGATGATGAACCGTATGTCGAAGGCATGCGGTTTTCATTTTTCGGGGAAATGATATGATTGTAGCGGTGAAATCATGATTGAAATATTCGGCACAATCGGTCCGGCCTGTTCGGATGTGAAAATACTTGAAGAGATGTTCCGCAACGGTATGAGCGGCATGCGTCTCAATCTTTCGCACAGCTCTCTTTCATCTGCAAAAGAGATGCTTGATCATTTCCATACCGCCGCAAAAAACGCGGGAGTCAAAGCGGAGCTGCTCATTGACATGCAGGGGCCTGAACTCAGAATCGGCAAAGTCAGCACGCCTTATGAGATCAGAGAAAACGAAACGGTGATCCTTTCCATATCCGAAGGAATCACGATTCCAAAGCGTGTTCTTGATGCAATTGAGGAGAATGACCATATCCTGATTGACGACGGAAAGATCGAACTTCTTGCAGAAGAGAAGAAAGAACATTCAATTGTATGCACAGTCATCAGAGGAGGAACTGTCTCCTCCCGAAAATCCATCAAGGTGGTGGATAAGAATATCCACGGTCCTGTACTTACTGAAATGGATCTGATCAATATCAAAGACGCGAAGAAATACGGTGTGAGTGCATTGATGCAGCCGTTTGTCACAGGCGGGGATCAATTGAAGGAAGTCAGAAGAGTCCTCAATGAAAACGGCTGTGAGGACATCCGCATCTTCGCAAAGATCGAATCAAGGGAAGGAATTGATCACCTGGAGGACATCATCAGATATGCGGATATGATCGTCATTGCAAGAGGGGATCTCGGCAATGATATGCCTTTATGGGAACTTCCCAAAGCACAGAAGAAAATCGAGAACGTCTGCCTTCAGCATCAAAAACCGTTCCTGGTCGTGACACAGATGCTGACATCAATGATTCATTCCCCCGTTCCGACAAGGGCGGAGGTTTCCGATATCTTCAATGCGGTATATGACGGTGCCAAAGCCGTTATGGTAACCAATGAAACAGCCGCCGGCGATTATCCGGCGGAAGTGATCCGCTATCTGTACAGAACAGCTGAATCAGCTGAACAATACAAAAAGGAGAATTGATCTATGGCACAGATGGAAGTCAACTTTTATTCAAACTCACTGATGAGAACCGCGACAGTCAATGTCATCATTCCGACTGACAAGAGAACAAATCTCGGCCAGCTTGCCGCGCCGGCAAAATTCCCGGTTCTGTATCTGCTTCATGGAATTCTGGGCAATTATACAGATTGGATCAGCGGCACAACCGTTCAGTCTTTGGCGGACACTTACAACCTCTGTGTCGTCATGCCAAGCGGAGACAACAAGTTCTATGTTGATTCCACAAAGACAGGAGATCTTTACGGAACATTCATTTCCGAAGAACTTCCCGATTTCATTGAACGCACATTCCCGGTATACACAGACAGGGAACATACCTTCCTGGCAGGCCTTTCCATGGGCGGCTTCGGAACCATTGTCAACGGACTCAAACATCCCGAGAAGTTCGGTTATCTCGGTCTGTTCTCCGCCGCACTGATCAAAAACAACATCATCAATTCCAGAAACAAGGATGTTCAGGATCTGTTGACGAAGAAGAATTATGAAACGATGTTTGATCTGAAGAATGCGAAGGATTATGAAGGCAGCGTCAATGATTACGACGCCTTGGCTGAAAAACTGAAAAACGGTGAAAAGCCGAAGATCTGGATGGCCTGCGGAACGGATGATTCCCTTTATCCGGCCAATGAGGAATACGCAAAGAAACTTAAGGAACTCGGCTATTCCGTCAAATGGTCCAAGTGGAAAGGAAAACACGACTGGATTTTCTGGCAGGAGTGCATTGTCAGATTCATTCCATGGCTTCCGCTCGCCCAGGGTGAAGCAGGCAGATCCAGCGGAAACGTGGGGGTTTGATGGCTAAACGATTCTATATGAACCGGCTTGCCATTGTGTTCAGCACACCGATGACAATGCTGGCATTGATCATTTTCGCGATTGCGTGGATGGAGAATAAAACCCATGAAACAAAATACCGGATCATCATGGCGGTTCTCGCTCTGATTCTTCTGGTGATCATGTTCTTCTATTACCGCTATAAATTCAGAATCTCCTCTGTGATCCGCAAGGCGGAAAATGTGAATGAATATGAAAAAGGCGGCATGCTGGAGCGCTCCTTCATCCTTGAGGACAGAATGCTCGCCGGCTGCGGTTTCAATGTCTCAGAACAGAAAACAACCGGAATCAGAGAAATGTCCCTTGAGGAAAAAGGAAGAAAAATCATACTGCATCTGACCAATTCTGAAGGCACATTTGATATGCAGGCAATTGACAAAGGCGAAGCGGAACGGTTTGCGGTATTCATGAAACGCAAAAATCCGGATATCATCCTGAACAATGTGACCCCGAAAGGAAACGGCACATTGAAAGAACTCGGTGCCGGTGTCACGGTATCACCTTTGCGCGAAGACGAATCTGAATGAGAAAGGCCGGCTGATTGATATCAGCCGGCTTTCATCATTGTTAACGGAATTTTTCTTCCAGTACCGGAAGATCTTCAAGATCGATCCATTCCTCGGAATATCCGCAGTCCAGACACACATACCGGGGGACCTTCACATAGGAGAAGATTGTGATGCCTACGGGGATATTATTGCCCGCACCGTACGCTTTCGCCTGTCCTTCGATCCGTATAATGTTCGATTGTCCGCATTTGGGACAGATGCCGGTGTTTTTCATTTTACTTTACCTCCAATGCAGCTCCTGAACTTTCCAGGTGGATATTGCGGTTGACCTTTGCGTCATAAGTGTTGGCTTTCATGATTTCAGCGAAATCAACGCCGGTCGCCTCACTCATCGTATCAAATACCTGCTTCATAATCACGGGCATATTGCCGGAGATCTGCGAAGCACCGGCATCATTTGAACCTGTGCCATAGATATTGATTTTGTCGATGGAGGAGAGAGGCTTTGCGATTTCGGCGGCCATCTCAGGCATGATTCTGATCATCATTTCCGCCATGGCAGCGCCGTTGTACTTCTTATAGGCTTCGGCTTTCTTTTCCATTGCCTCAGCTTCGGCCAGACCCTTGAGTCTTGCGGCTTCCGCTTCCGCCTTGCCCTTTGCGGCAATACCGGCTGCTTCCGCCTCATACTTTGCCTTGATACCGGCCGCTTCCTGCTCGGCAGTGAATCTGGCAGCTTCGGCTTCCTTCTGTTTTTTAATCAGCTGTGCTTCCGCCGCTTTTTCCGCCGCGTATTTGTCCGCGTCCGCTTTCTTTTCGATGGCAGCTGCGAGTTCCTGCTGTCTGACACTGACTTCCTTCTGTTTCAGTTCCGCTTCTCTTTCAGCCCTTGCGATCTGGGCGTTCACGGTTGCGGTCTGAATGACTTTCTGCTGTTCCTGATTCTGGATTTCATATGCCGCATCCGCCTGTGCCCTTGCCGTATCGGACATGGACTTCAGTTCGGATTCACGGACAGAGAGTTCATTGTTCTTTCTGGCGATTTCCGTCTGGGCGGCGACTCTTGCGTCATTGGCAGCTCTGTCAGCTTCCGCCTTTGCGATGGCGACATCTCTGTCTGCCTCGGCTTTGGCGATGGCAGCGTCTTTCTTGATTTTGGCGGTGTTGTCCATACCCAGATCATTGATCAGACCGTTTTCATCGGTGACATTCTGAATATTGCAGGAGAGAATCTCAATACCAAGCTTTTCCATATCCTTGGATGCCTTGGCCATGACCTGATCCGAGAAGGAGTCACGGTCGGTGTTGATTGTTTTCAGATCCAGTGTACCGATGATTTCTCTCATGTTGCCCTGCAGGGAATCCTGCAGATCCAGGGCGATGTCCTGCGGCTTCTTGTTCAGGAAGTTTCTTTCCGCTTTGAGCATTCCTTCCGGACTTGTATCGATTCTGACCTTTGCGATCGCGTCGACTTTGACGTTAATGAAGTCATTGGTCGGAATATACGAGTCCGTTTTAATATCGACTGAAATCTGGTTCAGATAAAGATGGTCGACTTTCTCAAGATAGGGGATCTTCAGTCCTGCCCGGCCGATCAATACTCTCGGTGTTTTCTTTAAACCGGAGATGATGACCGCCTTGTCCGGGGATGCCTTGACATAACCTGTCAGCAGGATAACAACTGCGAGCAATGCAATGATGATAATCGGGATGAAAACGACAAATTTTTCCATATAGACCTCCTTGCGGTTTTCATATATGAGCCTTCTGTCTGCCCGCACATTTCCAGCCTTCCGGCTCAGCTTCATGTGATATTGAAAAAACGGATACAGCTTCACTGTACCCGTGATTTTTGAGATATATGCACACGGACAGATTTCAGCTGTTCGCGAGTCTCACAGATTAAGGCTGACCGGATGAGTATTCATCGTCCTGACGACCAGCCGCGTTATGCGGTGCCGCCTGCTACTCCCTCACTTGAGATTAATATACATACGGACTGACCGGCGGTCAATATGTTTTGGAGAAAGATTTGTGAAATCTGATTGTGCAGTACTGCCTGTTTTACTGAATTCATTTTCACTGAAAAATCATTCAGTAAAAAGAGAGTGTGTAAATCTGTTCCGGTATTCTCAGATATTTAATCCTGATTTTTTGAAATTTCAATTCTTCTCTTTTTTCCTTTGATTTTCAAACCGTTCAGTTCATCGATGACAGATGCGTCATGATTGATAATCCTGACCAGTGAGTACTGATCCTGGATTTCAATTGTGCCGATCTCTTCGAAAGCAATTCTGGAAGTCAGTGCGCCGACGATATCCTTCGGCCTCAGTTTTTCATTTCTGCCGCCGCGTATGAGAATCATGACCGTATCATCATTTCTCTTTATCTCTTTTGCCAGAGGGACGGTAAGATCATTGGTTTTTGTTTGATCAATGATCAGCTCAGATGATTCATTCATGATCATCTTTGCGGTTTCCGAATCCATCTCATCCTTTGCGATCAATGAAATGGTGATGCCTTCATTCTGCTGATGGGCGCTTCTGCCGCTGCGGTGGATATAGGTGTTTGTATCCAGAGGCAGATCATAATGAATGACATGGCTGATGCCGGGCAGATCCAGACCTCTTGCCATCGCATCGGTTGCGACGATGATGCGGATATTTCCGGCTTTGAACGCATCTATGGTTTTCAGTCTGGTTTTCTCATCATAGTCGGAAGAGAAAGGCGCGGAAAGAATCTTCTTCTGTTTCAGCTTCTGGTTCAGCTGTTTCACAGTACTCTTGTAATTGACGAAGATGACCGCAGATTCAATTTCCTCATGTCTCAGAATTGCAAACAGACTTTCTTCCTTGTCTTTGCACAACAGACAGTATTCATCGATTCTTTCATTCACTTCTGTACTGACATTCATGATGATTTTTCTGTAATCTTCATGAAGATATGACGCAGTCTCATCATCCATGGTTGCCGAGACACAGATGCGCCGCGGATCATTGATTTTGCTCAGAATGAAATTCATTTCCTCCGCCTGGCCGGTGGAGCGGATATGATCCGCCTCATCCATGATCAGATATTTCAGTAAGGAAAGATCAATAACGTCCTGCCGTAACAGATCGCAAAGTCTTCCTGGTGTGCCGATGATCACATGCGGCCGGTGTTTCAGTGCGTTGATCTGTTTTTCCGTATCAAGCCCGCCGATTGCGCATACACAATGAATGCCCGCATAGACGGAAAGCGCACCCGCTTCCTTATGGATCTGTACGGCCAGTTCCCTGGTCGGGGCAATGATGAGAATCTGTGTGTCATTGCATAAGGAATCCGTCATTGAAAGCACCGGAATCAGATAAGCCGCGGTTTTGCCTGAACCGGTTTCGGCCTGGATGAAAAGATCTTTCGTTTCATCCATATATAAAAGAACTTCTTCCTGTACCGGCAGAAGGGAAGTATAGCCAAGGGATTCCATGCCCTTGCGGATCAAAGCGGGGATCATTGTTTTTTCCATACCGGTATCATAGCACAGCGCTTCTTGTGATACACTTATTGCCGAGGATAAGAACATGTTCAGAGATACGATCGCGGCGATTGCCACAGCCCCGGCCATGGGTGCTGTTTCCTTAATCAGAATATCCGGAGATGACGCATTACATGCAGTATCATCCCTGACGCATAAGGACTTTTCCAATGCGAAGGGATATACCATCCACTATGCCACTGTCTATGACGGGGATGAGCCCGTGGATGAAGTGCTTGTGTCGGTTTTCAGAGCGCCGAAATCCTATACCGGCGAGGATGTGATCGAACTGGGCTGCCATGGCGGTGTCTATATCACCAGAAGAATTCTTTCGCTTGTCTATGGCTGCGGTGTCAGGCCGGCCAGAAGAGGGGAATTCACCGAACGGGCATTCCTCAATGACAAGATGGATCTTTCCCAGGCGGAAGCGGTCAATGATCTGATCAACGCAAAGGATTCCACCAACGCGAAAAGCGCCGTTCATTCATTGAAAGGCTCTGTCACAAGACTGCTTGCACCGCTGGAAGAGGAACTGACCCAGATTATTGCCAATATCGAAGTCAATATTGATTATCCGGAATACGATGATGTGCACCAGCTGACGGAAGAAGAAATCCTTCCCGCCTGTGAAAAATGGCAGAAACAGATCCATGAGATCATTGAGACTGCCGAAAAGGCGCACATCGCAAGAGAAGGCATCAAAACAGTTATTCTCGGCAGACCCAATGTCGGCAAATCCTCATTGCTCAATGCCATGCTGGAAGAGGACAAGGCGATTGTCACCGACATTGCCGGCACAACCAGAGATCTGGTCGAGGGAACCGTGAGAATCGGCGGGATCACATTGAATCTGATTGATACTGCCGGTATCCGCGAAAGTGAGGACAAGGTGGAAAAGATCGGTATTCAGAGATCGATCGATGCCATGAATGAGGCCCAGCTTGTCATTCTGGTTCTTGAAGCAGGCAAAGAACTCAATGAAGAGGATCAGAAACTTCTGGAAATGACCGAAGGCAGACAGCGCATCATTGTCTATAACAAGAATGATCAGGCTGAGATGAAGGATGTGCTTTCCATCTCCGCCATCAACAACGACATCGCTCCTCTGGTCGAGGCGATCCGCGCAAAATATGAAAACGAACTGTTCGCCGCTGAAAGCGACACGCTGAACAACGAGAGACAGACCGGTCTTGCCATCCAGGCACAATCCGCCATGAAAGATGCCATCAATGCATTGAAGGCAGGCATGGAACTGGATCTTGTCACCCTCGATCTGCAGAGAAGCTGGGAAGCGCTGCGCGAAATCACAGGAAAGGCAGGCAGGGAGAATCTTCTCGATGAGATCTTCTCCAGATTCTGCTTAGGAAAATAACTATGAACCATTATGTTGATACCCATGCGCATATTTTCGCTGAACAGTATGCGGATGATTTTGAAGAAATGTTAAACAGATGTGCGGAAGCCGGTGTGGATCAGATCATGATCATCACCCTTTCCCACGATGAAACGATGAAGGCGGTTGAATTCGCAAAGAAGGATCCGGAACGCTTCCAGGTGGCAGCCGGCATCTTCCCCGAGGATGTCAAAGATCTGACAGATGAAATGTGGGAGGAATTCAAGGAGACCGTGAAAGATCCCATGATCTCATGCGTCGGCGAAATCGGGCTGGATTATTACTGGGAAAAGGATCCCGAAGTCAGAGCCCTGCAGAGGGAAGTCTTTATCCGCCAGATTGAACTTGCCAAAGAAATCGGCAAACCGATTCTCGTGCATTCCAGAGATGCCATGCAGGATACATTTGATATTATGAAGGCGCATCACACACGGGGTTTGCTGCATTGTTTCTCCGGCACAAAGGAAATGGCGAAGGAGTTCACGAAACTCGGCTATTATATCGCTCTGGGCGGAGCACTCACATTCAAGAATGCGCGCCACTCGGTGGAAGTCTGTGAAACCATCGATGAGAAATATCTGCTGTCCGAAACCGACTGTCCGTATATGGCGCCGACACCTTTCAGAGGAAAGCGGAACGAGCCTTCCTATATCCCGCTGATTGTAAAGAAAATGGCGGAAGTCAGAGGGGTCAGTGAGGAATATATGGCGGAAGTCATCCATGCCAACTGGCATCGTTTCCTGAGCGGGGAAAATCAATGAAACAGATCAGACAGCTGATCGTGGTCGAAGGCAGACATGACAGCGCGAAGCTGAAAGAATTCTTCGAATGCGATACAATCGAAACAGGCGGAACCTCCCTTGGCGAGGAGGTGATTGAACGGATCCGCGCGGCGCAGAAAACAAGAGGGGTCATCATCTTTACCGATCCCGACTCGCCAGGCAACCGCATCCGCAATGAAATCAACCGGGCTGTGCCGGGATGTCTGAATGCCTTCATTGACAAGAAGGCCGCCAGAACGGATCATAAGGTCGGCATTGAACATGCCGGCAGAGTTGATCTGGAACAGTCGCTGGCAAATCTGATCATCTATGAGGACAGGCCTCAGGAAACCATCAGCGCCAATGATCTTTATGAACTGGGACTCACCGGTTCAAAAGACAGCGCAAAGCTTCGCGAAAAGGCGGGCAATGCACTGCATATCGGTTTCGGCAATGCGAAAACGATGTTAAGAAGACTGAATTGTCTTGGCATCACGAAAGAAGAACTTGAAAAGGTAATCCATTCATGACAAGAGCGATCTCCACACCATCCAGAACAAAGGAAATCCTGGAAACATACGGACTCAGGGCACGGAAGAATTTCGGGCAGAATTTTCTCGTGGATCCCGTGATCGTGGAACGCTGTGCCAAGGCAAGCCATTGCGAAGGCGCGGTCATTGAAATCGGACCGGGCATCGGCGGTCTGACCGAAATGCTCGCAAGAAATTCAAAACACGTGACTGCCTATGAGATTGATGAAAATCTGATTCCGGTGCTCCATGACGTGCTTTCGGAATATGACAATGTTGAAATCCTTCTGCAGGATTTCCTGGAATGTGATTTTGACACAAAGGTGAAAGAGCTGAAGGAAACATACGGAAGCGTATCCGTATGTGCCAATCTGCCTTACTATGTCACCACCCCGATTCTTTTCCGCATCTTCGAATGTCCGGATATCGCATATATCACGGTCATGGTGCAGAAAGAGGTCGGTGAACGCTTTGCCGCCAAACCCGGCGACAGCGAATACAGCGCTCTGAGCGCGGAGGGACAGTATCTCTTCGATGTGAAGAAACTGTTCACGGTACCCGGAAGAAGTTTCAATCCCTCTCCGAATGTGGACAGCGTGATCATCCAGTTCGCAAGAAAGAACAACTCCCTTTCCAAACAGGAGCTGACATCTTTCTTTGATCTGGTCAGAGGCTGCTTCAAACAAAGACGGAAAACCATTTACAACAATCTGCGCGAATATCTCGATGACGCCGCACTGGCCAGAAGCGTGCTTGAAAAAGCCGGCATTGAGGAGGGCAGAAGGGCCCAGCAATTGTCCGTGGATGAGTTACGGAAAATCTATGAGGAACTGCAATGAAAGAACGAGCATATGCCAAAATCAATCTCTGCCTCGATGTGGTGGGCAGAAGGGACGACGGCTATCATGAACTGAAAATGATCATGGTGCCGATTGATTTCTATGATGTCCTGGAAATGAACTTTGCCACTGAGACAACCCTGGAACTCAACCGCAGCTATCTTCCCGTCAATGAAAAGAACACGATCATCAAGGCGATCCGTGTCATGCAGGAGAAATACGGCTTTGATGATGAATTCGAATGCAGACTGGCCAAGCACATTCCCACAAGGGCGGGTCTGGCCGGAGGAAGCGCGGACGCGGCGGCTGCCATCCGTATGATGAACCGCATGTTAAGGCTGAATCTCTCCATGGAGGAGATGATCGAAACCGGCAGAGAGGTCGGCGCGGATGTGCCCTTCTGCATCATGAACAAACCTGCTCTGGTTGAAGGCATCGGTGAAAAAATCATGCCGTTCAAATGTTCCCCGGATTTTGATATCCTGCTGGTCAAACCGAGAAAGGGTGTTTCCACCAAAGAGGCATTTGATATCGTTGACAGCAGTGAGAATGAACATCCCGACTGCATGAAGCTGATGAACGCTCTGATCATGAATGATTACGAAGGTGTGGTCAGCTCACTTGGCAACAGTCTGGAACCGGCTGCCATCCAGCTGGTGAAGGATATCCGCACCGTCAAGAACAGACTGAATGAAATGGGCTTTGACGGCGTATTGATGAGCGGCAGCGGATCCACCGTGTTCGGCATCACCAGAAACGCGCAGCTGCTCAATGATTCCATGGAGCAGTTAAGACAGGAAAAATACTTTGTCAGAAAGACACGAATCTATACAGGAGAGTGAAAGATTATGAGAAACGCAGTGATTATGGCCGGCGGCAAGGGCACCCGCATGAAGAGCGATCTTCCCAAAGTGCTTCATACCATTCTCGGCAAAACCATGATCGAAAGAGACTATGAATCCGTCAGGGAAGCAGGTGCGGAAAGAATCGTCGTCATCGTCGGCTACCGCCATGAACTGGTTGAGGAACAGATGAAGGGCCTTTGTGAATTCGCCGTTCAGGAGCCGCAGCTGGGAACCGGACACGCGGTCATGCAGGCTAGACAGCTGGAACATGAGGACGGACTCACACTGGTCGCAAACGGCGACTGCCCCTGTGTCAGACCTTCCACATACAAGGCACTTTATGACGCATGCGAAGATGCGGATATGGTCATCCTGACGGCGGAACTGCCCGAAGAAAGACCTTACGGCAGAGTCATCCGCAATGCGGACGGAACCGTCGCAAAAATAGTTGAGTATAAGGATGCCACCGATGAAGAGAAGCTTGTCCGTGAAGTGAACATGGGTATTTACTGCTTCAACAACAAGTCCCTCTGGGAAGGTCTTGCGCTTCTCAACAATGACAATGCCCAGCATGAATACTACATCACCGACCTGGTTGAAATCATGAACAGACTCGGCCATACCGTCAAAGCACTCACAGCGGGTGACTGGCAGGAGGTTCAGGGCTGCAATGACAAAGCGGAACTGGCCGGTGCGGAAGAATATCTGCGCAACAGAAAATGAACAAAACAGCTGATCTGTACAATTCGGATCAGCGCTTTTTAAGGATTTGCCCTTTATGTCTCAAAAATCGGTTTTATCCATGTAAAATGTATGGAATTTCCATTGATTGCACGGCTGTGCATCTTGACGAAACATGGGAAAACTGCTTAACTTAAGGCGCAATAAAAGGAAAGAGGAAAAACATGGTCAAGGAAACTGTTGTATTCGCCCTCACCGCAAACGTCGAGCTCGCAAATGCGGTATGCAAAGAGCTCGGTGTACCGCTTGGAAAGATTAAAGTCGAGCATTTCGCCGATGGTGAAATCATCGTTGAGCCCCAGCAGTCAGTGCGCGGCCGCGACGTATTCATCATCCAGTCAACCTGCACTCCTGTCACAGAACACCTGATGGAAGTTCTGGTCTGCATCGACGCATGCAAGCGCGCCAGCGCAGGATCGATCAACATTGTCATGCCTTATTACGGTTATGCAAGACAGGACCGCAAGGCAAAACCCCGTCAGCCGATCACATCCAAACTCGTCGCAAATCTGCTTGTGACAGCCGGTGCCAACCGTATTCTCACATTTGATCTGCACGCAGCCCAGATCCAGGGATACTTCGATATTCCAATCGATGATCTGACCGTTGTTCCGATGCTTGGTCAGTACTTCCGTGAGAAGAACTTCCCGAATGATGAAGTTGTCGTCATTTCACCGGATCATGGCGGAGTCGTCAGAGCGAGAAGACTCGCCGACATGCTCGATGCGCCGATTGCCATCATCGACAAGAGAAGACCGAAGCCCAACATGGTCGAAGCCCAGAATGTCATCGGTGATGTCGACGGCAAGATCTGCATCGTTGTTGATGACATCTGCGATACAGCAGGCACACTGTGTGCAGGCTGCCAGATTCTCAAGGATCACGGCGCCAAGGATGTATACGTCGGAATCACTCATCCGATCTTCTCCAAAGACGCGATCGACAAGATCAACAAGTCCGTCATCAAGGAACTGGTTGTCACAGACACCATCCCGATGAGCGAGGAGAAAAAGGCCCAGACCGACAAGATCACCGTACTGTCCATTGCCAACATGATTGCCGAAACGATTGATTCCATCGAGAATCACACACCGGTATCTCATGTCTATGAGCAGTACTCCTACGACAGCTATAAGTAAGGAAAAAAATCGATGCCGTTCATCTGATGAACGGCATCATTTTTGTTTTTACCAGGGGTTGTTTGGATCGGGATCCGTCGGGTCCCATCCTCTTCTTTCATCATTCACATCAATGATGATGGAATCAGGTTTGCCAAGCGGTCCGGGTGAATCGTAATCATCGTAGAGTTCAACCGCTGTCCCGACCGGGCAGTTCTCATAAATCCATAAGACATCGCGGACACACAGTCTGATGCATCCCATCGATGCGGCGGTGCCGAGCTTGTTATATTCCTCATATTCCAGATCAGCCGGATCCTGTGTGAAATAAGGAACCGAATGGAACAGAATGTGACCGACGATTCTGGTCGCATACTGACCGTATACATTGCCGAACAGTGAGAGCCATCTGTATTTTGCGGTTGTGTTGTAAGTGCCCAGCGGTGTGGCATCACCGGTGGAACAGACAAATGCCATATACGGAATCGTATAATAATTGTCATCATCCAGGGCATAGACGGTCACGGTATTGAGCGCGCGGTTGATCCGGATGTAATAAGGATATTCCGGACTGCCTGCGATCAGACCGAAATCGGGAACGGGATCGGTGATCGTGACAGTATACGATGCGGATGATTCATTTCCGTTTCTGTCCATCGCTTTGACGGTAACCGTATATTCACCCGCCTGATCCAGCACAAGATCATCCTCGATGATCCATTTTCCTTTGTCCAGTGTCTCAGCCTGTTCCAGCTCACCATCCACCGGATCGCTGACCGATTCCACGTTGGCCGCGGCGGTAAATGTGCTGCCGGTTTCAAATACAAAGCTTTCTTCGGTGAATCTGATTTCCGGCTTTTTTGTATCCTTCACATGGGCGGTGAAAGTGAACTCTTTTTCTGCTGTCTGATGAAACTGATCCTCTTTGCTTAAGGTGACGGTGAATGTCTGATCGCCTGGTGTCTTCGGATCCACAGTGCCGCTGATTTTCATGTCTCCTTCGTGGCTTGTGATCACGGAAGCCGGATCAAAGGAATCACCGTATTCGATATCCAGCAGACTTTCATCCGCTTTCAGCGTCAGTGTTTCAAGAGTCTCGTTCAGCGAGGCTTCTTTTCTTGCATGGTCCCAGATGAAAAAACCGCTGATTGCGCCGATGACGAAAACCGCGGCGATGAGAGAATATACTATGGATTTAATCGTTTTGTTCATGAGGCGATTATATCATTAAACAATCCGGATGCAGTTTGTTATGCGTGAACTTTTCCATATGGTGATAAAATAATGGCGTGATTAAAAGGAGTATTTATGTTCTGTAAAAACTGCGGAAAAGAACTGCCCGATGAAAGTGTGTTCTGCGGCTATTGCGGTGCGCATCTTGAGGAAAGCGGCAATCCGACCGGATTTGTCCAGGAACAGGCAGCGAAAATAAGAGAAAAAACAGTCAATATTTCAAAAGAGGATTTCCTTCCGCTTCTTTCCATCATGAAAGATCCGTTCAGGGAAAATGAACTGAGTGTCTATGGTGCACTTGGGGCGGCATTGATCGCCTTGTGCGGCAGCTGGATTTCCTTCGGCTTCCGCTATGGGCTGCTGGCAGCGCTGATTCTCTGGGCCGCCACCTTCGTGATTCTCTATCTTGCGCAAAGAAAGAATTTCGATCTGAAGAAGGCATTCAGTGAAACCGCCCAGGTGCAGTGTGTGCCTGCGGTTCTGACCGCTCTTTCGGGAGTCTTCGCTCTCTTCGGACTCAACGCGTTTGTGATCATGTTAAGGCTGTTCCTGCTGGCGGCGGCGATCATGGTTTACATCTATTCCATGGAGCGCTACACATCCGGCATGAACCGCTGGCTCAAGGCAATGTATTTCGCGGCTGTGTTCGCGATCATTGCGGCCTGTGCCTTAAGCTCTCTTTCCTGGGCCGTCATGAACGGCTTCCAGCCTTACTGAATCTTAAATCCGCTTTAAAGGAAGAAGCGGATTTTTTCTGTTAAACTTGAAATATGGCAGGAAATTACAGAAAACGTCATCGAAGTTCAAACGGGATTCCGATTGCGTTAAGCATCTTCTTATCCATTCTTCTGATTGCCCTGACCGCGCTGGGACTGAAGCTGCGGGAACAGGAGATCGCCATCCATGAAGAAGAGGAGCGGATGATCGAAACCCCGTATGTGTCCAATGTGTTCGACTGGAACAATCTGAGCTGGAACGGTGATTATGCATATTATGAGGACGATCAATGGTATTCCATCCAGGGAATCGATGTCTCAGCCCATCAGGAAGTGATCGACTGGGATGCCGTCAAAGCCTCCGGCGTGGAATTTGCAATGATCCGATGCGGATACCGCGGCTATCAGTACGGCTATGTGCACAAGGATGAATACTTTGACCGCAACATGCAGGAAGCCAAGCGGGTCGGCATCAAAGTCGGCGTTTACTTCTACTCCCAGGCTATCAGTCCCGAAGAGGCGAGGGAGGAAGCCGATTTCACCCTGAAACAGATCGAAAACTATGAACTTGATCTGCCGGTTGTCTTTGACATGGAGGAATCGGACACCGGACCGAACGGCAGAATCCTTTCCTTAAGCAAAGAAGAAAAAACGGAGTGCGCCGTGACATTCCTGCACAGAGTCCAGAATGCCGGCTACACACCGATGATTTACAACAGCACAATGCTGTTTGAGGAATTGTTTGTGACAGAATACATCCAGGAATTTGAGATCTGGGTGGCGGAATACGGACCGTATCCGAGATATCCGTACGAATTCTCCATCTGGCAGTACACATCATCCGGAACCGTTCCGGGCATTGAGGGCGGCACGGATATGGATCTGCTGTTTATAAGAAAAGAATGAGCAGATCACTGCTCATTTTCGATATCCTTTTCACGCATCAGGGTGCGGATGAATTCAGGCTGTATGGTTCCTCTGGAATAATCCCTGACAACATCGGGAATGTCCTTCCTTTCGGTCTGTATGATACAGGTGACCTGTTCATCATATTCCTGGGAAATGATATCCGTATTCCTTCTCAGCCAGTTTTCAAGGGTTCCGGACATATCATAGGGATAGGTGATTT
Source organism: Erysipelotrichaceae bacterium NK3D112 (assembly GCA_000701725.1). Lineage (GTDB taxonomy): Bacteria > Bacillota_I > Bacilli_A > Erysipelotrichales > Erysipelotrichaceae > Bulleidia. The sequence continues at coordinate 18,522 of JNJQ01000006.1, forward strand.
TCCATTCATCATACGGCACATCGACTGTCTTTTTCGCATGGGCAAGGGCATCGGCCACCGCTCCCGAATAGGCGCGGATCAGTCCGCCCGCACCGAGTTTGACGCCGCCGAAATATCTGACCACGCATGCGGTCACATCCGAGAGTCCGCTTTTGCGGATGCTTTCAAGCATCGGCACACCGGCGGTTCCGGAGGGCTCCTTGTTGTCGCTGGAACGCTGGATCATGTTGTTTTCCCCGCACACATAGGCGGTGCACACATGGGTGGCATCCGGATATTCCTTACGGATGTATTCAATATATCTGCGCGCTTCCTCTTCCGTATCGCATCTGTCCACACAGGCGATGAATCTGGAACGGTTGATCACGGTTTCTTCCCTGTATTCTTCTTTCAGCCGCATAAATCCTCTTTCGTCATATCTATTGTATAATACATTGAAAGGAAATCACTATGGGAAGAATTCAGCAGCTGGATTCCCAGACCGCCAACATGATCGCCGCCGGCGAAGTGGTGGAAAGGCCGATGGGAGTTGTAAAAGAACTTGTGGATAACGCGATTGATGCCGGTTCAACCAGAATCGACATCTCCATTGAGGAGGGCGGAATCTCGAAAATCACAATCCGCGACAACGGCTCGGGTATGGATGCCGAAGATGCGCAGATGGCTTTCAAGCGCCATGCGACCTCCAAGATCAGAACACAGAACGATCTCTGGTCGATTCATACACTGGGATTCCGCGGTGAGGCGCTTCCTTCCATCGCTTCCGTTTCAAAGCTGACAATGATCACAAGCGACGGAAATGAATCCACGAAAATCGTGATTGAATACGGTCAGACCGTATCGGTCAGCGCGTATCCGTGCAACCAGGGAACCGAGATCAGTGTGGAAGGTCTTTTCTACCGCACTCCGGCCAGACTGAAACACATGCGTTCCGCGTCATATGAGGCATCCCTGATCCAGGATGTCATTGTCCGCTTCGCACTGTCCCATCCGGAGATTTCGTTCCATCTGATTTCCGACGGACGCGACGCGTTCCGCACCAGCGGACAGGGCGACCTTTTGGAAGTGCTGTTTCAGGCGGGCGGCAGAGCCGTGGCGGAAAACGCGGTCAAAGCCGAATTTGAGGATTTCGATTATAAAGTGCGCGGCTATATTGTCAAACCGATGATCACCCGTGCCTCACGTTCCAACATGTACGTGTTCCTCAACGGCCGTATGGTCCGCACCTATAAACTGTATAAAGCAATCCAGGACGGATATGAGGATTTCATCGTCAAGGGAAGATATCCGATCTGTGTACTCAATATTGAAATGGATCCCAGACTCCTAGACGTCAATGTGCATCCCTCCAAATGGGAAGTGCGACTGTCCAAGGAAATCCAGCTCGAATATCTGATCCGTGACAATGTGCGTAAAATTCTTGCCGGTGCCCCGCTTGCCCCGAAGGTTGAGCCTGCCGCCGCAAGAACGGAGTATTATGAACCGATCTCCTTTGACACGGACAGTCTGATCCGGGAGGCGGAAAGAAAACAGGCATATTCCGCAAAGAAACCGGTGCAGACACCCGTCAAAGAGGAAACCGTAAAGGCGCCGGAAGAAGCGAAGTTTGAAATTCCAAAGGAACCGGTGAAGGAAACGCCGGTTTACAGACCGGATGAGAAAACCTATGAGGCAATCGTCAATGAGGCGAAACAGGATGAGGAAATCCTGCGCAGCCTAGGTGAGAGCGTGAAAGAGTCTGAACCGGTATATGAGACAAAGAAGAAATCACCTTCCTTCCCGCATATGGATGTGATCGGCCAGTTCCATGAGAAGTTCATTCTGTGCGCCGTCAAAGAGGGTCTTGCCATCATTGACCAGCACGCGGCCCAGGAACGGGTTCACTATGAGGAATACTGCGAAAAGCTGAACACCAATCCGGTGATGATGGATACGCTGGTTCCGCTTGTGATCCATGCCGGCAGCGATCTTGTCGCAAGAGTGGATGAAATCAATCAGGCCGCCGCTGATCTGCATATCACCTTTGAAGCCTTCGGCCCGGATACCCTTGCGGTGCGCAGTGTGCCCGCATGGATGAAGGATCTGGAGGAAATTCCCTTCCTTGAGGATGTGATTGATCAGTTCCGCAACGATCGTGAATCCAAATATACCCGCATGGAGAAGAAACGGATTGCCACCATGGCATGCCATCACTCCATCCGTTTCAACCGCTCGCTGACCATGGATGAGATGAAGGAAGTGGTCAGACAGCTTTCTCTGTGTGAAAATCCGTATCACTGCCCTCATGGCAGACCGACTTTCGTCATTCTGGATGAGAAAGAGCTGACGAAGGAGTTTCTGCGATGAAGAAGGTGCTTGTGATTGCGGGACCCACTGCCGTGGGCAAGACATCCTTTTCCATACAGATGGCAAAGAAGCTGAATGCGGAAATCATCAGCGGCGATTCCATCCAGGTTTACAAAGGTTTTGATATCGGCTCAGGAAAGGTCACCGAAGAGGAAACAGAAGGAATCGTGCATCATCTGATCGATATCCGCGATCCGAAAGAGCCTTACAGCGCTGCGGACTTTCAGAAAATGGCAAGAGGGATCATTGAGCATACCGAAGGGATCAGTATCATCTGCGGAGGAACCGGACTTTATCTCAAATCCTGTCTGTATGACTATACATTCAACGAGGAATCAGGCTCCTTTGCCAGTGAGCATCTGGAAAAGCTGAGCAATGAGGAGCTTTACAGAAAACTTCTGGAAACCGATCCGAAACAGGCGGAGAAGATCCATCCCAACAACCGCAGAAGAGTATTGCGCTGTCTGACCATTGCCGAGCGCAGCGGCATGAAACAAAGCGAGATTGAAGCCTCCCAGAAACATGAGATGCTTTATGACGCATTCATTGCCGGCTGCACCATGGAACGCTCAAAACTCTATGAACGCATCAACCGCAGGGTCGAAATGATGTTTGAAGCCGGCCTTGAACAGGAAATCGCGTCTCTTCTTGAGGCGGGCATCACATTCGATGATCCGGCCATGAAGGGAATCGGATATAAAGAATGGTCCGGATATTTCCGGGGAAATATGAGCGCTCTGGAAGTGAAGGAAGAGATTCAGAAACATTCCAGACAGTTTGCCAAACGGCAGTACACATGGCTGAATCATCAGATGCCGGTGCACTGGTTTGACATCAGCGATGAGAAGGAATGTGAGCGCATCATCGGCGAGATCATGGATTGGAGCAGAATATGAACTATGTAAAGACAATCAAACAGAATATCATGCAGGAGGCCGCCGGAAAGGGATTGATCACCGGCGGAATCATCAGTCTGCTCGTCAGTCTGTTCCTCATGTTTCTCAGACTGAATCCGGGTTTCATTGTGCCGATGGCTGACACACTCGGTATCTGTGCAATCTGTGTCCTTCTCTTCCTGCTGTTCAGCCTGCGCAGAAGCAGGGCTGTTTCAAAGAGAGTTGAATCGCTCGAAAGGATCAGCGGACCGATTGACAATGATGTGATCCGTTCTGTCTCAAAGGACACCGCATTCGGAAACACATGGCTGGCGGTCGGAAATAAGAACAGATACAGATTCTGGACAAAGGATATGCTTGAGGAGATCAGCCTGGTTTCCAACAACCCCAAAGCGAAGCAGGCAGTGCTTCAGCTGAAAGACCGCAGCGGAAACATCGACAAGGCGATTGTTTACAAATCGGACGCACTGACGCAAAAAGTCGCAGAATGGATGGCTCCGGCAGCGGAAATTACCGAGAATGTTAATGATTTGACTTTGGGTCAAATGTGATTATGATAAAGATAAGCGATAGAATGATATCGTGATACAAGAAAGGTGGTAATGATTATGAGTGAATACAACCGTCCCAATGCCGCTTACGCATATGGCAGCGGAATGACACTGAATCAATATATCCGCAAGGTATTTGTACTGATGGCCGCAGGCCTCGGTATCACAACTGCCGTTGCACTGTTCGGCTTCTTCTCCTTCATGAACCAGGGAATCGTCTATAAGCTTCTCGTCGGTTCACCGATGATCGCCATTATTCTGCTGGTGGCAGAACTGGGATGCGCAATTGCCATGAGCGCGGGAATCACCCGTTTCTCAACCGGCACATGCACAGGCCTGTTCATGGCATACTCCGTTCTGACAGGACTCACATTCAGCTTCCTGCCCATGACATACGGCATCAGCACTGTCTTCACCGCATTCCTGTTTGCGGCCGTGCTGTTTGTATGCTGCGCGGTGATCGGCTATACAACCAATGTTGACCTGACAAAGTTCACCGGACTTCTCTTCGGCGCACTGCTTGCCTTGGTCATCATGACAATTGTCTCCATGTTTGTTCCGATGCTCAGAAACAGCCTGTTTATCGGTTATGCAGGCCTCCTGATCTTCCTTGCCCTTACCGCATTTGACATGCAGAAGATCAAACATTTCTACTACGGAACGGGCGATGGTGATACAATCAGAGCAAACCTCGCAGTCTACTCCGCATTCCAGCTCTATCTGGACTTCATCAATATCTTCCTCTACATTCTGAGGATTCTCGGCAACCGGAGAGACTGACCCGTCTGACAGTGGGTTTTACGCAGGTTCCCTTCATGAGAACCTGCTTTTTTGTTAAAGGGAGGATCATTCCATGAGACTCGAAGAATACAGATTTACAGATTATTATCATCAGTTCATCACCATTGAGGCGGATGAGCTGACCGATCAGTTGAAAGATACGTTCGATGTGCACGATGATGACTGCTATGCCTTATGTTCATCCTATTGCGCCAGGGACGGTCTGCTGGAATTCAATGTGCTTTCCATCGGTCCGGACTGGAGCACCTGCACAAGAGGACTTGAAAACAAGGAAATGCTCGGTTATTTTACGATTGACCAGGTGTTTGAAAAAGAAGCCAGAATCGTTGATCCGGATTTCCAGATGATCGCGAAAAACGCGCCTTTTCTCGGTGAGATGGACAGCGGCTTTGATGAGGACTTTCTCAAGACAAGACTTGATCCGAGACTTGATCTGTTAAGAGACGCGGCCTATCCCGACATCGTTCTGGCAGGCATTCTCATCGACCAGACCATCCAGGAATTCGATGTCCGCATCATCGGCGTCAAAGGACCGTTCCTTGTGACATCCATGGAGGATGAGCCGGAAACGGACATCGGCATCCATATGGATGAACCGCTTTACACACTTCCGTATATTTATGACGGCGAATGCCATCTCTATGCCATGTATGCGGGAGACAATCTTTCCAGTGATGAGATTCAGGAAAGAGACAGGCTCATCAATGAGATGAACCGTTACGGCATCACTTTTCACGGCATCAGACTCAGAAACTAAGCGGAGGAATTATGAGCACATCACATGAAGTCAGTTACAAATGCCCGTATTGCGGAAGAGAGTTCACAATCACTGTCTATGACAGTGTTAATGCGGACAATGATCCGGAACTGAAAGAGCGCTGCATCAGCGGCGATCTGTTCCGTCATTCCTGTCCCCACTGCAAGACGGATTTCATGATCCAGAATCCGCTGGTATATTCCGATCCGTCCCGGAAATTTGTTCTCTGGTTAAGCAGTCAGGAGGTTTCCGGCGATCTTTACAGACTTGCAAAGCCGCTTGATGAGCAGGGCTATACGCTGAGAAGATGCGGCACACTGCAGGAATTCACAGAGAAGATTCAGATCTTTGAGGACGGCGTCAGTGACATCGTCGTTGAGCTTGCCAAATATGACAGCTTCATTGAATTCATCGACAACCGCCAGGGCAATCCTGCTGAAGTGACTTCGGTGGAATATCAGAGAACCGATAACGGCGTCATGAAGATCAATGTGCGCACCGATGACAAAGGGCTCTCATTCCTGATCCCCACCGGACCTTTGGAAGAAGAAGTCAAAGCGCAGAGCGACCGCTATGAGGCTGACAATGTCACCTTCCCGCGCATCAACAGTGACTGGGTGATCAGCCTGTTCACAGAACCACAGGGAGAAGCCTGAAAAAACTACAGAAGTATATCCATCTAACCGCCGGAGTTTGACGGCAGAAAGGACATACCCTATGAAAAAGCTGACATTGCTGCATTCAAATGATATGCATGGTGACTTTTTCGAAAGTGAATCAGACGGCATCATGAGCGGCGGCATTTCGCGTCTTGGCGGATATGTGGAAAAGGTCCGCAAAGAGGAGAAGAACACAATCTTCGCAATTGCCGGCGACATGTTCAGAGGATCGGTCATTGATTCAGATTACATGGGTCTTTCGACCATTGATCTGGTCAATCTGCTTTCGCCCGATGTGGCATGCCCGGGCAATCATGAGGTGGATTACGGAATCGCGCATCTGCTGTTTCTGGAGAAGTGCGCCCGTTTTCCGATTGTCTGTTCCAACATGTTTGTGACGATGAACAATACCCGTCTGTTCACGCCTTATGTCAATATCGAGATTGACGGCATGCGGATTCTGTTCATCGGCATCCTGACCAAAGAGGTTCTGGCCTCCACCAAAACCGAAAAGATCATCGGCATGCTCATCGATGTGGAGGATGCCGCCAGAGAGGTCGGAGTCATCTGTGACAACTACCGCACCACTTCCACCGATATGACCATTCTGTTAACCCACATCGGCATCGAGGATGACCGCAGACTGGCACAGCTGCTCGATCCGCGCTGGGGTGTGAACATGATCATCGGCGGTCATTCCCATACATCCATGGAACAGCCGGAAATCATCAACGGCATTCCCATTGTGCAGGCCTCTTACGGCACAAAGCAGATCGGACGCTTTGATATTCTGTATGATGAACAGAAGCGTGAAATTCATGAATGGAAATGGAACTGCATTCCTCTGAATGATGAGACCTGTGAAAAAGACCCGGCGATCGAGGATGTTCTGAACCTTTACCGGGAAGAATCAGATTTTAAATACAGACGCATCGTGACCCGCCTTGCCAGAAAGCTCACCCATCCTTCCCGCACCCAGGAGACGGAACTGGGCAATCTGTATGCCGATATGATGCAGGATGACAGCTCCTTTGACATCATGCTGTTCGGCTCAGGAGCCATCCGCAAAGAGGAACTCGGACCGATCGTGGAATATGCGGACATGCTGGAAAACACACCGTTTGACGATGTGGTTCACATGCTGGAAGTTACCGGCGCACAGTTCCGAAGAATGGTTCTCCATATTCTCAGGGATGAAGCCTGGCAGGGGCATACGGAGTTCTATCAATTCTCAAAAGGTGTAAGAATCGTATACAGAAAGAGCACCCATGAGCTGCTTGAGTTTAAATTCAACGGTGAGGATATCACCGATGACATGCATCTGAAGATTGCCATGCAGCACTATCACTTTATCAACTTCGATGAATTCTTCGGCGTTCCGTTAAGCGAAGTGATACAGAACCGCCATCCGCGCATTGTCATCACATCCGTGAACAATATCGTCGAGGAATATATGACCCTCCACCAGGGACTGGATGCTCATGTGGAAGGACGGCTTGTGATTCTTGAATAATCCCAACTGGAACTTCTCATACGGGAAGTTCTTTTTTGAACCGCTGTTCAGGAAATGAAAAGAGGATATGAAACGTGCCGTCAATTCGGCTGATTCATGTCCTCTTGTCTTGTTTTCGGTTCAAATCCTGTTTTACGGAAGAATATATTGCGAAGCATCACCGGATTTGATGAAAGTCATCGGGATTGTATCGGTGCCAAGCGCTTCGGGAAGCCAGTTGAGCATATATTTCATACCCGGTTCCTCGGTGTTGAAATGTCCGCAGGCAAGAATGGCTTTCGGATCGCCGAGGCAGGCACCGTCACGCATATATTCATTGACCGTATAATCGATCAGTTCCATGGTAATCAGAAGATCAATGTTTTTGATGTTGATCATGGAAATGGTCTCTTTGTCCGCAAAACCGATCAGATGCATCGGAATGCATGCATTGTGCACAACGGCATCGGGATCACCGATCAGGCGGATACCGTTGAGTCCGGCTCCTTTGATGATCATATCCGCCACTTCCCTGACTGTCAGACCGGGCAGGTTCAGCATGACGGGAATGGAGTATTTCACGGAATCATTGATATTGGGAACATAGTACTTTTCAAGTCCGGTATCATGGAGAAAGCCTTTGAAGATGCCGTCATACCATGTTTTGTTTGCCCCCGGCATACCGGAATGAATGTAATCATGATCGCGCCATACAGTAATACCATAATCATCGAGCAGTTTTTTCTTGCGCAGGTAAACACTGTTTTTTTCCGCTTTCAGCCAATCCGTATGATCGCCATGGTTCCAGAACAGTGCCTCATGGGAGATGATCAGATTCGCTCCGCAGGCGTGTGCTTTTTCAATCACTTCCACGGAAGCGAAACAGGTTGTCACAATACCAGTGCATTCTTTGTCAATACTTCCGTAAAGCACCTGGTCTCTGCTGAGTGCATCATCGATCGGCTGATTGGTATGAGCGTCTTTTCCTCTGGAATAATCTTTGATTTTCTGAATCACTTCACTGATCCGCATGGCTGTTTTCCTCCTCTTTCTGCAGTTTTTCTGCAAGCATGGATATCACAATGTCAACGAAGATGCTGTAAATCACCGCCGGCTCAACTCTTTCCGGAAGGTTCTGATTGATGGAATTCGGCAGCCAGATCACTTCGTCGAAATATCTGCGCAAAGGATGTTTTGTATTTGTGCAGATCAGAACGGTGTATGGTTTGTTCTTTCCTTCCGCATTGAGCATTTCAATTCCGTTCCGGAAAGTTGGCCCCTGCTCACTGCAGCATACAACCAGCGTCTTTCCTGCCATGCGGGGCCAGTCGCTAAATTCGTTATTGTCACGGAAAACGGCAAACCGTTTTAACATATTCATCTCGATTGCCAGCAGCTTGGCCGGCAGGGAACTGCGGTGGACTCCGGTTGTGAACACATGATCTGCTTCATAAAGAAGCTCAACGAAATGGTCATATTCACCGTCATCTGCCTGTTTGTTGAGCAGATCAATAATCCGTTTGGCGCAATCGGCTTTTGACATGGATGAGGAATCGGGCCGGTTGGTATGAACGGAATCATAAAGCGCATAGCGGAATTCGTTATACCCTTCGTAACCGAGTTTTTTACAGAAACGTGATATGGATGCCTGGGAAACATGAAGTTCTTCGGCAAGTGAGTTGGAGGAATGATGGAAGACAATGACATAGTCCTGTGCAATAGCTTCACAGACTTTCATTTCTGCTTTGGTGAATGTCGGCTTCTTCAGCTCAATGGTATCGAAAATATTCATAAGATTCCCTCGCATCTTTATTATAGCTGAATCATGATTCAAAATTCAACATAAATGAATGAATGATTCAAAATATAAAATTTGGTATTGAATCATCGATTCAATATGTGTATATTGATAGTGGAAAAAGCAATTAAGCTTGGAAAGGGGACCTCATATGAGTGAGACAAAGAAATCATTCTTTGAAAGATTTCAGACATTTATGGAAGAAAAACTTCTTCCGGTAGGCACTGCAATTTCGAACCAGAGACATCTGGCATCTATCCGTGACGGTATGACAATTCTGATTCCGCTGACAATCATCGGCGGCTTTGCGATTCTTCTTGCCGTACCGCCGGTACCGGCAACTGTAACGGAACCGTCCAATTTCCTCTATGCATTCCTTCTGGCATGGCAGGCTTGGGCAGGCGCTCATTCCCAGATTCTTTTGATTCCTTATTATCTGTCCATCGGCTGCATTTCTCTGTATGTCGTTGCAGGTATTGCATACTTCCTTTCAAAGAGATACGGACTCAACACCATCAATAACGTCGTCGGAGCTCTGTTCGTATTCCTGATCGTTTCCAATGCGGTGGATATCTCCACGGGTTCCATCAACATGGGCATGCTCGGGGCCGGATATATGTTCGGTGCCATCATCATTGCGATCCTGTGTGTGGAGATCAACCGTTTCTTCGCTGAAAAGAACATTACAATCAAGATGCCGGATTCCGTTCCTCCCAATGTCGCGGCTCCGTTCATCGTATTGATTCCGATGATCTTCGAAGTGGTTGTATTCTCACTGGTCAATTCCCTGATCACTTCCTGGACAGGCGCAGGTATCACATCCCTGATCTTCACACTGTTCCAGCCGCTGCTCAAGGCAACCAACTCTCTGCCTTCCATTCTGTTCCTGATGCTGCTGTCCACACTGTTCTGGTTCTTCGGCATCCATGGCGACAACATGACCAGCCCGATCACCAGCCCGATTATCACTGCCAACCTGGCTGCCAATCTGGCTGCTTATCAGGCAGGTCAGCCGCTCGAATTCATCATGGCAGGCAATCTCGCTGTTTACGGCGGATGGATCACATATCATGCGTATGTCGTCGCAATGATGTTCTTCTGCAAGTCCGAACAGCTCAGAACACTTCCGAAGATTTCCGCGATTCCTTCTCTGTTCAATATCAATGAGCCCAATGTCTTCGGTGTTCCGACCGTCCTGAACGTATTCACATTGATTCCTTCCATTATCTGCCTGGTGATCAACCTGACCGCCTACTATCTGCTGGCAGCTGCCAACATCATCGGCAAACCGTTCCTGACACTGCCGTTTACAACACCGGTCGCCATTCAGGCCTTCCTGTCCACCATGGACTTCCGCAATGCAATCCTGGTCATCGTTCTGTTCTTTGTCGACCTGGCAATCGCTGTTCCGTTCTTGCGTGCGTATGACAAGCAGCTGCTTGCCCAGGAAAATGCATCCAAAGCTGAATAAGATCAATGGACAGAGTTTATTTCACACACGAGAGACTGAACGATCATATCATCCGCATCCGTGATATCTGCGGAACCTTCCTGTACCTGGTGACAGGAGACGAAAAAGCCGTACTTCTGGATACAGGCGACGGGTTCGGGGATCTGAGATCCTATGTGGAATCACTGACGGATCTTCCCGTCACCGTAATCCTGACCCATGGCCATCTTGACCATGCCTGCGGAGCGATTCATTTCAAAGACTGCGATATCTGGATGAATCCGGATGATGCGCCGGTCTACGAGGCACACACAAAGATTGAATACAGAAGAAAGTTTCATGAGAAAAAGCCTGAGGTAAGCAGTATTCCGCTCACGGACTACGATCCGGCTTATACCGGAGAACTGCTCAGTCTTCATGACGGGCAGCGGTTTGATCTTGGCAATGTTCATATCACTATGGTCAGTGTCAAAGGACATACACCCGGTATGATGTGCGCGCTTATTGAAGAGGACAGAGTCATGCTGTTCGGAGATGCCTGCGGTGTATTCGTTCTGCTGTTTGATGAATATTCAAGCACCGTTTCGGAATACCGGGAAAGTCTTCTCCATCTGAAAAAGTATGAAGACCGCTATGACCGCATCATCCGCAATCATGGCACCGGTGAATCTCCAAAAGAGCTTTTGGATAATGTGATTGAGTGCTGCGATCTGATCCTTGCCGGCAAAGATGATCATGAACCGGTTGAATTCAACGGCATGCACCTGCATCTGGCAAAAGCAATGAATAATGGTGAACGCCTTGATGGCAGACAGGGCAACATTGCCTACGCGGCAGACAAAAGAAAATAAAGAAAACAAGTCATATGCGATGAGTATATGGCTTATTTCTTGAAAGAATCAGAATTATATATAAGATAGAAACAGCAAATCAGAAAAGAAGGGCCGTATATGAATTTTAAAGAGCTGTTCATATTGCAGTTTATGATGTTTGCCGAAATGACTGCCGGCTGGCTGCTGTGCAAGGCAAAGATCCTGAATCCCAAAGACAGAAGTGTATTCTCCAAAGCGGTGGTGAATCTTCTGTTACCATGCAATATCGTCAAATCATTCCAGACCGAACTGAATGCGGATCTGATGAAAGACTTCATGATTGTGCTGCTGGTCTCCATCGGCATCCAGATCTTCTGCACCATCCTGGCTTCAACACTTTTCAACAGAATGAAAAAGGAACAGAAGCCGGTGCTGCAGTACGCGACGGTCTGTTCCAATGCCGGATTCTTAGGCAACGCAGTGGCAGAAGGCGTATATGGTGAAATGGGACTGCTCTATGGGCAGATCTATCTGATCCCTTTGCGCATTGTCATGTGGACAGCAGGTATCTCCTATTTCGAAGGAAAGTCGGATTTCAGGTCAAAGCTGATCAAGATTATCACCCATCCGTGCATCATCGCGGTCATCATCGGACTGGTGCTGATGATTTCGGGTATCACGCTTCCTTCCGCAATCGACCGCACCCTGACGTCCCTTGGCAGATGTTCCACACCGCTGATTATGTTATTCCTGGGAATGGTGTTGGCTGAAACCGGATTTGAGGGCATGATCAGCAAGGATACCTTATTATTCTCCCTGCTCAGACTGATTCTGATTCCGGCTGCGGTATTGCTGGTATGCCGCATTCTCAATGTGGGCGCATTCATCACCGGTCTTTCCGTGCTTCTTGCGGCGATGCCCGCGGGCAGCACAACTTCCGTGCTTGCGGAACAATACAAGGCGGATGTCGCCTTTGCGTCAAAAGTTGTCGTATTGACAACGCTGGGTTCAATTATCCTATTGCCGGCATGGGTTTATCTTCTTCAGGTGATCTGAGTTATATGCATTTTGCTTTATTCTCAGCAGGGCATAAAATCATGCAATCATCTTAATGAATCACATAATTTAACATAATGTTTACATAATTGACCGACGGTCGGTTGCTATTATAACCATGCAGAAAGAAATCTGCCCTGAATGAATGCTCCCCCTTAGCATCTCATCAGTGAATTCTATCCCCTTATATAATAAATCAATCGTGAAAAGGTCCCGGAAGGGATCTTTTCATTTGTCTGGTGTAATATATACGCATGGAAAACACAGTGAACAGAATCAGTGATGAAATCAGAAAGATCACAGAACAGAAATCACATTGCCTGATCGCTATCGACGGCAGATGCGCGTCCGGCAAAAGCACGCTTGCCTCAATGCTTCATGAAAAACTCGGCGGTGCGCTTGTGCACATGGATGATTTCTTTTTAAGACCTGAACAGAGAACAAAAGAACGGTACAGCACACCCGGTGAGAATGTGGATCATGAACGCTTCCTGGAGGAAGTATTAATGCCTTTGAGCAAAGGCGAAACAGCGCGCTTTCATCCGTTTGACTGCAATACCATGTCCCTTTCTGAAACCGTACTGGAAGCGGACGGAAGCGGTCTTGTGATTGTGGAAGGCAGCTACAGCCATCATCCTCTGTTAAGAGATTATTACGATCTGAAACTCTTCCTGCATGTGCAGCTGCAGAGACAGCTGGAGAGGATCGCAAAGCGCAATCCCGCCAAACTGGAAGACTTTAAAACTAAATGGATTCCCTTTGAGGAACTCTATTTCAGCAATTATGACGTGATGAACAAAGCGGATCTTGTGATTGAAACAACGAATTTGTTTTAGCCATGGAAAAAGCATCATTATTTTTGTATGATACTCATGTAAGCGTTTTAAAAAACGGAGGATAATATGGCGAATTTACCTAAATGCCCGCATTGCGGATCCAAGAATGTCTCCAGAGTCGAAGGCTTCTACAGATGTGCAGACTGCCTCAATGATTTCGGCAGAACCCCTTATGATGACAACGGCATCCCGATGATCGAAGCGTGCTCGGGTCTTCGGTTCCGTCTTGGCGATCTGTTCAACGGATCCGTCAGACTGCGTCTTGGCCAGGATGGCGATGTATGTCTTTATGAGATTTATGATTCCAACGGCGGCGGTCTGAACAAGTATGCGGACATGCTGAGCAATGAGGAATGGAACAAATTCCGCAAAGAACTGTTTGAAAAAGTTTATGTCTATGACTGGGACAAGGAATACATTCCGGTCAATGACGGCAGAGATGTTTCTGAAGACGAGGAATGGGAACTCAGCGTCATCATCGATGAGAATGAGGAATACCTCTACAGAGGCTATGGTGCATACCCTGTTTATTGGGATAAATTCATGAAACTGCTCAAGCCGATTCTGGACAATCTCAACAAATAATCAGCTTTAAACACATCGTAAAAAGGCATTATTTGCCTTTTTTTTTTGCAGTGTTACAATGAGAAAGCTATTACCAAAAAAGGAAAACGACTATGAAGATATTAATCGCGGGAGCGGGAAAGGTCGGCAGAGCACTGACCGATGAGCTCTCAAAAGAAGGACATGACGTTACCGTCATTGATATGAACAGCGATGTGCTTGAAAATGCCGTCAGCAACTATGATGTCATCACCCTGCAGGGAAACAGCGCCTCCATGTCCGTGCTTGAGGAAGCCGGAGTCAGAAACATGGATCTTCTGATCGCTGCCACCAACGCGGATGAGGTCAACATGCTTGCGGTCATTACGGCTAAAGCTCTGAATCCGGATATTCATACGATTGCGCGTATCCGCAATCCTGAATATGTGGAACAGGCCAGAAGCATGCGCGATGTGTTCGCACTTTCACTGATTATCAACCCTGAACAGCAGACCGCTCATGAAATCGCAAGACTGCTGAGATATCCGGGTTTCTTAAAGAGAGAAACATTTGCCAAGGCAAGAGCGGAAATCGTCGAACTCAAGGTCGCGAAAGGCTCCAAGCTCGCCAAGGTTCAGATGAAGAATCTGTCCAGCGCGACAAGGGCACAGATCCTGGTTGCGGCAGTCCTGCGCCAGGGCAAGGCGATCATGCCGGACGGCAACTTCACCATTCAGGAAGGCGACCGTCTGTTTGTGACCGGCGATCCGGAACAGCTGCACCAGATGCTCATTCATATCGGCATTATCAACATGCCCGTATCCCATGTCATCATGGCCGGCGGCAGCCGCATCTCCTATTATCTGGCGGAGGAGCTGAACAAATATCACATCGCCACCAGCATTATCGAAATCGATAAGAAGAAGTGCCGTGAGCTTGCGGAAATGCTTCCGTTCACAACTGTCATCAACGGCGATGTGTCCAACCGTGCGGTTCTCGACAGTGAGGACATCGGCGATTATGACGCGGTAGTCTCACTGACCGGTATCGATGAGCTCAACGTCGTCACTTCCCTTTATGCCCATATGCACCAGGTGCCCAACATTGTCACCAAGCTCGGCAGAGGCGGGGAAGGCGAGCTGATTGAAAACATGCCGATCGGCAGTGTGATCTGTCCGAAGGAATTGTGCACAATGCACATTGTCCGTTACGTCAGAGCGATGCAGACAAAAGAAGGCGCAGCCCTTTCCATTCACAGAATCGCCGACGGCAAGATCGAAGCGATCGAATTTACCGCGGATAAAGACACAAAGCATCTCGGCGAAAAGCTGAAGAATATCCGTACCAGAAAGAATGCCTTGATTGTTTCAATCAGCCATGGCAAAACTTCCGAAATCGCAAACGGTGAATCCTCATTCAATATCGGGGATACCGTGGTCGTTATTACAGATACCGAAAGCACAATCAATCAGCTGAATGATATCTTCGAGGATACGCTCTCATGAATCTCAGAATGATGATGCGGATTATCGCATATGTGCTGTTTGTCGAAGCGGCTTTGATGATACCGCCGGTGCTGATCAGCCTTGTGCTTCATGAAACCGCCTCGGTTCAGGCATTTCTGATCAGTATCGCGATTATCGTCGGTGTGGCGGGATTCCTGTATGCCATCACCATCAAGGCCAGCGGCAAACGGTTCTATGCGCGGGAAGGTCTGGCAACAACCGGTCTCTCCTGGATTTTCTTAGGAGCGCTGGGATGTCTGCCCTTCGTGCTTTCCGGCGCGATTCCAAGCTATGTCGACGCGCTGTTTGAAATGGTGTCCGGCTTTACCACAACCGGTTCCTCCATTCTTAACAATGTGGAAATTCTCCCCAAGGGAATCTTATGGTGGAGATCCTTCTCACACTGGGTCGGCGGTATGGGCGTGCTTGTCTTCCTGATGTCCATTGTTTCGGTATCCGGAAAGAACCAGGGTTTCACACTGCATATCATGCGTTCGGAATCTCCCGGCCCGGCGGTCGGCAAGATGGTTCCGCGAATGAAAGACACAGCCAAAATCCTTTACTGGATTTATACCGGCATGACGGTCATCAATATCGTTCTCTTGAAACTCGGCGGACTGTCACTGTTTGATTCATGCTGTCTGGCATTCGGCACAGCCGGCACCGGCGGATTCGGTGTCTTGAATGATTCCTTTGCCAGCTACAGTCCCTATATCCAGAATGTCACGACACTGTTCATGCTGCTGTTCTCGGTCAACTTCTCCATCTACTATCTGATTCTGATGAAGAATTTCTCCGCGGCATTCGGCGATGAGGAGTTCAAGCTCTTCTGGGCGGCCGTATTCGTGGCAACCGCAGCGATCGCGATCAATGTCAGACCGCTGTACTCAACTCTTGAGGAAACCATCCGCCACAGCGCATTCACAGTCGGTACAATCATGTCCACCACCGGATATGCGACCACGGACTTTGATTTATGGCCTTCCTTTGCGAAATCCATTGTGGTGCTGATGATGTTCTGCGGTGCCTGCGCAGGAAGCACGGGCGGCGGCTTCAAACAGATCAGACTTCTGCTGTTATGGAGAAGCCTGAGAAGAAACCTGCACAGATCCATGCATCCGTCTGAAGTACGTGCCATCCATGTCAACGGACGTGCGATTGATGAAGGCATCATCCATAACACCCATGCTTATCTGGTTGCTTATGTGATCATCATCATTGTCAGCGTGCTGGTGATTTCCCTGGACGGCTTCAATTTCGAAACAAACTTCACGGCGGTCATGGCAACGCTCAACAACATCGGTCCGGGACTTTCCCAGGTCGGTCCGACCTGCAACTTCTCCGGATACAGCGATCTTTCCAAGCTCGTGCTCACCGCGGATATGCTGGCGGGCAGACTGGAGATCTATCCGATGCTCATTCTCATTTCCAAGAGCGCCTGGAAGAAGGCAAGATAACAGATACAGACTCTCATATACGGGAGTCTTTTCTTTTCATGCATATCATTTGAAGGCGATTCCCGATATAATACAGACAGTCATATGGAGAATGTATATGAATAATCTTGTGTTTTTTGATATCGACGGAACCCTCGCAATCAGAACTGATGTGCCCGCAAGCGCGGAAGAAGCTTTGAAAGTATTGCGCGCCAATGGAGATAAGGTATTTATCTGTACGGGCAGAAATCCCGCCTATGTGAAAAAGAATTTCTCCGCATATGCGGACGGTTTTATCTGTTCCAACGGACGTATGGCCTTCATGGGTGATGAGATTCTTTACAACCATCCGTTAAGCAGGGAACAGATTGTCTTCATCCAGGATAAGCTTGATGAAATCGGCGGAGGATATCAGTTCAATGGCGCCACTCACGGTTTCTATGGCGGACCTGAGGAAGGCTTCAAAGTTCTGGCCGATGTGCAGTTTGACGGCTATGTGATTCACGAAAAGAATCCGGACAATATGGATTCGGTCTATGCCCTGGATGTCTGGTTCAGCAGTGTTGAAATGCGCCATCAGATGGAAGATGCGCTCAAAGGCATCTGTCTGCTCAATCCCCACGGACCTCATCCCAGTGCTGATGTAACCGTGCTTGGCATTGACAAGGGAACCGCTCTGATCCATGTGGCGGAAAAACTCGGCGTACCCATTGAAAACACATATGCATTCGGAGACGGCGTCAATGATCTGTGCATGATTGAGGCAGCCGGACATGGTATTGCGATGGGCAACGCGGTCGATGCGTTAAAAGAAAAAGCCGAATACATCACCACGCCGATTCTTGAGGACGGAGTGAAGAACGGACTGAAACACTACAACCTGATTTAAAACACGGAGCCGGTCAATACCGGCTTCACTCATCAGAGAGGAGCGTCAATGAAAGTATATTTTACATTTGTGAGACATGGCGAAACCCTGTTCAACCAGACCCGCAGGATGCAGGGACAATGCGACAGTCCGCTGAATGAAACAGGCATCGCACAGGCGGAAAACACCGCCTCCGCACTGCGCAGAGAACATTTTGATCATATCTTCTGCTCCGCATCCGAACGGGCATGGGACACCGCGAAAATCGTTGCGCAGTACCATGAAGAAGAGCCGTTTGTGATGAAGGAACTGATGGAGTTTGACTTCGGAACGCTCGACGGCCAGCTGTTCAGCGATATGAATGATATCATCCAGGTTCACCGCAAGGCGGATGACTGGACGGATGTCGGCGGTGAGAATGTGCCGCTGTTTGAAATCAGGGCAAAGAAGGCGTTTGAAAAGATCCTTTCCGCATGCAGAGACAATGACCATGTGCTGATTGTTTCTCATGGAAGCTATTTCTCGCATCTTTTGAAAACAATCCTCGATTACGATTTCGATGAATACAGACACCGCATGGATGCCATGAACAGGCCGCTGGTTCCGAATTGCTGCATCGCTGAATTTGTTTATGAGGACGGAAAATACACCGTGACAAGAGAACCGCAGACAGCCGATGAATACCGTGCTGAAAAGCCTAAGAAAATCACTATAACCGCAGTCTGCACCGGTGAAACACTCTTTGACAAAGAAAACCGAAAGGAAGGCATCTGTGATTCAATGCTGAGTGAGAAGGGAATCAGCTATGCGCAACAGATCGGTGAAAAGCTGAAAGACATAAAAATATCATACGTATTTGTGTCCACATCTCTACGTGCAAGGGATACCGCCGATCTTATTCTCAAAGGAAGGGATATTCCCGTTATATATCGCAGAGATCTCAGGGAGAGATTCTACGGACTCCTCGAAGGTGATAACAAGATCAATCCTGAAGACATCAGGGACTGGTCTGAATATGGGGCTGAAAGCACAGATGAGATGGATCAAAGGGCAATGAAAGCACTCCGTGAAATCTGTGATATGTCTGATGACGAAAGTCATGTTCTTGTGATCACACACAGTTATTTCCGCGAAAGACTGGAACAGGCTGTCAGAATGATGAACACAGCAGGCACATGTGCCGTGCAGATTGAAAGCCTTGAATAATTGTTTTTTCGTAGTATAGTTATCCATTGCCGGTTCCTTTTGATCTTAACAGGTCAGAAAAACAGGAATCATATGCAATGGAGTAATAAATATGTTCAGCTTTGACTTTGAAGAATTCCGACAGATGGATAATTATCAGAAAATGATATTGATGATCAGCATTCTGACTGTCATGACAGCCGCAGGCAAAACATTTGTCGGTGCGGTTTCCATGATCATGAATATCATCGGTCCTGTCTCATCTGCGGAATATACGGAAATGGTTTTCGGCAGATCCTTCGGACTTGTATTCAGCGGAGTCATTTCGCTGATCACAGGCATGCTTGGTATGAGGGCTGCCAGAGATCCCGGAAGAATCAGACCGGTGCTCATTCTTTCGGCAATCTCATTCGCTCTGTCTGCGGCCGGATTTGTGATTGCGATCAGAACCGATACTATGGCATTGCGGTTTATTGCCAATGTTGTGATTGATGGACTGATGTTCATCGCATCCGTTCATGTCAGCCGTCTGGTCAGACTGTCGAAGGCTGTACAGGTTCAATATCAGTAATCTCTTGCATGCTTAAGGGCATGCTTTTTAAAATGATTAACAGAGGCAGTGTATGAAATTAAAAAGTATATTAAGTCTGCTTGGTTCTGCAGTTATCAGTTATGTCTTGTTCTACTTCGTAACAAGTGAGTTCATCTACCGTGTTTATTCGGGAAGTTCCACGCTAATCATTCCAATAATGATTGCGCTGCTGATTGCTCAGACTGCAATCATATTCATGATCATCCGGCTGATCACGGACAAAACTGTTGACCGCTCATGCGTGAGCATCCTTTGGATTGTATATGCGTTTGCGATGGTAGTTCTCTTATTCGCAAGACCTGTGATCGATTACCAGGCGCAGCCTGCGATCTTCGGTTTGAACCGGCAATACATGATCCAGATTCTTCTGAATCTGATCTGTTTTATGCCGGTGGGGTATTTGTTCAGAAAACAGCCCCGAAACAGAATGATTGTGATATCAATCCTGCTGATATTGTGTGTTGAAACATTGCAATGGATCACGCACAGAGGCGTGTTTGATGTGATGGATATCATTGCCGGAACACTTGGCATTTGCGCGGGATATGCGCTCATGCATTATATTTCATCCCGTACACATTAATAACTTTGGTCATCATACGTTCACGATGATGGCTTTTTTTGATGTAATCAGATGAATCGTTCGTCATCTATAAGAATAATTCAAGTTAAACCGTCTGAATTAATAATCAGTAATTATCGGATAATTTTGCTTTGATATAAATGAAACCTTATGTATGATATTTAATATATAAAGGAATCATTATGTCAAAACGCACACTCGAAATATTTGTTGAAGTATGTGATCAGCAATCCATGTCAGCTGCCGCCCAGTCGCTGGGCATGAGCCAGCCGGCAATCAGTGCGGCGGTGTCTTCGCTGGAAAAGGAATATGATACAAAGCTGTTCATCCGCAGAGGCAGAACGCTTCAATTGAGTGAACAGGGCAGAAGGCTGCGCCAGTATGCGGATGTGATTCTGGAACAGTATGACCGTGCATGGGACAGTCTTCATGAACAGCACTCGGAAGAGTCATACACCATCGCAATGACACCGCTAGTCTCGGAACTGTTTCTGCCTTCAGTGATCAAATCGATGGAGGACACTCAGCTTTCCTTTATCAGTTCTGAATCGGAAACGATCATGAACATGCTGAAGGAACATCAATGCGATATTGTCATTGCAGATCACAATGCCGATGAGACAGGTTTCACTTATATTCCTTTATATAAAGAGACATTCGTGTTTGCGGCATCCTCCCAATATATAAAGGAGGACAGTCTCGGCATGAATGCGCTGCTGTCAAAAAAACTGCTGCTGAGAGAAAAGGGTGCGGGAAGCCGTCAGGCCTTTGAGGCGGCGGTGATGAAAAAGAGTGTTCAGGTTCGTCCGTTTGTGGAAAGTGTTTCAGATCTCAGTCTGATCACACTTGCGCAAAGCGGAGCGGGAATTGCCGTTCTTCCGCAAAGACTGATTGAAAAATCATTGCGGAAGAAGAGACTGCACACGGTCAAAGTCAAAGGTACGGATCTGAAAAGGCAGTATTATCTTGTGTACAGAAGCGACATGCATATGAGTGAAGGTTTTTCAGCCCTGATCCAGAAAATCAGGGACTGCGCAGGAAAGGAAGACAAATGAAAGGATATCTGTTTCTTGATATTGACGGCACCCTGGTTGATTCAAAGGTGACGCACGAAATCAGTGAAGATACACTGAATGCCCTGAAACAGGCAAAAGCCAACGGCTACGGATGTTTCATCTGTTCGGGAAGAAACTACGGCGGTCTTTCGGATTATAAAAACATCGGCATGGACGGTTATGTGTTCTCGGATGGTGCGGGCATCATCATTGAAGGAATGGAGCCGCTGCTGAGGCCCATCGGCAGGGAACTGATTGAAGAGCTGATCCATCTGGTTACGGTTGAACTCAAAGGGGAGATGTTCATGTCTTCGCTGACCGATTTCTACGCTTCGGAAGAACAATACCGGCTCTGGCAGGAATACGTTGCCAAAGCGGGCCATCTTCCGTTTGCCGAAAAGCTTAACATGATTGACGATTGGGACGGCACCGATATTCTGGAAATCGATATTGATCTGCCGGATGAGGAAACTGAGAAAGAGTTTGTCAAAAGGCTCAACCCGAAACTCAGCTATATTTCCACAACCGCATCCTATGGAAGAGGTTCAAGAAGCTCTGGCGAAGTGACTCTGGCAGGTGTGACCAAAGGCGAGGGCATCCGCAAGGCAGTGGAAATGCTTGGCGGAGATATGAAAAACACATACGGGTTCGGCGACTCCATGAATGATGCCTCCATGCTGGAAGCCTGCGCAGTCGGCGTGTGCATGGGCAATGGCGCGGATGAACTGAAAGCCCTGGCCGATTATGTCACGGATGATATCAATGCCTGCGGACTTTCCAACGCATTTAAAAAATTCGGAATAATTTAAAAGAAATTAGTTGCGTCTAACTCAAGCCTCTGCTATTATAGTTAACGTAAGCTAACTCAACGGCTCTTTCCTTACAAACATATCCATACGGGTGAGTTGGCCGGTCCGGAATTCATATGGGCAATGAAGAACGGGCCATGTGCAATGCCGTGTCCTCCTTAATAACGGCGTGCAGAATTGAGAGACAGACCGGGAACGGGCATTCCCGGTCTTTCGCTTTTTATTGCGATTTCCGTGCAAAAATGTATCATTAAGTTAACCTTTGATAGAGGAAATCATGATGAGAAAGAAGATAACGGCAGCTGTGACGGCTGTTTTGGTCATATTATGCATGCTGGTGAGCGGATGCTCGAAAAAAACATCCGCGTTCACAGCCGAAAACTATTACACATATGAGGATCAGTTCCGCAAGGCAGGTTTCACCAAACGGACCCAGGTGATGTACGTGGCCGGGGAAGGAAAGTATGAAACCGCGGAAGAGTTAAAGAAAGCAGTCGGCGAACAGACCGTGACCGGTGTTGTGGAATGGGATCCCAAAGAAAACAAATACACCTCCTACAATCTCGACGCCGATGGCAACAAAATCGGTGCCGTCACTTATACAACCCGTTACAGCAATGATAAAAAACGGATCGCGCGGATCGGAAACGGCTATTATACAGACTATTCCTATGAGGATGGCAGAATCATACAGATTGTGCGCTATCTGGGCGAAAAGAAAACAGCCGATGCGGAAAGTGTCATGAGCGCGGAATTCAAATATGATTCCGAAGGAAAGAACACCATCGTGTCCATCGTGGATGAAACCGAAGGACAGACGGTCGCCTACGATTACAGACTCGGCTATGATGAGAGCGGCAAACTGACCTCAATCATCTATGTGTCCGATGCCGGAACAGAAGAAAGCCATACGGAATTCACCTACAATGACAAAGGCCTGATCGTCACTTCCGCCCGCTATGGCAAGGATAACAGCCTGCTTGTCTACACCGAATACACATACGAATGATTTAAAAACAGAAATGCAAATGAGACCTTCCTTCACGGGAGGTTTTTTTGTCTGTGACAAAAAAGTCATGCATAATGCAATTCTGACTCATATGGTGTTATAATGCTCACGTGAACAGGGGTGTGCAATGCACTGAGACAGACCCTTATCACCTGATCTAGGTAATGCTAGCGTAGGGAGTTCAACCAATTCCTTACGCCTCTATGTTCAAATCGGAGGTGTATTTTTTATGAGAAACAACCAGATCCGCTCCATTACATTCATGGGAATGTATCTTGCTTTGTTCTTTGTCTTTGACTGGCTTGCCAACGCGGTGGGTTTCCTGCAGATGCCCAACGGCGGCTCGCTCGGTCTCGGCATCATTCCGCTGCTGTTATGTTCCTATCATCTGGGCTGGAAGAAGGGCACACTGGTATGCCTGCTCGCGGTCCTGCTGATGTTCATGACCGGCAAGGTTTATGTCGTGCAGAACTCGGACGGCTTTGCGCCATGGCAGATTGCCATTCAGTTTCTGATGGAATATCCGCTTGCCTTCGGCATCTATGGCCTGGCGTCCTTATTCCCTAACCGCGGATATTTCTACAGCGGCGTTGCCGTTACCAATCTCATCCGTCTGGCTCTCCATGTGATTGCCGGCACGGTTTTCTGGAGCACACCCTGGTGGGGAAGCTTCACTTACAACGCGTGGTATATGATTCCGACCATGATCATGTGCCTGATCCTGATTCCGCTTCTTTACGAGCGTTTAAGCAAATCACGCACATTCAACGTCTGATTTCAATCAAGGCTGCCACTGTCCGGCAGCTTTTCTTTTTTGAAAAAGACATATCCATTTCAACCCGTGCGGAATAGAATATTGGCATGCGGCCTGAAGAAGTATTGAAGACATATTACGGATATGATTCGTTCCGCCCCGGTCAGAAAGACATCGTGGATGCGGTTCTTTCAGGGCGGGATGTTCTTGCGATCATGCCCACCGGCGCCGGCAAATCGATCTGTTATCAGGTTCCCGCCATGTGCATGGAAGGAATCACTCTGGTGGTTTCACCTTTGATTTCGTTAATGAAGGATCAGGTTTCCTCCCTTGTGCAGGCAGGTATTCCGGCTGCCTATCTGAACAGTTCCCTTTCCCAGGCGCAGTTTCAGAAGGCATTGTTCAATCTTCAGAATGGCAGATACAAAATCATTTATGTCGCGCCGGAGCGGCTGCTTACGGAGCGGTTTCTAGAATGCATTTCGCATCTGAAGATCGCGATGCTGGCGGTGGATGAGGCGCACTGCATCTCCCAATGGGGAAACAACTTCCGTCCGGATTATCTGAAAATTGCGGAATTTATTAAACTGCTGAAAAAAAGACCGGTGATCAGCGCTTTCACGGCAACCGCAACCGGTCAGGTCAGGGATGATATTGAGCGGATACTGAATCTGAACAATCCTTTTCAACTGACCACCGGCTTTGACCGTCCGAATCTGTATTTCGGCGTGATTGAAACAAAAGACAAGGATACGGAACTGCTCAAACTGTTAAGGCAGTACAAAAAGAGATCCGGAATTATTTACTGTTCCACCCGCGCTGCCGTGGAGGAAGTGACAGACCTTCTTATTTCCCGGAAATATTCCGCAGTCCGCTATCATGCGGGTCTGAATGAGGAAGAAAGAAGAAGAAACCAGGACAGCTTCGCGGATGATACCGCAAGGATTATCGTCGCCACAAACGCATTCGGCATGGGAATCGACAAGTCCAATGTCTCCTTTGTCATCCATTATCATATGCCGATGTCCATTGAGGCTTATTATCAGGAGGCAGGCAGAGCGGGCAGAGACGGAGAGCCGGCGGACTGCATTCTGCTGTACAGTCCTTCCGATGTGCGGCTGAACCGTTTTCTGATCGAGCATTCCGAGCCGAATCCCGAATACTCTGAAAAGATGCAGGAGGAAATCAGAAAGCGTGATCTGGACCGTCTGAAAAAGGTGAGCGGCTACGCAAAGACAGATCATTGTTTACGGGAATACCTTCTGAATTATTTCGGTGAGAAAACAAAATCCTATTGCGGGAACTGCTCCGCATGTCAGAAGAACTTTACGGAACAGGATATCACCGTGGAAGCGCAGAAAATCCTCAGCGCCGTGATCCGCTCAAATCAGATGTATGGAGCGGGAATGATCATCGATATTCTGTGCGGCAATGAAACAGACAGAATCAAAGAGCGGAAACTGGATGAGCTTTCCGTATACGGAATCATGAAAGACACGCCGAAAGCACAGCTGGAAGGATTGATTAAAGAACTGGATGAGCAGTCATTGTTAAACATCACGGATGACCAATACCATGTGCTCAAGGCAGATCCATCCTGCGCATCCGTGCTCAAAGGTGAAACAAAAGTCACCCGCATGATCCGCAGAGCTTCAGCGGTCACTGTATCGTCATCAGCCGATCCGCTGACTGCGGCACTGAGAAAACTCAGGAAAATGCTGGCGGAAAGCGAGAAGGTGCCCGCGTATGTGGTATTCCCGGATGCGACACTCAGAATGATCGCGGAAAAGAAGCCGCAGACAAAAGGCCAGCTGAAAGAAATCCAGGGCATGGGCAAGCGGAAGGTGAACAAGTACGGCGCCCGCATTATCAGAACAGTCAAAGAGTATACAGAATGAAAAGGATCAGGGCGGCTGCCCTGATCCTTTAAACAATGTGCTTATTCTTCTTCAAACAGCTTTGCGCCGTTGGAAGCGATGATGTCCTTGTACCACCAGAAGGACTTCTTTCTGTAACGGTTGAATGTGCCGTTGCCATAGTCATCGCAATCCACATAAATGAAACCGTAGCGCTTGCTCATCTGCTTGGTGGATTCGGATACCAGGTCGATACATGCCCATGTTGTATAACCGAGCAGTTCAACTCCATCCTCGACAATCGCATCATACATCGCCTTGAAGTGGCCCTTGTAATAATCGATATGGCCCTGATCATCCACTGTGTACGAACCGTTGCCGTCCGGAATCAGTTCCTCTTTTTCACCAAGTCCGTTTTCAACGATGAACAGCGGCTTTCTGTATCTGTCATACAGATCCACAAGCGACACTCTTAATCCGATCGGATCGGACTGCCATCCCCATTCGCTTGCCTTGAGATAAGGATTCTTGATCGCTGTCACGGTATTGCCGGCTGTCACCTGAAGACCTTCCGTATCTTTGGCAACACAGCTGGAACTGTAATAGGAGAAGGAAATGAAGTCCACAGGATATTCCTTCATGACTTTCAGATCATCCTCTTCCATCACAATGTTCAGGCCGTGGTTTTTGAATCTGGCCAGAAGATAGGCGGGATATTCGCCGAATACCTGGGTGTCTGAATAGCAGTATGTGCTGCGCATTCTCTGCTGTGCCTCCAGAACATCCTCCGGTTTGCATGTGTACGGATAGTATGTCAGTTTGGTAAGCATACAGCCGACCATGGCACCCGGCTCATTCTCATGGATGTACTTTGTTGCAAGCGCGCTTGCCACAAACTGATGATGCATGGACTGGAAGATGATCTCTTCCCAGTTCTTTCCTTCAAATCTGTCTCTGATCAGACCGCCGGTTGTGTAAGGATGGCGGATCATGGAATCGACCTCATTGAATGTCAGCCAGTATTTCACTCTGTCCTTGTATCTGTCGACGATGGTTCTTGTGAAATTCATGAAGAAATCAATGGTCTTTCTGTTATACCAGCAGTCATATTCCAGACACAGGTGCAGCGGCGGTTCATAGTGGGAGATAGTAACCAGCGGTTCAATATTGTATTTCTTCAGTTCATTAAACACGTTGTCATAGAAGACAAGGCCTTCCTCATTGGGGGTATCCTCATCACCCTTGGGGAAGATTCTCGACCACGCGATGGACATTCTGAACACCTTAAAGCCCATTTCCGCGATGAGGGAGATATCCTCTTTCCAGTGATGATAGAAATCGGAACCGTGGCGCTTGGGATAATGAACCAGATCCTCGGGATGAGCCATGGCTTCCTCGATATCCTTCATCAATACTTCATTCTGTTTCGCGTAATCCTGAACATCGATATCAAGATGAGAGCGGGCAGCGTCGGAAACCGACCATCCTTTTCCGCCTTCATTCCATCCGCCTTCGAACTGGTTGGCAGCGGTGGCTCCTCCCCAGAGGAACCCTTCGGGGAATGTTTTCTTTTCCATATGATTATTTCTCCTTATGTGATCTGAGATAATTGTAGAAAATTCAGTGCTTTGCGGTCAATCTCAACAATCTTTTTCATCATTGTTGACAGTGTTATAATAGGCCCATGAAAAAAGGATTATTTATTACATTTGAAGGACCGGACGGAAGCGGAAAGACAACCGTGAGCACGGAAGTGTGCAGACGTCTTGAAGCGGAAGGATATCCGGTGCGCTATACAAGAGAACCGGGCGGATCAGAGATTGCCGAACAGATCCGCAAAGTCATTCTGGATCCGGAAAACACAGCCATGGACGCGAGAACCGAAGCGCTTCTCTATGCGGCAAGCCGCCGCCAGCATCTTGTGGAAAAGGTGCTGCCGGCACTGAACGAAGGCATTACGGTGATTTCCGACCGTTTCGTGGACAGCTCTCTGGCATATCAGGGCAAAGGCAGAGGAATCGGCATCGATGAAGTCTATGCCATCAACCAGTTTGCGATTGAGGGCCACATGCCCGAAAAGACGATTTTTCTTCAGGTTGATCCGGAAATCGGACTGGAAAGAATCCACCGCAACCGCACCTTCCTGGACCGCCTGGATCAGGAGAGCATTGATTTCCATGAACGGGTTCTGCAGGGCTATCAGGAAGTCATTGAAAGATATGCGGACAGAATGATCATCATCGACGCAAACCGCGAAGTCGAAGAGGTGATTCAGGACGCCTACCTTGCGGTGAAAGGACTTCTGGATGCTTAAGGATCAGCTGAAAAAACAGCAGCCGATCGTATACCGCGCGCTTGAAAACGCATGCGCAAATGA
Source organism: Erysipelotrichaceae bacterium NK3D112 (assembly GCA_000701725.1). Classification (GTDB taxonomy): domain Bacteria; phylum Bacillota_I; class Bacilli_A; order Erysipelotrichales; family Erysipelotrichaceae; genus Bulleidia. The sequence goes on from JNJQ01000006.1 coordinate 46,548, forward strand.
CAGGGTGATGAACGCCTATCTGTTTTCAGGTCCCTACGGCACGATGAAAAATGAAGCCGCTCTGCTTCTGGCGCAGAGCATTTTCTGCTCAGAAACAAACGGTCTGGCATGTGAGGAATGCAATACATGCCGGCGTGTAAGAGAAGGACTCTATACCGACCTGATTGTTCTGGACGGAAAGAAGAAGGCAATCTCAAAAGAGATGGTCGACTCGATTCAGGAACAGTTTTCCAAAACCTCTCTGGAAGGAAAGGAAGGCAAGCGGGTCTATATCATTCAGAATGCGGAAACCGCGAGTATCTCAGCTCAGAACAGCATGCTCAAGTTTCTTGAGGAGCCGGGCAGCGGCGTCACCGCCATTTTGACCACTGACAATATCAACCGTCTTCTGCCGACCATCGTATCCAGATGCACGGTGCTTCCCTTTCTGCCTCAGAGCGCACAACAGTATTATCAGGATGCCGTTGACGCGGGAATCCCCGCCGAAGACGCATATCTGGTTTCGCATATCATCCGCGATCCCTCGCAGCTCATGGAATTTTATGAAAGTGAGCTGTATCAGAAGGCGGTCATGATGCTGAAGCAGTTTCTCAACATCGCTCCGTATTTCTGGGATGAATTCCTGGTTGACTGGGAAACGCAATGGCGCTCATCCGTCTCGGACCGCGAAAAGGCCAAGGCTGAAAATCTTGTGCTGGCCGCCGCGTTTTTCGACCTTCTGCATCTGTACGCATCGGATGTGATCATGCATGACGCAAAAGGACCGGCATGGTATCATGATGCAGTGAATCAGGCAAAAGGAGCGATCAACGCCTACGGGAAGCTGATCATTATCGCTGATGAGCAGAAGGACCGCGTCAACCGGTTCAACGATGTGCATCTGGTGATGGCACAGGCTTTCAGCAGACTGGAGGATTTCAAACATGAGCTTGGATAAAGATCTGAATATAAATAAAAAAGAAGAGACAGCCGCCGAAGAGAATGCGGTTGTATATCCCTATTCCGTGGCGGTGCGCTTCCGCGATGCCGCCAAGCCTTATTCGTTCGGATGCTTTGACGATACGATCAAAAAAGGCAGCTGGGTGGTTGTGGAAACCCAGCAGGGACTTGAAATGGGAATGGCTGAAGCCGATTCCCTGAATGTGGAGAAGTACGGTCTGCGCATGCCGACAAGACCTGTCGTGCGCATCGCGACGATGGCGGACAGAAGAAGCTATGAGGAGAATGTTCATTACGAGCAGGATGCCTACAACATCTGCGCGGAAGAGATCGAAATGCTCGGTCTTGACATGAACCTTCTCAATGCCCAGTACACCCTTGACCGTTCCAAAATCCTGTTCATCTATCTGGCTGATCAGAGAGTCGATTTCCGTGAGCTGTTAAAGCATCTCGGTGCCAGACTGCACTGCCGCATTGAACTCAGACAGATCGGTGAGCGCGACAAGGCGAAGATGGTCGGCGGCATCGGTCTTTGCGGTATGGAGTGCTGCTGCAGAAGATTCAAGAACCACTTCGATATCATTTCCATCAACATGGCCAAAAACCAGATGCTCGCCCTCAATACCGAAAAACTCTCCGGTATGTGCGGCAAGCTGATGTGCTGTCTGAAATATGAGGATGATGATTACAAGGCGCTGACCGAAGGACTTCCCAAGATGGGATCCCAGGTTGAATACGAAGGCAGTATTTACCGCATTACCGCGATGAATGTCATGAGCGATGAGGCAAAGCTGGAAAACCACCAGCAGGTGATTTTCCTCAATCTGGCAGACCTGCGTGAAAAGGCGATTCCCCGCAAGGGCGTTGTCATGCAGAAGCGAAATGACGGGGAGAAGAAGGAAGTCATTCACCGCTCCGGCCGTCAGCCCGAGTCCGCCGCCAAAGCAGCGCCGCATGTTTCCATGGAGCTGCCTTCCCTGGCCGAAAAGAAGGAACGCGCTCCCAAGCAGAACCAGCGCAGCTCATCCAAAAATGAGACAAAGAAAGAAACCCGCCGTACCTTCGGACCGGGCGCGAACAATCAGAACAAAGACAAAGAAGCGGGCAATAACCGCCGCAATAACGACAGCAGAAGGCGCGACAATGCGAACCGTTCCAAGGAGAGCACAAAGAGCGAGACAAAGAACGTGACCGTACGCACCTTCGGACGCAAAAAGACCCAGGAGGAGAACAAGTGATCCGTCAGAAATCATTCGGAAATGAGAAGCCGACGCTCTATCTTGTGCCGACGCCGATCGGGAATCTTTCCGAGATGACACCCAGATCCATTGAAATCCTGAACAGCGTGGATGTCATAGCCTGCGAGGACACCAGAACCAGCGGGCAGCTGCTCAGGCATTTTGACATCAGCAAGCGTCTGATCGCCTATCAGAATTTCAATGAGGAAACCAGCAGCCGCGGGATTGTGAATCTGCTTTCCCAGGGCAACAATGTCGCTCTGATATCCGATGCCGGCTATCCGCTGATCAGCGATCCCGGCCAGCGGGTTGTCAACGAGGCTTCCGCAGCCGGTTTCAATGTGGTGCCGGTTTCGGGATGCAGCGCGGTGCTCAACGCCGTCGTCGCTTCCGGTCTGATCGCCCAGCCTTTCCTTTTCATCGGCTTCCTTCCGTCCGCAAACAACGAACGTGTGAAGAAGCTGCAGGAATACAGAGCCTATCCGATGACCATGGTCTTCTATGAGGCGCCTCACCGCATCACAAAGATGCTGAAAAGCTGTCTTGAGGTGCTCGGTGACAGAAAGTGCTGCCTGTGCCGTGAGATGACCAAGCTTCATGAGGAATTCATCAGAGGTACGGTCAGCGAGCTGATTGAAATCAGTGATGATCTCAAAGGCGAGATGGTTGTTGTCATGGAAGGTAACCGTGATGATTATTCCAAGGATGTGGATATGTCTGTGATCATGCAGATGGTCAACGAGTCCATTGAGGCAGGCATGAGCACTTCCGGCGCAATCAAAGAAGTAGCCCGTAAAACAGGGGTTGCGAAGAACCGGATCTACGATCTTGTCCATAAGGATGAGCAGAAAGGAACGTGCTGAATATGTTTGTGTTTCCGGGAATTGCATTGAACAGGGGACTCATCTATCTGGCAGCCGCGGTGGTGCCTGCTCTGGTTCTCATGATTTATATTTACAATCATGACAAAACAGAGAAGGAGCCCGGAAAACTGCTGCTCAGATGTGTAGCCGGCGGCTGTCTGTCCGCCTTTGCGGCGATGATACTGGAAACCGGAGCAACCTGGCTGATGGACTGGTATTTTTCCAGACACGGCGCCACCGAAGTGCAGTATGCCGTCATGACCGCGATCATGGTCGGCCTTTGTGAGGAAGGGGCAAAGTATTTCTTCCTCAAGCGCGCCACCTGGAAATCACCGGAATTCAATTACCTGTTTGACGGTATGGTCTATGCCGTGTTTGTTTCACTCGGATTTGCCGCTCTGGAGAACATCCTCTATGTCTTCAGCTATGGCAATCTGAGCGTCGCATTGCAAAGGGCGGTCCTGACCATCCCGGCCCACGCGAGTTTTGCGGTTTATATGGGAATTTTCTATGCCAGAGCGAAAAACATGGAGGTCATCGGCAACGCCTATGGCGCCATGATGAATCAATGGCTGGCATATCTATGCGCCGTGTTCCTCCATGCGGTATATGACGGGGCGATCATGATCGGCTCCGATGCATCAATGATTTTCTTCTACGTGTTCGTCATTGTATTGGATATCATGGTTTTCCGGACAATCCGCCATGAATCAAAAACGGACAGACCAATCTATTAACGGCAGATGGCATGAATGTCCGATTTGTTGTATGATGTACGCGGAACTGTGTCTTTGCACAGATAAAGCAAAACGAGAGGTTGACTTATGCTGAATGATCCAGAGCTTGATAAGATGATAATCTATGGACTGGCCGGAGTCTGCTGCGTGCTTCTGCTCGCAGTCATATTCCTGGCAGTCAAGAGAAACGTATACTATGTCGATGATGAGGGACGGGAAGTTCCTTCTCCGAAACAGCAGGCCAAGATGGCAGCCAGAAGAAGCCGCCGTCCCAAGGCTGAGAAGGCGGTTGAAGAGGCAGTGCCGGCAGTTGAGTCTGAGGAACCTGTGATTGAACCGGCCGCTGAACCGGTGATTGAGGAAGTTCCGGTTGAAGAAGTCACAGAAATCACTGAAACTGAAACAGCTGAGCCGCTGATTGAAATGCCCGCAGATCCGTTTGCGGAAGAGCCTGAAGAGGATGCGGAAGCCACAAAAGTCATGCGCTTCAGCATTGATCCCGCACAGGAGGAACCCGCAGTTGAAGAACCCGCGGCAATGGAAGAGGAAGAAGTATCCGAGCCTGAGCTGCGCATGATCAACGTTGATGAGGAACCCGATGAGGCGGACAGCTACTTCGCCGAGGCGCCTGTCATGGCCGCTCCGAAAGCGACGGGTGTCACCGCCACTGTCACAGTCGGCGGACAGTCCGAAACCCATGAGATTGATAAGCTTCCGTGCCTGATCGGCAGAGAGCAGACATCCTGCAATCTGGTGATCTCCGAACCGGCGGTCAGCCGCAGACACGCGAGAATCTATGTCAATGAGGATGGCCTGTTCATTGAGGATGTGTCCGAACACAACGGCACATATCTCAACGGCACAAAGCTTCCTTCACTCGGCAGTGCGCCGCTGAAGGAAGGCGACAGAATTTCTCTTGGCAGAGCTGAGATTGTTGTCAACAGAGTTCTTTACTGATTGGAAGGAAAAGGATACCGCTTGCGGTGTCCTTTTATGAAGGTGAGCCTATGAAATGTCCTTATTGCAATGCGGAAATCGAAGACGGATCAAAATTCTGCACCAACTGCGGAAAATCCCTGGCTGACAGTGATCTCGAAGGTCTTGGCGATGAACCGCCCAGAAAATTGATGGAAAAGGCTATGCGGATTCTTGTGATCGGCGCGTCTGTGCTCGCAACCGTGATCATCGCAATCACCCTCGGTGTCCGCTCGTTCATTTCGCGTGAATACCAGAAAGGTGTCAGCGCTTATGAAAACCAGGACTATGAATCCGCCATCACCGCTTTGAAACATGCGGTCAGATGGGGACACAATGAACAGGCGCAGGCACTGCTTGCCCACTCCTATTACAGACTGGGAAAACTGGATGAGGCATATACGGCATATGAAACAGTCTATGCGACAATGAGCGATGATGAAGAGGTGCTTGCCGGTTATGCGGATACCTGTGAAAAGCTCGCTTACCGCTGCATTTCCGAAAACAATGCGGAACAGGCGGTTGTCTATCTGAAGAAAGAATATGAACTGACCGAAGATGAGCGGGTTTCACGGCGGATCAAAGCGATCGAAGGCGGCGGAAACTTCGCCGATGAGCACGGCAATGTGTACAACCTGGCAGGACAGCTTGAAACCGCGGTCTGCTATGACGAAAGCGGTAAGGAACTGTATCATGCCGAACTGGTCTATGGGCCGGACGGGCAGTGGCAGTTCGCCAAGGCATCCCTTCCGGGCGCCGCAAAGAAAACCGTGTTCGGAACCTTTGACTGGAATGAGGCAGGAGAGCTTGAGCTTTCCGTATATCCGCAGGGCAATGAGTTCAGCTGGATCAGCGAAAAGCGCGAATACAACAGCGACAGCCGCGTGAAGCGGATCACATCCCTGAGCGAGGTGTCAAAGCATATCATGACATTTGAGTATTCTCATAATTCCAAAGGATTCCTGGAAAAAGAGAAAATCACCTCATCAAACGGGGAAACCATGGAGCTTGAGTGGAGCGGTGTCGAGTATCCTGATCATGCCGTGATCAGTTTCAATGATGAGCAGTATATCGCCGTTCTTTCCTACAACTCCGACGGAAAGATCGAAACGCTCACCATCACAAAAAATCTTGTTCAGACGGTGTACAAGATGGTGAATCTTTACAGTGCCGACGGCAGTCTGCAGGAGACAACCGTCAAAAATTCAGGCATGCCGATGACGCTCTGGAAACCATATGGCTCATACAGCAAAACCGTGACGGAATACAGTGCCCATCAGCCTGTTTCCAGAACCGTTTACAATGAGGCAGGACAGGTTACAGCCCGCGGATATTATGTCGACGGCTGCGGCTGGCTGATGATGTATACGGGTGAGTGAGCCAACTTATTTGGTAAGAAGAGAAGAATGTGATACACTGTTTACGTTCGTCGAAAAAACAACCCTGGCGGAGGAATGTATGAAAAAACTGTTTCAGACAGCGATTGCGGCAATGTGCCTGATGGGCCTTGCCGGCTGCAAAGAGGAAGTCAAGATCACAGAAGCTCAGGCAGCTGAGCCGCTTGCCACGATGTTCTTTGACTATACTGTGAATGACGCCTATACAGAGACAACCCTCGCAGACAAATCGACATATGAGGATTATTGTTTCCTTGTTGTTGATATGACTGTAAAAAATACAACGGACAGCACCATCTCCATGAGCGATTCCGATTTCTGGGTCGTATGGGGAGAAGGCGAGTATGATTATGATGCCCCGATTTCGGCCTACGGTGAGGATCCCGTTGTAAACAACGAACTTGAATCAGTTTATGAACTCGCTCCCGAACAGGAGGTCAGAGGATCCCTCGTATTCATCGTTCCGGATGATAAAACATCCTTCGGACTTGTCACAGAAGATTATTATTCCACCTCCGAATCCGCGGAACCGGTTACCGGCGACAAATTTACGATCAGCTTTACAATCGGGTCGGACGGCAGGCTTGTAATGCCTGAAAAGAAAGCGGAAGAATAAGCTTTCCGGCTTGCAGGCTGCGGAACTTCCCGGTTGAGCATCAGAAAGGAAGTACCGACAATGAATTACACAGAAAAAAGAACCATGTACGTGGTGGATTATGAAAGCGGAAGTTCTTCCATTCATGAATTCATGAACGGCATGGACCTCAAAGCACTTGAGGCACAGGAGAAAAACGGATCCGTAAGGATTACGAATCTGATCTGTCTCGGTGAATCCGCGCGTAAATAACAAAGCGCGACAACAGATGCGGGACATCCGAACCGCATACTGCACAGAACACATGACCGGCAGCCATTGCCGGTTTTTGTTATGGAACACTGTTCTTTCTTGGCACATGAGTTTCCGATATAATATCTACGCGCACGGAGGCACTTATATGGAACTGAATACAGGCACAGTATTGCACGGCTTCAGAGTTGAACGGATCAGAGAGATTGACGACTGCAGCGGTGTTTTATATGAAATGACGCATCTGAAAACAGGTGCACAGCTTTGCTGGATGAAACGCGACGATGAAAACAAGACCTTTGTCATCGCCTTCAAGACAATCCCGGAAAACGATACCGGTGTTTTCCACATTCTTGAGCACAGCGTGCTCAACGGTTCGAAGAAATATCCGGTCAGAGAGCCGTTTGTCGAACTGCTTAAATCAAGCATGCAGACATTTCTGAATGCTTTCACCTATCCGGACAAGACCATGTATCCGGTGTCTTCACGCAATCCGCGCGATTTCATGAACCTGATGTCGGTTTATCTGGATGCCGTTTTCAATCCGGCGATCTATGAAAACCCCAATATCTTCTATCAGGAGGGATGGCATTACGAAATCCGTGATGAAAAGGATGAGCCTGTTTACAAAGGGGTTGTCCTGAATGAGATGAAAGGATCCTTCTCATCCGTGGATGAAACCCTTGTCGATACCATGAACCGCAAACTGTTCCCGGACAACTGCTACAGATTTGTCTCCGGCGGCGATCCGGAATATATCACGGATCTGAGCTATGAGCAGTTCATTGAAACACATAAGCGCTTCTATCATCCTTCCAACGCCAGGGTTTTCCTGGACGGAAATCTCAACATCGATGAAACACTTGCGTATATCGATGATGAGTATTTCTCAAAGTATGAAAAAGAGGACTTTGATTTCGACATTCCGATGCAGAAGGTTACCAATGCATCCGTAAGCCGTTATGAATATGAGATCACCGAAGATGAGGATCCCAAAGACCGCACCCAGATCGCTCTTGCCAAAGTTGTTTCCAGCTTTGAGTGTCTTGAGAAAAACATTGCATGGGCGGCATTGATTTCCGTGCTTGTCGGAAACAATGAGTCAAAGCTGAAAAAGGCGATCATTGACAGCGGCCTGGGACAGGATGTTGAACTGGATCTGTTCGACGGGATTCAGCAGCCCTGGGCGGTGCTCACCATCCGCAACACCAACGAGGAAAACTATGATGAAATCCGTAAGGTGCTGCGTGAAACCGCGGAACAGCTGATCCGTGAGGGAATCAGCCGTGAACAGCTGACCGCATCATTGAACATGATGGAATTCCGCTATCGCGAAAAACGTGAACCGGCCGGACTTTCCTATGCGCAAAGAGCGATGGAGACCTGGCTTTACGGGGGCGATCCGGCGATGAATCTCAGCGCGTCCGGTCTGTTTGAAAAACTCAGACAGAAGGCATCTGAAGGCTATTATGAGGAACTGCTGAAAGAATTCCTTCTGGATGATGAACATATCAGCGCGGTGATCGCGGTTCCTTCGACGACCCTTCTGGAAGAAAAGTCAAAAAGAGAAAAAGAGAAACTCCATGCCGCCAAGGAATCATGGCAGGAAAAGATCTCCGATTACATTGAGCTCAACCGGAAACTGGATGTCTGGCAGCAGACACCCGACAGTGAGGAAGCCATTGCGACTTTGCCAAGGCTTTTCCTCAGCGATGTTTCCCCGCTGCCTTATCAGGGACCGAAGCACCGTGAGACAGCGATCCGCGGTGTGCCTGCATTGATTTATGATGAACAGCCCAACGGCATCGTTTACCTCAATCTTTACTTCAATCTCGGCGGTATCACCAAGCAGTCGCTTCCGGCACTTGGTTTCTACAGCGCTCTGCTGGGATCCCTGCCGACAAAAAATAAATCCCTGGAAGATCTGCAGGAAGCAGTCAGGCGCGATCTAGGCGCTCTGAGTTTCTTCCTGGATGCCTACACACCGGAAAAAACAAGAGAAGCATGCATTCCGGTGCTGTGCGTGGCAACTTCCGCTTTGAAACAGAATATCCACAAGGCTGTGGATCTGATTCTGGAAATCATCCATGATACGGTTTTCGATCAGGAAAAGATTCTCAACCTTCTGAAGCAGGAGAATGAGAGCTGCCGTCAGTCACTGATCATGAACGGACACGGAGTTGCAATGCGCAGAGTCAGCGCAAGATGTTCGGCCGAAGGCGTGTTCCGTGAATATGTCGGCGGCTATGAATCCGCTCTGTTTGAAAAAGAGCTGGAGAATGATTATGAAAACAGAATCGGCGCATTCATCAATGACTGCGAACTGTTCTCGGAAATCATCTTCTCGCCGGCAAGACTGACCATGAGCATGACCGGTGAACATAAGGAACTGGCTGAAACCCTGATTGACGGATTGAACAATATCGATGCGCAGCGTGCGAAAGTTCATTATCCGCTGGAAAAACCGGGCAAAGAGGCGATTGTGATTCCGGCGGCTGTCTCATACAGCGCAGCCGGCATCAACCTGGCTGATATCAACGGAAAGTATGATCCGCGTATGCTGGTGCTTTCCCACATGATGTCCTTTGATTATCTCTGGAACACCGTAAGAGTGCAGGGCGGCGCCTATGGAACCGGCTTCAGCGTCAATGTCAACGGCTCTATGGCGGCTTACTCCTACCGTGATCCCAATCCGCTCAATGCACTCAGCGCTTACCGCGGGGCGGCGCAATATCTGCGTGAGGAAACCGGCGATGACATTGAACAGCTGATCATCGGCGCGCTTGCCTCAACCGAGCCGCTGCTTTCCCCGGCATCCGCCATCCGTGTGGAAGATACCAGATATTTCCGCGGCACCACCTATGAAGCCCGCTGTGAAGGCAGAAAGAAAGTTCTGTCCATGAATGCGGATGATCTGCGCGCCTTTGCGGATCAGATGGAAACCGCCATGAACGAGGCTTCCGTCTGCATCGTCGGCAGCCGCGAAACAATCAATGCGTGCGCGGAAGAAAATCTGACTGAACTGAAACCGTTATGATCACAACCAGACTGATCAAAGGAAACGACACGCTCATTGTCATGTTCGAGGATGAGTCATTCACTTTTGAGGAAGGCTTTGAGCCTTCAATCCTGCTGGTGAAAGACATCGACTGGAACAGAGACCTTTCCCCATGGCCTGCCGAAAGAGTCTTTAAAAAAGGCGAAGATTTCGCGGGATGCGCGGATCAGACGCTGGCTGTGATTCTTGAGGCAATGAATTCCGTCAGTTACCGGAAAGCAATCATCGCCGGCTATTCACTGGCAGGGCTGTTCGCCCTGTACGCGTGCACGGTAAGCAGCCGCTTTGACGCCTGTGTTTCCGCTTCCGGCTCGCTCTGGTATGAGGGTTTTGACACCTGGCTCAAAGAACATCCCGTGCAGTGTGATTATGTCTTCCTTTCACTTGGCGACAACGAAAAGAACACCCGCAATCCGCGGATGGCGAAAGTGGAGGAGAAAACAAGAGAGGCATATGAGCTGATTTCGGGATATACCGCATGTGAACTGCAGATGAATCCGGGCGGACATTTCAATGATCCCGAAGGCCGTCTCAGAAGAGCGATCGGGCAGACATTGAATAAGACCAACAAGTGAAAACCGTGTCTTCAGAACACGGTTTTTGCATGCATGAACAATCTTTTGGTATGCACGAATAACTATGCATTCGCATGCGTACACAGAAAGTGGATGATATCCAAAAAAAGCCTTTAAACCGCGAGTTTTTGCACTATTTATGCATGATTTTATCGATTATTCATGCAATACAAAATTGACATTTTAGGAAATGATGCATGTAATGCATTTTGTTGGATTTTTAAGTGATCATGCTTATAATGGAATAGTCTATTTTATTGAATCACACTGATTCACCGGAGGATATCCCATGGCAATCACAGCAATTCTCAGTTCCAAACTTGACAACCGCAGCAACGGAGATGACTGCACATTCAACGGCTATCTTGAAGACTATCTTAATATGGAGGATACTGATCTGGATCCTGTTCTCAGAGAGGCATTTGCAGGAATACAGGCAAACGCAGTTGACACCAGGATTTGCGTCGGTCTTAGAAGTGAGATCAACAACGATGCCATCAGCAATCAGATTATCCGTTACAAGGATGTATTCAAACTGAACGGCAAACCGCTCATCTATCCGTACATTCTCTATGTTCAGAAGGATGAGGAGGAAAGAGCCCTTCTGGTTGTTCCATATACAAAATACGGCTTCATCAAGGCAAAGGGTCTGTATTACTGCATGACCGAACCGGGAAGCGAATTTATCGACTGCAAGAACGAGATCGTCGCCATCTGCTCTGACAAGGCAGACGAAATCGTCAAGGCCTTCAGCAATCTCTTCAGCCAGCGCGCAGGCGCTCTGCAGAGAGGCATCGACGGACACTTCTTCCGCAATTACGAAGACCTCAGAACAGCTGCCATCGCGGCTTCCGAGGAAATCAAGAAGGAAGCACCGGCTGTCCTGGCTGCGCTCGAAGACAGAACCGAGCAGATCTATGAGTATGTGGTCAACTGGTTCCTGCTCAAGAAGGTTCTCTATGTTCAGTACATGGTCAACAAGAACATTCTCAACACTGTCCATGAGGGCAATGTCAAGAAACAGAGAAACCAGGCCAAGCTGAATGCGGATGAAATCACATTCATGAGCTATTCCGAAATGTGGAGAACAACCGGCGTCACAGAAGAGGAACCGGCAGAAGAAACCGCTGAGGAAGCGGCTGAAGAAACAGCAGCTGAATAAGCAGAAAACAAAAAAGGTCAGAGATGACCTTTTTTTAATATCCGGACTGATTCGAAGCGATCATGATTATGGTATAATTTAGGATGACTATATGTGAGGAAACGCAATGAGAAATCGAGGAAATAACAACTTTTTCTGGTTTATCTTTTTGATTATATTGTTCTCCGGCGGACTGGGAACGATTTTTCCGCTGATCATGATCATTGGCGTGGTCATGGCAATCACGATGGGAGCCGTGCATACGTCCAACCGTCAGGAAAGCATCCGGAATGAATCATACAGAAGAGCTGACAATTATTACCGCGCCGGCAGCGCCAAAAAATACTCCGCAGCCCAGATGGCAAAAATCAATGTTTATCTGCGCAGCTGGTTCCGCACAAGAAGATCCCTTCCGATCGGTTCGAACATCGATCTGAGAATCCATGGCGAACGTTATGCCAGCCTGGCAAGCCTTGATGTTTACCGCAACAACACATTCATCTGCTCACTGAGCGATTTCGGCAGAAGATATCCGGATTCCTACAATGAGATTCTCAAGGAACTGGCAACATTGTCTGAACAGGGACACGCACCGGAGGCGGAAGTGATTGATGTCACCGCGGCTGAACCGGTCAGACCGAAGCAGGAACAGACTAAGGAAGAGAAGAAACCGGAAGAAAAGAAGATCCCGGCTTCGCAGGATTTCATCAATGAGATCAATCAGCTCAACGATGATATTCCGGATGAGAACATCTCCAACGGCTTATATGAAACCTGCGCGTTGCTTAAGCAGATCCAGACACTTGAAGAGCGTTTCCCGGCTTCCAAGGATAAACTGAAGAAACTGTATGAATACTATCTGCCGATTCTGGTCAGAATTCTCAAGCAGTATGACAATCTTCAGGCGGCCCAGACCGATCCTTCCTATGAGACCACCAAGGAAAAACTCACCAGAACGATTTCACTCATCAACGACGCGATGAAGACGATTATTTCCAGTCTGACTGATCAGGACTTCATCAATCTTTCCGCTGACATCTCCACCCTTGAGGCGGTATTGCAGAAAGACGGCCTGACCAGCGACGGACAGCTTCCGAAACGGGGGTATTGATCAATGGCAGACAGAGACCGCAGAAGAGATGAAAAAGAGCGCCTTTGGAATGAGGTGCTCGGCAAAAAGCGTGCATATGAAAATGAAAACGGCGGCGAGGATATCGTGCTCACCGTTGAAGAGCATGCGAAACATTCCAACGAGACAATCAAGAGCGCAAAAAGCGCTATGGAAGAACTGAACAAAATCCTGAAGAAACAGCAGAAGGATCTGGAAAATCTCACCATTGAGATGAACCAGGCAAAGGAAAACCGGATTGATCCGACTTTGATGGATATGGATCAGCTGGAAAAAGATCTGCAGATGGATTTCGGCATGAAACAGGAAAAGCAGGAAAAACCCGCCGCTCCTGTGAGCGCTGCTCAGACACAGCCCAAAAGTGCTGATCCGGCTGACTTTGATTATGCAATTCTGCAGGTCAATCAGGCTGTGCCCGGCCAGTATGACGCCATCCGCCAGCTGGTGACCGCATTCAGACGTCCTTATGTCATGGGCGTCAGCGAAGGAAAGCCGAAAAACGTGATGATTGTCAACGGACCTTCGGGCTCCGGCAAACATGAAGCCATTGCCAAAACGGCAAGAGCGCTCTATGAAAAGCAGGTAGTTTATTCCGATCAGGTCTATACGATCGATATGAGCCGTTATACCAGCGGCAGCCAGGAACAGATCTTCCTCCAGGACCTCTATGAGGCGATTTCCGGTGCGGGCAGCGTGATCTGCTTTGAACATTTCGAGTCAGGTTTCCCGGCATTTCTGAGAATGGTCAACTCTCTGGCCGTTGACGGCAAAGTCATTCTCAACAAGCGCTATGTGCTTTCCAAAGGCGTGCTGGTTGAGAATCAGACAGGTCTTGTCAAGGACAGTGTTGACTCATTGAGCGCGGAAGGAAAGTATCTTGTCTTTGTGACAACCGAAAAGACATCCAAGGTACAGGATGCCTTCGGTGCCAGCTTCATGTATCATGTGCTGGATACCGTCACATTCCAGAAACTCGATGATGAGAGTGTCAGACAGATTATTGAGAAGGAATGCGCCGATCTGAAAAAGAAGGCGGCGGACAATCTCAAGGCTGAGATCACGATCAGTGACGAGATCAAAACATGGGTCGCAGCTCATTATGACAAAACCCAGGGTTCTTATGCCATTCATCAGCTTTTCTATGATTTCTATGTTTCCCTGAGCGAAATGGCTCTCAAGGAAAAGGATTTCAAGGATGATCCGATCACCCTTTCCGTCAAGGATGATGTCCCTTATGGCGCATGCGCACATATGGAAGTCCGTCTTTCCCGCTCGAAGAACAGCGAGGAGGAAATCGCGGCGGTCAATGCCGAACTCGATCAGATCGTCGGTCTGGATATGGTCAAGAGCTATATCCGCTCCCTGCAGTCCCATATCGCTGTTCAGCAGAAGAGACGCGAACAGGGTATGAAGACAGCCGAAGTCTCCAAGCATATGATCTTCACCGGAAATCCCGGCACCGGCAAAACAACCATCGCCCGTCTGATTTTCAGATATATGAAGGCAATCGGCGCCCTTTCCCAGGGCCAGCTGGTTGAAGTCACCAGAGCGGATCTGGTCGCCCAGTATGTCGGCCAGACAGCACCGCTGACCATGTCGGTCATCAAGTCAGCGATCGGCGGCGTGCTCTTCATTGACGAAGCCTATTCCCTTTACAGAGGAAAGGATGACTCCTTCGGACTGGAAGCGATTGATACACTGGTCAAGGCAATGGAAGACAACCGCGAGGACCTGATTGTCATTCTTGCCGGATACAAGAAGGAAATGGCAGGCTTCCTGGAAGCCAACTCCGGTCTGAAATCCAGATTCCCGAATCTGATCAACTTCGACGATTACACCGGGCTTGAACTGCGCAAGATCGCCGAAATCCAGGCGAAGTCCAAGGGTTATGTTATTGACGAAGCTGCTCTGGAACCGCTGGAAAAATACTTCGACGAAGTGCAGTCAATCAATTCCGCCGAAGCCGGCAACGGCCGTCTGGCAAGAAATGTTGTCGAGGATGCGATTCTTCGTCAGTCCGAACGTCTGATCAAGGACCCGAATGCGGATATGACCATTCTGTTCAAAGAGGATTTCGATTTCACCGTCAAGATCAAAGCACCCGAGAAGAAGGATTCCCCTTCGCTTGAGGACATGCTGAAGAGCCTTCAGAACAACTGAACATGAATCAGGAGAGTCAGAAATGATTCTCCTTTTCATTATGAAAAACGGTGCTCATTCGGGCACCGTCTTTAATCATGGTTATTCTTCTTTTGAAATGAAATATGACGTAATGCCTGAAACAGCCAGAATCACAGCAGGCATCAGGATTGTATACGCAGGCATCAGCTGCGGCTGCGGCAGATCCTTGATGATGTCCTTCATCTGAATGGCAGCGGCGTACGCGCTGATCAGAATGGCCGGAAACAAAGTGATCAGGATGCCGGCAAGCAGCGGAACGATCAGGTATTTGGATGAGCTGTTCCTGAACATTGCAAACGGAACGCACAGGGCGGGAATAATGCATGTGCATAACATCCCTATGGTTTACCGTATATACACAATGTATACAGTATATATGGGTGTGTCAGGGAAGCACGGTATTTTAATATTCTGTTAAACTGAGATCGTGTTCAGAATGCAAGGTCAAAGTGAGTGATACTTTGATATAATCATCTGGAGGTGTGCACATGAAAAGATGGATATCAGCCTGTATGGCTCTGGCGATGATTGCGGCCGGAACAGACAGCTTATATATAGAAACAAAAGCAGACTCCGAAGAAGTGAGAATTCTCTTCACGCATGATCTGCGTGACCATATTGAAGAAGTGAAAACCCTGAATGAGGAAAACGCGGTTGTCTACAGCGGCGGTTATGAATATCTCGCGACGGCACTGGATGAATACCGCACGGAACAGACAGTTCTGCTGGATGCGGGCAACTTCTCAGCCGGTACAATGTACGCGTCGCTCAATTCAACAAAAGCGCCTGATCTGACCCTGATGAGCCGGATGGGCTATGACGCGGTTGGTGTGGGTCTTGACGATTTCACCTATGGCGTAGGAATGTTCGGGGAAATGCTGAGTGCAGCGCAAAGCCATCCGTCCCTGCTTCTCTCCAATTTCACTTCAGGCGCAGGCAATGCGGCCTTTGAGGAAGGCTGGAGTGCGGCGGAAGGCAGCGCATATACATTGATTGAATCCGGCGGATATCAGATCGGCGTGTTCGCGCTTTGTGAGCCTGATGAGGCCTTCGGGGAAGGCGCACCGATCGTCATCACTGATCCGCTTGCAGCTGCAGCAGAGGCAGCCGAAGCGCTGAAACAGCAGGGGGCGGATTACATCATCTGCCTTTACAGCACGGATGAGGATGACTTTGAAGAGCTATGCAATGCGGCATCCATCGACCTGATTATTGCCGGGGGAAATCACACGGCGACAGAGAAATACCGCAAGCAGGGAAACACCCTGATTGTGTCAAGCGATCCTTACGGAACATCCTTCGGTGTTCTTGATATTGATCCCTCATCAAAGAATGTGAAGAACTTTGAGATCGTACCGGTATCCTCATCGCTGTATGAGGCTTCCTACGGTATCAGTGAAACAATGAGCGCATATCAGTCTGAAATCAGTGAGACTGTCATGCGCAGATTCAGCCTGAATCAGAACCCGGTCTTCCGGGCAGGCTATTCCCTGACCACTTACGGACGTACCCAGTCGGGAAAAGCCTATGCGGAAGCGGCGGATCTTCTGACGGATTCGATGATCGAAGCCTATGACGCACCGGAATCCGATGAGGCAAAGGCAGTCAGCATCATCACCGAAGGCATGGCGACAGGAACCATCCTGGAGGGCAATGTCAGCGCCAATGATCTGTTCTCAATGGCTTACAAAGGCATGGGAACAGACGGCATTCCGGGATACAATCTCTTGCATGTCTATATGCGGGGCAGCGATCTGATGACATTGTGTGAGATGGATCTGATTCTCCACGATGACAATTCTTTGGAAAAATTCCATTTCGGCAGAATGTATTATGAATATTCCATGAACCGTCCGGTGACCAACCGGGTCATCGACGTCTTTACGGAAGAAGCTGACGGCTATTACATCGCCGCCACAGCTGACAGACTGTATCCGGTCATCACCACATCGGATATTCTCGCATCCATTCCGCAGATGCTCATCGACAGCGGCGTGAGCGGGGAATGCAATGTCTATGATGAAACCGGTACTCCGGTAAGCGACTTTGATGTCATGACCATCCGCAACGGGGACGGGGCGGCGGTCAAGCTCTGGTCGGCCATTTCCTACTATGCGGCGCATTTTGAAAGAGGAAGGGACGGCATTGACGATCTTCCCGAAACATATAAAAAAGCAAGGAAGCAGCGCACAAAAACATCGTCGCTGAATGTGATCAAACTGTTCAAGCATGCCAACCGGGCAACCTTTGATTTCTATGCGAAGGCGGTTGCTATACCGGTTGCCGTACTGGTTGGTCTGAACGTGCTGGTGTGGCTGATCAATCTCAAAAAAAAGAAAGAAACGAACGCCTGACGCATGCGTCATGCTATACTGATTCTGAAGACAATCATAGAAAAGTAAGGAGTTTATCATGAGCGAAATGAACAATAATCAACAGGAAACTCAGGCACAGGTTCAGGAAGAACCCACCATCACGCTGACACTGACTCCCGATGAAGTCGCGGCTGAGAACGAGAAAAAACTGAACGAGCTTGAACAGAAACAGGAAGCGGTACCGGAAAAGGATCCCCTTGAGGAGATGGCACTGAGCCCGGCTGAGCGCAAGACCATCGATGACTTCTCCAAGAAGATCGACATCACCGAATCCAATACCATTCTTCAGTATGGCTCCGCAGCCCAGAAGAAAGTTACAGATTTCTCCAACACAGCGCTGCAGAATGTCCGTACAAAAGACCTCGGAGAGATCGGTTCCCTGTTAAGCAATCTGGTTGTCGAACTGAAGACCACCGATGATTCCCAGGACAATAAGGGTTTCTTCAGCGGCCTCTTCGGCAAGGGCAAGGACAAGGTTACAGAGTACAAGGCAAAGTATGACAAGGCGGAAGTCAATGTTGAAAAGATTGCCGGTATCCTGGAAGATCATCAGATCACCCTGCTGAAAGATATCGCTCTGCTTGATGAACTGTATGAGCGCAACGCCACAAACACAAAGGAACTGTCCATGTACATCCTGGCCGGCAAGAAGAAGCTCAAGGATGTCCGTGAGAATGAACTTCCCGCGCTGATCAAAAAGGCAAAGGAATCCAACCTGCCCGAAGATGCGCAGGCTGCCAATGATCTCGAACAGGCATGCGTCAGATTTGAGAAGAAACTCTATGACCTGGAACTGACAAGACAGGTTTCCATCCAGATGGGACCGCAGATCCGTCTGGTTCAGAACAATGACACACTGATGACCGAGAAGATTCAGAGCACCCTGGTCAACACCATCCCGCTCTGGAAGAACCAGATTGTTCTCTCACTCGGTATTGAGCATTCGAAGCAGGCGATGGAAGCGGAGCGCGAAGTCACCAACATGACCAACGATCTGCTCAAGAAAAATGCGGAAACCCTGCATCAGGCAACCATCGATGTGGCAAAGGAAAGCGAAAGAGGCATCGTCGATATCGAAACTCTCCAGCATACCAACGAGCAGCTCATCTCCACTCTTGATGAAGTTCTGCAGATCCAGAAGGAAGGCCACGAGAAGCGTGAGGCTGCCGAGCTCGAACTCAGAAGAATCGAGAACCAGCTCACCAGCAAGCTTCTGGAAATCAACAACGAAAGAGACATCACAAAACGTTAAACAAATGAATATCAGCCTGCGGAATTTTTCCGCAGGCTGATTGCTTTAAAAGGAAATACAGAAATGAAATACAAAAATATTATTCTTGTTCTGATCATGCATGCGGTTTCGTGGGTCATCGGAACGGCTGTATCCGAAACAGCTCTTATTCCGGGGGAGACCGTAAAACTGACTGTGACCGGGCTGATCATTCTTGCCGTATACGCGGCGGGCATCTTATATATCGCGCTTCAGAGTGAGAAAAATGAACTGACCTTCATTGAGATCTGGAAGATCTGTCTGCTTGCGGTGTTCGCTCTGGTCCGTTTCACAAACGGTTCTCACGGTGTATTTGCAGCATTTGTGTTCCTGGGTCCGTTCCGTCCGCTGATCACGGTAAATCTGAAACGGGCGTTTCTGATGACAGCCGGACTTCTCATCGCTGAAACAGTGACAGAGATGTTTCTGCTTAACCGCAATAACAGCAAACCCGCATAGAAAAAGAAGCCTGAAACATGAGATGTGTTCCGGGCTGATTTATTTAAGAGACGCATAAAGGATATACATATGGAAATTATTGACAAACGGATCGATGGCGGAAAGGCCTTTGATTGGGGGAGAACCTCCGCAGATTATGCAAAGTACAGAGATATTTACCCGGAAGAGTTCTATCAGAGGATTGTGAACAGAGGACTTTGTACTGAGGGACAGAATGTGCTGGATCTTGGCACCGGCACCGGGGTACTGCCGCGCAATATGTTTCGCTTTGGCGCAAAGTGGACCGGCATTGATATCTCGGAAGAACAGATTGAACAGGCAAAACAGATGGCACGGGCGGAGAATATGCAGATTGATTTTCAGGCTGCCGCGGCCGAAGAAATCCGGTTTGCGGACGAATCCTTCGATATCGTGACCGCTTGTCAGTGCTTCTGGTATTTTGACCACGCAAAGCTCAGCCCCATCCTGGCGCGGATTCTGAAACCGGAAGGAAAGCTGGTTGTGCTGTTTATGGCCTGGCTGCCGTATGAGGATACAATCGCAAAGGCAAGTGAGGACCTGGTTCTGAAATACAATCCAAAATGGACAGGATACGGTGAAACAAAGCATCCGATTCATATACGGCAGGCGGTATTGGATTATTTCGAACCTGTAGAACATGAAGAATACGATCTCTCTGTCCCGTTTACAAGGGAAAGCTGGCACGGAAGGATGCGTGCATGCCGGGGCGTCGGTGCTTCTTTGAATGCGGAAGAACTGGCAGGATGGGAAACAGAACACCGTGAGCTTCTTGGGACAATTGCACCGGAAGAGTTCTCGATTCATCATTACGCCGCAATTGCCGTTCTGAAGAAAAGAGCTCTCTGAAAAATGCTGCTTACTGAAGCAGTCTGTTTCTGTGACTGCGGAACAAAAAAAGAACGGTTGACCCGTTCTGTTTGCCACATTATTAGTACTGATTAAAGTTTTACAACATTACCAGCCTGAGGACCGCGGTCGCTCTCGGTAATGTCAAATGTGACAGCCTGTCCCTCATCAAGAGTTTTGAAGCCTTCACCCTGAATTGCGGAGTAATGAACGAATACGTCTTTTCCTTCGTCAGTTGTGATGAATCCATAGCCCTTTTCAGCGTTGAACCACTTAACCTTTCCCGTTGCCATTATTAGAATGATACTCCCTTTCTATGTATTTCCGAGTTAAAGCGAGCTCGTATACATAATCATCATATCCTTCCATGCCGTGAAATACAAGAAAAAACTGGGTTTGACATAAGCGCCGGTAATGGTTCGAATGATGACAAAAACGGAATTTTATGGCTTGAAAACTGCCTGTTTTACAGCTGAAATCATGATTTGTCTTTGCAAAAATATACGGCTGAAATATAATAGATAAAGCGAAAGGCGATGACGGGAAGAGTAGTCCCGGGACAAGGATTTCAGAAAGCAGGCGGATGATGCGAGCCTGTATCCATAACCGCGATGAAGATGGCCCCTGAGCCTGCTGTCTGAACAGTGCAGTAGGACAGCACGGAGACGTCCGTTATAACGTTTGAGAGGTTCTCCGTCAGGAGAACAAGAAAAAGGTGGTAACGCGTGCAAGACGTCCTTTCATTCGGGATGTCTTTTTTATTCAAGGAGGTGCACACGATGGAAAACAAAGGTCCTTATTACATTACGACGGCGATTGCCTACGCAGCCGGAAAACCGCATATCGGCAACGTCTATGAAATCGTTCTGGCGGATGCGATTGCCCGTTACAAGAGATATGACGGCTATGATGTCCGCTTCCAGACCGGTACCGATGAACACGGCCAGAAGGTTGAGCAGAGAGCGGAAGCTGCCGGCAAGACACCGAAGCAGTTCGTTGACGAGATTTCAGCTGTGATCAAAGAGCAGTTTGACTGCATGAACATTTCCTATGACAAGTTCATCCGCACAACCGATGACTATCATGAGAAGCAGATTCAGAAGATCTTCAAGAGACTCTATGATCAGGGCGATATCTACAAGGGAAAATACGAAGGTCTTTACTGTCAGGAGTGCGAAGCATTCTATACCAAGAGCCAGCTGACCGAAGACGGCAGATGCCCGATCTGCGGCGGTGAGGTTCATCCGATGGACGAGGAAGCCTACTTCTTCAGAATGTCCAAATATGCGGACAGACTGATCAAATATATCGAGGATCATCCTCATTTCATTCAGCCGGAAAGCAGAAAGAATGAGATGCTGAACAACTTCCTGAGACCGGGTCTGCAGGATCTGTGCGTTTCCCGTACTTCCTTCAAGTGGGGCATTCCGGTTGACTTCGATCCCAAACATGTCGTCTACGTCTGGATTGACGCATTAAGCAACTATATCACCGGCCTTGGCTATGACGCGGACGGCAACAGTAGTGAATTATATAAGAAGTACTGGCCTGCGGATCTGCACCTGATCGGCAAGGACATTGTCCGCTTCCATACCATCTACTGGCCGATCATGTTAATGGCGCTGAATGAACCGCTTCCCAAGCAGGTCTTCGGCCACCCGTGGCTGCTCACCGGCGATTCCAAGATGTCCAAGTCCAAGGGCAACGTGATCTATGCGGATGATCTGGTCAGCCTGTTCGGGGTTGACGCGGTCAGATTCATCATGCTGCACGAGATGCCTTTCGCGCAGGATGGTCATGTCACATATGACCTGATGATCGAAAGAATCAACAGCGATCTGGCAAACAACCTGGGCAACCTGGTCAACAGAACCCTGTCCATGCAGAACAAATACTTCAACGGCATCGTCGCCAACCCGCGCGAGGATATGCCGCTGGATGATGAGCTCAAGGAATACGCGCTCAACACCGTCACCAAGGTCAATGCGCATATGGATGAGCTGAGAGTGGCAGATGCCATCCAGGATATCCTGGATCTCTTCTCCCGCTGCAACAAGTACATTGATGAGACAATGCCCTGGGCGCTTGCCAAGGATCCGGATCAGATCGGCAGACTGGCAACAGTTCTTTACAACCTGCTCGAATGCGTCCGTTTCGGCGGCGTTCTGTTAAGACCGTTCCTGCCGGATACAGCCGACAAGATTCTCTGGTCTCTCAACACCATGGAAAAGGATACCGACTCCATCAAGGAATTCGGCATGCTGGAAACAGATATCCGCGTCACCGAGAAGCCGGAAATCCTCTTCGCAAGACTGAATGAAAAGGAAGTCATGGCGAAGGTTGCGGAAATCCAGAAGGTCTATCAGGCGGTCAAGAAGAAGGCGGCTGAAAAGAAGGCTGAAATCGAACCGGCTGATTTCGACAAGATCGAACTCAGAGTCGGCAAGGTTCTCTCCTGTGAAAGACATCCGGCGGCGGACAAGCTGTTCGTGCTGAAGGTTGATCTTGGCCAGGGAGATGTCAGACAGATCGTTTCCGGTCTGGCCCAGAGCTACACACCGGGTCAGGTCATGGGCAAGAATGTCGTCGTCATCACCAACCTCAAACCGGCAGTCATCAGAGGCATCGAGTCAAAGGGCATGCTGCTGGCAGGCAAGGATGAAAGACAGATCGCAGTAGTTGAAGTCAACGGACTTGAGCCCGGCACAAGAATTTCCTGATATTGAAAAGCCGCATCGCGGCTTTTTCAAATGCCGCGAGGTTGTGTATACTTATAGCAGTGAGGAAAGTTATGAAAAAATTTAAGGTCACAGCGAGACCGGACGAACTGTCCGAAAAGCTGAAGCAGCGCACCATTGCGGATCTTACCGCCAACGGTTATGAATATGATGAGCTCTATCCCGACTACTGCTTTGTCATCGGCGGCGACGGAACATTCATCTATGCGGTTCATGAAATCATGCGCGCACACACGATCTCGCTGCGGGATATGAAATTCTACGGAATCCATACCGGGACCCTTGGCTTTTATACAGATTACCGCGATTCGGAATATGATGAATTCATTCAAACCTTCCTCGAAGGCAGATGCACCGAAGTGAAATATCCGCTTCTGCAGGTTAATTATGCGGGAATCAAGCATAATGCGATCAATGAAATCCGGGTGGAAAACGCTGCGCGCACGCAGGTCATCGATGTTTATGTCAACGGGCAGAAGTTTGAAACCTTCCGCGGAACCGGTCTCTGTGTGTGCACACAGCTGGGTTCCACCGCATATAACCGCTCGCTTGGCGGCGCGGTGATCCAGGAAGGGCTTGATCTGATTGAACTGACCGAAATGGCAGGTATTCACCATTCCAAATTCCGTTCTCTGGAAGCGCCGATTGTCCTCAAAGGCGACACCGAACTGGAATTCCGTTCCGCCTCGTTCAATGGAGCCGTGATCGGCTGCGATGCGGATGTCTATCATATTGACGATGTGAATTCGATTAAGATCTACATTGCGAAAACAACTGCTGTCCATATGCTCAGGGGCAGACAGGTATCCTATTTTGACAGGCTTAAGAGTCTGTTCTGAGCTGAGTGATCCGAGGTAAGACAATGCGAAACTGGCGTTCCTATTACGAAATACTGAGATTCCCGTTGGAAGTGATTTTTGTCGCTGTTTTCATCAGTGGCCTGGGAAATCTTCTGACCAATCCGGCGCTCGGTATTTCCGCATATATCACGAATGACTATGTCAGGGCGGCGGCAGAGATGCTGCTGCAGGCAGGCCGTTTCATCATTGTCTACTTCCCGTTCATATTCATGATCCGTCTTGTCACAAGAAGATCCGGAAGCGGCACCACGATCATTTCGGCGATTGCCGGCTATGCCATCTTCCTGTATGCGACTGTATTCTTCGCAAGTTCGGAACTGCCCGTAACCGCTTATTCAAGCGTGCTCGGCATCAGCGTTTCACACTCCTCCATCGCTTTGTTCAACAAGGCTGTTCATTATCCTCTGCAGACCGGCATCATCGGTGCTGTCATTGTGGCATCGATCACCAACTGGTCATACAACCGCTCACGCCGCCGCAATGAGGACGGCATCTTCGGATTTGTATCCAAAGAGGCATCGGTCGCCATCAGAACATTGTTCTTCTGCGGCGTGGCAGGCATTGCCATCAGCTATGTCTGGCCCTTTGCGGTGAATTTCATGCAGAGAATCATCCGCTTCATCACCGTTGACACATCAAACCCGGTCAATCTGGGTTTGTACGGAATCATGAACAGACTGCTTGGTGTAATGAACCTCGGCACATGGATCCGCGCACCGTTCTGGTTTGCGAATAACGGCGGCTCATGGGTCAACATGGCCGGTGTTTCCATCGCAGGTGATGTGAATATCTGGACCGCCCAGCTGCAGGCAAATGCGCTGGTCGGCATGGCAGGCCGTTTCTTCACACCGTATTACATTCTGAATATCTTCGCTGTGCCGGGCATGATCTGGGCAATGTACTCAATGCAGACGGATGCCATTCAGCGCAGAAAGCGCAGAATCTTCTGCCTGATCGCGACTGCCGCAAGTCTCTTCAGCGGCATTCTGCTTCCGCTGGAACTGATGACTGCGATTCTCTGTCCGCTGCTGTTTGTGTTCCATCTCGGCTATACCGGCCTGCTCTATGCGGTCTGCCAGAGTCTTCATATCTATCTCGGCTACAACAATACCGATACCGCGGTCATGAGCGCCTTCCCGGGAAGCCTTCCGGAATATCTGAATTATATGCAGTATCCGTCGCTTTCCAAAACACTCATGTACATCGCCATCATCGGCGCGGTGTCCATGGTGATCTACTTCCTGGTGACAAGGCTTTATTTCAAGCGCATGGCAGTGGATCTGTTTGATTCCGGCAATAAGGAGCGTCTGATCAAGGGCACCATCAAGGCGGTCGGCGGCATTGAGAATATCAAGATGACCCAGTCGGGCATCTCCTCCATGACCATCGGGGTCTATGATCCCAACAAGGTTGACATGAACCGCATGAAGAAACTCGGCACTTACAGGATTTACGAATCCAGAGCCGGTTATGTGATCTGCTTCGGCGCGGGCAGCACGATGATCCGCCGCGGCATTACGGATGCCATGCGTGAAGGCATCCGCTCCGTCAATACAAACTGAGAAATATACACAATGAATCTTCACACCGGTCTGAAAAGGCCGGTTTTTCTGTCCGTGCAAGGCATACCTTCTGCGTAGGGTAAGGACGGATTATGGTATAATATACGGGCTTTTCGAGGGATAATATGGCTGAAAAATACTCACCGATGATCGAGCATTATCTGAAAATACATGAACAGTACCCGGATGTGCTGCTTTTTTACCGTGTCGGGGATTTCTATGAGATGTTCTTTGATGACGCCAAAACAGCGAGCAGGGAACTTGATCTGATCCTGACCGGAAAGGCGGGAGGCGTAGCGGAAAGAATTCCGATGTGCGGGGTTCCCCATCATGCCGTATCCTCCTATGTGCAGAGACTGGTCCAGAGAGGATACAAGATCGCGATCTGTGAACAGCTTTCCGACCCGAAGGAATCCACCGGTCTTGTGGACAGGGATGTGGTCCGCGTGATCACGCCCGGTACTGTCATGGAGGAGATCTCCGATGAGAAGAGCTCGGTGTATCTGGCAGCCGCGACGGATTATGGCTATGGCTATTCCCTGGCCATTACGGAAATGAGCACCGGCGAGAACTATATCGAGGACATTGCTCACAAGGACAGCACCTTTGTGCAGACCATCCTGCGCTCCAATGTGCGCGAGGTTGTACTGCCGAGGGATTTCCGGGAAAAGATCATCCGCATGTTAAGGGAGTACCAGGTTGTCATCTCCTATTGTGATGAGACCTCCATCCGCCAGGATTACATTCCTCTGACGGACGGCATCATCCGTGATTATGATCTGCAGTCCTACGGCCGTATGCTCAATTATCTGGAAGTCACCCAGAAACATCTGCTGGCCCATCTGCAGCCCGCCAGAATTGAGAAGGAAGAGGAAATCCTCTACATGGATTATTCGACCAGAATCAATCTGGAGCTGATCACGCCGCTTCATGACACCGGCAAGGCAGTCACATTATGGACATTCCTTGACCGCTGCCGTTCGGCCATGGGCTCCAGAGAACTCAGACGCTGGATTGAAAAACCGCTTGTTTCCCGGGAAATGATTGAAAAGCGCTTCGGACGGACCGAATGGCTGATGAAGCACTTCATGCAGAGACAGCAGATGCGCGATGCGATGGGAGAGATCTATGATCTTCAAAGACTGATCGCACGCTGCGCAATGAATACCGCCAATGCGGTGGACTGCCAGCGGTTAAGCAAAACCCTCGCCCAGGCGCCGGCGATTCTTTCGGCGGTGGACAGCGATGAATTCAAAGAGTTCTCATCCGCGGATCCGCTCAGCGCGTTATACGAAAAGCTCAAGGATGCCTTTGTGGAAAATCCTCCGGTGTTAAGCAGCGATGGCGGAATGTTCCGCGACGGTTATAACAAGGAGCTCGATGAGGCAAGAGAGATCCAGCGCAACGGAAGAGCGTTCATCGCTTCACTCGAAGCGAAGGAACGGGAGCGCACCGGCATCAAGACGCTCAAGATCGGATACAACAAGGTATTCGGATATTATATTGAAATCTCAAAGGCGGCCGCGGCCCAGGTGAAGGATGAGTGGGGCTATGTCAGAAAACAGACTCTGACCAATGCGGAACGTTTCATCTCCTCCGAACTGAAAGAAAAGGAAGATGCCATTCTCCATGCCCAGGAGAACGCGGTCCGTATCGAGAAGCAGCTGTTTGCGGAAATGCTTGATGAGATCCGCACCTATCTGCCAAGACTGCAGAAACTGGCCAGAATCCTGGCTGAAATTGACTGCTATGGCGCTCTGGCTGAGGTTTCTTCGGCAAACCGCTATGTGCGGCCGCAGTTCACGGACAATGAGCTTGAGATTGTCCAGGGCAGACATCCGATCCTGGACGAGCTGATGAAGGATCCCCGCTATGTGGCCAATTCCATCAAAATGGACCGTGAGAAGGATATCCTTCTGATCACCGGCCCCAACATGGGCGGTAAATCCACCTATATGCGCCAGACCGCGCTGATTGTGATCATGGCCCAGATCGGCTGCTTTGTGCCGGCAAAAACATGCCGGATGCCGGTTTTCGACAAGATCTTCACGCGAATCGGTGCCAGCGATGACATCCTTTCCGGACAGTCGACCTTCATGGTGGAAATGAATGAGGCAAACCGCGCCCTTCAGGAGGCAACCGAAAACTCACTGATTCTCTTTGATGAGATCGGCAGAGGAACCAGCACATACGACGGTATGGCGCTTGCCCAGGCGATGATTGAATACATCGCGGCATGTGTGCATGCGAAAACCATGTTCTCCACCCACTACCATGAACTGACCTCACTGGCTGATTCGATCGGCACCGTGAGAAATGTCCATGTGGCGGTCAAAGAGGAGAATGACAAGGTCACCTTCCTGTACAAGATCAAGGAGGGACCTGCCGGCCATTCCTACGGTATCAACGTGGCCAGACTTGCGGGTCTGCCAGATTCCGTGCTTGAAAGGGCAAAGGGACTTCAGAAAGAACTCGAATCCAAACGGCGGGTGGTTCAGCAGAGCTATCAGCTGATTGAAATGAAAAAAGAGGACAAGACTGCAGACGCGATCCGCGAGAAACTCAAAGCGGTGAATCCGGATGACATGTCTCCGCGCGAGGCGTGGGCGATGCTGTGTGATCTCAGTGATCTTGTCAAAAAAGATTCGTGATACATCATATTTAAAAAAATGCGTCGTTTGTAGCATTATATACTTGTATACGCAACGGCTTATGCTATAATATCGAAACAATCATAAGGAATATCGGCTGTGAGAGTGATATTCCTTATCTGTTTAAAGGAGGCTCTGAATATGGAACCGGATAAACTGATCATTCGCGGAGCGAAGGAAAACAACCTGAAAAATATCTCCCTTGAAATTCCCAAAAACAAGCTGGTTGTCATGACCGGCCTTTCCGGCAGCGGCAAGACGTCGCTTGCCTTTGATACGATCTACGCGGAGGGACAGCGCCGCTATGTGGAATCTCTTTCCGCATATGCCAGACAGTTCCTCGGCGGTGTGGAAAAACCGGATGTGGAACTGATCGAAGGACTTTCCCCGGCGATTTCCATCGATCAGAAAACAACTTCAAACAACCCCAGATCAACCGTCGGCACTGTCACGGAGATCTATGACTATCTGCGTCTGCTTTACGCCAGAACCGGAACTCCCTACTGTCCCAATCACAACATTCCGATCACCGGACAGACCATCCAGGAGATGACCGACACGGTCATGGCGCTTGATGACAGAACAAGGCTGACCATTATGGCGCCGCTTGTTTCAAATAAAAAGGGCACCTTCAAGGATACCTTTGCGAAACTGCTCAAGGACGGCTATATCCGCGTGCGTGTGGACGGGGAAATCCGCATGCTCGAAGATGAGATCGAACTCGACAAGAACAAACGTCACGATGTGGATGTCATCATTGACCGCATCGTGAAAACCGAAGACAGCCGCTCACGTGTCAATGACTCCATTGAAACCGCGCTCAACCTGGCCGATGGCAAGGCACTGGTACTGGCGGGAGATCAGGAGCTTTCCTTCTCCAGTCATTTCGCCTGCCGCATCTGCGGATTCAGTGTGCCTTCCCTGGAGCCGAGACTGTTCTCATTCAACGCCCCGCTTGGCGCCTGCGATATGTGCCACGGACTTGGCATCACGGAAGAGGTGGATGTGGACAATCTGATTCCCGACCGTTCCAAATCCATCCGTGAAGGCGCCATCCGCTACTATAAGAACATCGTCGATACGGACAATATCGAATGGCAGACCTTTGCCATTCTGTTAAAGGAATACAAGATCTCCGAAGACACGCCGATCAAAGACCTGACAAAGAAACAGCTCAATGCGATCCTTTACGGCAGCGATCATCCGATCAAATACTCAATCACATCGTCCGGCGGCAACCAGTACACCCGCAACGATTATATTGAAGGCGTCAAAAGCCTGATCGAACGGCGCTACGTCGAAACATCCTCCGCCATGTCCAAGGACTGGTACCATTCCTTTATGATTGAATCGGAATGCCCCAAGTGCCAGGGCAAGAGACTGAATGAGAAGGTTCTCTCCGTCAGAGTCGGCGATTCCAACATCAATGATTTCACCAGAAGAAGCGTGGTCAATGCGCTTGAGTGGGTGAATGCGCTTGAACTGGATACGGAAAAGACAAAGATCGCCGATATGGTGCTCAAGGAAATCCGCAGCCGCCTGCAGTTCCTCAAGGATGTCGGTCTGGAATATCTCACCCTGGACCGTCTGGCCGGAACCCTTTCCGGCGGTGAGGCGCAGCGCATCCGTCTGGCCACCCAGATCGGCTCACACCTTTCCGGTGTTCTCTATGTTCTGGATGAGCCGAGCATCGGTCTGCACCAGAGAGACAATTCCAAACTGATCGCAACCCTGAAAAACATGAGAGATCTCGGCAACTCGCTGATCGTGGTCGAGCATGATGAGGAAACCATGATGAGCTCCGACTGGATCGTAGATATCGGTCCTGGAGCCGGTGTGCATGGCGGTGAAGTGATCGCCAACGGCACTCCCGAAGAAGTCATGGCCAACGAGAAATCCATCACCGGTCAGTATCTGAGCGGCAGAAAGATTATCGAAACACCGAAAATGCGCCGCAAGGGCAACGGTCTGAGTGTTGAAATCAGAGGCGCGACGGAACACAACCTGAAAAACATCAATGTGAAGTTCCCGCTTGGCAAACTGATCCTTGTCACCGGTGTCTCAGGCTCCGGCAAGAGCACCCTGGTCAATGAGGTGTTCATGAAATCGGTATTGCATAGTCTGGGAAGACAGAAAATCAGACCCGGCAAATGCAAGTCGGTGAAAGGCCTGGAAAACATTGACAAGTGCGTTCAGATCGACCAGGATCCGATCGGCCGCACCCCGCGTTCCAACCCGGCGACCTATACCGGCGTCTTTGATGATATCCGCGATGTGTTTGCCAAAACACCGGAAGCCCGCATGCGCGGCTATGACAAGGGAAGATTCTCCTTCAATGTCAAAGGCGGCAGATGTGAAGCGTGCTGGGGAGATGGCGTCAAGGTCATTTCCATGAACTTCCTGCCAGATGTCTATGTGCCATGTGAAGTATGCCATGGCAAGCGATACAACGAGGAAACCCTGCAGTGCACTTACAAGGGAAAGAATATCTATGACGTGCTGGAGATGCCGGTGGAGGAGGCGCTTGTCTTCTTTGCCAACCATCCCAAGATTGCCAAAAAACTGCAGACCCTCAATGATGTGGGCCTGGGTTATATCAAACTCGGACAGTCCTCCACAACCCTTTCCGGTGGAGAGGCACAGCGTGTCAAGCTGGCCAGTGAGCTGCAGAAGAAGGCCACCGGCAAAACCCTGTATATTCTCGATGAGCCGACCACCGGTCTGCACACTGATGATGTCAAACGCCTGATCCAGGTGCTGCAGAGAATTGTCGACAACGGCGACACGGTCATTGTCATCGAGCACAATCTCGATGTGATCAAGAGCGCCGACTGGGTCATTGACCTCGGTCCGGAAGGCGGTGACGGCGGCGGCACCATCGTTGCCCAGGGCACCCCGGAAAAGATCGCTTCAATCCCTGAAAGCTGGACCGGCCAGTATCTGAAAAAGGCTCTTTCCTGGACGGAAGAGCACATGAATGCCGTATCGGCTGAATGATCATCCACTTAAGCACCGGAGAGAAATCTCCGGTGCTTTTCCATGAGCAAAAGACTTCATGAAAATCTTTTTCATACAGGCGAATTCCAAAGTCTCTCATGGTATACTTATCGTAACTTCACGGAGGTATTTTCATTATGTCAGAAAAGAAATATGACAAGAAGGTTACGATCCGCGAAATCGTCCAATTCTTCAAATTTGAACAGCTGACCGGCAATGACGCATCACTGGACCGCTGGACAGTTGTACCTGATATTAACCGCCCCGGTTTTGAACTGTGCGGTTTCTATAAAATGAGTGAACCGAGACGAATCGTTCTGATCGGCAACAAGGAGTCCGAATTTATCCGGACAATGAGTGAGGAAGACCAGCGGGCAAGATTTCCGATGTTAATGGATGGACTGACTCCCGCAATCATCATCACAAGATCCAATCCGCTTCCGCCCATTCTGGCGGAGCTGGCACAGAAGAACAACTTTCCGATTCTGCGCACATCCATTGAAACATACCGCACGGTAACGGATGTCATCACTTACCTGGATGAGAAACTCGCCCCTGAGGACACGATGAGCGGCGTGCTCATGAGCGTCTATGGCAAGGGTGTATTGTTAACCGGTGAAAGCGGCATGGGTAAATCCGAAACCGCGCTGGAACTGATCAAGAACGGCCAGGTCCTGATTTCCGATGACCGCGTCGATGTTCAGCATATCCACAACAGTGTGTACGGCCATTCCCCGGAAATCACCAAGGGACTGATGGAAATCCGCGGTATCGGCATCATCGATGTGGAAAAGATGTTCGGTGCCTCGGCTTTGATGGATTCCACCAAAATCGATCTGGTGATCCATCTGGAGCCTTATGAATACCAGAGCGGGTTCAACCGCATCGGCGATGAGGCGGAACGCTTCACAAACATTCTCAATGTGCTTGTTCCGACCATCACGCTTCCGATCAGCGCAGGCCGCAACGTCGCGGTTCTGGTTGAATCGGCTGTCACAAACTTCAGACTGCAGGGGGCAGGCTACAACAGTGCCGAAGAGCTCCGCCGCAGATTCAGAGAATATGCGGGAAGAGAGGATAACTGAGTATGCGGTTTTTTCCTGACAGCTATACATTCCTGAGCATCGGGTCATTCGCCCTGCGCTGGTATGCGATCACCCTGATCGCGGGTGTGATCGCGGCATATCTGCTGACCTCAAAGGGCATGAAATCACATGGCTATGATGTCGACACCGTCGATGAAATGCTGGTTCTGTGCATGATCGGGGGCGTGCTGGGAGGCAGAATCTTCTGGGTGCTGGAAAATCTTCCGGAATACCTGAAATACATTCCGTATATCTTCGCATTAAGCGATGGCGGATTTGATATTCTGGGAACGATCGTCGGCATCAGTGCGATGATGTTCTTCTACTGCACGCGCAGACACATGTCCACATTGCGCACAATGGATGTCGTCATGCCCTCACTTCTGCTGTTTGCGGTGATTGCCCGGTTCGGCAGATCCTTCGCCGATGTGGCGATCTGGTTTGCCAACGGCATTGACCTGATCGGCTTCCTGGTGCTCTACTTCTTTGTGCGTCCTTATCACGAGGGCAGAAGACGCGGCGACGTCGCGGCGATCGGCTTCATGTTCATCGCTCTTTCCAGACTGATCTGCATGGTGCTGCGCTGGGATCCGACCGCAAAGGGTGTCATGATTCCGGCTGTCTGTGTCGAACTGTTCGGTATTGCCCTCTACTATGTCGTGCACAAAAGAAGACCGACCAAACCGATTGTGCTGTTTGATCTGGACGGAACCATCATGGATACAAGATCGATGGTCATCCAGTGCTTCAAATATCTGTATATGAGATACAACGATCCGCTGAACTTCACCAAGGACAAGCGCAATCTCGTATTCCGCCTTCCTCTGAAAGAGGCGATGGAAAAGCTTTTCCCGGATCAGGATGCGGACCAGCTGTGCGATGAATACAGAAAGTATCAGAGCTCCTTCTCATGGAGTGATTCCGTATCGCTGTTCCCCAATGTGAAAACCACACTGGATGAACTGTGGCAGAACGGATACGTGCTCGGCATTGTATCAACCAGAATGACCTCCTCATGCGAGTCATGGCTGCGCCAGCTGGATCTGTCCCATTGTTTCGGAACCATTCTCGGCCGTGATCTTTATACCGATCTCAAACCGCAGCCGGGCGGAATCCTGTATGCCGGCAGAAAACTCAAGCGCGGACATGATTCCTGCGTTTATGTCGGGGACGGGCTGAATGATATCCGTGCCGCCAAGGCAGCCGGTGTCTACTCGGTCGCATTTATCAGCGATCCCTCCAAACGGGAAGCGATTGAGGAACTGAATCCGAACCGGATCATCACCGATATGAGTGAACTGAAAGAACTGCTCAATGAAAATCATGAATGGGCAGATGAGAACTGCTAGGAGGTTTTATGAGCAGAATTGATTACAGGGAAGCGGTCCTGTTCCGCAAGAAAGAATACAACCGCAACGGCTGGAACGAGCTGGTCATCAAAGCGTCCGATCTGATTGCATTAAGCGGTGAGAAGGATGTGCATGCGGTTTGCGAAGGCATGCTGAAGAATATGCTGGAAGGCGACAGAATCGTGAACGGATCAGCCGATCATCCTTCAAAGGATCTCGAAATTGCCTATTATTGTGACAATCTGAGCGAAAGCCGCAG
This sequence comes from Erysipelotrichaceae bacterium NK3D112, assembly GCA_000701725.1. Classification (GTDB taxonomy): domain Bacteria; phylum Bacillota_I; class Bacilli_A; order Erysipelotrichales; family Erysipelotrichaceae; genus Bulleidia. The sequence continues at coordinate 80,100 of JNJQ01000006.1, forward strand.
ACGGCTGTATTGATATGAAAAAATATTTCTTCTTCGATATTGACGGAACTCTCACCAACATCCATACCGGAAAGCTTGTGGAAAGCGGACTGGAAACATTGAGAAAACTGGAAGAGAACGGTCACTTTGTGGCAATCGCCACTGGCAGGGCATATTACAAAACCGTCAAGGCTGCCCATGATGCAGGTGTGCACAACTTCGTGGCCAACGGCGGAGCGGCTCTGGTCATCAATGATCAGTTGGTCAAAAACAGTCCGCTGGACAGGGATAAGGCCCTTCAGGTGATTCATGAGGCGGACGAGCTCGGCTATGGAATCCTTGTGGCAGTCAATGACAGCATCGATGTTGTCATGCGTGATCACCGCTTTCTCGAACAATTCGGTGAAAGAAGGGAACCGACCAATTATATTTATCAGCCGGAAATGGAATATGATGATCTGAAAGATATCTACAAGATCTACATCTCCATTCCGGAGAGCGAGGAATACCGCCTGAAAAACAGGGATATCCTCGGTCATATCCGCATGGGTGCCGACTATTTCTGGTATCAGCACGATTCCAAGGATCAGGGCATCCGCGATATGATGGAATACCTTGGCGCTGACATCAAGGATGTCGTGGTCTTCGGTGACGGTGAAAATGATATGGTCATGTTCCGCAAGGAATGGACATCCATCGCCATGGGCAACGGAGACAAGCGCCTGCTTGAGCTGGCGGACTATATCACGGATGCGGCGGAAGATGACGGCATCCGCAACGCCTGCAAACATTACGGATGGATCTGAACCGGTGAAAAACCACCGGTTTTTTAATTTCGTGAGGCTTTCACATATGGCACGCCCGGATGCGTTGTGATATGAAAGACACGATGATAAAATAGATAAATACGAAGAGAAGGTGAACGTTATGGCAAAGAACGTTATAGCAAAGAATAAACGCGTGATTCTCGTCAGCGGTATGAGCGGTGCGGGCAAATCCACTGCAACCAGGTTTCTTGAGGATATGGGCTACCATGTCATTGATAACTTCCCGGTTCAGCTGGTCACCCTGCTTGTCGATATGATTGAGACAAGCACGGATCCCCGTTACAGCTATCTCGCGCTTTCCACAACCGCCCAGGACTTTGCGGCTTTCCTGCGCGGACTGAAAGGACAGAATATCGAGGTTCAGGTGCTGTTTCTTGAAGCCAGCGATTCCGTCCTTCTCCACAGATACAAGAGCACCAGGCGCATGCATCCGCTGCTGCTGATCAACACCGCAAACACCCTCGAGGAGGCGATCGCGGTCGAGCGGCAGATGTTTGCCAGAAATATCAACAACTCCTTTATCACCATTGACACTTCATTCCTGTCCGAAAAGGAATTCAGAAGGAAGATTGAACAGTATTTTTCCAAATCATCCGTTCCGACCTTTTCGCTTTCCTTTGTGTCATTCGGATACAAATTCGGCGTTCCGATGGATGCGGATCTGATGGTGGATGTCCGTTTCCTCCCGAACCCGTTCTGGGTTGTTGCTTTAAGACCGTTCTCCGGCAATGACAAGGAAGTCTATGACTATGTCATGGAAAAGCAGGAGACAAAAGAATTTCTTGACCGTCTGCTCGCCTTTACAGACTATGCCTTTGCGCAATATGTCAAAGAGGGCAAGAACCACTTCACGGTAGCGATCGGCTGCACCGGCGGACAGCACCGCAGTGTTGCCATCACAAACTTCCTGTACGATCATTACAAGACACAGTACAACTGCTATAAGGAACACCGTGACGAGAAGGAGTGGATCCGTGAATAAGCCGAAAAACGTCGTGATTATCGGCGGCGGCCACGGACAGTCCGCGATCTGCCGCGGAATCAAGAATATCGAAAACCTGAAAATCAGCGCCATTGTCACGGTGGCGGATGACGGCGGCAGCACCGGCCGGCTCAGAAAAAGGTTTCATATTCCCGCAATGGGCGATATCCGCAATGTTATGATCGCGCTGGCGGAGAGCGAATCCCTCATGGGCAATCTCATGGATTATCGCTTTGAGGATACGGATGGCGATGAGTCTGATGTCGGCGGACATAACCTCGGCAATCTGATTCTGACCGCTTTGACCCAGCAGTGCGGATCATTCATGGAAGCGGTGCAGACCATCGGCAAGGTTCTCAATGTCAAAGGCAATATCATTCCTGCCACAACCCAGGTGATCACCCTGTATGCGATGATGGATGACGGTGTCATTGTCAAAGGGGAAGCGAACATTCCCGCCCGTCACAACCGTATCCGCAAGGTTTTTTACCAGGAGCCTGTGCACGCTGTGCCGGAAGCGGTGGCAGCTTTGAAAAATGCGGATCTGATCATCTACGGCATCGGATCCGTCTACACAAGCATTCTGCCCAATATCATCATTGATGAGATGAGAGATGCGCTCAATGCTTCAAAAGCGAAGAAAGTATACTTCTGCAATGCCATGACCCAGCCGGGAGAAACCGACGGCTTCTCGCTGGAAGACCATGTGGAAGCTCTGCAGAGCCATGGCGCGCCGGTGGATGAGGTTGTATTTGCCTCGGACAGCCTTCCGGAAAAACTGATTGCCAGGTATGCGGAAGAGGGAAGTATCCCGGTTATAGAAAATACATGCAGTCATTCTTATAAAGTGCGGCATGAAAATCTTCTGAATTTCAGCTCCAATCTGATCCGTCACGACTCTCTGAAAATCGAGCGGGCTGTGAGAAAGCTGGTGGAGGAACTTTAATGTCATTTGCGTCAGATGTGAAAAATGAAGTTGCGTCGAAAGTGATGAGCGGCAACGATGCCAGAGCGGAACTGTCCGCCCTGATCCAGATGTGCTCCTCGCTTTCACTTTCCAGCACAAGAGGACTGACCCTTCTGGTCACGGTGGAAAACGCCGCGGTTGCCAGAAGAATCTATACCCTCGTCAGAGAACGGTACGAAACGGATATCGAGCTCTATGTCAAAAAGAAAATGAACCTGCGGAAAAACCGCATCTACGGTATGCGCATTCTGACAGGAGCCTCCGAGATTCTCAAGGACCTCGGCATCTATTCCTCAAGAGGACTCAGGGAAGCACCTCTTGCAAAGATCGTGCAGACCGACAACAGTGCGCGGGCATATCTTGCCGGGGCATTTCTGGCCAGCGGAAGCGTGAATTCTCCCGATACCACGAGCTATCATCTTGAGATCACCGTGAACAATCCGGAACATGCGGAATTTCTGATTTCGCTTCTGGAGCGCTTCGGTATCAGCGGCAAGCTGACAGCCCGCAGACAAAAATATATTGTGTATGTGAAAGCGGCCGAGAAGATCGCCGATTTTCTGAGAATCATCGAAGCCGATCAGGCTCTGCTGACATTCGAAAACGTGAGAATCTCACGTGATTTCCTCAATTCAATCACCCGTCTGAACAATATGGACGTGGCCAATGAAATGAAGACACAGGCAGCCGCGGGAGGCCAGATGGCGGATATCCAGATCCTTGAGGAAGCGGACAGGATTGACCGTCTGGATGCCAGACTCAGGGATGTGATTGAGCTGCGGAAGGAATTCCCCGAAGCCTCTTTGCAGGAACTTGCCGATATCTATGAGAAGCGTTCCGGAGTCAAGGTTTCAAAATCCGGAATCAAACACCGCTTTGTCAAAATCCATGAACTTGCCGAGCAGGTTCTGAACCAGAACAGGGAAATTGAGCAGCGCAGAAACACCCCGCGCGGCTTAACAAACAGGAGAGATTATGATTGTAAAAGCCAATTCGGAACAGACAAATGAAATCAGGAAGCTCTGGCTGACCTGCTTTCCCAAGGAAGATCCGCGATATATCGATTATTATTTCAAAAACATCTACACACCGGAAAACTGCTATGTCAATGTGGTGGACAACAAAGTTGTTTCCGCTCTGATGCGCAATCCGCATGCGCTCATGTTCAACGGCCGTGTTCTGCAGGCCTCGATGATCATCGGCGTGGCAACTCTTCCCCAATACAGAAAAAAGGGATATATGAAAGAACTCATGAATGTCGTTCTGGATGCCTGCGAACACAGTGAGCTGATCACCATGATCCAGGCGGAGGATCCGGCGATTTATGAGCAGTTCGGCTTCCGCACCGTTTACCGCAGACAGGATTATACGATTGAAAGAAAAGACGTCAAACGGATCACGAATTTCGGCTGTGCCTATGAGCCGACCCCGATCGATCTGCTCAAGGTCTATTCCGCCTTCATCCGCAGATTCAACGGTTTCTATCCCCGTGATCTGGAATATTTCAAGAGATACAAGAAGGAGATCACCGCGGTCGGCGGCAAGATCGTCGCCTATTATGATTCCAAGGATCAGATCCGCGGTTATGCGGTGATGATTCCGCAGGGAAATGAACTCAGAGTGGAAGAGATTGTATATCTGGATTCCATGTCTCTGGTGAAGCTGTGCAATGCGGCGCTGCAGGAGAGAAGGATTGTCCACCTGCTCGTTTCGGAAGCGGAGAATCTTTCCCTTGTCTTCCCCGAAGCCCGTCACAAGACATACGGATCCACGATGTGCAGACTCAACGACGCGAATCTGTTCATGCGTGTATACAACCGCCGTGTCATCACTGTGGAGGATGCCTTCGGGATCAGCCGCAGACCTTTGAATCTCAATGAATTCGCCTGATTTTAAACGATCACCGTCTGTCTAAGGAGGAGCGGATGTTTCCTCCTTTTCTGATGCTGTTATTCATATAAGAAACAGTTTTTACACATGCATGGTCATATTTTTTTCCGTGGTAATCACTGACAGTATGAGCATTGAAAAGTATTTGTGAATATTTGGACTTCCTACAAAAAATGTCATGTGAAAACAATGTAAAAACCGTCCTAAAAAGAGCAGGAAGGCCTTGATCACAATTGACTTATGGGCATGTAAAATCATATAATTTCAATAGCAACATAAGGAGGTCTATAAAGACAATATGACAGATGTAAGAGTTGCAATTAATGGTTTCGGCCGTATCGGCCGTCTTGCTTTCAGACAGATGTTCGGTGCAGAAGGCTATGAAGTCGTCGCTATCAACGACCTGACAAAGCCTTCCATGCTGGCTCACCTGCTGAAGTATGACACAGCTCAGGGCGGCTACTGTGGAAAGATCGGTGAAAACCTCCACACAGTTTCAGCTGATGATGAAGCTAACACAATTACAGTTGATGGCAAGACACTGCAGATCTACAAGGAAGCAGATGCCAACAACCTGCCTTGGGGCGAACTGAAGATCGACGTTGTTCTCGAGTGCACAGGCTTCTACACAAGCAAGGCTAAGGCTTCTGCTCACATCAACGCAGGCGCTCGTAAGGTTGTCATTTCCGCTCCTGCAGGAAACGACCTGCCGACAATCGTTTACAATGTTAACCATGAAACACTGACAGCTGAAGACACAGTCATCTCCGCAGCTTCATGCACAACAAACTGCCTCGCTCCGATGACAAAGGCTCTGAACGACTATGCTCCGATTCAGTCCGGTATCATGACAACTGTTCATGCTTACACAGGCGACCAGATGATTCTCGACGGCCCGCAGAGAAAGGGTGACGTTCAGAGAGCAAGAGCTGGTGCAGCTAACATCGTTCCGAACAGCACAGGTGCTGCTAAGGCTATCGGTCTCGTAATCCCTGAACTCAACGGCAAGCTCATTGGCGCAGCTCAGAGAGTTCCGACTCCTACAGGATCCACAACAATTCTCCATGCAGTCGTTAAGGGCGAAGACGTTACTGTTGAAGGCATCAACGCTGCTATGAAGGCACAGGCTAACGAGTCCTTCGGTTACACAACTGAGAAGCTCGTTTCCTCCGACATCATCGGTATGAAGTATGGTTCACTCTTCGATGCCAACCAGACAATGGTTTCCAAGATCGCTGACGGCGAATACCTGGTTCAGGTTGTTTCCTGGTATGACAACGAGAACTCCTACACATCCCAGATGGTTCGTACAATCAAGTACTTCTCCAACGTTAAGTAAGAGTTACTGATCATTCGAAAAGAGTCATGCAGTGCATGGCTCTTTTTTTGACGTTTCGGGCATAAGAAAATCCCGCCGTTTCTGACGGGATTGTTTTAATGCTTACCTTTGTATTCCAGACACAGCATGGTCAGATCGTCGAACTGCTCGGCGTCTTTGACAAAGTCATTGACCGCTTCATTGACATTGGCGAGGATCTGCTCCGGTGATGCTTCGGGATCCTTGTTCAGCGCCTTGAGCAGGTTGTCATTCTGGAACATGGCGTTCTGCGCGTTGGTGGCTTCGGGAACACCGTCGGTATAGACGAAGATCCTGTCACCCGGTTCCAGCTGAACCTCATATTCCTTATATCTGACGCCCTTCATTCCGCCGATCACGAATCCGTGCTTATCCTTTAACATGGAGAACTGACCGTTCTTCATGATGTACGGATATTCATGGCCGGCGTTGGCAGCGGTGAGCTTTCCGGTGCTGATTTCCAGAATGCCCAGCCATACCGTGACAAACATCTCGATCGGGTTGTTGTCGCTCAGCGTCTCGTTGGCATTGCTGAGGATCTCAGCAGGGGAGATGCCGGTGTTTGCATAACTTTGCACAATGATCTTGGACATCATCATAAACAGCGCAGCCGGAATGCCCTTGCCGGAGACATCCGCGATGACCAGACACAGATGATCATCATCGATCAGGAAGTAATCATAGAAGTCGCCGCCGACTTCTCTTGCCGGATTCATGAGTGCGTAGATATTGAACTCATTGCGGTCGGGGTAAGGCGGGAACTGATGCGGCAGCAGACTCTGCTGAATGCCGCTGGCCGTATCAAGCTCTGACTTGATCCTCTCTTTTTCCGATTCCTCGCGGTGTTTCTTTTCCAGTCTTGCGACCGTGTAGCGCACATACGAATTCACACCGGCAATGATCATACCCAGCATGCCGAGACCGAAAACGATATAGAACCAGATGTTTTCGGTGAACGATTTGGTCTTGGTGATGCGTATGGACATGACTTTGTTGCCGCCGCCCATCTGATCAATCATCTGAATGACAAAGCTGTAATCCCCGCCGCTCAGGTTGGTATAGGTGATGGGACCGAGCTCACTGCGTTTGACCGTGATGAAGCGGTTGTCGAAGCCTTTGAGGCGGTATGTGACCTGCGGGTCCATCAGGGAATAGTTGAACACATGGGGATGAATCACGAGCTTGCGCACGGATGAATCAACCGTGAAGCCGCCGTCCGCATCCGGATAAATGCGTTTTTCATCCGCGTCGATAAACGGAACAGAAGCCTTCAGGTTTGAGATGTTGACATAAGGTGTGTTGATATTCACACGTGCAACACCGGTGGAGCCGGCGATGTAGAGATCGCCTTCTTCTGTAAGGTGGCTGTATGAGTTGGCGGTGGCGATGCATGGCAGACCGTTGGAGATACCGTAATACATCGGGTTGATGGCCTTGCCGTTAAGAAGGGATGTGGCGGAAGCGACATAGATGCCGTTACTGGAAAGAATCCACATCATGTCATCTTTGTTCCGGTATATATCAAAGTTGTTTGAATAAGGGAATGTCGAGACGGTATGCAGCTCATAATCGGAAGACAGCCATGCCAGGGAGTTTCCGGTAACCACCCAGTAGACATCATGCAGCTCATCGTATTTGATCCGCATGACTGCTTCGGAGGTGAGACCTTCCGCTGCGCCGATGTGTCTGGCTGTTCCGTCCTGGCTCAGGATGAAGATTCCTCCGCCGTCGGAACCGAGCAGGATATCTCCGTTTTTACCGGTTTCAACACTCAGTGTTTCTGTATTGGTGATGCCGTTTTCCTCGTTGTATCCGGCAATGACCTTTCCGTCTTTGATCACATTGACGCCGCCTGTCACTGCAACGATATAAGAGCCGTCATCCCGTTCAACCACGCGGCGGGTATTGTTGGAATAAAGACCGTCCTCGTCGGAATAGATTGTCACTTCGCCATGGTCATAACAGACCGTGCCAAGCAGACGCCAGCAGCTGAACCAGAGCCGGTCTTTGCTGTCTTTCATGATGGAGCGGATGCGCACATTGTGGAAAATATTGAGCAGGTTCACAGGCAAATCCGAATACAGTGTGCCATTTGCGAATGCGGCCTTTGAGACCGGGATTGTTTCCGCCAGCGAGCCGTCACTGTTCAGCACGATCAGACCGGTGTCCGTGGCGATGAAGAGCTGATCATCCAGAATGCAGGTGGCGTTGACCACGCCGGTTTCCAGATTGTATTTGGCGTTGATATCGGAGAACTGGTTCGGGCAGATTTTCATGACACCCTGGCGGGTGGAGGCGAACCAGAGATTTCCCTCATAGTCGTTGGTGACTTTACAGATGGAGTTGTTCATCGGCACATTCTCAAGCACATGAACAGTACCGTTATCCATGATGCCGATGCCGTTTCTGCAGCAGAACCAGAGCCGGTTGTTGATGTAATTGATCGAAAGCACCTGATAAAGAGGACCGAGGTTAACCAATTCGTACGAATTGTCTGTGTTTTCAATTTCCTTGTGCAGCATGATTCCGGTATCTGTTTCGCAATAGATATAGCCGGGCTTTTCTGGATCCGGATAAAGCGCTGTGATACTTCCGATTCTGTTATTTTCATGGCTGAGGAAATTGCAGACTTTTCCGTTTTCCAGAACAAATCCGTCACCGGCATTGGTGATGCCGTAAATCTTTCCGTCCTTGCCGGGGTAGAGCGCCTGGATGAATGCTTTGTCAAGGCCGGGATCGTCCATGAGCGTGGCGTTGAAGTCCTGATCCAGAACGGTCAGTCCGCCGGTTGTGCCGATATAGATTCTTCCTTCTTTATCTTCCGTGATTGCTCTGACGGAGGCGGAACCGAGTCCGTCCGCGGGTTTCCATTGACGCAGATAATCATCTTTCATCAGGAAGAGGCCGCTTTCGTTTGTGCCGATCCAAAGACGCCCCTTGGAATCGTTGTGCAGACATTTCACGCTGGTGATGCCGGATGTGGAATCCATTCTTTCGAATGTGTTGCCGTCATAGCGGACCAGACCCGCATAGCTGCCGATCCATAAAAAGCCGTCATCCGACTGGACGATATCATTTGCCTCGGAAGTGGGCAGGCCGTTGGAGTTGTCATAAAGCGTTGCGGAGAAACCGTCTTTGTAGCCGATCAGCTCACTGGTCAGCTGAGTGTTCTGGGTGTTTCCTTCCTCGATTTCCCAATCGTCCGCGTGAACAACTGAGACGCATTGTGAAAACAGGACGCATAAAAGGCTCATGCACAGAATCAATCCGGCAAGCTTTGTTCCTCTGCTCCTGTCTTTTCTGAAAAATGTGTTCATAATGCTCTTTCTGTCTCTGATGATTTTTAATATCATATCGTCTGGCACCGATATTTTAAACTGTTTTTACCGCCGAAGTTATTAACAAGAGAAACCGGAAATCATCTTCATGATAATTCCCTGAATACGGCGGTTTTCGCGAAGGGCCCCCAGTGTTCCAGGATCAGCTCACGGTATTCATCCGCGCTGACAATGCCGTTGCACGAAAGCAGTTCATAATCCACGTGATAAATGTAATAGCCTGTCCCGGTGGACACAAAGCCATTGCGCAGGTAGAAATCCTTCCGTTTGCGGCGCTCTTCATAATTGTCCGCATCCGGATCAACAATTTCGATATCGATGACAATCTTGTAATCCCTGAATTCCTTCTGGATCAGCCGTAGAATTTCGGATCCGTAACCGCGGTCACGCAGATTTTCCGATACTGCCAGATAACTCAGATACACAACGTTTTTATGAATGAACACATAGCTTAAGCCGACGAAGAGCTGATCATCATAATAAACATGCATCTGCCGGCTTTCATCGAGCTGCGCGACAATCCGATGCCACGGAATCCGTTCATCATCGGGAAAGCTTGAATCATATAACTCTTTTATAGTCTGGTAATCCTTGTTGTTTTTACAGAATATTACAGCTGTTAACATAAGTTCTCCTGCTGAATCAATTATACCAAAGCGGGTGAGTGTAATTTCCGATATAATTGATGCATATGATGGAAGATGTGCTTGAAGGACTCAATGAGGAACAGATTGACGCCGTAACCAGTACGGAAGGTTTTATCCGTGTGATCGCCGGCGCCGGCAGCGGCAAGACGCGTGCTCTGACACGCCGTTTTGCGTATCTTGTCAATGAGCTCGGCATCCGTCCGGGCAATATCCTCTGCGTCACCTTTACCAACAAGGCGGCCAATGAGATGCGCCAGAGAATTCACCAATTGACCGGTGACAATGACACCGGCTATATCAACACATTCCACGGTTTCTGCGTGTCTGTATTACAGGAGGATTCCCATGCGGTTTCCTATCCGAAGAGCTTTATGGTTCTCGACAATTCGGATATCGATGCAATGCTCAGCATCATCTATGAAGAGCGCGGCCTGACCTTAAGGGATATGACCTACGCCAACGCGAGGGATTATTTTGAAATGCGCAAAGGCTTATATGAACCGGATTATTATCTGCATATGATCCAGATGTCGCTCGAGGATCTTCATCAGAAGTATCTGGAAGCCGACAATGTGCAGGATATTCTTTTCTATGGCTATCTTTACCAGGAAAAGAAATGCTTCGGGCTGGATTACAATGATCTGATTTTCTTTACGCTATATATCTTTAAACAGAACGAGGAGATCAGACTCAAATGGCAGAAGCGTCTGGAATACATCATGATCGATGAATTCCAGGATATCGACCCGCCGCAGTATGAGCTCATGGAACAATTGTGCGGATATCATGGAAATCTGTTTGTGGTCGGTGATCCCGATCAGACGATTTACACATGGAGAGGGGCAAATGTGCGCTTCCTGCTTGATTTTGATCAGCGTTTCGTCGGCACAAAGACCATCATGATGATGAAGAACTACCGTTCCTCACCCGAGATTGTGAACTGTGCCAATTCATTGATTGACAAAAACAGGCGAAGAATCAAAAAGGAACTGATCTCCATGTGTGACAGCTCACAGCCTTCCCGCTATCATCATGCGCCAAGCGCTGAAAAAGAAGCGCTCTGGATGGCGGAAGAGATTGAACGTCTTCATGAGAGCGGCATTGATTACCGCGATATCACCATTCTTTACCGTGCCCACTATATCACAAGGTCCATCGAGGATGTGTTCCTGAAGAAGGAAATCCCGTATACGATCTACAGCGGCGTGCAGTTCTTCGGCCGTGCCGAGATCAAGGACGCCCTGAGCTATCTGCGCATGATTGCCATGAAGGATGATCTTTCCTTTATGAGAATCGTCAACCTGCCGAGAAGAAACATGGGTGAGCGCAGAATCGCGTGGCTTCAGAAGGAATCGGCTGAGAAGGGCATCTCATTATATGAGGCGCTGAAACAGGGAATCGATGATCCGGTCTTTGCCAATACAAAGGCGCGGAAATTCATTGACCTGATTGAAAAGTACAGCAGATCTCTTTCCGAGAAACCCGTATCCGTACTGCTCGGTGAGATTCTTGATGAAAGCGGCTATGAAATGATGTTACGGACAGAGGGTTCCCAGACAAGACTGGACAATCTGGCCGAACTGAAACAGTCCGTTCATGAATATGAGGTCAGCTGCGGAGAGGAGACAGACCTCACCAGCTATCTGAATCACATTGCGCTGTTTACCAATCAGGATGTCGCTGAATATAAGGATCAGGTCAGAATGATGACCATCCATACAGCCAAAGGTCTTGAATTCCCCTATGTGTTCTTATGCGGTATGAACGAAGGCATCCTTCCCAGCCGCAAGACAAATACGGAAATGCAGATGGAGGAGGAAAGAAGACTCGCCTTTGTGGCAATGACCAGAGCGGAAAAGGGACTGTATCTCTCCGATGCGGAAGGGCAGAACTTCGACCGTTCCTCCCGCTATGTATCCAGATTCATCCTGGATATTGATAAGGAGCTGCTGGTCTATGACAATGAGCTCAAGGCGGATCTGGTGAAGGAAAGCAGAAGCTATATCGAGCGCAGTGAGAGAAATGTCCTGCCGGATGCGGAGGATCTTCCTTTCAGAGAAGGCGACAGAGTGGAACATCGCGTGTTCGGTCCGGGTACTGTGGAAAAGATCGATTACCAGGAGGAGGCGGTCTTTGTGAAATTTGATTCCATGGCCACTTCCAGAGGCATCTCGCTCAGGGCTGCGTCGAAGCTGAAGAAGATTCTGGTATCGTAAAACATGTTTTTAGCAAACATATATGAGAATTGCTAATAATAAATAAGCCTTTAAACAAAGGCTTTTTTGATATATCTGATATATTTCTTGAAAAAAATTTAGCACTTAAGTGTTGACAGTGCTAAAAATCTGAGTATAACTATAGTTGTAAGGTGAAAGACCTGATAGAAAGATTAAAAAGAGGTGACTTAAGATGAAGTACACAGTAAGCAGAAACAATGATTTATTTGATGATATTTTCGATAACATGTTCAGAACACCGACATACTCAAACAACGCTGTCATGAAGACAGATGTCCATGAGAAGGACGGCAAGTATATCCTGGATGTTGAAATCCCGGGATACAAAAAGGAAGATGTCAAGATCAGCCTGTTCAACGGCACTCTGACAATCAACGCTGAACACAACGAGACAAATGAGGAAAAGGATGCCAAGGGCAGAATCCTCAGACAGGAACGCTACAGCGGCACATGCACAAGAAGCTTCTATGTCGGCGATACGATCAAGGACACAGACGTCAAGGCTTCCTTCGAAAATGGTATTCTGAGAATTGAGATCCCGACAGAACAGAAGAAGGAAGAAGAAACAAAGAAATTCATTGATATCCTCTAAGGGATATAAAAACGGAATGAGCCCGGGTTTCACATGACTCATCCCGACAGCACATCTGTTCATTGACAGATGTTTCCGATAACCATGGATTTCCATGGATGAAAATGACAGCGGCTGCCATGATGAGACAGCCGCTTTTCTGTTGCTCAGTGAAGATCGATATCACCGGATGTTGTTTTCAGATAAACAGAAGCCAGACCTTCCCCGACGATCCATTCTTTGGAAGAGCGCTTGAATCTGCGCAGGTCCGTGCCGTTGGAGAGATCTCCGCTCAGCGTACGCAGATCGGCAGTATAATCCGTGTCTCCGATTCTGGCACAGATATCCCCGCTGGTGCTGAGGACATTGATGCTTTCAATCCGTCCGTCAGAGCGAAGATCAACATCGCCGCTGATCGTGGTGAGCTCAATCTGCGGACATACCAGGGAGGCGTCGATATCTCCGGAAATCGCTTCGAAGCGGACTCTTTCCGCGCGGTGCTCTCTGACATCAATGTCACCGGAAGCGGTTTTAGCTTCCACATTGCCGGTGGATCTTTTCAGACTGAAGTCGCCGTTGTATGTGCTGAGTTCAATAAAATCCGAACGGGTGGTATCGATGTCGATATCGCCTGATTTGGTATCCAGAGAAAGTGATCTGATCTCGCAGTCATCCAGCTCCCAGTCGCCGGACATGGTTTTTCCCTCAAGGCAGCGCAGTGTGATTCCGTTTGCCTGCACATCGCCGGAGAGCAGACTGATCCGGATTTCCTCGATTTCCTCCGGCACCTTGATATAAAGATGCGCGCTGTCATCTGCCTCAAAGGTGAGATTTCTTTCTTCATTGATCACTTTCAGTGTTGCAAGGGTTGATGAGAACAGACTGCGGGTCGGACGGAACTGGTATTCCAGTCTGCTTCCCTGTTCCAGGAAAACATCCAGAGCGCCTTTGCGGGTTCCTCTGATCCGCAGGGTTGTGCCGGGCCTGACATCAACAGTTCCTTCGGAATCAGCGCTGTGATCATCATTGGTATACGCTTCGATGTTTTTGAGGGCGGTATTGACGGAATCAGAAACGAGTGAGGAAACACTTCTGATTGTGCTGGAAAGGGATGAGGAAAGAGAGTCAAGACTGTCTCTGAATTCATCTTCCTTCTGGCTGCGTCCCATGATTTCGGGATTCATCATGCGGATGTTTTCCGCCACCTCATCCACGGTTCCGAGATTTTCTATGATTTCCGCTTCGCTCTGTCCGTTTTCGATGCCTTCATTGAAATGACTTTCAAACGCATCGCAGATATCATTCACAAATTCAGCGGGGCAGCCGCGCAGTTTCGCTTTCAGTGCGCGCAGATATTCTTCTTTTGTCATATGAGTTTCTCCACTTTCTTTACAAACTGAATCCATTCTTCCTTCTGGTTTTTCTGATACTCTTTTCCTTCATCGGTCAGATGGTAATATTTCCTGGCCGGTCCGGAGGATGATTCTTTCAGATATGTTTCGAGATACCCGTTATCCTTCAGACGTTTGAGGATCAGATAGAGAGTGCCTGCGGTTACGGACATTTCCTGGGAAATGGTTTCGGTCAGCTCATATCCGTAACGGTCCGAGTCCTGCAATTGTGACAGCACACAAAGTTCCAGGACACCTTTTTTGAATTGAGCGTCCATCGTTGATTCCTCCTGCATCTGTAATGTAGCACATACTATTATGCATTGCAATATACTAAGTGAAGAATTATATAAAAGATTCATGCACATCACTCTCAAAGAAAACATGCAGGTTTTCCATAAAGGAGAACCTGCATCATTTTTTAAAGCAGAGGCATATTGTTTTCTGCACAGATTTCAAGCATCTTCTCGGGCCAGATGGAAGCCTGGACCTCGCCGATGTGCGCCTTGTTGAGCAGTAACATGCACAGTCTTGACTGGCCGATACCGCCGCCGATGGAATACGGCAGCTCACAGTTTGTGATCATCTTGTGGTAGGGCAGAATCAGTCTGCCTTCGCAATGGGAAGCGCGGCACTGGCTGACGATGGAATTCTCGTCAACACGGATACCCATGGATGAGATTTCCAGCGCTCTTTCCAGGGACGGCAGCCAGAACAGCAGATCGCCGTTGAGATCCCAGTCATCATAGTCCGGGGCACGGCCGTCGTGCGGTCTTCCGCTGCGCTTCAGCGGGTGTCCGATCTGCTTGATGAAGACACATCCTTTTTCCTTGACGATCAGATCCTCACGCTGCTTGGGCTTGAGATCCGGATACATGTCCTCAAGCTCCTGGGCGGTGATGAAGAAGACATCATCTGCCAGATGGCATACCGCCTGGGGATATTTGTACCATACCTCATGTTCCATATGCTTGATGACCTTGAAGATATTGCGGACGGTCTTTTCAAGCATTTCATCGGTTCTTTCGGACTTGTCAATCACCATTTCCCAGTCCCACTGGTCCACATAGATGGAATGGAGATTGTCCACCAGCTCATCCCTGCGGATGGCATTCATATTTGTATACAGTCCTTCGCCATGACCGAAGCCGTACTTCTTAAGGGCAAAACGCTTCCACTTGGCGAGTGACTGAACCACTTCGATTCTTTCGCCGGTCAGTTCCTGAATGTCAAAGGTGACCGGTCTTTCAATGCCGTTGAGGTTGTCATTGAGGCCGGAGCTTCTGGTGACAAACAGCGGCGCGCTGATTCTGGAAAGACCCAGCTCTCTGCCGAGTTCCTTCTGGAATGTATCGCGGATGTATTTGATCGCTTCCTGGGTTTCACGAACGCTCAGAACCGGATCATAGTTGACGGGAATCTGTACTTCCATGATTCTTACCTCACATATGCGCACTATTGTATCACAAACATGAAAACTTGGAACTCCATTAATTCAACGATTCAGCGCAGTAAAGCGAAATATGTACAAAAAATCGGATCAAAGATATTGAAAAGCCAATTAAATTGTATACAATTGAATTGACAAAGGAGATAACAAACATGACACGTTATGATATCGCAATCATCGGAACCGGCCCTGCCGGTCTCGAAGCGGCAATTACAGCCAAAGTCAGAAACAAGAACATCATTCTTTTCGGCAACAAAGAGCTCTCCAATAAAATGCAGGTGGTTGACCATCCGATTCTCAACTACCTCGGTCTGCCGTCCGTAACCGGCAAGGAAATGGCCGCAGCCTTCACAAAACAGCTTGAAGAACTCGATATTAAAATCACGGAAGAGAAGGTCACTTCCGTATATGCAATGGGAAACTATTTCGCTCTGCAGCTCGGCAACAATGAGATGGTTGAAGCGGACACCGTGATTCTTGCCAGCGGCGTGGTTGCCGGCAAGCCTTATCCGGGAGAAGAGAAGTTCCTCGGCAGAGGTGTGAGCTATTGCGCCACATGCGATGCGCCTTTATATAAAGGAAAAGTCGTCGCTGTCATCGGCGGCGGCGCGGATGAGGAAGCGGAAGCTGACTTCCTTGGCGAAGTATGCGAAAAGGTTTATTACCTGCCTCTGTATAAGGAAGAGCCTCATTTCACCCATGACAACATCATCGTTGTCCGTGAAAAGCCGGTTGAAATCACAGGCGCCATGAAAGTGAACAAACTCGTGAGCGACCAGAATGAATATGATGTTGCATGCGTCTTCATTCTCAGAGCCGCCCAGTTCCCGGGTCAGCTTGTTCCGGGTCTTGAGGTTGAAGGCAATGCCGTCAAGGTTGATCTGCAGATGAGAACCAACCTTCCGGGACTCTTTGCGGCAGGCGATATCGCCGGACAGCCGTATCAGTACATCAAATCAGCGGGCCAGGGCAACGTCGCGGCGTTATCAGCTGTCAACTATCTCGCTGAAAAGCAAAGGAAGCAGTGAAATGAGTGAGAAGTACGATTGTCTGCGGCTTGATCATCAGCTCTGTTTTCCTCTCTATGCGGCAGCCCGCAAGGTGACCGGAAGATACACACCGTATTTCCGGGAGCTGGGTATCACCTATACCCAGTACATCGTGTTCATGGCACTGTGGCAGGAGGACAACCAGACGGTATCTGAAATCTGTTCAAAACTCTACCTGGATTCCGGCACCCTGACTCCATTATTGAAAAAGATGGAAGAAAAGGGATGGCTGAGCAGAACCAGATCCAAAGAAGATGAAAGAGTTGTCAGAATTGCCCTGACAGAAAAAGGCTGGGCTTTGCGGGAAGACTGTCTTAAAATACCCTTTGCGGTCGGCTCATGCATCCACCTTTCCGAAGAGGACGCGGCGAATCTGCACCGCATCCTGCATCTGCTTCTGGAGGAAGCAATTTATGACAGCGAATAACGAACCAATATCAAGAGACGCCATTATCGTGCGCACCAGCCTGATCGGCATCGGCGCGAACATATTCCTGGCGGCATTCAAGGCAATGGCCGGTATTCTTGCCGGTTCCATCGCGGTCGTTCTTGACGCGGTGAACAACCTGTCCGATGCCATGTCCAGTTTAATCACCATCATCGGCACAAAGCTTGCCTCACGCAAGCCGGATGCCAAGCATCCTTACGGCTATGGAAGAATCGAATATCTCAGCGCAACGCTGATTTCGGTCATCGTTCTGTATGCCGGTGTGACATCCCTTGTTGAATCGGTCAAGAAAATCATCAAACCGGAAGTTCCCGATTATTCGGTGCTTTCCCTGGTCATTATCGCCGCCGGCGTGATTGTGAAAATCCTGCTTGGCCGTTATGTCAAAAGCGTCGGTGAAAAGGTGAATTCCGATTCGCTGATCAACAGCGGCGAGGACGCCACCCTTGACTCAATCATCTCCGCATCCACTCTGGCAGCGGCCTTCATCTTCATGTGGACGGACATCTCGCTTGAGGCATATCTTGGCGCCATCATCTCCATCGTGATTATCAAGAGCGGCATCGAAATGCTCAGCGCCATGATCAGCCGGATGCTTGGCGAGAGAGTGGATTCCGAACTTGCCAAGGAAATCAAGGCAACCGTGTGCAGTGTGGAAGGTGCCAGAGGCGCATATGATCTCTTCCTGCATGATTACGGTCCCGACCGGATGATGGGAAGCGTGCATGTGGAAGTTCCGGACACAATGACGGCGGATCAGCTGGACATCATGACCAGAAAGATCCAGAACGCGGTGCTTGAAAAGCACAATGTGCTGATGACAGCGGTCGGCTTCTATTCCCACAACACAAAAAATGATGAAGCTGCCGAGATCTATGAGAACGTCCGCAAAATCGCGGCTGAGCATGAACATGTGCTTCAGATCCATGGTTTCTACTGCAATATCGAAACAAAAAAGATCCGCTTCGATGCGGTCATCGGTTTCAAGGCTCCGGACAGAAATGCCGTATGGCATGCCCTGACCCGGGAGGTTGCGGAAGCTTATCCCGATTACAATGTCGTCATCGCCATGGACAGCGACACATCTGATTAACAGGAAAACAGAATTCACGGCACAGCTGTGGATTCTTTTTTTTTCAGCTCATCCGGCAGACAATGAAATTAAAAAATTGAAAGAGTCAAAGAAGAATATGAAAAATGCCGCCTGTCATTCAGGCGGCATGCACGATTCTAGAGACCGATTTCAAAGGAATCATCATAGGCGTGAACGACATCGTCGATCATGTGCTGATAGAATTCCTGATAGCCCGGGAATACGGAATCATCGAGATCCTTGTACCAGTAGTTTTTGAATGTTTCGTAATATTCGGTCCAAGTGTACAGCAGATCAATCTTCACATCATCAATTGAAGTGGAGACGGAACCGTCGGGATTGATGGTTTTGTTCAGGACAAGGGATGCCCCGATACCTGTGCTGACATCATCATAGGTGGTGTAATCCGGGAAAAGCTGACCGTTGATCATATTGCCCAGAGCATAGAAACAGATGGTCTTTCCGTCATTGAGCCATTCCACCGGCTGAATGTTATGGGCATGGTTGCCGATGATGACATCCGCACCTGCGTCGGCCAGCTGCTGAGCCAGTCTCAGCTGTTCCTCATCCGGATTGTGGGTGTATTCTGTTCCCCAATGAATGGACACAATCACAAAGTCGGCTTCCTTGTCGGCTTCTGCGACAAGCGAGAGCATTTCATTCTCATAGCCGCGGTACTGGTTGACCATGTATTCGCGTCCAGGCGGGCAGAGGTTGCCGTTCATATCATAGGTCCATGCGGTAAAGGCATAGGTGATTCCGTTGATTTCGTGAATGATGGAGGCATCATGATCCTCCTGCGAGACATAGATTCCGTCGGTGACAACCTCCGGATGCGCCTTCCAGAAGGCATCGGAGCCTTCCACGCCGGCTTCTCCTTTATCAAGGGAGTGGTTGTTTGCGGTTGATACCAGGTTGAATCCCTTTTCGATCATGTATTCGCCGAAGGACTGCGGACAGTTGAAATGAGGGAACGGTGTGATGCCGAGCTCATCTCCGCCAAGGATGCATTCCTGGTTGTAAAAGGCAAGGTCATAGTTGGCGGCGATATCGGTGATGCCGTCCATCATCGGATGCCAGTCATAGCTGCCGTCCTCAAGCCTTGCGTCATCGGAAACACCAACCTGGACCAATGCGTCGCCGATCATAAACAGCGAAGCGGTATGGACTTCCGGTTCAGGTTCAGGTGTTTTCAGAGGAAGTTCCTCTCTGCTTGTTTCCGGGGATGCGGTTTCCTTCTGTGTTTCTTCATGAACATTCTGTTTCGGCCGCATTACTGCCCATACTCCGGTGAGTGCAAGCGCGCAGACAAGCGTTATCAATGTATAGAGAATCGATTTTCTCAGATGCCGTTTTCTTCTTTTTGCCATGATTGTATTTTACCACTGAAAAAGCTCTCAGAAATGAGAGCTTTAAGCGGCAGCCTGTTCAAACTGCGAGTTGTAGAGTTTTGCGTAGAAGCCTCCCTTTTCCAGAAGCTCCTCATGATGACCGATCTCCACGATATCGCCATGGTCCATGACGATGATCATGTCCGCGTTGCGGATGGTGGAAAGACGGTGGGCGATGACGAAGGAGGTTCTTCCCTTCATCAGTTTTTCCATGCCTTTCTGGATCAGAATTTCCGTTCTGGTGTCGACCGAGGATGTGGCCTCATCCAGAATCAGAATCTTCGGATCGGACAGGAAGGCGCGGGCGATGGTCAGCAGCTGTTTCTGACCCTGTGAGATATTGGTGGATTCCTCGTTGATCACGGTCTGATAGCCGTCCTCAAGGGTGCGGATGAAGTGATCCACATAGGCTTCCTCGGCAGCTTTGACAACCTCCTCATCACTGGCGTCGGTTCTGCCATAGCGGATATTGTCCATGATCGTGCCGGAATGGAGCCATGCGTCCTGCAATACCATGCCGAAGCAGTCCCGAAGATCCTTTCTGGTCAGATCGGTTGTCTTTTTGCCGTCGATATAGATATGACCGCTGTTGAGATCATAGAAGCGCATGAGCAGCTTGACAATGGTTGTCTTGCCGGCACCGGTGGGACCGACGATGGCAACCTGGGAACCTCTTGCGATATAAGCCGAGAAGTCATGGATGATGACCTTGTCGGGGTTGTATCCGAAGACCACATTCTCAAATGTGACATTGCCCTTGATGCGGATGTTTCCTTCCTCATCGCGGATATTGATCGGATTCTCACAGTCCGGAGTTTCCTCTTCCTCTTCAAGGAATTCGAAGACTCTCTCCGCGGCAGCCGCGGTGGCCTGCAGAATGTTCATGATCTGGGCGGTCTGGGTGATCGGCTGATTGAAGTTTCTGACATACTGGATGAAAGCCTGGATGTCACCGATCGCAAGACCGTTGTGAATGGCCAGATAGCCACCGAGCACACAGCAGCCGACATAGCCGACATTGCCGATGAAATTGGTGATCGGCTGCATCATGCCGGACATGAACTGGGCTTTCCATGCGGCATCGTAAAGCTTGTTGTTGAGCTCATGGAATTCCCTGACCGATCTTTCCTCGCCATTGAATGCCTTCATGACAATATGGCCGCCATACATTTCCTCGATGTGTCCGTTCACATTTCCGAGTGTGCTCTGCTGGGCTTTGAAGTACTTCTGCGAATGGGTTACCACAAAGGCCGCGCAGATGCCGGAAAGGGGCACAACGACAAGCGCCATGATGGTCAATTGCCATGAGATGGAAAGCATCATGTACAGAACGCCGCAGATGGTGACCAGTGAGGTGAACACCTGCTGGATGGACTGGTTGAGCGACTGGGAAACGACCGCGACGTCATTGGTGATTCTGGAAAGCACTTCGCCATGGGTCTGGGTATCGAAGTATTTCAGCGGCATGCGGTTGATCTTTTCGGAGATCTCCTTTCTTAACCGGTAGGTGATGCTCTGGGTGACCCCCGCCATCAGCCAGCCCTGGAAATAATTGAAGATGACCGAACAGATATAGATGCCAAGCAGTGTTTTGAGAATATTGCCGATTTTCGCGAAATCGATGGAACCGGTGCCGGAGTATTTGGCAACCAGTCCCTCGGCAAGGGTGGTAGTGGCGGAACCGAGGATTCTCGGTCCGATGATGCCGAATATGGTGGAGCCCACGGCAAACAGAACGATAATGATGATCTGCGCGTAATAGGGACGCATATAGCGGATCAGCTTGGCGATGGTGCCCTTGAAGTTTTTGGCCTTGTCGCCGGCCACCATGCCTCGGCCCGGTCCGCCCGGTCCTCTTTGCACGCGGGGATTTCTTCTTTCACTCATACGCCGAGTTCCTCCTGGCTGAGCTGTGAGTATGCAATTTCCTGATATACCTCACAGTTTTTCATCAGCTCCGCGTGTTTTCCCTGACCGGCAATTCTGCCCTGGTCAAGGACGATGATTCTGTCCGCGTGCATGATCGTGCTGATGCGCTGGGCAACGATGAAGACGGTTGCCTTTGTTTCACGGATCATCCGGTTCAGCGCCTCACGCAGTTTCGCGTCGGTCTGGTAATCCAGCGCGCTGAATGTGTCATCGAAGATATAGACTCTGGCATCCTTGGTCAATGCGCGGGCAATCGAAAGACGCTGTTTCTGTCCGCCGGAGACATTGGTGCCGCCCTGGGAGATGGGCTCTTCAATGCCGTGTTCCATGCGGTCGACAAACTCGGCAGCCTGGGAAACCTCAAGCGCTCTGCGCATGGTCTGCTCGGAAGCATTCTCATCGGCATATTTCAGGTTGGATTCCACGGTTCCCGAGAACAGGATGCCCTTCTGGGGCACATAGCCGATCAAAGAACGCAGGTCTTTCTGGCTGAATTCACGGATATCCGTGCCGCCATAGCGGACAGCGCCTTCGGTGACATCGAAGAAACGCGGAAGCAGATTGATCAGTGTGGATTTGCCGCTGCCGGTGGAGCCGATGAAGGCCACGGTCTCACCGGGTTCAGCCGTGAAGCTGATATCTTCCAGCACGTTCATCTCCGCCTTGGGATAGCGGAAATTCACATGGTCAAAGGTGATTGTCTGAGCGCCCTGGGGCAGGGGTTTGGGATTCTCCGGATCATGGATGGAAGGCTCTGTTTCCAGCACTTCGAAGATACGTCTTGCCGAAACGGCGGAGCGGGGAATCATGATGAAGATCATTGCCACGATCATGAAGGAAATCAGCACGTGGGTGGAGTATTGCAGGAAAGCCATCATATCGCCGATCTGCATTGCGCCGATATCGATCTGGTTGGCTCCGATCCAGATGATCAGGATGGAGACGGTGCTCATGATGAATGTCATGACCGGAGAAATGACCGCCATGACACGATTCAGATAGATATTGAGCTTTGTGAGATCGGAGTTGGCCTCATCAAAGCGTTCTTCTTCTGTTTTCTGGTTGTTGAAGGCGCGGATGACAAGCATGCCTTCAAGCTGTTCACGGGTGACCAGGTTCAGCCGGTCAACCATCTTCTGAACAATACGGAATTTGGGAATGGTGACGGAATAGGTGATGATCATCAGCCCGATCATCAGCAGAACCGCCCATCCCAGCACTGCGGCAAGGCTCTTGTATCTCAGCACTTTAAATAAGGAAGTGAGTCCCATCATCGGCGCGAAGAGCACAATCCTCAACATCATCGTGATGATCTGCTGTACCTGCTGCACATCATTGGTGGTGCGGGTGATCAGCGATGCGGTGGAGAACTTCGAGAATTCCTCGGAAGAGAATGATTCCACTCTTGCAAAGATGTCATCGCGCATATTGCGGCAGGCGCCGGTCGCGGTTCTTGCGGCAAGGAATGAGGAGGCCATCGCGGCAAGAGAAGCGCATAAGGCGATTCCCAGCATGAGCAGTCCCTCGTGCAGGATGAAGTCATTCTGCATCTTTTCGGTGTTGAGGCCGATCAGATTGTATTCATTCCTGACCATCATGATCTTCAGGGCTTTCAGGTTGTCTTCTGTATAGCCTTCGAGCTGCTGATCCGCCATCTTCATGATGTCCTGCGCCATCGCGGGATTGACTTCCAGAGCGCTCCACAGCTGAGCCGGATCCGTTTCGCCGGACGGATTCATATTCAGCACGGAAGCGATCATGAATGTTTTTTCGACAGACGCGGAAGATGTTTCGGACCCTTCCTTCTGAATCCATACCGGACTGCCGTTTGCGTCAGCGGGATAACCCGGATCAGAGGTGTTCACCAGCTGATAAGTGTTTTCAAACTCATTGGTTTCGCTCTCACTCATGAAGTATTTCATGTGCGAGGCGGTCTCTTCACTGATTGTTCCGGGCTGCGGGCTTGTGATGCCTCCGTACTGGATGCCGTAGGTGACAATCCGCGACATATAGTCGGGCAGGGCAAGGTCAAACTGGACCTGTGCGAACACAAGCGCAACAATTGCAATCACCGACAGCCAGAATGGTTTCAGGTAGCGCATTGCTTTGATCATATTGATATGAGCCTTTCTGTAATCTTGTTACCTTGCAATATTAGCTCAAACTGGCATTGAAAGGAAGGCACATGCTAACATGAGATCATGACACTTTGTGACAGGGATATCCGCGGACCGCTGTTTGACTTTCTGGAGCAGGAATACGGCGTGATCCGCATCATCGAGGAGAAGCAGACAGGCAGGGCGAGAGCGGATGTCGTCATGGTTCTGTATGACAGACTTTGCGGTATCGAAATCAAAAGTGACGCGGACACATACGTCTGTCTGAAAAACCAGGTGAAATACTACAACCAGTATTTTGATCTGAATTATGTCGTGTGCGGAACCAGTCACGCCGCCCATATCGATGAACATGTGCCCTCCTTCTGGGGCATCATCACGGCGGAGGCGGAAAACGGCACAATCGATTTTTATATCAAACGCAGGCCGCTTCCCAATCCGAAAATGAAGCCGGAAAAGAAAATCACGCTTTTATGGAGACCGGAGCTGGCCGAAATCCAGCGGAAATACCATCTGCCTGCTTACCGGCAGAAATCCAAGCAGTTTGTGCAGGCAAAGATTCTGGAAAAACTGGATGCGCAGGATCTTCACACCGAGATCTCGGCCGCATTGTTTGAACGGGACTATACGCTGATTCAGGATCAGCTGGATGAATACAGAAAAGAACACGGGAGAGGAAGATGAAAAAGGAACAGCCCAAATATCTCTCATTGTATGAGGAAATCCGTGAGGCAATCGTGAACGGCTCCTTTCCTTACGGCTCAAAGATACCCTCCAAGCGTCTGATGGCCCAGGAAAAGGGACTCAGCCTGATCAGTGTGGAACATGCCTATGAGCTGCTCAATGAGGAAGGCTATATCGAGGCGAGAATGCGCAGCGGCTATTATGTCATCTACCGCGAGAATGATCTGATCCATGTGGAAAAGACTAAGGCGGTGAATGAGAAAAAGACACAGACGGATGAATATGTCTTCCCCGTTTCCGTGTATATGTCAGCGATGCGCGGAGTGCTGGCAGAAAAAGGGGATCAGCTGCTGGTCAGAACCGAAGGAAGGGGAAGCCAGGAAATCCGCAGCGCCATCGCTTCCTATCTCAACCGCTCCCGCGGCATGCGCGTCAAGCCGGACCAGGTTGTCATCGGTTCCGGTTCGGAATATCTATACTCCCTGATCGTGCAGCTGCTTGGCAGAGACCGTCTCTATGCCGTGGAGGATCCGTGCTATGACAATATCATCCGCATGTATGAGCACAACGATGTGAAAACCGATCATCTGAAACTCGGCGCCAACGGCATCCGCAGCGATGAGCTTTCCCGCACAAAGGCATCCGTTCTTCATGTGACGCCTTATCACAGCTATCCGAGCGGCCGCAGCACCGACGCCTCCAAGCGCATGGAATACATCCGCTGGGCGGAAAAACATAACGCATTCATCGTTGAGGATGATTATGAATCCGAGTTTTCGCCATTGCTGAAAGTGCAGCAGACGCTGTTTTCCATCGAGCCGGTGAAACATGTGATTTATCTGAATACTTTCACCCGCACGATCGCTCCCTCGATCAGGGTCGGCTATATGATTCTGCCTGAGGCATATACGGAAGAATTTCTGGAAAAAATGTCTTCCTCCTCATGCACGGTTTCCGCGCTTTCGCAGTATGTGATCGCCCGTCTGCTCAATGACGGAAGCTTTGAGAGACACATAAACAGAGTCAGAAGAAAACTGCGCCGGAACATGCAGTACGAAACCGAATAAGTACCTTTACTTTCATAGATTATTTGTTAATATATGTGTGCACTTCAGTTTGGTAACGGAAACCCCGTCGGGTTGAAAGGATGGAGCTATGGCGTCTGTTGTTGTGACTCTCCGAACAAAAGAAGGAACAAAGTGCTGCCGGAAGGATATCCGCGCAGTCGGCTTTTTAACAGCGAAATCAGAAAAGAAATGATCAGCCTTTGGATTACCCGGAGGCTGTTTTTTATACAGGAGGAGATATGAAAAAAGCTGCAGTAATCATGGGCTCGGACAGTGATCTGCCCGTAATGTCCAAAGCATTCACCGTCTTGGAAGAGTATGGTATTCCTTTCGAAGCACATGTATATTCCGCCCACCGCACACCTCTGGAAGCGGCCGAATTTGCTGAAAACGCAAAGGAAAACGGATTCGGAGTGATCATTGCCGGCGCAGGCATGGCGGCAGCTCTGGCAGGCGTGCTGGCGGCGCATACAACACTGCCGGTCATCGGCGTACCGCTCAAATCAGCTGTGCTCGAAGGTACTGATGCCCTGCTGGCAACCGTCATGATGCCTTCCGGCATTCCGGTGGCCACCGTTGCCATTGACGGCGCCAAAAACGCGGCATACCTGGCAGCTGAGATTCTCGCTCTTGGCGATGATGAGCTGGCGGAAAAGATCGCGGCAGACAGAAAAAAGCAGAAAGAGACCGTTCTGAAAAAGGACGCGGCTCTTCAGGAAAAGCTTCAGAATAAATAAGGATAAAGGAGAAGCACATGGAAAAGAGCTACAGTGACAGCTACAAAGCGGCCGGCGTCGATGTGACAGCCGGATACCGTTCGGTCGAACTGATCAAATCCCATGTCGCCCGGACAACAACCCCACAGGTACTGGATTCAATCGGCGGTTTCGGCGGCATGTACGCACCGGATATGAAAGGGATGGAAAGACCTGTCTTCGTCTCCGGCACAGACGGTGTGGGCACCAAGGTCAAACTGGCCTTCATGCTCGACAAGCATGACACAGTCGGCATTGACTGCGTCGCAATGTGTGTCAATGACATCATCTGCACCGGCGCAAAGCCGATGTTCTTCCTTGATTACATCGCCTGCGGAAAGAACATTCCGGAAAAGATCGAACAGATCGTCAAGGGCGTTGCGGAAGGATGCGTGCAGTCAGGCGCCGCATTGATCGGCGGGGAAACCGCGGAACATCCGGGCCTGATGGCTGAGGATGAATACGATCTGGCCGGATTCTCGGTCGGCATCATCGATGAGAAGAAGATTCTTGACAAGGCCAATGTCAAGGCCGGCAACGCGATCATCGCACTGCCTTCCTCCGGTGTGCATTCCAACGGATTCTCACTGGTCAGAAAAGTGTTTGACATTGAAAATACCGATTCTCTTTACAGATATGAGGAAAGACTCGGAAAGCCGCTTGGCGAAGTGCTGCTGACTCCGACAAAGATCTATGTGAAACCGGTGCTCGCACTGCTTGAAAAGGTTCAGGTCAACGCGATTGCCCATATCACCGGCGGCGGTTTCTACGAAAACATGCCCAGAGCCTTTGAGGAAAATCTCAGCGCCCGCGTGCACAAGGGCACCTGGAATATTCCGGAAGTCTTCAAACTGATTGAGGAAGTCGGAAACATTCCCGAACATGACATGTACAACACCTTCAATATGGGTGTGGGCATGATCGCGATCGTTGAGCAGAAAGATGCGGAAACAGCTGTGAACCTCTTAAGGGAAAACGGCATTGAGGCTTCCGTCATCGGCGAAATGATTGAAGGCGACCACTCGGTCATCATCGAGGAAAACTGAACATGACGGATATCGCTGTACTGGTATCCGGCGGCGGAACCAACCTGCAGGCCCTGATCGATGCGGAAAAGGCGGGAAAGATCCCGCACGGAAAAATCAGACTTGTGCTGGCTTCCAATCCGAAGGCATATGCTTTGGAAAGAGCGGCGGCCGCAGGCATTGAAAGCGCGGTTGTCTCCAGAAAGAACTACGCTTCCCAGCAGGAATATGATCAGGCGATTGTCGATGTGCTCAAAGCCCATGACATTGACATGGTCATCCTGGCCGGTTTCCTGAGCATTCTCGGCGAAACCGTGATCCGCGCCTATCCGGATCGCATTATCAACATCCATCCGTCTCTGATTCCTTCCTTCTGCGGCAAAGGCTTCTACGGACTCAAAGTCCATGAGGCTGCCCTGGAAAAAGGCGTCAAGGTGACCGGCGCGACCGTCCATCTGGTCAATGAGATTCCCGACGGCGGCCGCATCCTGCTTCAGAAGGCGGTTTACATCGAAGACGGCGACACACCCGAAGTATTGCAGAGAAGAGTTATGGAACAGGCTGAATGGATCCTTCTGCCCCAGGCGGCGGAAATGGTCGCAGCACAGCTCAGTGAGGAGGAATAAAGATTATGAAAGCAGTCAACTTATTTGATTATCTTGCCAACAACGAATATCCCGGCCGCGGTATCGCAATCGGAAGAACCCCGTGCGGAAAGAAGATGAGAATCGCCTACTTCATCATGGGCAGAAGCGAAAACAGCAGAAACAGAGTCTTCGTCACAGATGGCGAGGGCATCCGCACACAGGCGTTTGATCCTTCCAAAATGCAGGATCCTTCCCTGATCATCTATGCCCCGGTCAGAGTTCTGAACGGCACAACCATCGTCACAAACGGCGATCAGACTGATACCATCTATGATTTCATGGCAGAGGGCAAGAGCTTCGAGGATGCCCTGAGAACAAGAACATACGAGCCGGACGGACCCAACTGGACACCCCGCATTTCCGCAGTTGTGAAGGGCGACTCCTATCAGATGTCCATCCTCAAGAGTGCGGACGGCAATCCCGAAAGTACCCACAGACAGTTCTTCGATTTCACCAATGAGCTCAACGGCTGCGGCCATATCATCCACACCTACCGTGAAAACGGCAATCCGATTCCTTCCTTCGAAGGCGAGCCGGTTTTATGGGAAATGGAAAAGATGCCCTTTGATGAATGGAGCGACAATGTCTGGAAGGCACTGAACAAAGACAACAAGGTTTCCCTGTTCACAAGAGCGATTGACATCGAAACAGGCGAAACAAAGACAAGAATCTATAACAAGCATGAGGAGGAATAAAACATGGCTAAGGAACTCGAACTGAAATACGGCTGCAACCCCAATCAGAAACCGTCCAGAATTTTCATCGAAGAGGGTGAACTCCCTGTTACTGTTCTCAACGGACGTCCCGGTTATATCAACTTCATGGACGCGCTCAACAGCTGGCAGCTGGTCAAGGAACTCAAGGAAGCCACCGGTCTGCCCAGTGCCGCAAGTTTCAAGCATGTATCCCCGGCAGGCGCTGCTGTCGGTCTGCCTCTGACTGAGGTTGAAAGAAAGATCTACTTCACCGGCGACCAGGAGCTTTCCCCGATTGCCTGCGCATATGCAAGAGCACGCGGTGCCGACCGCATGAGCTCCTATGGCGATTGGGCAGCGCTTTCCGATATCTGCGATGCCGACACAGCCAATCTGATCAAGAAGGAAGTCTCCGACGGTGTCATCGCGCCGGGCTATACAGAAGAAGCGCTTGAAATCCTGAGATCCAAGAGAAAGGGCAGCTACAACGTTGTTCAGATCGATCCTGACTATGTACCGGATCCGATTGAAAGAAAGCAGGTCTTCGGCATCACATTCGAACAGGGCAGAAACAACATCAAGATTGATGACTCCCTCTTCACAAACATCGTGACCGCTAACAAGGACCTTCCCGAGGAAGCTGTCCGCGACCTCAAGATCGCGCTGATCACCCTGAAATACACACAGTCCAACTCCGTTGCCTATGCCAAGGGCGGCCAGGCCATCGGTATCGGTGCCGGCCAGCAGAGCCGCGTCCACTGCACACGTCTTGCCGGAAACAAGGCTGACAACTGGTGGATGAGACAGAACCCGAAGGTTCTCGCGCTGCCGTTCAGAGATGATATCCGCAGAGCTGACCGCGACAATACCATCGATGTCTACATCGGTGAGGAATATGAGGATGTGCTCAGAGACGGCACATGGCAGAACCTCTTCACCGAAAAGCCTGAACCGCTCACAGTTGAGGAAAAGAAGGAATGGCTGGCAAAGAACACCGGCGTATCACTGGGTTCCGACGCCTTCTTCCCGTTTGGCGACAATATCGAAAGAGCGCACAAGAGCGGCGTCTGCTATATTGCCGAGCCGGGCGGATCCATCCGTGATGACAATGTCATCGAAACCTGCGACAGATACGGTATGACCATGGTCTTCAACGGCATCCGTCTGTTCCATCATTGATCTTCCCGTTTGAAAGGAGTTCTCATGAAAGTACTCGTAGTCGGTTCCGGCGGCCGTGAACACGCGGTCATCCGGAAACTGAAAGAAAATACTGAAATCACCGAAATCATCTGCGCGCCGGGCAACGGCGGCATCGCCGCAGACGCAAGATGCGTGAATGTCGGCGCCACTGATCTTGAGGGCATGCTGAAGCTGGCCCTTGAGGAACAGGTTGATTTCTGTGTGGTCACACCCGATGATCCGCTGGCTCTGGGTATGGTGGACATGCTCGAAAAGCATGGCATTGCGTGCTTCGGACCAACCCACGATGCGGCAGTCATCGAGGCTTCCAAGGTGTTCTCCAAGAATCTCATGAAGGCTTACGGCATTCCGACCGCTGCCTATGAGGTTTTTGACAAGCCGGAAGAAGCGATGAAATACATCCGTTACAGAAATTCATATCCCGCCGTCATCAAGGCGGACGGACTTGCCCTGGGCAAAGGCGTGCTGATCGCTGCCGATGAAAAGGAAGCTGAGGCAGCCGTTCAGGAAATCATGGTTGACCAGGCCTTCGGCGCCTCCGGAAACAGAGTTGTCGTGGAGGAATTCATGACCGGTCCGGAAGTCTCCGTGCTCGCCTTCACAGACGGCAATGTCATCAGACCGATGATCTCTTCCATGGACCACAAGCGTGCCCTTGACAATGATGAAGGTCTCAACACCGGCGGAATGGGAACGATCGCTCCCTCTCCCTACTTCACAGCGGAAATCGCTGACACCTGCATGAAGGAAATCTTTGAGCCGACCATGCAGGCGATGAATGCGGAAGGCAGAACATTCAAAGGATGTCTGTACTTTGGATTGATGCTGACACCGAAGGGACCGCGCGTGGTTGAATACAACTGCCGTTTCGGCGATCCCGAGACACAGGTTGTGCTGCCCTTACTGAAGAGCGATCTCTTCACAATCATGAAGGCATGCCATGACGGAACACTCGCGGATGTGGAGATCGAATGGTCAAAGCAGGCGGCTGCCTGTGTGATCGAAGCTTCCGGCGGCTATCCGCAGAAGTATGTCAAAGGCTATGAGATTCATGGCCTTGATGAAAACGGACAGCACGAGGGCGTCACCGTATTCCATGCCGGCACAAAACTCGTCGACGGAAAATATCTGACCAACGGCGGAAGAGTGCTCGGCATCACGTCCGTGGCGGATACGCTTGGAGAGGCGCTTGACAATTCCTATGCGGCAGTGAAGGAAATCGGTTTCCAGGATATGCACTACCGCACAGATATCGGCAGAAAGCTGAGGTAATCAAATGACAGTCTACCGTTGTTTTGTCGAAAAAAGAAAACCGTTTGCGGTTGAGGCGGCCCACACACTGGCTGACCTGAGAGAAGCGCTGCGCTCGGACAAAATCGAAAGCGTACGCATTCTCAACCGCTACGATATTGAAAATATTGACGAGGAGGATTATCTTTCCGCCCGTTACACCATTCTTTCCGAGCCGCAGGTCGATGACCTCTATGAGGAAACCGCACCCGCTGCGGCAGAAGATGAATGGGTTTTCGCGGTGGAATATCTTCCCGGCCAGTTTGATCAGAGAGCGGATTCCTGCGCCCAGTGCATCCAGCTGTCCACGATGAAGACAAGACCCGATGTGGCAAGTGCCAGAGTCTATTACATCAAGGGCGAGCTCGACGAAGCTGACAAGGCGAAAATCCGTGAAACACTGATCAACCCGGTTGAATCCAGAGAAGCTTCCCTGGCCAAACCGGAAACCATTCTGCAGAAATATCCCAAGCCGGATCTGCCCGAAGTGCTGGAAGGCTTCACTGCGCTTAGTGAAACAGAGCTCAATGACTTCCTTTCACGGTACGGTCTGGCGATGGACCTGGCGGATATCTGCTTCCTGCAGAAATACTTCAAAGATGAAGAGAAGCGTGATCCGACCATCACGGAAATCAGAGTCATCGACACCTACTGGTCCGACCACTGCCGTCACACAACATTCAATACGATTATCAACAACATTGATATCGAACCCGACTTCGTGCGCGAGACATATGAGGAATATCTGAAACTCAGAGAGGAAATCTATGCCGGACGCAAGGCGAAGCCGCTGACATTAATGGATCTTGGCACCATCGGCGCGAAGATTCTCAAAAAGCGCGGCCAGCTCAAGGACCTCGATGAATCCGAGGAGATCAACGCCTGCTCGGTAAAGATCACCGTCGATGTCGAAGGCGAAAAGCAGGACTGGCTGCTCATGTTCAAAAACGAGACACACAACCACCCGACGGAAATCGAACCGTTCGGCGGTGCGGCGACATGTCTTGGCGGCGCCATCCGCGACCCGCTTTCCGGACGCAGCTATGTCTATCAGGCAATGCGCATCACCGGTGCGGCGGATCCGCTGACACCGCTTGAGGATACCCTCAAGGGCAAACTGCCCCAGCGCAGAATCGTCACAACCGCAGCCAACGGCTACAGCTCCTACGGCAACCAGATCGGTCTGGCGACCGGCCTTGTGCGTGAGCTTTACCATCCCGGCTATGTGGCCAAGCGTATGGAAGTCGGCGCAGTCATTGCGGCTGCCCCGGCTGAAAATGTCATCCGCGAAGTACCGCAGCCCGGCGATATTGTCATCCTGTTGGGCGGCAGAACCGGCCGTGACGGATGCGGCGGCGCAACCGGCAGCTCCAAAGCGCACAGCGTTGAATCACTGGAAAGCTGCGGCGCGGAAGTGCAGAAGGGAAACGCGCCGGAAGAAAGAAAACTGCAGAGACTCTTCCGCAATCCGGAAGCCACCCGTCTCATCATCCGCTGCAACGACTTCGGCGCCGGCGGTGTGTCCGTAGCGATCGGCGAACTCGCGGACGGTCTGATGATCAACCTGGACAAGGTTCCGAAGAAATACGAAGGCCTCAACGGCACCGAACTGGCGATCTCCGAATCTCAGGAGCGCATGGCTGTCGTTGTGCGCGAAAAGGATGTGAAGAGATTCATTGAACTGGCTGACAGCGAAAACCTCGAATCAACGGTGGTCGCGGTTGTCAGTGAGAATCCGAGAATGATCATGACCCTTGAAGGCCATGAAATCGTCAACATCTCCCGTGAATTCCTCAATTCCAACGGCGCCAGCCGTTATACCGACATTGAAGTCGGCGCGCTTTGCGAAGAGGAAGCGAAAGACTGCGGCGCATCTCTGAATGAAAAGATGGAGGCGCTGGCAGGCGATCTCAACATCTGCTCGCAGAAAGGTCTTTCCGAACGCTTTGACTCCACCATCGGCGCAGGCACCATCCTGATGCCTTTCGGCGGAAAGTATCAGCTGACTCCGACCCAGGCAATGGCGGCCAGAATTCCGGTTCTGGGCAAAGAGACAAACACCGCCTCACTGATGGGCTGGGGCTTTGACCCGTATCTCTCCAGCGCTTCCCCTTACCATGGCGCAATGGCTGCGGTTATCATGTCCGCAGCAAGCATCATCGCCGCAGGCGGAAGTCTTGAACACACATGGCTTTCCTTCCAGGAGTATTTCGGAAGAGTCAACCACGAGCCGGCAAGATGGGGCAAACCGTTTGCCGCATTGCTGGGTGCCCTTAAGGCACAGGTTGAGCTTGGAATCGCCGCGATCGGCGGAAAGGATTCCATGAGCGGAACCTTCGAGGATATCGATGTGCCTCCGACCCTGATCTCATTTGCGGTTTCCACCGCGGATGCCGATAAGGTCCTGAGCCCCGAATTCAAGGGTGCCGGACACAATCTCTATGTTCTGGCTCCGAAGTATGATGAAAAGAAGCTGCCTGACTTCGCAAGTGTCAGAAGCGTCTTTGCCCGTATGGAAGAGCTGATCAGAGAAGGCAGGGTTCTCTCTGTCTGGACACTGGAAAGAGGCGGCATTGCCGAAGGCCTGCTCAAGTGCGCACTCGGCAACCGCATCGGTGTGCAGCTGAAGAATACAGACAATCTGTTTGAAAAGTGCTATGGCGCCTTCCTGTTTGAAACAGCAGAGGAAATCGATGATGCATGTCTGATCGGCACCACCATTGATGAATATGTGCTGAAGACTGATGCGGAATGCGTCGATCTGAAACAGATCCAGAAGATCTATGAGGACAAGCTGCAGCCTGTCTTCCCGTATACCCATGTGGAAAGCGGAACAAAGATCATCAACAGTGACTGCACAGAGCGCGGCGTCATGCATGCGTCCTACACATGTGAAAAGCCGCATGTGCTGATTCCGGTCTTCCCGGGCACCAACTGCGAATATGACACAGCCCGCTCCTTTGAAAGAGCAGGTGCGGAGGCGGAGATCTTCGTCATCCGCAACCTCACCGGAAAAGACATCGAGGAAAGCGCGGAAGGATTCGCCAAGGCGATTGCCCGCAGCCAGATCATTGCGGTTCCTGGCGGATTCTCCGGCGGCGATGAACCGGACGGCTCCGGCAAATTCATCACAGCCTTCTTCCGCAACCCGAAGGTCAAGGCGGCTGTCACGGAACTTCTCGATGAAAGAGAAGGTCTCATGCTCGGCATCTGCAACGGTTTCCAGGCTCTGATCAAACTCGGTCTTGTACCGTACGGCAAGATCATCGACACCGATGAGAACTGCCCGACCCTGACCTTCAACACAATCGGCAGACATCAGTCGATGCTGGTCAGAACCAGAATCGCCTCCGTGAAATCACCGTGGCTGAGATATGCGCAGACCGGCGAGATTGATACCGTTGCCATCTCCCATGGCGAAGGCAGATTCGTGGCAAATGATGAAGTCATGAAGCAGCTGATCGAAAACGGCCAGATCGCCACCCAGTATGTGGATTTCGAAGGCAATCCGACCAGCGACATTCACTTCAACCCCAACAACTCCTACAACG
This sequence comes from Erysipelotrichaceae bacterium NK3D112, assembly GCA_000701725.1. GTDB lineage: Bacteria > Bacillota_I > Bacilli_A > Erysipelotrichales > Erysipelotrichaceae > Bulleidia. The sequence continues at coordinate 114,677 of JNJQ01000006.1, forward strand.
CGGTGGAAGGCATCCTTTCACCGGATGGAAGAATTCTCGGCAAGATGGGACATTCCGAACGTTCAGGTGAGAACCTCTACGCAAACATCCCTGATCTTTCCACCCAGGAATATATCTTCCGCGGAGCTGTGGATTATTTCAGGTAATTGAAAAAAGGATGTAACAGACAGCCGGCTGAAATGCCGGCTGTTTTATATGCAAAGGCAGTGTATACTTTCATTATGAAAAAGAGATGGATTATCGTTTCGCTGGTTGCGGCAGCGGCTGCCGGTTATGGCGGAATGAAAATGTATGCGGATTATCAGGAACAGGAAGAGCTGAAACGCAGACAGGCCGCCTATGACAAAGCCATGGAAGGTCTGAAGGTGGATATCGATGCGGATATGCTGATGCGGGAGTACGGCGATCCGTTCGACCTGAACAGCCTGGTGAAGAAACACACCGGCAATATTGAGTTCACCGGCGAAGTGGACCCGATGAAAACTGGGGATCATGAAGTGAAGATCCGCCTTTCGGACCAGGATTCCTACGGTGTGAAAGTGGAACGGGAATTCCTTTACAACATTATTGTGGAGGATACCAAAGCGCCGCAGATTGAGCTGGCGGAAGAAACCTGCGTGATCACCGAAGGGGATGGTTTTGATCCTGCCGGCAATGTTGTTTCCGTTGCGGATCCGGTTGACGGGGAGCTTCCGTATGATGAAACGGCGGAAAGCGGTGCCTGGCGTTTTGAAGGTGAGTATGATCCGGATACGCCCGGCGAATACACCATCACAGTCAAAGCGGCCGATATCAACGGCAATCAGACAGAGGCACAGTTCACCCTGATTGTTGAGGAAAAACCTGTCGTGTATGAACCGCCGGCTCCGGCTGCGGCTTCAGGCGGGGGCAATCCGTACTATATCCGTATCAACCGCGCCTTGAACACGGTCACTGTCTACGCATTGAATGATGCGGGGGATTATGAGCCTTACACCGCGTTTATCTGTTCCACCGGCGGCGCGACGCCCCTTGGCACTTACACAACCTTCGGCAAGTCGAGATGGAGACTTCTGTACGGTCCGTGCTACGGCCAGTACGCAACCGACATTGTCGGGGATATTCTCTTCCATTCAGTGCCGTATTACACCCAGTATGAGGGCGATCTGGAATATAACGAGTACAACAAGCTCGGCACATCCGCCTCGATGGGCTGCGTCAGACTGTGCGTGCGGGATGCGATGTGGATTTACAACAACTGTCCGATCGGGACGGTCGTCGAATTCTATGATGACTATGAAAGCTATGGCCCGCTGGGCAGGCCGGGATCAATCTGGATTGATCCGGAGAGTGAAAACCGCGGATGGGATCCGACCGATCCTTCTCCGTCCAATCCATGGAATCAATGAAAAGAACCGGTGAGCGTCACCGGTTTTTGCATGAAAAAACAGGAAGCTTATTCCGCTTCCTGTTCACCGATCCACTGCAGCTGATATTCGCCGGTGCACTCGAGCACACCGCCGTCGCGTAAATCAATGTGTTCCTCGTTTTCGTAGTAATCCTTGATCCTGCCCATCGGGTCCTTGATATGAAGTCCGGCATCCTTGATCGCCTTGACTTTGTAAATACCCGGACGCAGGCTCTTGGGAATGTCATAGACACCCGGGGTGATTCTGACCTGGTTGTCATTGGTGATATAAATCAGATGCTTGTCCTTGTTGTGGCGGGCGGCGTTGACCTTCTGGTAGAAGCGCTCCCTCATAAAGAACAGATCCGCATTTTCAACCGAGTAGGTGAACGTCTTGGTCGGTGTCGCAACCACAACCTGGTCGGTTGAACCGGTGTTGCGCTTTGTATAGCCGAGTCTGTGGCAGTTGACGATATACGGTGAAAGGAAGTAGAGAGCGGCTTCAGTTTCATATAATTTGCCGGAAATCACTTCGCTTGGCTCACCTGCCGCCGCATCGCGGATGTTGTTGATGGAGCCTTTCATGACCGCCTGGATGGAGCGGACAGCCGGAGTATCCGGAATCATTGACTTGGCAACCGTGTATGTCGCATCCACGACATTGATGCAGTGCTCGCCGGCATGCATGAGAATTGCCGGGAAGGGGTAGTGTTTTGCCAATGCTTCATTGGCATCGTTGTTTTCCAGATATGCGTCCATGATCATATCCTTCATATTCGGCTGGGCTGTGACCAGCGTCTGGAAAAGATCATATTTCAAAGGCAGATTGTATTTCTGGACAATCCGCTTGCAGTCTTTGCATATATGGTGCCCGTCAGGCAGTGTTTCCAGGCGCTTGAACATGCCGCGTCCTTCGCCAAGACAGAAATCGCATACTTTTTTCTTAGCCATAAGCACCTCCTCGTGTATCTATTATAGCGAACCAGTCAATCTAAGGGAAAGAAAAGATTCAATATGCACCTGTTGAAAGGCCTTTGCCATACGGTTGTATTTCCAATTAAAAAATGCTTTGAAAACACGTGAAAAACTGTTTGACATTGGTACTCTGTGCATTTATTATGTATTAGCTTGACCAAAGAAGGCTTTGTAATGCTTGCAAAGCCTAAAAAAAGTCCAAGGTCCGGCACACTTGGTAATGTGTGCACAAAAGAGAAAGGAGATTACTCAAATGCCTACAATAAACCAGTTGGTACGCAAAGGCCGTACCGATAAAGTTTACAAGAGCAAGTCCCCTGCGTTAAACAGAGGCTTCAACTCACTTCGCAACCGTCCGACAAAGATCAGCAGCCCTCAGAAGAGAGGCGTCTGCACCCGTGTCGGCACCATGACTCCGAAAAAGCCGAACTCTGCTCTCCGTAAGTATGCCCGTGTACGTCTGTCCAACGGTATGGAAGTCACAGCATATATCCCGGGCGTCGGCCACAACCTTCAGGAACACTCTGTCGTTATGATCAGAGGCGGCCGTGTCAAGGACCTCCCTGGTGTACGTTATCACATCATCCGCGGTACACTCGACTGCGCAGGTGTTGCAAACCGTGGCCAGAGCCGTTCCCTCTACGGTGCAAAGAGACCCAAGAAGTAATAGGAAGGAGTAGAAGTCATGCCCAGAAAAGGTTATATAGCAAAGCGTGAAGTTTTACCGGATCCCGTGTACAACTCAAAGCTGGTTACAAAGCTCATCAACAAGATTATGATCGATGGCAAGAAGGGCACAGCCCAGACAATTCTCTATGATGCATTCGCAATCATCGAGAAGCAGACAGGCCAGCCCGCCATGGAAGTATTCGAGAAGGCACTCGGCAACGTTATGCCTGTCCTCGAACTCAAGGTCCGCCGTGTCGGCGGTGCCAACTACCAGGTACCGGTTGAGGTCAGCGCTGAAAGAAAGCTGACTCTCGCCCTCAGATGGATCGTCAACTTCTCCAGAAGCCGTCATGAGACAACAATGGAGAAGAGACTCGCAGCTGAGCTGATGGATGCTGCAAACGGAACAGGCGCATCTGTAAAGAGAAAGGAAGATACCCACAAGATGGCAGAAGCAAACAAGGCGTTTGCTCACTATCGTTGGTAATTTCAATCCGCATCAACTCATCTATATATAGGAAAGGAGCGATTTATGCCTAGAGAGTTCCCTTTAGACAAGGTTCGTAATATCGGAATCATGGCTCATATCGATGCCGGCAAGACAACGACAACAGAGCGTATCCTTTATTACACAGGCAAGATATACAAGATCGGTGAAACACATGACGGTGCTTCACAGATGGACTGGATGGCACAGGAACAGGAACGTGGTATCACGATCACTTCCGCTGCCACAACCTGTCATTGGAAAGATTGCCAGATCAACATTATCGACACCCCGGGCCACGTTGACTTCACTGCTGAAGTTGAGCGTTCCCTCAGAGTTCTCGATGGAGCTGTTACTGTACTTGATTCCAAGGCAGGTGTCGAACCGCAGACAGAAACAGTCTGGAGACAGGCGACTGAATATAAAGTTCCCCGTATCGTATTCTCCAACAAGATGGATGCGACCGGTGCTGACTTCGATATGTCAGTAGCTTCCATCGGAAACAGACTCGGTGCCAAGGCGGCTGCGATCCAGATGCCGATCGGCGCTGAACAGAGTTTCCGCGGAATCATCGACCTCGTCACCATGAAGCAGTACATGTACCAGAATGACCTCGGTACAGATATCAAGATCACAGACATTGATGAGCAGTATCTCGACAAGGCGACAGATATGCGTCAGACAATGCTGGAGATGATCGCTGACTACGATGAAGAAGTCATGATGAAGGTTCTGGAAGGCGAGGAACCGACTGTTGAAGAAATCAAGAGAGCGATCAGAGCAGGCGTTCTGACCTCCGAATTCTTCCCGGTTATGTGCGGTTCCGCATATAAGAACAAGGGTGTTCAGCTGATGCTGGACGCGGTTGTCGAATACCTTCCGGCACCGACTGATGTGCCTTCCATCAAGGGCCACCTTGATGACGGCACGGAAGATGAGCGTCATCCTTCCGATGAAGAGCCCTTCGCAGCGCTTGCCTTCAAGGTTGCGACAGACCCGTTCGTCGGCAGACTGACATACTTCCGCGTATACTCCGGTATCGCAACAGCAGGAAGCTACATCCTCAACGCTTCCAAGAACAAGAGAGAAAGATTCGGCCGTCTGGTCCGCATGCATGCGAACCACCGTGCTGATGTCGATGAGGTCTACGCAGGCGATATCGCCGGTGCGGTAGGTCTCAAGAATACAACAACCGGTGATACACTCTGCGATGAGAATCATCCGATTATCCTTGAATCCATGGTATTCCCGGAACCGGTTATCCAGATGTCCGTTGAGCCCAAGACAAAGGCCGATGCCCAGAAGATGGACAACGCCCTGGCAAAACTGGCAGAAGAAGACCCGACATTCCGTACATACACAGATGAAGAAACAGGCCAGACAATCATTGCCGGTGTCGGTGAGCTTCAGCTGGATATCATCATGGACCGTATGAAGAGAGAGTTCAAAGTCGAAGCCACAGCCGGTGCGCCTCAGGTTGCATACCGTGAGACAATCCGCAAGGAAGGCGAGGCAGAAGGACGCTTCATCCGTCAGTCCGGCGGTCACGGTCAGTATGGTGACGTATGGATCAGATTCATCCCGAACCCGGGCAAAGGCTTCGAGTTTGAGGATCAGACAATCGGCGGATCCGTTCCGAAGGAATTCATCAGACCGACACAGGCAGGTCTCGAAGAGGCTCTGAACAACGGTCTGGTAGCCGGATATCCGGTTGTTGACATCAAGGCAATTCTGTTCGACGGAAGCTACCACGATGTAGACTCCAGCGAACAGGCTTACAAGATCGCTGCATCCCTCGCGCTCAAGGAAGCCGCAAAGGTCTGCGATCCCGCTATTCTCGAACCGATTATGGCTGTTGATATCACTGCTCCGTCTGAATACCTCGGTGCCGTCATGGGTGACGTTACAAAGCGCCGCGGACAGATCCGTGATCAGGAAGAAACAGGCAACGCGATCAAGGTCAAGGCGTACATCCCGCTGGCATCCATGTTCGGTTATGTTACAGACCTGCGTTCATTCACACAGGGCCGCGGAACATACATGATGACAATGGATCATTACGAGGAAGTACCTAAGAATATCGCGAAGGAAATTATTGAGAAAAACGGCAGTAAGTAATTATTGCATAAAGGTATCAAGTCCGCTAAAATTAATGCAGACTGAATAAATCAGGAGGAAAACTAAAAATGGCAAAGGAAAAATTTGACCGATCACTCGAACATGTCAATATTGGCACAATCGGTCACGTAGACCACGGCAAAACAACTCTGACAGCAGCGATCACAAAGTATCTTGCTGAGCATCCTGAAGCAGGTAAGGCTGTTTTCGAAGCTTATGACAAGATCGACGGCGCTCCTGAAGAGAAGGCTCGTGGTATCACAATCAACACTGCACACGTTGAATACCAGACTCTGACAAGACACTACGCACACGTAGACTGCCCAGGCCACGCTGACTACATCAAGAACATGATCACCGGTGCTGCTCAGATGGACGGCGCAATCCTCGTTGTTGCTGCATCCGACGGACCGATGCCCCAGACACGTGAGCACATCCTGCTCGCTCGTCAGGTCGGCGTTCCCAAGATGGTTGTATATCTGAACAAGTGCGACCAGGTTGACGACGATGAGCTGATCGACCTCGTTGAAATGGAAGTCCGCGAACTGCTCGACTCCTATGATTTCGACGGCGACAACACACCGATCATCCGCGGTTCCGCATACGGCGCTCTGAACGGAGATCCGAAGTGGACTCCTTCCATCAAGGAACTCCTCGACGCTGTTGACACGTGGATCCCGACTCCTCCGCATGAATTCGACAAGCCGTTCCTGATGGCTGTTGAAGACGTCTTCACAATCACAGGTCGTGGTACTGTTGCTACTGGCCGTGTTGAGCGTGGCAGACTGAACCTCAACGACCAGGTTGAAATCGTTGGTCTCAGAGAGACACGTTCCACAGTCGTTACAGGTATCGAAATGTTCCGTAAGATGCTTGAATTCGCTCAGGCTGGCGACAACATCGGTGCTCTGCTCCGTGGTGTCAACCGTGACGAAATCGAGCGTGGACAGGTTCTCGCTAAGCCGGGTTCCGTTACTCCGCACACAAAGTTCGTTGCTCAGGTTTACGTTCTGAAGAAGGATGAAGGCGGACGTCACACACCGTTCGTTTCCAACTACCGTCCTCAGTTCTACTTCCGTACAACTGACGTTACAGGCATCATCACTCTTCCGGAAGGAACAGAAATGTGCATGCCTGGTGACAACGTTGAAATGCACGTTGAACTGCTGAAGCCGATCGCTGTTGAACAGGGAACACGTTTCTCCATTCGTGAAGGCGGCCGTACAGTAGGTTCCGGTAACGTTATCAAGATCGTTGAGTAATTTCAACAAACTGAATTGAATTGATTAAGAAAAGATCTGCTGATCCCCATTCGGAAAAGCGGATCTTTTTTCTTTGCTATAATGGTTTTGAGAAAGGCGGTAAATATCATGAACATTGAAACAGTATTGAAGGAAGCTTTCATATACCGCAGCGGATGCACCGTCACAAGAAAGGGAACGGTTCATCTTGTGCCCGGTGAAAACCATGTGCGCATCGCGGGAATGACCTCCTCAGCCTATACCGACACCATGCAGCTGAGAATCGATCCCTCTGTCAGGGCTTATGCGATTCATATCATCCAGAAGGATGAGGATGACAAAGAGGCAGCTCATATCGCAGACGAAATCAATGAGAAAAAAGAGCTGATCGCGGTTCTGAAGGAACAGGCGGAAATGTGGAAAGCCGGTGCTGAATTCGCGAAGTCCGCGAACGCATCGCTTTCGGATGTTGAGAGTTATATCAATTCTTATCCGCAGCGTGTGAAGGAAATCCACGCCGAAATCCGAGGGATCGAGAAAGAGATCAGAAAACTGAACAGACTGCTGAACAAGGCTTCCGACCGTGACGCGCGTCCCTTGATCAGCGCGGTCCTCAAAGCGCAGCAGGAAAAGGACTACCCGTTTGAACTGGTTTATCAGGAAACATCCGCATTCTGGAACACGCAGTATGAAATCGATGCGGACACAAATGAAAACACCCTGGATGTCAGGGTCAGGGCGGAAGTCAGACAGAACACCGGTGAGGACTGGAATCAGGTGAAGCTCGCACTGCGTACCGGTCATCCGGTCAATTCCGCAAGTCTTCCCGTTCTTGATCCGGTATATCTGGATTTCAGACCGCCTGTGCATAAGCCGATCTATGGAGGCGCAATGCCCATGATGGCATCCATGAAAGCGGCAGCCAATACCGCGATGGAAGAAATGATGATGGAGGACAGCGCAACCGCTGACACGGCACAGTTTGCCAGGATTGAAATGGACGAGGCGGAAGTCTCATCCGGCGATACAATGACTGAATATGTTCCCGCATCCCTTTATGACATCGCTTCCGGTGATGACGGTCTCACGATCGATCTGCAGTCATTCACCCTGAAAGCGGACTTTGTGACCAAAGCCGTGCCGAAAAAGGATATCCGCGCATATCTGCTCGCTGAAATCAAAACTTCCGATCTGCCGGCTGCCATCCATGGAAATGCGGCTGTTTATCTCGACGGCACCTATACCGGCACTTCCATCATTGCGCCGGATTACGGCAAAGAGACTTATGCCGTTGCCCTGGGCCTGCAGGAAGCCATTTCCCTGAGCCGCAAGGAAATCAAGAAAAAGTCTTCGGAGGCATTTATCCGCAACTCGCAGTCCGCAGTCTATGAGTGTGAAATCTGTGTATCCAACAACAGGGATGTTCCGGTGACGCTGAGCGTTAGTGATCAGATTCCGGTTGCGTCTGATGCGGCAATCAGCGTTGAAGTGATTAGCGATGATCATGCCGTCCGCAAAGAAAAGACGGGTATGCTGGAATGGAAGCTTGAGCTGCAGCCCCAGCAGACAAAAACACTCCGCACCGAGTACAGAGTCACCTGGCCAAAGGATAAGCCGCTTCATCAGTCAACATACTGAACCATACGGAAACAGCTGAAATTTGAGGCTGTTTCTTTTTTTGACGGCTTTGCGGGAGTACAATCTAATCATGAGAACACTGGTGGAACTATATGATGCCGAACAGATGCTGAATCTGATAGCGGCAACGCAGCTGGAATGTGATCTGGTTGTCTTTCTGTATACGGCGGATCAGAAACATCTGATCCATAACGAAGTGATCGAAAATCTGATCACGGCGCCGACCGAATACATGGAATACTCCCCGGCCAGTCTTGAATCACTTCTGGATCAGATTGAAGGGGATGAAATCTTCATTGATGTGCATGGCGGCGATGATCTGGCCATTTCGATTGTTTCCGCGGCAGCGGAGAGAAACGGATACTATATCTGCTACTCAGGCATGTCAACCGATCAGTTCTATATTCTTCATGACGGCACAACCTCCATGCAGAAACTGAAGGTGCCAAGACTGAGCGTAAGACAGATTGTCGAGCTCTATGGCGGCAAGGTGCGCAATCTGCCCGAATCATACTTTGACGATTACGGACGCAAGGCGGCAGAGGAATGTCTGGCTGAGCATCGCAGATCAGCGAAAAGATGGACCGCTTTTGCAAAAGCAATTGCTTCGGCAGGCAGCAGCCAGAAAGAAAACACCGTCTGGCGCACAGACACGAAGTTTTACCATGATTATGAGAACATCCTGGAAAACCTTCCCCATGTCTTTGACTTCTGCGGAATCAGGGACGGCAGGTGCGAACTGGTTTTCCATGACCGGGCATATCAGCTTCTGGTCACGGATATCGGGGTGCCTTTTGAATATGAAACCTACTACCAGATGGTTGATTCCAAAGCTTTTGACGATGTGGATCTGCGGGTCAATATCGACTGGAACGGCGGTGACTTTGTCAGCGGTGATCCCAACAGTGAGCTCGATGTCGTTGCCAGTCTCAAAGGCAGACTGATCTCCATTTCCTGCAAAGCCGGAAAGTATGATCAGCAGGCCATTTATGAGGTCAAGGCAAACGCGGACAAATTCGGCGGCATCACATCTGTTCCGGTTCTGTGCGCGGATATTGATATGGAACGGCCGGAATATGTGGAAAAGGCCAATGAGCTCAATGTGCTTCTGATTGAGCATAAGGAAATGAAAAAGAAGAAAGCGGCGCAGATGATTCTGAAATGGATGGAGACCCATTGATGAAGCAGCTTCTGACGCGTTATAAAAGTGTTATTCTCTACATTGTTTTCGGCGTGCTGACCACCGCCGTCAACATCATCGCCTACTGGCTGCTGACAAGGATGTTTCACTGCCCGGTCAATGTGTCCACCGTTATTGCCTGGGTGCTGTCGGTGCTGTTTGCCTATGTCACAAACAGGACATGGGTGTTTGAAAGCAGGGCGGAAAAGCCAAATGATGTGATCCGTGAGATCATCTCATTTTTCGCCGCAAGACTTTCCACCGGCGCTCTGGACTGGCTGATCATGTTCATCTTTGTCACAAAACTCGCTATGCCGGATATGGTGATCAAGATCGCTTCCAATGTGATTGTGATCATCCTGAATTATATATTGAGCAGATTTCTGGTCTTCAGAAAGGGGTAAACATGCTGAAAAGAGAACGTATGGAAAGAATCATGAGAGCGGCGCATCAGAACCAGCTTCTGGTCACCGATCCCTGTGCTGTGTTTTATCTGATCGGAGAGTGGATTTATCCGGGTGAAAGATTCCTCGGTCTGCTTCTGAGAAAGGAAGAAAAACCGGTGCTGATCATCAATTCGCTGTTCCATGCGGAAGAGGATGATCAGATTGAAACTGTATATTACAGCGATACGGATGATATCACCGCATTGCTCGCCCGTTATGTGAAAAATGATGAAATCCTCGGCGTGGACAAGATACTTCCCGCCCGTTTCCTGATTCCGATGATGGAAAGAAAGATTGCCTCGGGATTTGAGCTGGGATCGGAAGCGGTTGACTTCACCAGAGCCGTGAAGGATGAGGAGGAAATCGCCCTGATGCGAAAGTCTTCCGACATCAATGACCGCGCGATGGCACTGTTCAAACGGCTGATCCATGATGGCGTCACGGAGAGAGAAGTGGCGGCGCAGACCATGGAGATCTACCGCTCGCTCGGCGCTGAAGGCTTCTCTTTTGAACCGATCGTCGCGTTCGGAAAAAACGCGGCGGATCCTCATCATATGCCCGATGACACAGTCATTCAGGAAGGCGATGCCGTTCTGTTTGATGTGGGCTGCAGATATCACGGCTATTGTTCTGATATGACCAGAACCTTCTTCTATAAGAAAGGCCCTACTCCGGAAGCGGAGCGGATCTACAATCTGGTCAGAAGCGCCAATGAGGAAGCGGAAAAGATGCTCAAACCGGGCATTCCGTTCTGTGACGTAGATAAAAAGGCAAGAGACATCATTACAGAGGGCGGCTATGGGGAATACTTTACCCACCGTCTGGGCCATTTCATCGGCGTGGAAGATCACGAATACGGCGATGTCAGCCAGGCCAACACAAGACTGAGCGAAGCCGGAAACATCCATTCCATCGAGCCGGGCATTTATTTCCCGGAAATACTCGGGTGCAGAATCGAGGATCTGGTTCTCATAACAGAAGACGGATATGAGGTATTGAACCGCTATCCGCATGATATTGAGATCATCGGTTAAAAAACCCATTGACATCCGTGCAAAAGACAATTAATATTTCATATGTTGTTATCAAATACCATAGACAGTAACGGCGGAAGCTTAATCAGGTTACCGAGGTAGGAGAAAGTTATATCAAACATGACTTTTTTACGAGCCCTCGCATTCCGCGTGGGCTTTCTATTATATGCGTATGCGATAACAGTATAAAGGAAGGTGAAGTAATGAATCAGAATGTATTAGCTTACAAGCAGGGTGTTGTTACTGAGATTCAGAACAAGTACCAGGATTCATCAAGCACCGTAGTCGCTGAGTATCGCGGCCTTTCCGTTGCGGAGATCACAGAACTCCGCCGCTCCTTACGCGCTGAAGGCGTTGAGATGAAGGTTTACAAGAACACTCTCGCTTCCATCGCTGCAGATGCGGCCGGCTTCTCCGATCTGAAGAACGCACTGACTGGTCCGAACGCATTGGCATTCGGTTCTGATGAAACCACAGCTGCTCGTATCATGGCAACATTCGCCAAGAAGCACAAAGCACTGGTCCTCAAGGGCGGTATCGTCGAGGGTAAGGTTGTTGATGAAGCAACAATCAAGGAACTCTCCGCTCTGCCTAACAGAGAAGGTATGCTCAGCATGCTGTTAAGCGTACTGAACGCTCCGGTCAGCGGCTTCGCGAGAGCTGTCAACGCACTGGCCGAAGCGAGAGCTGAAGGCGCTGCACCGGCAGAGGCTGCCCCTGCCGAAGAAGCTGCTGCTTAATCACAGCAGAAACATCATTTGCTTAAAAAGCAACAAACAATGAATTGCTGCGAAAGCAGCTGCCTAAGGAAAAATTAATAACAGGAGGAAAAAATCCATGGCAAAGTTAACTCAGGAAGAAATTCTTGCTTATCTTGATGAAGCTACAATTCTCGAACTCAACGCTCTCGTAAAGGCAATCGAAGACAAGTACGGCGTAAGCGCTGCTGCACCTGTTGCAGTTGCTGCTGCTCCGGCTGAAGCAGCTCAGGAAGGTCCGTCCACAGTCACAGTTATGCTGACAGGTGTAGGCGGCGCCAAGGTTGCTGTTATCAAGGCTGTCAAGGAAATCACAGGTCTCGGACTTGTTGATGCCAAGAAGCTCGTTGATGCTCTGCCTGCAGAGATCAAGAAGGACATCTCTGTTGACGAAGCTGACAAGATTAAGGAAACACTCACAGGCGCTGGCGCTACAGTTGAGTACAAATAATCGCTGTCTGACTCATTAATGATTCAAAAGACTGTTCGCAGTCTTTGACCCGATGAAAGGAAACGGAATTATTGGCACACTATTTTACCGATAACCGAAATCTTGAAGAAAACCGGAAGGAACATTCTTTCCGGTTTTCGGGTCATTATTATACTTTCGTAACTGACAACGGTGTCTTCGCGAAAACCGGGGTTGACCCGGGTACCGAGATTCTTCTGAAAGCCTGCGCGGATCAGATCCTGCCGGGCAGAACACTGGATCTCGGATGCGGCTATGGGGTTGTGAGCGTGGTGCTCGGCAGCCTGGTGCCCAGAGCGAAAATGAGCGCCGTTGATATCAACCCGCGTGCGGTTGAACTGTGCGAACTCAATTGTGTACAGAACCATGTCACCTGCAATGCATTTGTCTCCGACGGATTTGCCGAAGTGAACGGTATGTTCCGGCAGATCATCACCAATCCCCCGATCCGGGCAGGAAAGAAAGTGATCTACAAAATGTTTGAGGATGCCTTTGCGCATCTTGAGACAGGCGGAGCTTTCTATGCTGTCATCCGCCGAAAGCAAGGTGCTGAAAGCGCTTTGAAGAAACTGACGGAAGTCTTCGGGAATTGCGATGTGATTGAGCGTGACAAGGGCTACTGGGTATTGAAATGCACAAAATTGACAGGTTGACACAGTGATGTTAGTATATTAAATTGCAATAAAGTCGAATAGGGATAGGGTTATTATGCCCTTTTTGGCGTTTGATATTGATGCAGACGAAAGGATGGCGTACATGGAAAATAAGCAGACATACCACGTTGTGCATTACGGCAACAAAGCAATCCGCCGTGATTATTCAAAAGTCTCCAGCGGTCTTGATCTGCCTGATCTGGTGGAAATTCAGACAGCGGCTTTTGATTGGTTCCTGAGAGAAGGCATCAAGGAAGTATTCGATGATATTTACCCGATTTCAAACTATGCGGGCAATATCCGTCTGAAGTTCCTTGATTACGATTTCGGCGAACCCAAGTATTCCATCAGCGAGTGCAAGTACAGGGAAGTCAACTACTGTGCCCCGCTGAAAGCGAAGATGGAGCTTGAAATCATGGATCCGGAGACCGGTGAGGTTATGACCAAGAAAGAAGAAGTCTTCCTTGGTGATTTCCCGCTGATGACTCCGACCGGAACATTCATCATTAACGGTGCCGAGCGTGTTATCGTCTCACAGATTGTGCGTTCACCCGGTGCTTACTTTGATATTGTTTCAGAAGAGCGCACCGGCCGTGACACATACACATGTGAACTGATCCCCAGCCGCGGAACATGGCTGGAGTTCATGAGCGATGACAAAAAGGCTGCCCTTGGCAGAATTATGAACGTTTCAATCGACAGAAGAAGAAAGATTCTGTCCACAATTCTCTTCAAGGCAATCGGCATGTCACTGAATCCGGACAGAGGTGAGGATGCTTTTGACACTACCGCGATGAAGAAATTCCTCAAAGCCCTCAATTTCAATGTCTTTGATGATGTTGTCATTCCGGAAGAGGAACGCGAGTTCCAGAACGATTATATGCTGCTGTACACTTCGGTGTTCGGCAACTATGAGGAAGTCAGAAACACTCTGGCGGCTGACAAGACCAAGACAACCAATGAGGCGCTGCTCGGTGTATATGAAAACCAGCGCGCAGATGAAATTGCAACCATCGACGGTGCCATTTCCCTCATGGATGCGAAGTTCTTTGATTACAGACGCTATGATCTGACCAAGGCGGGCCGTTACAAAGTCCGCAAGAAACTGAATATTCTTGACCGTATGGAAGGACATGAGCTGGCCGATGACCTGATCGGTGCGGACGGCAAGGTCCTGATCAAGAAGGGTGTCAAAATCGACAAGGACATCCGCAATGCGCTCAGACCTGAAATCAACAAGGGAATCGCCGCACGTGCGCTGCCGTTCGTGCATGCATTCTCCCACCCGACCATCGCTTCCGTTCCGACAGAATGGAACAATGCGCTGATCGGCCGTGTTCTGGCTGAGGACATTGAAACTGACAGCCTGTACCTGGAAAGAGGTACTGTCCTGACTCCTGAAGATGTGAAGAAAATCAGGGAAGAGGCTGAAACAGTCAGCGTTTATACAGGCATCATCGCGCAGCCTGTCAAGGTCACCAATGACAATGTCAACGCTGTGCTGAACTATGGTTCACGCATGTATACAATCGGCCGTGTCACCGTCAAGGGTGAAGATCTGCTCGGTGAGGATGAGGAACTGCTCTGCGAACGCTATGTTCCGGATCTGCCTCTTGCCAAGATGAGCGCATCCGCAAAGGATGAGATCACCGCTGAGGCGACAAAGTCGAAGAATGTCACTGTATGGCTGGTCGGCGCATGTGTCCAGGAGGTCTATATTGACCTTGACGGCACAAGAGTCAAGCTGATCGGTATCGATCCGCTCAATGACAAGCACACCATCACCATGAGCGACATGTATGCGCTGTACAACTATGAGCTGACAATGCTCGACGGTGTCGGTTCCCAGGATGATATCGATATGCTGGGCAACAGACGTATCCGTACAGTCGGCGAACTGATTCAGAACCAGTTCAGAATCGGTCTGTCCCGTATGGAAAGAGTCGTCAAGGAAAGAATGTCCATCACAGACATCGCTACCCTGACACCGAAACAGCTGACAAACATCCGTCCTCTGACTGCTGCGATCAAGGAGTTCTTCTCCTCCTCCCAGCTGTCACAGTTTATGGATCAGCAGAATCCGCTGGCCGAGCTCTCCAACAAGAGACGTGTCTCCGCACTCGGCCCGGGCGGTCTGACCCGTGAGCGTGCGGGCTTCGAAGTCCGTGACATTCACAACTCACACTATGGAAGAATCTGTCCGATTGAAACACCGGAAGGTCCGAACATCGGTCTGATTTCCTATCTGACCACATATGCCAAGGTCAACGAATACGGATTCATCGAGACTCCGTACCGTAAAGTTGAAAACGGCGTGGTAACAGATGAGGTTCATTACATGCCTGCGGATGAGGAAAACGATCACGTTATCGCCCAGGCAAACGAGATCAAGGACGGCAGACTCGTCGGTGACAGAATCGTCGCCAGAATCGCCGGTGAAACCGTTATGGCTGAAGCTGACACAGTCGACTATGCCGACGTGTCCCCGCGTCAGATCGTATCTGTCGCCACAGCCTGCGTTCCTTTCCTTGAAAACGATGACTGTACCCGTGCGCTGATGGGCGCCAACATGCAGAGACAGGCAGTTCCGCTGCTCAATCCGCACAGCCCGTTTGTCGGCACAGGTATGGAACATGTCATTGCCCGTGACTCAGGCGCGGCCTGTGTCGCGACAGCTCCTGGTGTTGTCAGCTATGTTGACGCATCCAAGGTTGTCGTCACTGAGGATGATGGCAGAGAACATACCTATGAACTGACAAAGTTCAGAAGATCCAACGCATCCACATGTCTCAACCAGCGCCCGATCGTATGGGATGGCGAAAGAGTTGAGCGCGGCGATATTCTCGCGGATGGTCCGGCGATGGAAAACGGCGAACTGGCACTCGGACAGAATGTCACAATCGCCTTCATGACATGGCACGGATACAACTATGAGGATGCGATCATCATGTCCGAAAGAATGCAGAGCGAGGACTTCTATACCTCCGTGCATATTGAGGAATATGATATCGAATGCCGTGAAACAAAGCTCGGTCCGGAAGAAATCACCCGTGACATCCCCAACGTCGCAGACAGCGCTTGCCGCAATCTTGACGGCAGAGGCATTGTCATGGTCGGTGCGGAAGTCAAGGAAGGCGATATCCTCGTCGGTAAAGTAACTCCGAAGGGCCAGAGTGAAATCTCACCGGAAGAAAAGCTGCTGCTTGCCATCTTCGGTGAAAAGTCCAGAGAAGTCAGAGACAACTCCCTGAAAGTTCCGCACGGCGGTGCCGGTATTGTCCACAGCGTCAGAGTATTCAAGCGCAAGGACGATCATGAACTGCCGCCCGGAGTCAACGAAGTCGTCAAGGTCTATGTTGTCCAGAAGAGAAAGATCTCCGAAGGCGACAAGATGGCCGGCCGCCATGGCAACAAGGGTGTCATTTCCAGAATCAATCCGGTTGAGGACATGCCTTATCTGGCTGACGGCACACCGATCGATATCATGCTGAACCCGTTCGGCGTTCCTTCCCGTATGAATATCGGTCAGGTTCTTGAAGTCCACCTGGGCATGGCCGCCAAGAAACTTGGCGTCAAGTTCGCAACTCCTGTCTTCGACGGTGTTTCCAACACTGACCTCGATGACATTATGAAAGAAGCCGGCACACAGCATAAGTATCTGCTGACCGACGGTATGACCGGTGAGGTCTATGATGAGCCGATTGCGGTCGGTGTCATGTATATGATCAAGCTGGCGCACATGGTCGACGACAAGCTGCATGCGCGTGCTACCGGACCTTACTCTCTCGTTACACAGCAGCCGCTCGGCGGTAAAGCGCAGAACGGCGGACAGAGATTCGGTGAAATGGAAGTCTGGGCTCTTGAAGCTTACGGCGCATCCAACACACTGCAGGAAATCCTCACTGTCAAGTCTGACGATATCATGGGCCGTACAAAGACCTATGAAGCAATCGTCAAGGGCAAAGAGCTCCCGCAGCCGGGTATCCCCGAATCCTTCCGTGTCCTTGTCCACGAACTTCAGGCTCTCGCCATCGATGTCCGCATGATGGATGATGACGGCAATGAGATGGATCTGAAGCAGATGGAACAGGAAGAGCTGAAAGAAGAGACAACAAGCGATCTCTCCAATCAGCCGTACGTTGCAGACCTGCAGGACAGCAGCCTGACAATCAAGGACGAACTTGAGGAAGAGATCCCTGAAGCCGCCACAGTCGGTTTCGATGACATGGGATCGGATTATGAATAAGGAGGGCAGTCATGAATATCAATAACTTTACAGCTATTAAAGTCGGACTTGCTTCACCTGAAAAAATACGTTCATGGTCTTATGGCGAAGTCAAAAAGCCTGAGACAATCAACTACCGTTCACAGAAGCCCGAAAGAGACGGTCTGTTCTGCGAACGCATCTTCGGCCCGACCAAGGACTGGGAATGCGCATGCGGAAAGTATAAGAAGATCCGTTATCAGGGTGTCGTATGTGACCGCTGCGGCGTTGAGATCACAAAATCCTCCGTCCGCCGTGAACGTATGGGCCACATTGAGCTGGCCGCTCCGGTTGCGCACATCTGGTATCTCAGAGGCATTCCTTCCAGAATGTCCCTGCTGCTGAATGTGCCGCCGAAGAATCTTGAAGAAGTTGTATACTTCGTTTCCTGGATTGTCACAGATCCGGGTGACACAAAGCTTGCTTACAAGCAGATCCTTTCCGAAAAGGAATACCGTGAGAACAACGCCATCTACGGACCGGGCAGCTTCGTAGCCCAGACCGGTGCGGAAGCAGTCAAGACACTGCTCGAGCAGGTTGACGTTGAAGCGGAATACAGCGCCATCATGCAGGAGCTTGAGAAGGCCAACGGCGACAAGCGCAAGAAGCTGATCAAGAGACTGGAAACAGTTGACGCATTCCGCAACTCCGACAACCGTCCGGAATGGATGGTCATGACAGTTCTGCCGGTTATTCCGCCGGATCTGAGACCGATGCTGCAGCTGGACGGCGGACGTTTCGCCACCAGCGACCTCAACGATCTCTACAGAAGAGTCATCACCAGAAACAACCGTCTGAAGAAACTCCTCGAACTCGGAACACCCGCGATCATCGTGCAGAACGAGAAGAGAATGCTTCAGGAGGCGGTCGATGCCCTGATTGACAACGGACGCCGTTCCAAGCCGATCACCGGTGCCGGCGGACGTGCACTGAAATCCCTGTCCCATTCCCTGAAGGGTAAGCAGGGCCGTTTCAGACAGAACCTCCTCGGTAAGCGTGTTGACTTCTCAGGCCGTTCCGTTATCGCAATCGGACCGACTCTGAAGATGTGGCAGTGCGGACTTCCGAAGGAAATGGCAATTCAGCTCTACAAGCCGTTCGTCATCAACGAACTGGTCAATGAGCAGATCGCATCCAACCCGAAGACAGCTGAAAAGCTGATTGCAAGACAGGATTCCAGAGTATGGGACGTTGTTGAGCAGGTCATTGCCCAGCACCCTGTATTCCTGAACCGTGCGCCTACACTGCACAGACTTGGTATCCAGGCATTCTTCCCGAAACTGGTTGAAGGCCGTGCAATCCGTGTCCATCCGCTCGTATGTCCTGCGTTCAACGCGGACTTCGACGGCGACCAGATGGCTGTCCACCTTCCTTTGAGCGAAATGGCAAGAGCCGAGACAGAGATTCTCATGCTCGGTTCCAACAACATTCTCGGCCCGAAGGATGGTAAACCGATCGTTACCCCCGGTCAGGACCTCGTTCTCGGTAACTTCTATCTGAACATGGAGGAAAGCGCTGAAGAATTCTATAAGAAGGCGGATGCGCTGGAAAGCCTCGGTGAAAAGGTTGAAGCGGCGAGATGGAGAAGATACGGTGACAACGAAGGTCATCTCTTCAAGAATGTCAATGAAGTTCTGATGGCTTATCAGACCGGTGTCGTACACCTGCACAGCAGAATCGCTCTGCCGGCGAAGACACTCGGAAAGACAGGCTTCACAGAAGAACAGAATGAGAAATATCTGCTGACATCTGTCGGTAAGATCATCTTCAACGGTGTGTTCCCGGCGGACTTCCCGTACCTCAATGAGTGCAACGCGAAAACGCTCAGAGCCACACCGGATTCAGAATTTGTCCCGATGGGCACAAATATCAAAGAGGAAATCAAAAACCGTCCTCTGACTCATGAATTCACCAAGAAGGACCTTGGAAACCTGATCGCCGCTGTCTTTGAAAAGTACAAGACACACGGCACCAGCGACATCCTCGACTCCCTCAAGGACATGGGTTACCTCTATTCCACCCTTGCCGGCATGACCGTCGCCCTCAGCGACATCAGCGTCGCGCCGCACAAGGAGGAAATCGTCGGTGAGGGACGCAAGAAGGCTGACCAGCTCAATGCGCTGCGTGACAGAGGTCTGCTGACACCGCGTGAATGGGAAGCTGCGTTCTCCAAGCTGTGGGCAGGCGTCAAGGATGATGTCGGTGACACACTGATGAAGTCCATGGCACGTATGAACCCGATCAACATGATGGCGCAGTCCGGTGCCCGCGGTAACAGAAACCACTTTACCCAGCTGGCCGGTATGCGCGGTCTGATGGCAAGACCCACTCAGTCCAAGTCCAGAAAGGAATATCAGCCTTCCATTATCGAAGTCCCGATCTATTCCTGCTTCCGTGAAGGAATGAGCGTATCCGAGTTCTTTATTTCCACACATGGTGTCCGTAAGGGACTTACCGATACAGCTCTTAAGACAGCTGAATCAGGATATCTGACAAGACGTCTGGTCGACGTTGCGCAGGAAGTCATCATCAATGAGGATGACTGCGGAACAGACAAGGCATTCAAAGTCGAGGATATCAAGGACCGCAAGAACAACTCCATGATCGAGCCGCTGTACGACCGTATCGTCGGCCGTTACACAGCCCGTCCGATCACTGATCCGAGCACCGGAGAGGTCATCATTGACGCTGACGAATATGTCACAGATGATCTGGCCAAGAAGGCTATCGATGCCGGTGTCAAGGAAGCTTATATCCGCAACGTGTTCACCTGCGAAAGCACAAAGGGCATCTGCCGCAAGTGCTATGGCAAGAACATGGCTACCGGCAACCTCGTCGAAACAGGTGAGGCCATCGGTATCATGGCTGCCCAGGCGATCGGTGAACCGGGTACTCAGCTGACCATGAGAAACTTCCATACCGGCGGTGTCGCTACCCAGTCCGGTGATATCACACAGGGTCTCCCCCGTGTCGAAGAACTGTTCGAGGCACGTACACCGAAGGGCGTCGCTGT
This sequence comes from Erysipelotrichaceae bacterium NK3D112, assembly GCA_000701725.1. Classification (GTDB taxonomy): domain Bacteria; phylum Bacillota_I; class Bacilli_A; order Erysipelotrichales; family Erysipelotrichaceae; genus Bulleidia. The sequence continues at coordinate 135,009 of JNJQ01000006.1, forward strand.
CATTTCCAAGATCGACGGTGAAATCACCGACATCCGCGACAATGACAACAAGACCGGCACAATCGTAACTGTGACTAACGAAAAGGAATCCATCGAACACAAGTGCGACCTGACACAGGTTGTACGTCCCTGGATGAAGGTCGGAACACAGGTACGCGCAGGTGAGAAGCTGACAGAAGGTCAGATCGCACCGAAGGAACTGCTGGAAGTCGCAGGTGTCAGACAGGTTCAGGAATACATTCTGAAAGAAGTCAAGAAGGTATACTCCACCCAGTCCATCGATATCTCCGACAAGCATCTGGAAGTCATGATCAAGCAGATGCTCAAGAAGGTCATCGTCATCGAAGGCAACGACACAGGCCTGTCCGCAGGACAGACACTGTCGCTGACCCGTATGAACGAGATCAACGATGCAATTCTCGACGAAGGTAAGATTCCGGCGAAGTTCGGACCGATCCTTCTCGGTATCTCCAAGTCCGCGGTTGAAACAGATTCGTTCCTGTCCGCCGCATCCTTCCAGGAGACAACCCGCGTTCTGACTGACGCTGCTGTCAGAGGAAAGACAGACCGTCTCGAAGGCGTCAAGGAAAATGTCATCATCGGTAAACTGATCCCTGCCGGAACAGGCAGAAAGTTCGATCGTGAGACTTCCAGACAGATCGAGGCACGCGCTGCCGAACTCAGAGAAGCACGTGAGCAGAGAGCGAGAGAGCTTGAGGAAGCGACAGCTTCCAAGCTTCCCGAAGAACTGACAAACAGCGGAGATTTCAGAGGCGAAATCATTTCCGATGAAACCGTCGCTGTGGAAGAAGTTGAAGAAGCCGCAGCTGAATAAGCAGCACTGAATACAGCACACATCACTGTTCGAATACAGTTTTGTGTGCTGTATTTTTGCGTGCGCAAACAAGCTGTGATAGCATTTTTCTGTATGAAGGAGAGTTTCTTTTATGGGCAATCTGCTGATTAATATACTTGGAATATTCCTTTTGATCTTTTTGATCAATTTCATCTGGCTGAAATTTCATCCCAACGCTTTTGACAAAAAACTCGGTGAGCGGGTAAAAAAAGCCAGGGAGGCCTTTGTCAAGAAAGATGAGGACCGTCTTGGCAGGCGGATGCTTGTGCCGCGGGAGAATGCGGATGGCGTCAGGGTGAATCTGTACACCCCCTCAGCAGGCATTTCCGGGCCTTTGCCGGTCGTGTTTGTTGCCCATGGCGGTCAGTTCATGGATGGCGACGCGGATGCGCTGGATACGTTCTGCGACCGTGTCAAAGATACATTTGACAGTATCGTTGTCAACATCAACTACACAACGATCGACGTGAAGCAGATTCCGTATCCTCAGGAGGAAATCCGTGATACCGTGCTTTATTTCGCGGTGCACGCCTCCGAATTCAATATGGATCCCAAACGTTTCACATTCCTCGGTTTTTCCGCCGGCGCATATCTGGAAACAGGGGCTGCGGCCTTCCTGAAAGAAAAAGGTTTCCACATGTGCGGACAGGTCAGTGTCCACCCGTTTGTGGATGACACGATGGTCAGACTGGCGGATGCCGGTGCGCATATCTCACCGTTTACCCTGATCAGCGCGGGAAATGATTCCATGCGTGACAGATATCCGGTATATGTCGAGCATCTGAAAAACGCCGGAGTTGATCTGACGGAAAGAGAATATCCGGATGCGATGCAGGGCTTCATTGAGTACAACAATCCGGAATACGAAAACATTCCGCTTTACCACCGCACGAATGCTATTTCAGAGGATCAGAAGGATCTGGCCAGAGCATGTGAAATCTATATTTCAGGTGAGCTTGAACGTTTTACAAAAAAACAGAATTAATTAACATGCGTGAAATAAAGCAATATGCTTTTAAGCAGCATATTGCGATTGGCAGATATTAAACCCATGGGAGGGATAATATGTGCGGTATTGCAGGTTACAACGGTCCGATGCAGGCAGCTTCGATTCTGCCTGAAGGCCTGGAAAAGCCGGAATACAGAGGATATGACTCATCCGGGTACTCCGTCGCAAGAGGTCTGAATGTGGATAAGCCCAGAAATCTTGCAAAGAGCGTAACTGTTGAATAAGACCTGAAAGGCGCGCAAAGCGCCTTTTCTAGTGCCGGCACCTTACGGTGCATTATTCTTGCAGATGTTATTGTCATGACTCATCGCAACTGTCCTGGTTGTTTCAATTTGTAAGACTTAATGCGACCGAAGGGTTGCGTTGAGATTTGCAATTCAGAAAAGGCTCAATTTTCAATGAAAGTCCCTTATCAGTGAAACCGCCTGTTTTAGGCGGTTTTAATAACGCATAGGTCTTCCAGTAAAGCGAGAAATGTGGTAAACAGGTATTGTAGGTCAATATTTTGAGCGCATGAAAGCTCGTTCACTGACAATGATTTCACGAAATTATCAGTGAAAGCTCCTGTTTGGAATATAGGATATGCGCCGGATTATTGATTATCTGGTAATAGGTATTAGCTTGACCTGACCTGGTGGGAGATAGGAAAGGTTATTGAGAGCTAATACTTTTTTTTGCAATAAATTGACTGACAGTTCATAAGGACTCTTGTAATTCAGCTTCCTGCGACAATAGTTGTTTACGTTATTTGAGACATAGCGCATGTCTTTTTTTGAAAGTTCATCCATACTGGTACCTTTGGGAACCATCTCTCTGAAGTGTTC
>KL370820.1:0-60938 GCA_000701725.1 Erysipelotrichaceae bacterium NK3D112
ACTCACCTCATAAGACGGTTAAACTGCTGCGTATCACCATGAGGGGTGCAACTTTAGTGTTAGAGCTTATAACTGTATCAGTAGGGTGCTGACTTTTAAAGCAGTCATCCAAAGATGCCGCAAGAGATAAAAGCACTTATCTACGTATCCTGTTCAACAGCATTATACGCAAAGGACTCAACACCCTGGCAGACGGGTGTAAAACAGTCTGCCTAGAAAGAGAAGATCAGGCAGGAACCCCGTCCGGTGGGCGGGAAAAGCCGATTTTCATTCCATCCCCTGCAGGGGATGGAATGAAATCGTCTTCTATATTCCAAATATCCTGATCTACAAGTAATATACGAGGAGAGATAATATCATGATCAGAAAAGCAGACGAAGTCACGGTGGAATACCGTGAACATATGAGAGGCGGACCCGGCACCGCCCAGGTGACAAAGTTCATCGCAGGGGATGAAAAATTGCAGAATAAAGGCAGACTCTTTGCCAAAATCACCCTCGTTCCCGGCGCAGGTGTCGGTCATCATGAACATGAAAAGGATTCCGAACTGTTCTACATCCTTTCCGGAACACCTGATTATGAGGACAACGGCAAAATGGTGAAGCTGCAGCCGGGCGATGTGACAATCTGTCCGCCGGGAGAAACCCATGCGATCACCAACAACACCGATGAGCTGGTTGAAGTCATCGCCGTGATCGTCTACGCATAAGAGGATTTCATCCATGAAATATTACATGCCGGTCAGAGTGTATGATGAGGCGCAGTGTGTATCAAAGCACAAAGAGGAAATCGCCTCATACGGCAATAAGGCACTCATCGTCACCGGAAGAAGCTCCGCTGAAAAATGCGGCGCGCTCGGTGATATTCTTTCCGCTCTGAAAGAATACGGAAAGGAATATGCGGTTTATAACAGAATTGAAGAAAACCCGTCCGTGGAAACCATCATGGATGCCTCGGCTTACGGCATCGCTGAAAAAGCCGATTTTGTGATCGGCATCGGCGGAGGCTCACCGCTGGATGCGGCCAAGGCCATCGCCTTCATGATTCACAGAAACTCCGACAATCCTGATGATCTTTATGATGCGTCGCTGCCCGCAGACGCACTGGATGTGATCGCGGTACCCACCACATGCGGAACCGGTTCGGAAGTCACCGGTGTATCGGTACTGACGGTTCATGCGAAGAACACGAAGATCTCCATTCCCCATAAGATCTTTCCGAAGCTTGCCTTAATCGACGGGAAATATCTGATGAGCGCTCCGCATTCCATGATTGTCAACACTGCCGTTGATGCCTTTGCCCATATGAGTGAAAGCTACTTAAGCAAAAAGGCGGACGTGTACAGTCAGAGCGCCGCATTGACAGGAATGAAACTGTGGGCGGAAGTGAAAGACGTGCTGGCAGAAGAAAGAGAAGCGGATGCAGAGGATTACGCAAAGCTCATGCGTGCTTCCACATTCGGCGGCATCGCGATTGCCCAGACCGGCACATCCATTCCCCATGCCTTAAGCTACATCCTGACCTATGATCAGAAGATTCCCCATGGCAAGGCGGCCGGATACTTCCTCGGAAGATTCATAGCCTTTGCCAACGAGGAGGATCAGAAAGCAATTCTCAAAGCGGCGGGCTTTGCGTCCGCAGATGAGCTGAATGCCTTCCTGAATAAACTGTTCGGGGAATACACAGTTCCGCAGGAAACACTGCAGAGGGCATATGATACCGTATCCGCCAATGAGGTGCGCATGCATGGCAGCCGGGTGGATATGGACAAAGAGAAATTAAGAGCCGTCGTTAATCTTTAATCACATAAAAAAACCGCAGGCATTCATCAATCACAGATGGGTGCCTGCAGTCTTTGGCGTGAAGTGTATTGTTTGAAAAGGAAGGAGATGGTTATAATTAAAGGTATGACAAAAACAGGCGAGTGGAAAAATTATTTCAGAAGCAACGCATTGCGCGAAGGATACAACCTTTATATCAACAACAGAGTGACCAATTTCCGTGAACACGGCAGTGACCGTTTCGTTGCTGAAGTCAATGACCGGGGCATCCGCAGACGGGTGGTCATAACAAAAATCGGTGAGCGTTTACTTGGAGAATGCGCCTGCTATGAAGGCGGCAGAGGCTATTTCTGCAAGCATATGGCGGCAGCCCTTTATTACAATGAGCGCTATGGATCTGAAGACATCGTCCTCTTTGATCCCGAAACCCACGAAGATTATTATTTCAATCTTGCCAAGATGTGCGAAAACATCCGCATTGGCGCCGCTAATATCCGGCGTGCGAAAAAGCTTGTGGAGGAACAGAAGTTCATTCTCGACAGGGTTTCCGTCAGCTACCGCAGCTATTACCGCGGCGATCAGCTGCAGGGCTATGCCAGGGGACATGTGATTTCCGGCGACGGTCACAATTATCAGGTGGATGTGCAGTTTACAAGAGACGGCATTGAGGTTTCCAACTGCGGTGCCTGCCACAACTTTTACTATGGCTCCTATTATTCCGGCAGAGAACTGTGTGAGCATCAGATCGCATTGCTGATCAAGCTGGATGAATATATTCAGAAATACAATCCGGGCGATGAGACATCCCTGTCCGGCGCAACTCTCTTGTCAGCCTTTGCGGGCATGCAGGCAATCAGAAAGATTGATGAGAATTCCAACCGTGCGAAGATCATCCATCTCGATCCGAGACTGGAAGTCAAAGGCCCATCCCTGAATCTTTCATTCCGCATCGGTGTATCAAAGATGTATGTCGTGAAGAATATGAATGAGCTTCAGGAGGCGAAGGAAAGCTTCGGTGTGATGAAGCTTGGCAAAGGCAATGAGCTTCAGTTCGCAAATGAGGATTTCAATGAGGAAAGTGAGAAGTACTACCGCTTCATCACTGCCCAGCTGAAAGAAAACAGGCTCTTCCAGGAACGTGTATACCGCCAGTATGGCGATGTGACACCGAAGAATCTGCTTTCATCCATTGAACTCAGAGGCCAGGCGCTCGACGATTTTTATGACATGGCATATGGAAAGACAATCGCCTTTGCCAACAAGAATGAGGAGAACAGCCCCTCCAGTGTGGAAATCGGCACGGTTCCGTATCATTTCACAATTGCGGTGAAACGCATCATGCAGGGAGAAAAATTCACCGGTGTTGAAATCACCGGCCATCTTCCCGATCTGTTCAGCGGCAACCGCTCGATCTACTTCATCCGCAATCAGATTCTTTCCAGAATGAGCGATGAGGACAGGGTATTCGTGGAACCGTTCCTGCAGTCCAGCGACATGGGCGATATCAAAATGACCATCGGCACCTCCCATATCTCCGAATTCTATTACCGTGTGCTTCCGGCACTGAGAGAAAATCCGGTCATCACGGTGGAAGAAGATGAGAGTGTCGTTGAATATCTGCCACCCGAAGCACGTTTTGATCTGTATCTGGATATCGAGGACAGTCTGGTCACCTGTACCGGAAAGATCACTTATGATGAACATAACGTCCGGCTCAAACAGCTGACTACAGATGATCTTCCGCTGGAAAGATGGAGAGATCTTTCGCAGGAGGTCAAGGCGGCTGAGAAAGTCACGGAATTCTTCCCGGAATATGATCCGGTTCATGAGTATTTCTGTGATGAGATGGATGATGACAAGATCTATGAACTGCTTGATTCCGGTATCAGAGGTCTCATGGAAATCGGCGATGTCCATGGCTCCGATTCCTTCAACCGTCTGAAAATCAGACGCACACCGGTGATCAATGTCGGTGTATCTCTTTCCAATAACCTTCTGGATCTTTCGGTCACCACCCAGCAGATGTCCGAAGAGGAGCTGCTTGAAGTATTGGAAAGCTACCGGAGAAAGAAGAAGTTCCATCGTCTGAGAAACGGCGAATTCATTTCCTTTGAGCAGAATGAATCCCTTGAAATGATCACTGCCTTAATGGATTCGATGAATGTGAGCCTTGATGAATTTGTCAAAGGCAAGCTTCATCTGCCCATGTACAGAGCGCTTTATGTCAATAAGATGCTTGAGGAACATGACTCCGTGGCAGCCGAACGCGACCGTCATTTCCGCAACCTCATCCGCAATTTCAACGCGGTCAAAGACTCTGAATATGATGTGCCAGAAGGCATGAAGCCGGTATTGAGAAATTATCAGGAATACGGCTACAAGAGGTTAAGAACACTGGCCGATCTAGGCTTTGGAGGAATCCTGGCCGATGATATGGGCCTTGGCAAAACCATCCAGATGATCGCCTATCTCAAAGGCGCCAAAGAGGCAGGTGAAACAAAGCCTTCCTTGATCGTATGTCCGGCATCAGTCGTCTATAACTGGGCGGAGGAATTCCGCCGCTTCGCGCCTGATCTCAAAGTCATTCCCCTTGCCGGGGCAGCTGCATCCAGGGGAATGTTGCTGAATGAGGAATGCGATGTGTTCATCACCAGCTATGATCTGCTCAAGCGGGATATCGGCAAATACAAAAACCATTCCTTTGCCTGCGAAGTGCTGGATGAAGGCCAGTTTATCAAAAACCCCAAGGCAGCAGTTTCAAAGAGCGTCAAGATCGTGAATGCGGATCACCGCTTCGTGCTGACCGGCACACCGATTGAAAACAGACTGAGTGAGCTCTGGTCCATCTTTGACTTCCTGATGCCCGGTTTCCTTTATACCTATGACCGTTTCAGACAGGATTTCGAAACACCGATTTCCAAAAACAAGGATGAGCTGGTGACTTCCAGACTGAGAAAAATGGTATCTCCGTTCATTCTCAGAAGAATCAAGAAGGATGTGCTGAAGGATCTTCCCGATAAGATGGAGGAGGTCCGCTATGCCCGCTTTGATGACGACCAGCAGAAGGTATACGACGGTCAGGTGGTGCGCATGAAACAGCTGATCGCCACAGCCGGCAATGACGGCCAGGCAAAGATCAGAATTCTCGCTGAACTGACCAGAATCAGACAGATCTGCTGTGATCCCAATCTGATCCTTGAGAATTATGAAGGCGGATCGGCGAAGAAAGACGCATGTATGACACTGATTGAAAGTGCCATAGACGGCGGCCATAAAATGCTTGTCTTCTCCCAGTTCACATCAATGCTTGAAATCCTGAAAAAAGAACTGGATGAGAGAAAGATTCAATACTATGTCATCACCGGCGCAACCTCCAAAGAGGAGAGAATGCGTCTGGTTCATAAATTCAATGACAATGATGTGCCGGTGTTTTTGATCTCGCTCAAGGCGGGCGGAACCGGACTCAATCTGACCGGCGCGGACATGGTCATCCATTATGATCCATGGTGGAATCTGGCCGCCCAGAACCAGGCGACCGACCGTGCCCACCGCATCGGCCAGAAGAGCACCGTGACTGTTTACCGCATCATTGCCAAGGATACAATCGAGGAGAAGATTCTCGAACTTCAGGAGGCGAAGAAGGACCTTTCCGATGCGATCCTTTCCGGAGAGTCCACTTCACTTGCCCAGCTTTCGGGCGAAGAGCTCATGGAGCTGCTGTCCTGATTTATAAAAAAGATTTCACTGTTCGTCGATATTTGCAGAACTTTTCACAGGTTTTGGTGGGACACAAATGTGAACGCTGAACTGATTCTTCACTCGCGTAATCAAAATAACAAAGGATATCATTCAAAATGATGAATGATATCCTTTTTACTTAGAAAACAATAGGCATTGGCAAAAACTGAAAGTTACCTGTTATCAGCATGCTCCGCAGGGAATGAATGCTCATTATATTTGCAATCAATATGATACTGTGCTCCATAACGTTGATGCAGCATTTCGACGGAAGAGAAAAGCATGGTAAGAAATAACTGGCGGTCGGCTTCAGTTTTAAAACCATGTGAGGAAAATTCTTTTGGGGTATCCGTAAAAAGATCGTCAAATTTTTCCTGAATTGCGAGAAGAAGTGAATCAAGTTCAGTGTCGTTCCGCAATTCATCCGGAAGATCATTATCAATCAATTCACCTGTTTCATCATAATTCCAGATAGGATAACAATGATATTCGAGGGAGTATTTCAAAGTATTCATGGTTTAACCTCCTTAGGTACAGATTTTGGGCTTGCGCCGACAACATATCCATTGCTGCCGATTGTGATTGCAATTCGACGGATTATGCCTTCATATTTGAATTCGTAAATCGGTCGGCCTTGACCTCTTCCCTGATAACCAACAATAGTTCCATATTTGACAGCGGTCATTATGTACTGCGGAATCTCTTCAGTGGTGATATTGTGTCTGGCAAAATCTGCGCCATGCGCATCAATAATATGAGCGAGACCTGACGTATGATCGCCCAGATGTTCGCTTTCCAGCCATATTATATTGCCAGAAGAGTCCTGAGTAATAGCTAGTAAAAGTGAATAAACGCATTTACATGATAGTCAGTATTACCTTTACGGATTTCTCTTCGGTGGACAGTTTTGGTATCATCATAGCTGATGAGTCTGGCAGGCAAACTTTTGGCAGTTGTCGGACATAAAGGGATGTCATTCGGTGAAAACTTTGCTCCTTTTAACATAAAAGCATTCCACATATCTGCAGGATTGATGGGATTTGCTTCAATTTTTTTTTGGAGTTTTTAAGGTATTTGACATATTCAGCCCCTTGTATAGAATTCCAAGGGGAGTGCATTGTCGGTTGCTGGCAACGCTGGCTTTCTCCTTGCAACTCTGATTCTAGTGAGCAAGGGCTGATATATCGTTCCAGCACGGTTACGGAAAAGTTCCGAAGAGTTATGATAAAAAGATAAGTAATGCTGTAATGGGCGATTGATTCTGTTTTGTGTAAGTACAACAATAGGGAAAGCTGATTGACACATTCCAAAATCAAGGAGTTGACCAATGAAAGAAAAACCGAAATATATCAAAGTCAGAGGCGCGCGTGTCCACAATCTGAAAAACATCGATGTGGATGTGCCACTCAATGAAATCGTCGGCGTGGCCGGCGTCTCCGGTTCCGGCAAATCATCGCTGGCGTTGGGAGTTCTTTATGCGGAAGGTTCGAGAAGATACCTTGAGTCTCTTTCCACTTACACCAGAAGAAGAATGACCCAGGCAGCCAGAGCCGATGTGGATGAGGTGCTTTATGTGCCTGCTTCCCTGGCGCTTCATCAAAGACCGGGTGTCCCGGGAATCCGCTCCACATTCGGAACCGGTACGGAACTGCTCAACAGTCTGAGATTGATGTTCTCGCGTCTTTCCGAACACCGCTGTCCCAACGGACATTACGTGAAGCCTTCCATCGCGGTGGCAGCCATGCAGGAAATCATATGCCCTGAGTGCGGGGAACATTTTTACGGACCCGGTGCCGAGGAGCTGGCATTCAATTCCCAGGGCGCCTGTCCGTGCTGTCAGGGCACAGGCACCATCCGTACGGTTGACCGCAGCACTCTCGTCCCCGATGAAAACCTGACCCTGGATGAAGGTGCGGTGGCTCCATGGAATTCATTGATGTGGTCGTTAATGACAGACGTGGCCAGAGAGATGGGTGTGCGCACGGATGTGCCGTTCAAAGATCTCAGTGACAGAGAAAAGGAAATCGTCTATGACGGACCGATGGAGAAGAGACATATCTTCTACCGTCCCAAAAACAAGGACAGTGTCACTGCCGCGGAAATGGATTTCACCTATTACAGCGCCACTGTCACCGTTCTTAATGCCCTGAACAAGGTCAAGGATGAAAAGGGTATGAAGCGTGTGGAGAAGTTCCTTACCGAACAGGAATGCCCCGAGTGCCATGGCACAAGACTGTCCGATGCCGCAAGGGCTCCGCGGATCATGGGAATTTCCCTGGCTCAGGCATGTCAGATGACTTTGAAGGAATCCGTTGAATGGGTGAAAAAAGTACCTGAATGGGTTCCCGAAGAAATGAAAGCCATGGCGCAGAATATCTGCGAGGCATATCTGGAAACCGCTGCGCGCTTGATGGAGCTCGGACTTGGCTATCTCACCCTCGACAGAGCTTCCTCAACGCTTTCCACCGGTGAAAGACAGAGAATGCAGCTGGCAAGGGCGGTGCGCAACCGGACAACGGGTGTGCTCTATGTGCTGGATGAGCCATCAATCGGTCTGCATCCCGCCAATATCACCGGCCTGAACGGTGTCATGCATGATCTGATCCGGGATGGCAATTCGGTATTGCTGGTGGATCATGACACACAGATTTTAAAGGAAAGCGGCTGGCTCATTGAAATGGGCAAAGGAGCCGGCGCGGATGGCGGCAATGTGATCGCATCAGGCACCGTCGAAGAGATTGCGGACAATCCGCACTCACTGATCGGCCCGTATCTTTCCGAAGAGCATTCCGTTTCCAAAGAAAAGAAAGAAAATAACAATACAGAATGGATCCGTATGGAAACAGACGCAATCCATACGGTGAAACCGCTGAGCGTGAAGATTCCGAAAAACAGACTGAGTGTGATCACCGGTGTGTCCGGCAGCGGCAAGACAACCCTGATTCTGGAAAGCCTTGTGCCGGCACTGGACAGTCTTTGCAACGGCAGTCCGATGCCTGCGCATGTCAAAGCGATTGAGGCAGAGGGAATCCGCCATGTCAAACTGATCGATGCCACGCCGATCGGCATCAATGTGAGAAGCACGGTCGCCACTTACGCGAATGTCCATGATGAGCTGCGCAAGATCTACGGACGCACCAAAGATGCGAAACAGCTCGGATATAAAGCGGGGGACTTCTCATACAATACCGGTTCGCTCAGATGTGAAGTGTGCGATGGCACCGGGCAGATTTCCCTGGATGTGCAGTTTCTGCCCGATGTGGATATTCCCTGTCCGCAATGTCATGGCAGCCGCTATGGCATGCAGGCAAAGAAAATCCGCATCACAAACAAAGCAGGTGAAAGAAAATCCCTCCCGCAGCTGATGGATATGGACGTTAACCATGTCCTTGCATTCTGTGCGGATATGAAGACGGTTTCGCCAAGACTGCAGATTCTCAAAGATCTTGGTCTTGGTTATCTGACCCTGGGTGAGGAAACACCCGGTCTTTCAGGCGGCGAAGCGCAGAGACTCAAACTGGCCAGTGAGATGGGCAGAGCGCAGGATGATTCCGTCTTCGTGTTTGATGAACCGACCATCGGTCTTCATCCCAAAGATGTCGAAACACTGCTCGCCGTGTTTGGCACATTGATTGATCATGGCGCCACGGTGATTGTCATCGAACATGATCTGGATGTGATCCGCAATGCGGACTATATCATTGACATGGGACCGGGCGGAGGCGAAGAGGGCGGCAGAATTGTCGCTGCCGGAACACCTGAGCAAATCCGCAGCACACCTTCCAGCATCACCGGAAAATTCATGTAAATTGAAGGGTGTTCCGTCTTCGTCAACGGAATGCCTTTTCATAATGCATGACATGACAACTTGCATGTATAATTGGCTTGTCAGAAACGGAGATTTTTATGAAAAAAAGCGGGATGATGTATGTGTTTGTCATGCTCGGCATGTGCGGTTTCGTCGGCGCATCGGTCGGCGTATGCATGGGCACATCCGGTCTGTTTTACAGTCACATCGCAAAGGACCTGGGAATTTCCAGCGGGTCGGTATCACTCATGTATACAATCACAGCACTCTCTTCGGCCTTCTCGGGTTTGCTGATTCCGATTGTGCTGAAAAACGAGAAGATGCTCAAACCGATGGTGATCACCGCCTCGGCTATGTGCTGCGCGGGAACCTTCCTGCTGTCACTGGCAAACAATATCCTGCTCATGTATCTGATCAGCGTGATCCGCGGTGTCGGTTCGGGCCTGCTCAGCTTTGTGCTTGCGACAACCGTAATCAACAACTGGTTCTATGCAAGAAACGGTCTGATGGTATCCATTGCCATGGCATTCTCGGGCCTGCCCGGTGTGCTTCTTGCCAATCTCATCACCAGTGTGATCGTCGCCAACGGATGGCGCTTCGGTTTTGTGTTTGTGACACTGATCATCGCCGTCTTCTGTCTGCCGGGAGTCTTATTGCCGATCAGCTTAAGACCGCAATCCATCGGAATGGAGCCTTACGGCTATGCGGATTATGTGAAATACCGTGAGGAAAACAAGGACAAGGTGGTCTTTGAGGCCAGCTCCCATGGCGTGAATTTCCTGTCTGTGGAAATGATCTGCATCATGACATTCACATTGCTGGTATATATCGTGGCAGCCATGTTCCAGCATATTCCAAGCTTCGGTCTGTCCATCGGCTTCACCGCTTCGGTCAGCGCACTGATGAGCTCCTTTGCCAGCGCATCGAATATTGTGTCCAAGCTTCTTTACGGTTCACTCTGCGATAAGCTCGGCGCCCATCAGACCAGCATGTGCTGGGCCGCCATCAACATTATTTCGGTCATTATGATGCTCACCATCCGCACCCCGCTGACAATGGTCATCGGCGCCTTCATGTTCGGCTTCTCCTTTGCCAACAGCTCAAGCGCATTGTCCATTCTGGTCAGGGAAACATTCGGCATGGAGAACTATACAAAGGTATATCCGTTCGCCTCATTTGTCGGCGCTTCATCCAACGCGCTTGGCGTTACCCTGCTCGGTATGCTTTATGACTCCACCGGCGCTTATACAGCGGATCTGATTCTGTGCATGTCATGTCAGGTTATCGTTATCCTGATGCTGTTCACGCTGCTAAGAAAAAAGCAGGCAGCAAAGCTGTCCGCTTAATCAGAAGAATTCAGGCGTATCCTCAACGGATGCGCTTTTTAGTTTTCCACAGTGACGCAGGCATTGAGATCAAACAGTTCCGAAGATGAGAGTTCGCTCTTGCCGGAAGCGTCCTGGTAAACAGTCACCACATAGAGGTTTGTTGCGGGATTGTTTTCAGAAGCTGTGCCATAGCACAGGAACTTATAGTTCATGCCTGATACAACCTGGGTGCCGAGCAATACAATCGGCATATAGGTGACACCGCTGACACCTGCGAGCGCATCACTGAGCGCCTGTTCGGATTCCGCAGTCAGTGCACCGGGTTTGCCGCTGCCGGTAACTTCCCAGCCGCCAAGCAGATCCTCATCCTTGCTTTCGGCGATGACAGGCAGATCAGTGAGATCGAGCGCCTTGATATTGAGGATTTCGACTGCACCTTCCGTGTTCTCATATACAGTCAGGATGGCATGGTTGGCATTGGGAACACCGGTGACCATTGTCTCCAGGCACAGGAATGCATAGTTGGTTCCCGATACGGTCTGTTTCGCAATGACCTGGATCGGTGTGTAAGCTGCTCCGGTCAATCCTTCCAGAGCCTTGTCAAAGACGGCTCTGTCTGTTTCCGCGAGCAGTTCAGAATAGCTGGTATTCACCTGCCAGCCGCCAAGCAGAGACTGGTTTTCTTCTGCGGAAGTGTTTTCCTGTGTTTCACTCTGGCCTTCTGTTTCTGTTACGGCTGTTTCCGCTTCATTCTCATTTGTCAAAGATGCGCTGTCTTCAGGTTTGGAGCAGCCTGTGCTCAATACAAGGGCAAGGGCTGCGGCAGATGCGCAGATTCTGTTCAGTTTCATAGATTATTCCTTCTTTCCATGTCCCATTGTACAACTTAACTCCTCAGGTTCACTGCATGAATGTCAATCTTAATGAACCGGATGTGAAATCTTTGATTGGAAACTTTTGGATTGACCGTCATAATTAAGGGTGAAGGAAATGAACAGCGTATGATCAAAGGCATTTTATTTGATTTTGACGGAACCCTGAGCAACCGCAAGCAGGCTGCTTACAATATGTACAGACAATGCATCGCGCAGATGAGAAGCGACCTGGATCCGCACGGCATTGACTTTGAAAACCTGGTGCAGTTCTGCATGGTGGCTGACCAGTATGGTGTCGTGCAGAAGGATTATGTATGGAAACGGCTGAAAGACAAACATATTCCGGACCTCGATGTGCAGAAGTGGACGGATTACTGGTATGCCAATTTCAATGCCATCCAGATTTCTTCCGATGGTGCGGAAGAGACACTGATCAAACTGAGAAAGGAATACAGGCTTGGCATATTGTCCAACGGGGCTTATGAATCCCAGCTGGCCAAGGTGAAGAAGCTTGGTTTTGAGAAGCTCGTGGATGAGGTGATCATCTGCGGACAATACGGTATTAACAAGCCCGATGAGCGCATCTTTGCCATCGCGGCGGAAAAACTCGGACTTGCCTGTTCGGAGATTGCCATGGTCGGGGACATGTTCTTCACCGATATCTTCGGTGCGCAGAAGGCAGGCATGATGCCGGTATGGTATACCGGAAATGAAAATGTGATATCCGATTATCCCGTAACACGTGTGCGTACGTTCGGGGAGATATATGATCTGTTTCATGGGGAGGACAGTGAATGAACAATAAACTGAAAAAACTGATGCTGGCACTGCTCAGTGCCGCTGTACTGACCGGATGCTCCGGCTGTAAAAAGGACGACCCGGTACCTGAGCCGACACCGGTGGTGGAACCAAGTGCGGAGCCGACCGCGGAACCGACACCTGAACCCACTTTGGAACCAACGCCTGAACCGGCTGCGGAGCCGACACCTGAGCCGGCCGTTGAGCCCTCACCGGAAATCACCATTTCCGAAGACGATGTCTATGACACAAAGGATGAGGTGGCCCTTTACATCTATACGTTCCATCATCTGCCTTCCTGCTATATGACAAAAAAAGAGGCACGCAAGCGCGGATGGGAATCAGGCGCACTGAACCGTGTGGTCAAAGGCATGTGCATCGGCGGCGATTACTTCGGCAATTATGAAGGACTGCTGCCGGATACCGGTGAGGATTATTATGAATGCGATATTGATACCATGAAGGCGAAATCCCGCGGAGCCAAACGGATCATCTTCACCAAGGACGGGGATGTATGGTATACGGAAGATCATTATGAAAGCTTTGAACAGCTTTATGACGGAGACAATTGAGTATGGCAAAAAGAATCAGAATTGACGCGGCCCGTCTGACCAACCGTGAGGACATGGGCGTTTATATGAAACAGGCGTTCAGCCTTCCCGAGTATTTCGGTAAAAATCTGGATGCTTTGAAGGACTGTCTGGAAGAGGTTGATGAGGAAACTGATGTGGTCCTGGACAGGGAGTGCATCGAAATCATGTGCGCAAATCCCTATGCCTACAAAGTATTGCTTGTGCTGGGCAGGGCTGCGGAAAACAATCCCAATCTCCATATTCTCTTCAGATGAACATCTGCGGACCATATCCTGAGTCACGGATATGTTTTTTTTGTGAACTTAAAACCCGCAGACAGGCTTGCACGGAAACGCTGAAATCATCAGAAACAGCGGATTTTCGCGGATCCACCGGTTTTGGATGATCGGAAAGATCTCACCATATCTTTCCCGCCTGAAGAGGGCTTTAATTAGATTGCACAGAAAAAGGCGCACGTGTGCATGAATAACTGCGGTTCATGCCCATGAACCTCCGGCGGGCTTTTGTCATTTTCACCGCTTTGTGTCTGCTTCTGTGTAAAAGGTCAGCTTTGCATTTCTTCTTCTTGGGGTACCCGAAAGGGTACCTGATTTTTTTGCACGCATGTTAATAAAAACGGAAAATGTATGAAATTTCAAAAAACGCAATAACTGTCCGGAAACAAAGGATTTTCCGTAATCATCAGGATTCGACGGATCCGCAAATCTCTCGATATGATCGGAAATTGATCTCTGCTATTAATGGAAATGTACCTTCTGAATATGACAGACAGAAACGCTGAAACGACGCTTAAAGATGAATGTGAACCGGGTGTACCATATTGTTTCTTCTCCTCCAGGACAAAGAGACATGCGGTAAGTCTCTTTGTCAGAATTGCTTTGCTGGCTGTCATGTTCAGGGTACTCAATGCATATGTATTCGGAATTTATCTTGTAAAAGGCAATTCCATGTATCCTTCCCTGCGCGATGGTGACCTGTGTATTACCTACAAACTGGAGCCATATACTCATTCAGAAGTCATCGCATATCAGGCCGGCACCGCGGTCCGCTTCGCACGGATTGCGGCAGCGGGGAACGATACAGTTGAGATCACACAGGACGGAATACTTCTGATCAACGGATATCAGCCGGCGGAAGAAATCTTCTACCGCACGGATCCCGGCGAAGAATGCGGAGGAAAGGCACATGTTCAGCTCACAGTGAATAGTGGGGAATGGTACCTGCTGAACGATTACCGGGAAGATCTTTCCGACTCAAGAACATATGGCTCCGTCAGCGATGAACTCCTTCTGGGGAAGGTGATCTTCATCTTCCGCAGAAGGGGATTCTGATCACAGAAAGGAGATTCAAAATCAACATGTTCATCAACGTCAGAAAACAGGCGCTGTTAGGACTCTGCCTCATGGCTGCCTCTTCCTTGACTCTGACCGCACGTGCTGCCAACTACACACCTGTCAGCGGCACAGCCACATCCTTTGACAAGTATCTGATCATTGACAAAGACGCCAATGTGCCTGCCGCCTCATTCGATTTCTCGATCGCACCGGGTGAGGCAATGGCCGCAACGGAAAACTCCATGGAGGTGCTGGCAGGCGCCGGCACACCGGTTCTGTCCGGACCGGCCGTATTCACAGCGGGTGAGGAAGCTTATTCCTCTGTTCAATCCGGAGACAGCCTGGATCTTACCGCTGATGAGAAATATGCATTCAAGATAATCAATGTTGATTTCAGCAGCGTTTCATTTGATGAGCCCGGTATCTACCGTTATGTGATCACGGAAACTCCGCTTCAGGAAGCCGGCGCTTTCGTGCAGGACACAGAGCCGAAATACCTCGATGTCTATGTCACTGACAACAACGGAATTCTGGAAGTTTCCTCTTATGTGCTGCATTCATCCGCGGATGCGCCGATCAGAAACGCGACGGGCGGATCGGAAGATGTGGCTGAGGCACTGGCTGCAGTCAGCGACAAGACAACCGGTTTTATCAACCGTTATCAGACAAAGGATCTGACCATCACAAAACAGGTCGCGGGCAACCAGGCTTCCAAAGACAAATACTTCAAATACACACTGAAGATTGCCAACGCCGGAGCAGGCACAAAGCTCATTGCCGATGTCACATCACATGCCGAAGCGGCTCCGCTTGACAATGCGGCCACTGTCTATGCAAGCGAGACAATGGCTGAAGCGAACAATGTCACCATGCTGACATGCGATGAAAACGGAAGCGTTGAACATGTGTTCTATCTCAAGCACAATCAGTCCGTCACGATCAAACAGCTGCCGCTTGGAGCAACCTATGAAGTAAGTGAGATCAAAGAGGATTATGTGTCCGAAGATCTTGCTCAGGTTGATGCAGAGCAGTATGCGGCCAATACCGGAACCATCGGCAGCGCCGCCCTCACAGCCGGCTTCCGGAATACCAGAAACGGCGTGATTCCTACCGGTATCATCACATCCGTCGCGCCTTACTTCATGATCGTTTTCATTGCCGCAGCAGGAATGCTCATCAGCGGCAGAAAACGCATGATCCATTGATCAAAACCACGTGAATCCGGAAGACAGAATCGCGGAAAAACTCCTTAATGCCGCTGAACGCGTTGTTCGTATGTCCTGCTTTCTGTTCTGTCTTCTGCTGATGATGGGAGGTGTCTGGGCTCTTTATGATACAGCGCTGCTGTATTATGAGGCCTCGGATCAGTCTGTTCTCCGCTTCCGTCCGCAATCATCCGGAGAAACCGGAAATCTCTACGAAAGCCTGAGAGGTTCGGTTTCCTGGCTGGTTCTGGACGGGGCGGGGGTGGACGATCCCGTCATGCAGGGGAAGGACAATATGGAATACCTGAACAGAAATCCGCTGGGGGAATTCTCATTGGCGGGTTCACTGTTTCTGGACTGCCGCAGCAGTGCCGATTTCTCTGATCCTTATTCCATGATCTATGGACATCATATGGATCACCATATGATGTTCGGGGCACTGGATCAGTATATGGAGAAGGAGTTTTTTGACACACATGACAGCGGACGGCTCTATGTCAATGATGAAATTCTTGAACTGAAGATCATCGCCGCAGCCGAATGTTCCGCTTATGATCAGCGCGTGTTTGAACCGGGTGAGGCGGATCAGGTAAAGGAATTCATCAAGAACCATGCATTGTATCTGCGTGAATTCAATCCTGAAGAAGACCGCAGAATCGTTGCCTTCAGCACATGCCGCTATCCGGATACGGAATCACGGACCGTGATATTCGCTTTGATCTTATGATCACTCAGGGAGACAATCATGACCAATATCCTGAAAATCCTTTTTATTTGCGCTTTTTTGACAAAACAGCCCATCTTTCATACGGATTCCGTCTGTATCCCTGTCGAAATCAGGGGCGGCGGAACAATCCGGATTGAACCGCTGAATCCGCGTGACGCCGGTGAATATGAACGGGAAATCAAGGTGACTGACAATGAGAGAGCAGACGCACGGTTCACCTTTGAAAAGGAGGGAACCTTCACATATTCCATGTATGAAAAAGAAGCCTCAGACCCGAAGGCACAGAAAGACCCAGCGGTATACATTCTGAAGATTGTATGTGCGTCAGGAGGCAGGGTTGAAGAGGTTCTTCTTTATGAAAACGGAAACAATGAGAAAAGCGGGAGGGCATTATGGGTCAACCGGCCGGAAATGTTTTCCCCGGATACAGGAGACAGTTCCATGGCAGCAGCTTACGCAATATCATCATTCATATCACTGATCATCGCGGCAGTGCTGTTCAGATGCACAAAAGGAGAGGACGATGAAGTGTAGACAGAAAATCATATCCTTCCTGATTGCCGCGATGGCTGTCATGTATCTGCCCAGCGCCAGTGCGGATGAGGCAGGCACCATGATATTGGTTCAGACGGACCGGATCCCCGAAGAATATGAATCCAGAATCATCAGCTCTTATGATCCGGATGACGATGAACCGGTCTGGATGCTGGAAGCGGAAAATGAAAGTGACACGGAGATGATCCTCAACGCTTTCAGTACAGAAACGGCAGAGCTCAACGCAATCATTCACCGGACAGAGACTTCCGGTGAAAGCATACCGCAGACTACGGATCCTCTGAGCAGGCTGAACAGTCTGGTCCAGGAAGAAACACTCACGGCTGATATCGCATATATCGGCAGCGGTACACAGCTGAATCATACGGCTCAGGTTTCGTTCACCGACACAGACACGGCGGATGATCCGCAGCTGAATGCACTGATCAGCGAGAATGAGAATGTACTTGGCATCGCCGCATTTGATGAGAACGGAAACAGCGATGTGTCAATTCTATACGCCTCACTCATGTATGCCGTCAAAGCCGGTGTGAAGGGGATCATCCTGCCGGTTGATCAGGAAGTGATCCGTTCACATCCGCTTCTTGATCATGCGGTTCAATATGCAGAGAATCATTCCATAACGGTTTATGAAAGTGCGCAGGAGTATCGTTCGCAAAATCCGGAAAGGACTTCGGAAATCTCCGTGTTTGAGGCACGCCTGCAAAGTGGAGCGGTTTATGATTCCCAGACAGATGAGTACATCTGGTTTCCGGAAACATCTGTTCAGGGGCAGCGCTTCACATACAGGATCAGCTATTCACTCAACGGAATCTATGAGCGTTCAGCCGGCACAGTTCATATCCGGCTGCCCAAACACATTCTCCATACACGTGATGATGAAACAGGCGATGACTGTGAACTGTCTGTATTGAGTGAGGAGAATGCGGGAGAAAATGATCAGTTCGCATACAGAGTGACAGATGATTTTATCGAGATCTTCAATATCAATGAGATCTCAGCCGCCTCGGAAGGTTTCTTTGAAATCAGTTATGTGACAAACGAAGAAACATTCGCTTACCGTGACGGCGATGAGTCGGATGTCTTTGCGGCGCAGCTGATCGTTGATAACGGCAGTGAAACGGAAACGGCCCGCTGTGAAGCGGAATCCTTCCGCGTTGACACATCCTCGAAAATTCTTTCCGTCAGTAAACGACCTCCTGAAAAATCATCCGTATGGAATGATCTCTGGATGGATGGCGTGGAAGGACACGAAGATGAGGAATACCTGATCTGGGAAATCCACAGCTACATCCGTGACAATGCGACCCAGCCTTACACGCTCTCGTTCGATGATGTGATTTCTTCGGATAAAACACAAACACGTGTGGTCGGATACAGATATTGCGACACGATGAAATTCGTCCCCGAATCATCGGTATCTGATCAGACGATCGATCAGGCCAGAACGGATTATGTGCTGACCGCACATAAAAAATGCGATGCGGATGAATTTGATATCACCAATCAGATCACGGTGACACTGACACCGCAGGACGGTCTGGATGAAAGCTCTTCAGCAGCTTCACAGGCGGTGTATACCGAACAGAAAAAATCATTCATTGAACCGACCGGATCCATCGGTTCGGAGAAATTTGCATCAGACACATCATGGGGACTGGACCTGCTGCAGGAAAACAAAACAGACGCATTATCAGGTCTGGAATATCACATCATCATGGAAGGCTATCCCTATCAATGGACCAGGGAAGAAGGAGATGATCCGCTTGATCCATCGTCCTATGGAAGGAAAAATATCCTCTACAGGCTGATTGATGATGATTTAAGGATAAACAATGAGGAAAACAGACTGAATCCGGAAGACTACACAATTGACTCGGTTCAGTACGTATTCGATTTCTCGGATGCGTTATTTGATGAGGATGCACAGGCATTCGTACCATGTGAAGTCAGTTATGAACCGCATGACACAATCACACTTTACGGACTGTTTGCGGATGGCTGGAAACAGGTTGCGGTGAAGTCCCTGTTCACGGATTCGATGAATCTGAATGAGGAACTTGCGGAATATGATAATGACCGGTTTGTATTCCGGCAGCCGTGCCACGGCATCCGGATCGAAGCGGAAAACTCGCATTATCATACCCGCGCGATGGCGGATCTTTCAGTCTCACTGAATAACACACCGCATGTGCAGAGTCTGATCCGGGACCTTGACAGGATCGCTTTGAACAATACCGAAGTCTTCAGTGTGAACAATGATGCGGGAGAGATTGCCTCACTTACACGTCAGGCATCACAGATGATCCGGCGTGAATACCGGGACAGCGACCTGAAGAAAAGAGTCATTGCCTCATACAATGACATCGCTTCAAAACAATACACAATCACATGGAAAGTCAGACTGAATGAATGGATCAGCGGAAGGGAAGGACTGCACAGACCATACACTCAGAACGGAGGAACCTTCTATGATCTTCTGCCTGCCGGAAGCGATATTGATCCTTCATCTGTTTCCGTATGGAATGAAACGGGTGAGCTGTCAGAGGGTCAGTACGAAATCAGCCTGAGCGACAATTTCCGCGGCAGCGGAAGAACACTTTTAACCGCACGGATCAATGAACCGGGGGAGGAATACTCCCTTGTTTACGACACGCATCATTCCTGGGAGAGCATCCGTGATTTCGGACGGGGATTGCTGAATCCTGTTGCCTATGAAACAGGCAATGCGGATATCGCAGATGGATTTATGGATGACGGTACGGGACTGAGTGATATCAACAAGAGCTGTCTTTCTTCGCTGGATCACTCATGTCATTCAGACAGATTCATCTATACCGAACAGCCTCATGAAATCACTGCCATCACATCCGCGGTTGCCGGACTGAAAAAGAAAGTCAAAGGAAACAGTTCTTTTTATTCCTATGAAGACAGCACCTCACCCGATGGACGTTATTCATACCGGCTGCGCTATGAAACATCCGACGATTCACGGGCGGATCATATGATCTTCTTTGATTCCCTTGAAAACTGTCATACCAATAACATGCAGAGTGCATGGCACGGTACGCTTGAATCCATCGATGTCAGCCAGCTGGTTTCCAAAGGAATTAATCCGGAAATCTATGTCAGCACAATACCTGATCTTGATATCGAAGCGCATCATGATCTCTCAGACACATCTGTATGGAGTGATGATCTGAGTGATCTGTCCGAAGTGAAGGCAATAGCGATTGATATGAGTCTGGATGAAAACGGCAATGATTATGTTCTCGGGTCATCCGAATCAGTCAGTGCAGTGCTCTGGTTCAGGGCTCCGCACACGGTCAGCCTGGATCTCTCTGATAACAAAGCCTTCAACAATGTCTGGCTCTCATGCGATCTTCACGGCAGTTTCAATGAAGAAGAAAACTATCTCATCCGTCAGGATTACACTGCCATTGCGTATGTGGTCAAAGCAGACATTCCTGTATGCAAGAAGGACCGTGACAATCCTGAAACAACAATTCCGGGCATCGCCTTTGAACTGAGCGGCACATCGGCATATGGACAGTCCATAACAGAAACAAAAACAACCGGAATCAATGGCACACTGACATTCAGAAACATACCGGCCGGAACATATCAGTTAAAGGAAACAGGATGGAATCCGGACTGGCTTACTGATCAGACAGTTCATGAAGTGCTGATTGCCATGGACGGAACACTTACAATCGATGGAAATGAATGTACCGGAGATGCCCTGATCATCACAGATGCCAGACGCATCCATAAGGATTTCAGCTTTGAAAAAAGAGATCTGATTCATCAAGAGAAGCCGGTGTCCAACGCACAATACCGCCTGTCAGGAACATCTCTGTACGGCAATGAAACCGTGCTCTATGCCTCATCTGACATGCAGGGAACAGTGCTGTTCAAAGATCTTGAACCGGGCACCTATACCATTCATGAAACAGATGCGCCACAGGGATATCTCAAAGACAATACAGAATACACGCTGATTCTGGATGAAAGCGGAGACTTTCATATGCAGGAAACTGAACCGGATGATAGCGGGAAATACATTCTTTTCAATGAACCTCTGCATGAGCTGAAACTGATCAAGAAGAATGCCTATGACAATTCTCTGATTCCGGGTGCGAAGTTCTATCTCAAAGGAATCGCGGATGACGGTACAGAGACCGCAATGACTGCAGCCTCCAATCAAAGAGGAATTGTTCAGTTCACTTCGCTGCACGCAGGCACTTATTCACTTCAGGAGACAGAAGCACCGGAAGGCTTTATCAAAGATCCTGCGATCCATGCCGTGCGCATCAATCATGACGGCAGTGTTGAGTGTGACGAACTCGAACAGAATGAGCTGGGAATCCCGGTCATATACAACCAGCCTGAAATGAATCAGACCATCCGCATCATCAAGAGATGGATGGATGACGGCAGTGAGGAAAGACCGATACCTGTTATCCATCTCACCAATACAAAACCGCAGCCGGTTCAGAAAATCACCACGATTGATATCGACCGATGGCTCGACGAGGATACTGGTCTCGCCTACATTTCTGATGGCGCCTGGTTTGAAGAAAACACAGACCTGACAAAAGAGGAAGTCCTTGCAAGAGAAGATATCATCCGTGTGGATGATGAACAGACAGATTATTCCATGTACATATGGCCCAATGAAGACGGTTATGAATGGTGGTCCGATGCGGATGTGATTGAACTGCCTGAAGATTGTTCCGGCATGTTCGCGGAATGTTCAGATCTTGAAACTCTCGATCTGTCCAGGTTCTCTTCGGATCATGTCACGGATATGTACAGCATGTTTAGTAACTGTTTCGCGTTAAGTGAACTGGATATCAGCCATTTCAACACTGTCAATGTGACCGATATGAGCTACATGTTTCATTACTGTAAAGGTCTGACAAGCTTAAATCTAAGTGGAATAGATACATCCAATATCGAGAATATGAGCTCCATGTTCAGCTATTGTCTGATGTTATCAAGCTTGGATTTGAGTTGTTTTGACACGCATAGAGTTGAAAGAATGGATGCAACATTTGCTTATGATTCACTATTAACAGCTATCTATGTCTCAGATTTGTGGTCGACGGAATCGGTTTACAGCGGAAGGGACATGTTCAAAAACTGTAAAAAGCTGCCGGGATACAACAAATCAAAAGTTGATTCAACGTATGCCCATTACGGAGAGGGAGGCTATCTGACTTACCGCGCATATGAAACAGCCGGTACAAATCAATCTGATTCTCTGAGCGGTCTGATCACAACTGTTCATGCCGGTGAACAGCAGGAATATGTGTCTGATTCATCCAGCTTTATCACTTCATCCATGAGTGATGAAGAAAAGAGGATGATCATGAACAGTCCGCAGGGCTATTGGCAGATCATGGATGGTAACAAATGGGTGTATACCTTCCCGGTGGTCAATGATCAGGATGAGTTCTGGTTCTATGAGGACGAAATGGAAGGATGGACCACCAATGCGGATATCTATTATCCGGGTTCGGTACATAAACAATCCGGCACAATCATCAATTTCAAAGGAATCAATCCGGAGACGGGAGAAATGATAATCACAAAAGAAGTAGTCAATGACAATTCGGACAATACAAAGTTCAATTTCAATATCACATTGAGAAATGAAAAAGGAGAACCTCTTCACGGACGCAATGTCTTCGGAGATACCGCATTTGAAAACGGTAGAGCCACAGTGAGCATCGCTTCCGGAGGCACTTACCGGATTACCGGCATTCCGATCGGCTGGTTGTATCTTGTGGAAGAAGAGGCAAACGAAAACTACAGTGTCACCTCCGTCGGTGCCAGCGGTGTGATCATGGGCGAGCAGACAACCGTTCATTTCATCAATACAAAAAAAGAAACATACGATCAGACGGTCAATCTCAGACTCACCAAGAGACTGAGCGGAAGATATGAAGATATGGAAGAGGAGGAATTCATATTCCATTTCTTCCTGGGCGGTCTGAAACCATCCACGCAATATGAGCTTTCCACCGGACAGATCTATTTTTCCGATGAAGCGGGAGGAGCGGACTTCTCCTGCCATCTGAAAGAGGATGAGGATATCACCCTGCTGAATCTTCCCAAAGGTGCCACTTATCAGGTGTGCGAAGAAGGAGGCGATTATCTGTCCTCCTATGAAATCAGCACAGAAGGGGATGAGGAACTGATCTCAAAACAGAAGACCAGCGAAACCCGTGATCATTTCCTTTCCACCGCACTTGAAACAGCCGGTGAATCCGATGTGCAGATCACTTTTACCAATCAGTTTGAATATGTGCAGAACATCACCGTTCAGAAAATGTGCACATATGAAAGTGACAGCGAGTTTGAATTCACCGCACATTTCAGCGGTCTTGAGGAAAGAGATGTGATCGATACCGGCTTCGGCAGCCTGAAACCGGATGCGGACGGCAATATCATCAAGACTTTCTTTCTGAAGAACGGTGAATCCGTGGATTTCCGCAATATCCCGGTGGGAGTGAATTATGTGTTCACTGAAGAACCGTGTCCATGGAGTGCGGAATACCGGATCGAGGACCGCTATGGAAGAGGAAAGGTTGTCAAACAGTTCGGCACCAATACAGTTTCAAACATGGCATTAAGCACCAAAGAGGAAACTGTGAACCAGTTTGAAGATGTGCTGATCACCTTCACCAACACACCTGAACCGGTATCGCTCAGTGTCACCAAGAAAGTCAAAGGAAACATGGGTTCAAAAAACGAAAGCTTTGTCTTTATGATCACACTCAGTGACAATGGCAGCTTTATCAATGAAGCGGAATATCAGATCACCGAAAACGGCACATTGAAAAAAGCGGACACACTGCAAATGAATGCGGAAGGAAAAGCGGTTTTCGAACTGAAAGACATGGAAACCATCGTTTTCAGCAATCTGAACCCCGGAACCAGATACACCATTGAGGAACAGGTGGATGCTTCGGAAGGATACCGCTGTGAAGTGGTCCATGGCAATGAACACAGAGAGGGTTATTTCATAGCCGGCAGCCTGTCCGGAAATGATGCGGAAAACAGTTTCACATTCATCAATGAACGCAATGCAGTGATTCCCACAGGAAGGAAAAATCTGTTCCGCAGCACAGCTTTTTTCCTGATGGCAGTGCTTGTGATGATCATCCGCCGACTGTCTGCCTGATTGCATGCATGAGTACTAATAAAGCTGATTAATGTACAAAATCATCATAAAAGATGGACATATCATTTAACAGATCAAGCTAAGTGTTAAACATTTCACAGATACAGAAAAATGACAAATACACTTTCATATATCTAGTTGATATGTATGAATTAACCTGTTAACAGCAGGGACAGCCAGGAGAAACGCAAAATGACAATTACTCGCAAAGATGCAAGGCAGCTTTTAACTGAGTCCGTCAAAGAGCTTGCCTCCAGAAATCCAATCAACAAGATCTCCGTGACAGAGATCGCCCGCAACTGCTCACTGAGCACATCAGCCTTCTATTATTATTTCAGCGACAAGTATGAACTGGTCTCCTATGTGATCAACAGTGAAATCGATGAACAGGTCAAAAACGGGTGTATGCCCATACAGGAATTTCTTGCCCATCTGCTGGAAATGATGGAAAGCGAGCAGCAGTTTTATTCCAACATTCTTGAAAACACGCTTGTGGATTATCCGAATCATTCGTTCTTTCATGAAATGCTGGACACGCATATCAAGAATATGATCGTCACCAACTGCATGAGTATCGTTCCCGAAGATGGAATGGACCTGACCCTTCAGGTTTATCTGTCCGGGATCACCGGTCTCATGTGCTCCCATGTGCTGAATCACCGGATGAGCCGGAGAGAACTGCTGAATGCATTTGTGGCGGCGATACCAGATTCGCTCAAGCCTTACATCAACACCAAAAAAAGACTCTTATCATGAGTCTTTTTTCAGTACTGATTTACTGTTTCGGAGTGATGGCAACAGCTCTGACAGGCATGCCGGTGGCACCTGCGATCCTCGGCCAGGCGACAAACAGGATTGCGCCTGCGGGAGCCACTTTGTCCAGGTTCTGCAATACTTCAACCTGAAGCTTGCCGGAATCAAGCACATATCTTTCACAGGCAAGATCACCGGCCTTGGCAGCTTCGGCGGAGGCGTCTGTATCAAGGGTTTCGTGACCGTTGGCTGCCGCGTTTCTTTCCTCATAGATGAACTTCAGCGCTTCCATGCTCCAGCCGGGGAAATTCTCGCTCTCATCTTCCGCAATGCCGGAAAGGGCGTTCATATCCGGCCAGTTCTTATACCAGTCGGTGCGAAGTGCGACAAATGCGCCGTCCGGAATTCTTCCGTATTTTTCCTCATAAGCCAGGATATCTTCCTTCTTTACCGCATAATGAACATCCTCTTTGACTTTGTCTGTGATGTCCACAACGCATAACGGATAGAACATGGATTCAACGGAATAGGATTCAGAGAGTTTTCCTTCCTTGATAAAGTGTCCGGGGAAGTCGATGTGGGTGCCGAACTGTCCCGGGAACTTGAATGTCTGGATCAGGCATTCGAGCATCGGATTGCCCCAGTCAAACACGGTGTTTGCAAGTTCCACCGAACCTTCGGGGATGCCTGCCCAGTAGGGGCTGTCATTGGAAAGCTCATGAGAGAGCTCCACACAGTCGTAGTTTTCTTTCAGGTTGTTCAGAAAATCCCAAAGCGGATAAGTCATAATCATTATTCCTCCAGATTCATGTATCTGATTCAATTTTACACGGATGAAACGCATACGGGCA
Organism: Erysipelotrichaceae bacterium NK3D112; assembly: GCA_000701725.1. Classification (GTDB taxonomy): domain Bacteria; phylum Bacillota_I; class Bacilli_A; order Erysipelotrichales; family Erysipelotrichaceae; genus Bulleidia. The sequence goes on from KL370820.1 coordinate 25,539, forward strand.
TAGATTTTGCCGATAATCGGCTATACACCCTGGGGATGCATCGATCTTGTTTCAGCCGGCACCGGCAAAATGAGAAAGAGATACGGCTTCATCTATGTCGACAGACATGATGATGACACCGGAGACTTCTCCAGAAGCAGAAAAGATTCCTTCTTCTGGTACAAAAAAGTCATCGCTTCCAACGGAAAAGACCTCGATTAAGAGTTTTTCAGGGATGTGTGCGGAAGATCCGCGCACATCTTTTTTTTCATGTGTCTCAATACAGCCGTAAAACCTCTGAAAAGGCCCTTTATACAGCTATATATAATAAGGTTGGAAACGCTCCTTTTCCTCCGTTTCAGACATCGTAAAAATCATGAAAAATAATGCTTGTAATGTACTTGCAGGGAGGGTATAATAATCGAGCACTCGCGTAGACGTGGGAGATTGCCGGCACACCGACATCCGTTGTCACGAAGTGTGATAACCGGGGAACTCACACCGAGCGATCCCGTAGAGGGAGTGAATACAAGGAGGAAAAATTCATGGCAAAGAACTCTGTAAGAATTCGTCTGAAGGCTTACGAGAACAGGAGCCTGGACGCTGCAAGCGAGAAGATCGTCAAGACAGCAGAAAACCATGGCGCGAAGAAAATCGTTGGACCTGTTCCGCTGCCTACTGAGCGTGAGGTCATCACTGTCCTGCGCGCCGTCCACAAGTACAAGGACTCTCGTGAACAGTTCGAGATCCGCACACACAAGAGACTGATTGAAATCATCGGTCCGAGTGCTGAAACAATCGATGCACTGAGCAGACTCGATCTGCCGTCCGGCGTCGACATTGAGATCAAGCTTTAAGAAAGGAACCGGGTGAATACAGATGAAAGGTATTTTAGGACGTAAGCTCGGTATGACTCAGGTATTCACAATTGACGGTGAGCTCATCCCCGTAACAGTTGTTGAAGTAAAGCCTAATGTTGTGCTGCAGAAGAAAACAAACGAAACTGACGGCTACGAAGCTGTTCAGCTCGGCTATGAGGACGTTAAGGAACAGCGTGCCACAAAGCCGGCAATCGGACATGCCAAGAAAGCCGGAACAGCTCCGAAGCACTACATCAGAGAATTCCGTGCTGATGAAATGTTCGGACTGGAAGTTGGCGCTGAAGTCAAGGCTGATCTGTTCAAGGCCGGCGACGTTGTCGATGTCCAGGGCACTTCCAAGGGTCATGGCTACACAGGCACAATCAAGCGTTACAACGCACACCGCGGACCGGAAAGCCATGGTGGATCCAAGAACGTAAGACACATTGGTTCACTTGCTACAACCGGCCGTAACAACGGACGTATCGAAAAGAACACACCGATGCCGGGTCATCACGGTGTCTACACAACAACCAATCAGAATCTCACAGTCATCAAGGTTGATGCTGAAGAAGGTTACATCCTGATCAAGGGCAACGTCCCGGGACCTAAGAAGGGTCTGGTTGCAATCAAGACAACTGTCAAGCCGGTCAAGGAAGTCAAGGTTCCTGAACTGATCTCCTACAAGAACGCTTCAGTTGAGGAAGAGCTCGAAAAGGTTGAAGAGACAATCAACGCAGAGCTCGCAGGAAAGTGAAAGTGAGGTAAAACAATGCCGCAGATTGATGTATATAACCAGGAAGCCAATGTTGTGAAGACAATTGAGCTGTCCGATGCTGTCTTCGGAATCGAACCGAACCAGCAGGCGATCTACGATGCAGTTCTGGTTTACCAGGCTGGTCTGAGACAGGGCACTCACTCCACAAAGACAAGAGCATTCGTTTCCGGTACAGGTAAGAAGCCGTTCCGCCAGAAGGGAACAGGCCGTGCCCGTCAGGGTTCAACAAGAGCCACACAGTGGAGAGGCGGCGCGATCGCATTCGGCCCGCTGCCCCGCAAGTACAACCTGAAGATGAACCGCAAGGTCAGAAGACTGGCTCTGCGTTCCGCTTTAAGTGAAAAGGTCGCTGAAAACAACCTGACAGTTCTCGAGAACCTGTCATTCGGCGAAATCAAGACAAAGAAGGCAGTCGCACTTCTGAACGCATTCGGCTTCGACAGAAAGACACTGTTCGTCGCTGATGCTTCCGAAGACTTCGACAACGCGTATGTTTCCATGAGAAACATTCCGAATGCCATGCTGGTTACAGTATCTTCTCTGAATGTTTACGATATCGTCAACGCTGACAAGATCGTCTTCACAGAGACAGCAGCTTCCAGAGCAGGGGAGGTATTAGCATAATGAGCGCACGCGATATTATCATCCGCCCGATCGTTACCGAAAAGACCATGAAGCTCTCCAGCGAGGAGAACAAAGTCACATTCATGGTTGCCAAGAACGCCAACAAGGTTTCGGTAGCTCAGGCAATCAAGGAAATCTATAACATCAAGGCAGAGAAAGTGAACATCGTCAATGTTCACCCCAAGACAAGAAGAGTCGGCCGTTACGAAGGCAAGACCAACGCTTACAAGAAGGCAATCGTTCAGCTGCCTGAAGGCCAGTCCATCGATATCTTCGAAAACTGAGGACTGAGCAATTAAGAATCACCTATCGGAGGAAGACGCTATCTCCGGATAACATGCGAAAGGAAATATAGACAAAATGGCAATTGTAAAGTACAAGCCGACCAGCAACGGACGCAGAAATATGTCGACTTTGTCCAATGACAAGATCACCAAGACAAAGCCTGAAAAGAGCCTGCTCGCACCGTTGAACAAAAAGGGCGGCAGAAACAACACTGGCAGAATCACAACACGCCACCAGGGCGGCGGCGCCAAGCAGAAGTACAGAATCATCGACTTCAAGAGAAACAAGGATGATGTCCCGGGAAAGGTTGCAGCGATCGAATACGATCCGAACCGTAACGCAAACATCGCTCTGATCAACTACAGAGACGGTGAAAAGAGATACATCATCTGCCCTGAAGGCCTGAACGTCGGCGACACAGTCATCTCAAGCGTATCCGCAGACATCAAGACTGGCAACGCGATGGAACTTCGCAACATGCCGGATGGTACAATCGTTCACAACGTTGAGCTCACAGCAGGCAAGGGCGGCCAGATGGCAAGAGCTGCAGGCTGCTCCGCTCAGATCCTCGGTTCCGAAGGCAACTTCGTCACACTGAGACTCAGCTCCGGTGAAGTCAGACGTGTACACGGCAACTGCCGCGCTACAGTCGGCGTCGTCGGCAACGGCGAATACTCCCTGATCAGCTGGGGTAAAGCAGGCCGCACACGTCACAGAGGCATCCGCCCGACAGTCAGAGGTTCAGCGATGAACCCTGTCGACCACGCACACGGTGGTGGTGAAGGCCGTGCTCCGATCGGACGTAAAGCACCGATGACACCTTGGGGCAAGAAGGCAATGGGTGTCAAGACACGCAATGCCAAGGCTAAGAGCAACAAGTACATTGTAAGAAGACGCAGTGGAAAATAAGAGTTGAAAGGAGAGAATGAATAATGTCAAGAAGCATTAAAAAAGGCCCGTTCTGTGATGATTATCTTCTCAAGAAGGTAGAAAAGCTGAACGCGGAGAATAAAAAAGAAGTTATTAAGACATGGTCACGCCGTTCAACGATTTTCCCCAGCTTCGTTGAGCACACATTCGCTGTTTACAACGGCAAGGAACATGTTCCGGTTTATGTAACAGAAGATATGGTCGGCCACAAGCTCGGTGAGTTTGTTCCGACAAGAAAGTTCGGCGGACATGCCGGCGACAAGAAGGCCTAAGGAGGAGAAATAACATGGACGTAAAAGCAACAGCAAAGACGGTTCGTTATACTCCGCGTAAGGTCCGCCTGGTTCTCGACCTCGTCAGAGGCAAGAAGGTGGATGAAGCCCTTGCGATCCTGCAGTTCACACCGAACCACGCTGCCAAGGCAGTATACAAGGTTGTAAAGAGTGCCGCAGCCAATGCGACAAACAACAACCAGCTCGAATATGACAACCTTTACGTCAAGGCCTGCTACGCAGACGAGGGTATCACTCTCAAGCGTTACATGCCTCGCGCAAAGGGCAGCGCTTCACAGATTCTGAAGAGAACAAGCCACATCACAGTTGTGGTTTCAGATGAGAAATAAGGGAGGAAGATCAGACATATGGGACAGAAAGTAAGCCCGATCGGCATGCGTGTCGGCGTCATCCGCGACTGGGAGTCCAGATGGTACGCAGACAAAGCAGAATTCGGTGATCTTCTGAACGAAGACATCAAGATCCGTGAATTCATGGAAAAGAAGCTCAAGGATGCTTACATTTCCAGAATTGAAATTGAGCGCGCCGGCAAGAAGAACGTAAAGATCATTGTCAGATGCGCAAGACCGGGCGCAATGCTCGGCAAAGACGGCGACAAGGACAAGATGGAAGTTCTCAACTCCGAGATCTCCAAGCTGACCGGCGGCAAGAAGGTCAGAATCGATGTCATCGCAGTTGCGAACCCTGACCTCGATGCACGTCTTGTTGCACGTAAGATCTGCGAACAGCTGGAAGCACGTCAGTCCTTCCGTATCGCGCAGAAGAAGACAATTCAGCAGACCATGCGTTCCGGCGCAAAGGGCATCAAGACTCTTGCGAAGGGCCGTCTGGGCGGAGCTGAAATTGCCCGTTCCGAAGGTTATTCAAGAGGTGTCGTTCCTCTGCATACACTGAGATCCGATATCGACTATGCATGCGAAGAGGCACACACAACATACGGCAAACTGGGTGTCAAAGTCTGGATCTGCCGCGGTGAGGTTCTCCCCGGACAGATGGTCAAGGAACCGGAAGCTCCCGCACGTGCACCGCGCGGTGACCGCAGAAACAACAGACGCGGCGGCAGAAACGACCGCAGACCGGCACGCCGCAACGCGGAAGCTGCAGCACCCGCTGCACCTGCAGCAGCACCTGCTGAAGGAGGTAACGAGTAATTATGTTAATGCCTAACAGAGTCAAGTACAGAAGACCTCATCGTCTCAGCTACGAAGGCCGCGCAAAAGCCGGACGTGCAGTCACATTCGGTGAATTCGGTCTCGTTGCCGACGAGGGTGCTTATGTCAGCAGCAACCAGCTGGAGGCTGCCCGTGTCGCTATGACACGTTATATGAACCGTCAGGGTAAAGTCTGGATCAAGGTCTTCCCGCAGCTGGCGAAGACAAAGAAGCCGCTTGAAGTACGTATGGGTTCCGGTAAAGGTGCTCCTGATCACTGGGTAGCGGTTGTCCAGAAGGGAAGAGTTCTCTTCGAGATCGCCGGTGTTTCCGAGGAAGTCGCCAGAGAAGCTCTCAGACTCGGAGCCAACAAGCTCTGCGTCAAGACCCGCTTTATCAAGAGAGGCGAGGAGGCTAAGTAATCATGAATGTGAAGGAAATCAGAGATCTGAGCAATGAAGAGCTCGAGAATGAAGTAGTTTCCCTCAAGGAAGAACTCTATGGACTGCGTTTCGCGCAGGCTACAGGAAACCTTGAGAATCCTGCTCGCATCAAAGACATCAAGAAGACAATCGCACGTATCAAGACAGTCATCACAGAGCGTGCGAATGCAAAGGCTGAGTAAGAAGGAGGGCATATAAAATGGAAAGAAACGCACGTAAGGTCCTTCGCGGTACAGTCGTATCCGACAAGATGGATAAGACAATCGTCGTTGAGATCAATACAAAGAAGAGCCATCCTCTTTACGGAAGGCAGGTCAAATTCACTATGAAATTCAAGGCCCATGACGAGAACAATGAAGCCAAGGTCGGCGACATCGTTGAAGTCATGGAGACAAGACCCCTCAGCAAGGACAAGCATTACCGTCTGGTAAAGATTGTTGAGAAGGCAGTAATTCTTTAAGCACAGGAGGAAAAAGCAATGATTCAGAATGAAACAAGGTTGAACGTGGCTGACAACACCGGTGCCAAGGAAGTACTTGTCATCAGATGCCTGGGCGGTTCCAGACGCAGAAGCGCATCCATCGGTGACATCGTTGTCTGCACAGTCAAGAAGGCCAACCCGAACGGATCCGTCAAGGAAGGCCAGGTCGTCAAGTGTGTCGTTGCCCGTACAGTTTACGGCGTCAGACGCGCAAACGGCTCATACATCAAGTTTGATGATAACGCAGCAGTCATCATTAAGGATGACCTGACACCGGTCGGAACACGTATCTTCGGTCCGGTCGCAAGAGAACTCCGTGAGAAGGGATTCATGAAGATTGTCTCCCTGGCTCCGGAAGTCTTATAAGGAGGACGACTGATATGAAAATCAAGACAGGTGATACAGTAAAGGTTATCAGCGGACACTATAAGGGAACAGTCAGCGAAGTCAAGGCTGTCAACCCCAAGACAAACAAGGTCATCGTTGAAGGTGTCAACATGATCAAGAAGACACTCAAGCCTTCCCAGAACAATCCGGAAGGCGGCATCGTTGAGCAGGAAGCTCCGATCGATGCGTCCAACGTCATGCTTTATGACAAGAAAGCCAAGGCAGCCAGCCGCGTCGGTGTCAAGACCAACGCCAAGGGTGAAAAGGTAAGATATTTCAAGAAGTCCGGTGAGGAGATCAAGGAGGCTAAGAAATAATGACACGTCTCGAAGAGAAATACATTAATACAGTTAAGCCTTCCCTGATGAAGGAGTTCGCTTACACAAGCTCCATGGAAGCTCCGAAACTGGTCAAGGTAGTCATCAACATGGGCGTCGGCGATGCAATCGCAAACCCGAAGGCTCTTGAGGAAGCAGTTGAGGAACTGACACAGATCGCCGGTCAGAAGCCGGTTATCACAAAAGCTAAGAAGTCCATCGCGAACTTCAAGCTCCGTGAAGGCATGAACATCGGCTGCAAGGTCACTCTCCGCGGCGACCGCATGTATGAATTCCTCGACAAGCTGATGAACATCTCCCTGCCCCGCGTCCGTGACTTCAGAGGTGTCAGCGCGACTGCCTTCGACGGCAGAGGCAACTACACACTGGGTGTCAAGGAACAGCTGATCTTCCCGGAAATCAACTTCGACAAGGTCAACAAGACACGCGGTATGGACATCGTCATCGTTACAACAGCCAAGACGAATAAAGAGGCATTCGCTCTGCTGAAGCAGCTCGGCATGCCGTTTGCTAAGTAAGGAGGAGTACTGAACATGGCAAAAACAAGTTTGAAAGTTAAGCAGTCTCGTCCTGCGAAGTTCAGCACACGTGAATACACACGCTGTGAGAGATGCGGACGTCCGCATTCCGTCTTAAGAAAGTACAAAGTCTGCCGTATCTGCTTCAGAGAACTGGCTTACAAGGGCCAGATCCCTGGTGTCAAGAAGGCCAGCTGGTAAGGAGGTAGCGAACGATGAATATGACAGATCCTATTGCTGATATGCTTACCAGAATCAGAAACGGCTATCAGGCAAAGATGACAACAGTTGATGTTGCTCCGTATTCCAAGGTCAAGGCTGAAATCGCCAAGATCCTCAAGAAGGAAGGCTACATCGAGAATTACGCAACTGAGGGCGACGGCATCGAGAAGAAGCTCGTTGTCACACTCAAGTATGTCAACGGCGAAAAGGTTTGCCGCGGCATCAAGAGAATCTCCAAGCCCGGTCTGCGTATTTATGCAAAGGGTGAAAACCTGCCCAGAGTTCTCAACGGTCTGGGAATTGCCATCATCTCCACATCTGAGGGCATGATGACAGACAAAGAAGCTAGAAAGAAGCACGTCGGCGGTGAAGTCATCGCTTACGTCTGGTAAGAAAGGAAAATAACAATGTCACGTATCGGTAATAAAGCGATTACCATTCCGGCCGGCGTTGAAGTCACAATCGCTGAAGGGAATGAGGTGACTGTAAAGGGTCCTAAGGGAACACTCACAAAGAAATTCTCCCCGCTCATGGACATTGCAGTCGAAGACGGTGTTCTCACTGTCAAACGCCCGAACGAGGAGAAGCAGACAAAGCAGCTCCACGGCACAACCCGTGCTCTGCTCAATGCAATGATCGAGGGTGTTGACAAAACATTTACAAAGCAGCTCAAGATTGTCGGTATCGGTTACCGTGCAGCCCTGGCTGGCAACAAGCTCACACTGAACGTCGGATTCTCCCACCCGGTTGAATTCACAGTTCCGAGCGATGTCAAAGTTGAAGTTCCGGATGCGACAACCATCAACGTTTCCGGTATCGACAAGCAGATCGTCGGTCAGTTCGCAGCTGTTGTAAGAGCAACCAAGAAGCCTGAACCTTATGGAGGAAAGGGAATCATGTACAAGGATGAACATGTCCGCCGTAAGGAAGGTAAGACCGCAGCGTCCAAGAAGTAATGGGAAGGAGAGAGTGAAATGATTAAGAATACTAAAAAGAATGAAGAACGTATTCGCCGTCACAAGCGCGTACGCAAAATCGTAAACGGCACTCCCGACTGCCCGAGACTGAATGTGTTCCGTTCCAACGCGAACATCTATGCTCAGGTCATCGATGACACAACAGGAACAACACTGTGTGCCGCAAGCTCCCTTGAGCTCAAGCTCGAAAACGGCGGAAACATCGAAGCTGCAAAGCAGGTCGGTGAGGCTGTTGCTAAGAAGTGTCTTGAAAAGAACATCACATCCGTTCGCTTCGACCGCGGCGGTTATGTATATCACGGAAGAGTCCAGGCGCTTGCTGATGCAGCAAGAGAAGCAGGACTGAAGTTCTGAGGAAGGGAGATCACACATGGCAAATGAACGTAGACCTATGAGAAGGCGCGAACCGAAAGAGTTCGAAGATGTAGTAGTCTCCATCAACCGTGTTTCCAAGACCGTCAAGGGCGGCCGCAGAATGCGTTTCGCCGCACTTGTTGTTGTCGGTGACAAGAAGGGCCGTGTCGGCTTCGGCATGGGCAAGGCTTCCGAAGTTCCCGATGCAATCAAAAAGGCAACTGAGGCTGCCACAAAGAGTGTATTCAAAGTCAAGCTGGTTGATGACAACCGCACTGTTCCGCATTCCGCAATCGGCAAGCACGGCGCAAGCTCAGTATTCCTGGCTCCCGCTGCTCCCGGTACCGGAGTCAAGGCAGGCGGTGCTGTCCGTTCCATCCTGGAACTGGCAGGTGTTGCTGATGTCCTGACAAAGATCATCGGCAGCCGCACACCGGTTAACGTAGTATATGCAACACTCGATGCGCTCAAGCAGATGAGCACAGTTGAGGAAGTTGCCAAGATCCGCGATATGAAAGTCGCTGAAGTAAGATAAGGAGGCTCACATGAAACTTAATGAAATGAAGCCGACTGAAGGCGCACGTTTCGTGTCAAAGAGAATCGGACGCGGACAGGGTTCAGGAAACGGCAAGACAGCCGGTAAGGGCCAGAAGGGTCAGAACTCCAGAAGCGGCGGAGGCGTTGCAATCGGATTCGAAGGCGGCCAGACACCGTTCTTCAAGAGAATGCCGAAGCGTGGATTTACAAACTTCACCCGTAAAGAATACGCTATCGTCAATGTTGAGGATCTTAACAGATTCGAAGACGGAGCAGAAATCGATTTCGCAGTACTCAAAGATGCAGGCCTCGTCAAGAAACAGCTCGATGGACTTAAGGTTCTCGGCTCCGGCAAGCTCGAAAAGAAGCTTACTGTGAAGGCTGAGAAGTTCTCACAGACAGCTCTGAAAGCAATTGAAGAGGCAGGCGGAAAAGCAGAGGTGCTCTGAAATGCTGCGCACGTTCGCAAGCCTGTTCAGGAATAAGGAGACCCGCAACCGGATCTTCTTCACCCTGGCCATGCTGCTGATCTATCGCGTAGGCTCCGCTATTCCCGTGCCGGGCGTTGATGCTGCCGCACTGGGATCACAGATTCAGGACAACACCATCTTCAGTATTATGAATATGCTGGGCGGCGGCGCTCTGGAAAGAATGTCCGTATTCGCAATGGGTGTTCATCCTTATATCACTGCAAGCATCATCATTCAGCTGTTAAGCATGGATGTCATTCCGGCACTGACCGAAATGGCTAAATCCGGCCAGACAGGCAGAATGAAAATGGACCGTATTACAAGATATCTGGGAGTAGTTCTTGCCTTCGTGCAGGCCTACTTCCTGGTATACGGCTTCGACAAGCGTTACGGAATCCTTGAGAATCCGACGATTGCCGGCTACCTGTATACTGCAACTGTCATGACAGCCGGAACAATGTTCCTGATCTGGCTTGGCGACCGCATTTCAATGAAAGGCATCGGTAACGGACTTTCCATCCTGATCTTCTCAGGTATCGTTGCCAACATGCCTGCTTCATTCGTACAGGTATTCAACATCCTGGCGGGCGGCACATCGCAGTCTGAACTCTTTAATGGAATTCTTCAATTTGTTCTGTACTGTGCCCTCTATCTTGCAATCATTATCTTTGTTATCATTATGGAAACAGCGGTACGCAAGATCCCGATTCAGTATACAAACAGCTCCAACCTGCGCGGCGGCAGCGACATCACATTCCTGCCGTTCAAAATCAACAGTGCATCGGTTATCCCTGTCATCTTCGCTCAGTCGATCATGACAGCACCTCAGATCGTTATCAGTTTCTTCAATACAGACCTGTATAACAAACTGTCGAGCTTCCTCTCTCTTACAAGTCCGACCGGTCTGATAATCTATGCAGTGCTGACCGTCCTGTTCACATTCTTCTATACGGATCTGCAGGTTGATCCGGATAAGATTGCTGAGAATCTGGGCAAATCCGGAGCATATATTCCGGGTATCCGTCCGGGTTCCGAAACCAGGACTTATTTGCGGAAAGTACTCAATCGTATCACCGTACTCGGCGCAGCGGCGCTGACACTGGTGGCGATCATTCCGTACCTGCTGCCTATGTTCACTTCACTGCCGCAGTCAACTGCCATCGGCGGAACCGGTATCATCATCGTTGTCGGTGTCGCAATGGAAACTTATGCTCAGCTTAAGGGCCAGCTGACTGCAAAACAGTACAAGGGTTTCATTAACTGACGGAGGTAAAAATGAACATCCTGATTATGGGTCCCGCAGGAGCAGGCAAAGGCACAATGAGTGACCTCATCCTCAAGGAGTACGACATCCCTCACATTTCCACAGGCGACATGCTTCGCGAGAATGTCAGGAACAACACTGAACTCGGCAAGATGGCTAAAACATACATGGAAGCAGGCAAACTGGTTCCGGATGATGTCATCAATGCCATGGTTGAAGACAGACTTCAGCAGCCGGACTGCCAGAAAGGCTATCTGCTTGACGGCTTCCCCCGCACACTCGTGCAGGCGGAGGAATTCAAGAAGATCGCTGAAAAGATCGGCAAACCGGTTGAAAGCGTGATCGCGCTTGAAGTTGACTTCGATCAGCTGGTCGACCGCATTACCGGCAGACGCATCTGCCCCAAGTGCGGAGCGATCTATCACATCAGAAACCATGCACCGAAAGTCGAAGGCATCTGCGATGAATGCGGTGCTGAGCTGACACAGCGCAAGGACGACACAGTCGAGCAGCTCAAGGTCAGAATGGAAGAGTATGACAAGAGCACAAAGCCTGTCATCGACTTCTTCGAACCCCTTGGAGTTGTTTCCCACATCAACGCCGGCCAGGCAAAAGATCTGGTCTTCGCTGAAGTGAAGAAAGCGCTGGAAAAGTAAAAATTTATGTGAATTTCTGGGAAAGAGAACTTGATTCTCTTTCCCGGTTCGCATAGAATGGAGAACGCATGGGTCGACAGGACGTCATACAGATTGACGGAATTGTGGAAGAAACTCTTCCCAATGCAAATTTCAGGGTGAAACTTCAGAATGGACACGAGATCCGAGCCCACGTTGCTGGTAAAATCCGAATGAATTACATCCGCATTTTACCGGGAGACCGGGTCACCGTAGAAATTTCCCCCTATGATCTAACACGTGGGCGCATCACCTACAGATTCAAGTAGGCAGACACATTATTGTCGGGAGGCAAAGAAACATGAAAGTAAGACCGTCTGTAAAACCGATTTGTGACAAATGCAGAGTCATTAAGCGCAAAGGCGTTGTCATGGTCATCTGCGAGAACCCTAAGCATAAGCAGAGACAGGGTTAATTTAGGAGGAAAGAAAAGAATATGCCACGTTTTGCCGGTGTTGATATTCCGCGTAACAAACAGATCGGAACATCACTCACATACATCTATGGAATCGGCCCCACAACAGCGAAGAAGATTCTCGCTGCCTGCGGTATCGATGAAACTATCCGTGCCAAGGATCTGACTGACGAGCAGGAAACTGCAATCCGTAACCAGATCGACGCTATTAAGACTGAGGGTGACCTCCGCCGTGAAAGAGCGCTTGATATCAAGCGTCTGATGGAAATCGGCAGCTATCGCGGTTTACGTCACAGAAGAGGCCTGCCTGTACGCGGTCAGCGTACTCGCACAAACGCCCGTACGAGAAAAGGTCCGCGCCGTACTGTCGCGAACAAGAAGAAGTAATTAGGAGGTCATAATGGCAGCTAACAAGCAGAGAAAAGGTGCCGTCCGTAAGAAGAAGGTCCGTAAGAATATAGCCAGAGGTGTGGCTCATATTCATTCAACATTCAATAACACCATCGTCACAATCGCTGACGAAGCCGGAAACGCAATTTCCTGGAGCTCCGCTGGTGCTCTCGGATACAGAGGTTCCCGTAAGTCCACACCGTATGTTGCTCAGCTGACAGCTGAGGCAGCTGCGAAGGCCGCAATCGTTCAGGGCATGAAGACTGTCGAAGTCAACGTCAAGGGTCCTGGCGCAGGCCGTGAAGCAGCAGTCCGTGCTCTTCAGACTGCAGGTCTTGAGATCACAGCAATCAATGATGTGACTCCGATCCCTCATAACGGATGCCGTCCGCCCAAGAGGCCTCGCGGTTAATTTTGAAAACAGGAGGATTATTAATGCAGAAATTTGAACGTGCCGATTTTGAAGTAGCAGAATACGTAGAATCTGAAAACTACGGAAAGTTCATCCTTTCTCCGCTGGAGAGAGGTTTCGGTACAACCATCGGTAACGCGCTCCGCAGAGTCCTGTTATCCTCCCTCCCCGGCGCAGCCATTTTCTCCATCAAGGTTGACGGAGTATATCATGAGTTCACATCTATCCCTGGCGTCAGAGAAGACGTTTCCATGATCATTCTTCAGCTCAAGCAGCTGATCATGACCATCGAGGATGATGAAATCTATACCCTGCAGATCTCCGCAAAGGGACCCTGCACCGTTACAGCCGGCGATATTATCTGCCCGGCACAGGTTGAAATCCTGAACAAGGATCTTGAGATCGCTCATCTTGAGAGCGGTGTCAGCCTGGAAATGGAACTCAAGGCAAAGAATGGCCGCGGTTATGTCTCCAGTGACATTAACAAACAGAGAAACCAGGGAAGTTCCCAGGGCATCGGCACAGTCTTCACAGACTCCATTTTCACACCGATTGACAAGGTTGCTTATTATGTCGAACCGACCCGTGTCGGCGAAGATGTTAAATATGACAGCCTGACTATGGAAATCTGGACTGATGGATCCATTACACCGCAGAAAGCACTGTCTATGGGTGCGAAGATTCTGATTGACCACCTTGATATCATCGCCGGAATCAATGACGATGTCATGTCCATGGAAGATGTGATCAAGGAAGGCGGCGCAGAACCTCAGAACAAGGGACAGCAGATGATGATCGAAGATCTCGATCTCTCCGTACGTTCCTATAACTGTCTGAAGCGTGCTGGAATCCAGACTGTGGAAGAACTGACACAGAAAACCGAGGATGAAATGATGAGAGTCCGTAACCTCGGTAAGAAATCCCTCAAAGAGGTAAAGGACAAGCTCATCGAACTCGGACTGGGTTTCAAGTCCTTTGATTAACAGGAGGAACGTATTATGTGGAATCGTAAATTTGGAAGAACAGCTGACCATCGTAAGGCCATGCTCAGAAACCTGGCTACTTCCGTGATTATGTACGGAAGAGTTGAGACAACTGAGGCCAAGGCAAAAGATATGCGTTCGGTAGTAGACGAACTGATCACTCTCGGCAAGAAGGGTGACCTGGCTGCACGCCGTCAGGCTGCTGCATACATCCGCAATGTTGTCGCTGATGAGGCAACACAGAAGACAGTACTGCAGAAGCTGTTTGACGAAGTCGCTCCGAAGTATAAGGACCGCAACGACGGATACACACGTGTTGTCAAGACCGGAACACGCCGCGGCGATGCTGCTCCGATGGCTTTCATCGAGCTGGTATAAAGATTCATGCGGGGGCTCATCTGAGGATGAGCCCTTTTCATTTATTTCCGGGAAATATTGCATGTTAATGAACGGGCAGTTGAGAAAGATTTCATGCTGATATAAAATGAACACTATGAAAAAAACAGGATTAACACTGATATGCGCCTTGTTGCTGGCGGGATGCACAGCCGCACCGGATGAATCCGCAGCTGAAAAGACCGTTCCGCTTGAGGGCGATGCATATACACTTTATACAGAAGAACTCAAAAACGAGAAGGTTCCCGATACAGCTTCTTACAGCGTGAGATGTGAATACCGGTTCACATTCCCGGATGAAACGCTCAGTCTCTATTCCATGGACGGTGTGCTGGAAAGCGATGCGGTCAATGAGACAGCTCATCTGACCCAGCATATCGCCGCCAACGGCCTGAATTCAAACATGGAAGCGTATTATTACGATGAGACGCTCTTCAACGAATACAACGGCATCACATATTATGAAAACATGACCTTTGACAACGTGAAGGAGATCATGCTGGTGCCCTTAAAACCCTATGCCTTTCCTTCCCAGCTGACGGAATCAGTCACAGCTGTGAAAGATGAAGCAGGCAATCACATCTATACAATTGTTCTGAATGAAGAAAGCCGGCAGGATTATTTCAAAAGCCATTATGACTTCTATGGAACATCCGGCTTTGATCAGGCGGAAGTGACTTACGGATCCGTAAAGGTGACCTTCTCGCAAGAGGGCACATGGCTTTCGGAATCGGCTGAATTCATTACAGATTTTGTCTATGAGGAACAGCCTATCAAAGCGGCCTACACATCCGAAGTGAGTGTGTTCAACCAGGATGCCACAAGCATCAGTGTCAGCGATGAAATGAAGCAGGAACATCAGACCTATGTCGCGGCTAAGGATATCGATACCAGTCAGATCGCGGATGATACGGGGTATGATGATTCACCGGAAGAGACAGTCAGCGCCACATTCCGCAAGCGTCTGATCAACCGGCTCGGCTATGAGGAAATCGAAGGCGGCGCCGTGCAGATGATCTACAACACCAACGAGGGATACACCGTTGACTTTGCCAACAAGACATTCATTTATTCCAACTACTCCATCAACTATGTATACAGCTGGCAGGGCGATCTGATTTCAATGGGCGCGTGCACCTATGATTTCGGCAAGGATTACGCCACCAGCGAATGCAAGGATTCAACCATTGAAAAGATGAAAGACGTCAGGAATTATCTCCTGATGGAGTTATATTACTGCGGCCTGTCACTTGAGGATCTGCAGTCGGAAAACAGCTGAGGAGGAAAATATGAGAGCAGTTATTTCAGTCGTGGGAAAAGACAGACCCGGCATTCTTGCCTTTGTGGCGACAGAATGCGCAAACAGACAGATCAATATTGTTGATGTGACCCAGAAGGTTCTTCAGGACCTGTTTACGATGATCATGATTGTCGAGATTCCCGAAGACCTTGAAAACATGCACAAGATCGCGGATGAATTTGACGAGCTCGGTGTTGAGCAGGGACTCAGGATTCATTTCATGCATGAAGATATCTTCAACGCGATGCATACGATTTAAGGAGGTTGCCATGCCCCGTACATCTGAAAATATCCTGGAAACAATCCGGATGATCGACGAGGAGTGCCTTGATATCAGAACCGTCACAATGGGAATCTCACTGATGGATTGTGCGGATGCGGATATCGATGTGTCCTGCGAAAAGATCTACCGCAAAATCACGTCAAAGGCAAAGGATCTGGTCAGAGTGACCGGCGACATTTCACGTGAATACGGTATTCCGATTGTCAATTCCAGAATTTCCGTAACCCCGATATCACTGCTGGCAAGCGTGTCCGGCGGGGATTGTGTCAAATATGCAAAGACGCTCGATAAAGCCGGCAAGGAGCTCGGTGTCAATTTTATCGGCGGCTATTCCGCTCTGGTGCAGAAGGGAATGACCGAAGGAGACAGACTTCTGATCGAATCCATTCCCGAAGCGCTGGCATCCACTGACATTGTCTGCTCTTCCGTGAACATCGGTTCCACCAAGGCAGGCATCAATATGGATGCGGTGAAAACCATGGGCAGAATTGTGCGTGAATGTTCCGAAAGAACCAGGGACAATAACTGCTTCGGTGCTGCCAAACTGGTTGTCTTCTGCAATGCGGTCGAGGACAATCCGTTCATGGCCGGCGCATTCCATGGCATCAGCGAACCGGACTGTGTGATCAATGTCGGTGTCTCAGGACCGGGCGTTGTGCGCAATGCGGTCAGAGAGGCAGGCTCTGACGCCTCCATGAATGAGATCGCGGAAATCATCAAGAAGACAGCGTTCAAAGTCACCAGAATGGGCCAGCTGGTCGGCCGTGAGGCTTCCAGACGTCTGGATGTGCCTTTCGGCATTGTCGACCTTTCATTGGCTCCCACTCCTGCCGTCGGTGATTCCGTTGCCCAGATTCTCGAAGAGATCGGTCTGGAACAGTGCGGCGGTCCCGGCACAACGGCATGTCTGGCAATGCTCAATGACGCCGTCAAAAAGGGCGGTATCATGGCTTCCAGCTCCGTCGGCGGACTTTCCGGCGCATTCATTCCGGTCAGCGAGGATGCAGGTATGATCGCGGCTGCTGAGGCAGGTACACTCACTATTGAGAAGCTTGAGGCAATGACTGCTGTCTGCTCGGTCGGACTGGATATGATCATTGTTCCGGGCGATACAACCGCAGAAACACTCTCCGCCATCATCGCGGATGAGGCAGCCATCGGCATGATCAATTCCAAGACAACCGCATGCCGTCTGATTCCCGCCATCGGCAAAGAGGCCGGGGACCATCTGGTCTTCGGAGGCCTGTTAGGCGAAGGTCCTGTCATGCCGGTCAAGACCGTCAGTCCCGCTGTCATGATAAATCGCGGCGGACGCATTCCTTCTCCGATTCAAAGTCTGAAAAACTGATAAATTTGTAGTATTATAGATATAACTATGGGAGATTTTATTATGGAAAGAACACAGACGGAAAAGGAAATCAGAGAACTGGTGGAAAAAGCGGCGTCTGGCGACCGTGAGTCGGTCAGCACCCTGCTCAAGACTTTCACATCTGATATGTACTTTATTACCAGACTTTATGTGGGAAATAAAAATGCAGCCAGATCCTCTGAACAGACAGCTCTGCGCAGCGCTCTGAGAAACCTCAGAGAATCAGTTTCTGCGGACAGTTTCGAAGAATGGCTGAGTGATATTGTCAGAGATACAGCTCTGCAGAATGTTCCGCAGGTCATCGTCAATGAGAATTCTGATCTCAAATACACAAACAAGGATGAGATTCCCGATGCCGGACTCGTTCTTCCGGAAGACAAAGACGAGTGCAAGATCCGTATTCTCCACGCCCTTGACACTCTTCCTTCCAGTGAAAGAGTTGCGGCAGCGCTGCGTTATTATGATCTTTATTCACTGGATGAAATCAGCCGTAAGCTGAACATCTCCAAGGATGGCACAAGAAAGCTGCTCGCATCGGCAAAGCAGAAGCTGGCAGAAGGCGATACCGGTGTGTCCGCACTGCTTGCGCTGGCTTCCAAAGTCAATCCGAAGCTCTCCTTTGAAGATGAGCCGATCACTGAAAGCGATGATGAAATTCTCGAACCGGGTGATTTCTCACTGACTGATATGATCAGCGCTGTCAAGGAAGGCAACGAGGATCTGAATGATGTTGACCTGAACTTCAAGGAACCCGCAAAGGAAGACGAAGGCGAATTCAGGATCGACTTTGATGAGCCTGAAAAGAAGGAAGAAGATCCGTTTGATCAGATCAGCTTTGCGGATGAAAAGCCGAAGGAAGAAGAAAAGAATCCGTTCTTTGATATTCCCGAGGAAGTTGATCCGGAACCGACCAAGGTTGTCGAATCCATGAACCAGATTGTTTATCCGGCGGAAGATGATGACGATGATGATTATGATGAGAAGCCCCGCAGGAAGAAGGGCGGCTTCTTCAAGTGGTTCCTGCCGCTGCTGCTGATTGCGGCTCTGGCCGGCGGTGCATTCTATCTCTTCGGCATCAAGGGCTATACCATTGATGACATCAAGAGTCTGATTCCGGGCATGAACAACAAGCCTGCGGAAACAGTCACACCGGAACCGACACCCGAAGCAACCGTTGAACCGACACCCACTCCGACTCCGACACCGACTCCCGAGCCCACTCCTGAGCCGACTCCGGAAGCTCCGGCCACAATCGGTAAGGCAGTCACAAACGTAACTGATCTGACCATCAGAAACGGCGCCGGTATCAATTATGAATATGTTGATCTGGCTGAACCTGATAAGGAGTATGATGTATACGAGACTGCGGAAGCGGATGGATACACATGGTACAGAATCAGTGAAAACGGCTGGATTCCGAGTGAAGGAACCTGGATCACATACACACCGAATGAATGATGAGAGAAACGGCTTCGGCCGTTTTTCTTCTCAATCCAAATAAAAAAGAGCATATCTCCCGGATATGCTCTTATGGCAGCAGATATGGTTTGAGATCGGACGGAAGCGCGTCGGTGAATGCGTTGATGATATAATCTGCCGGTTTCGTTGAACCGGATGTGATCATGTCGCATGTCTTGGTGCGGATTCCCATGATATGGAATTCCAGCATGATCTTCAGCCGGTCGGGAATCTTTCCGCCGGGAAACGACGGTGATATCTTTTTTTCGAAATATTCCAGAACGTACTGCGCTGAATAGTTATAGAGGGAATTGACACCGCTCATATTCTGAAGCACATTCAGATAGAATTCATATTTATCACGGATCAGCTCAGCCAGCCTGTCAAGTGTCCAGACATAATCAATTCCTTCCGGTTCATCGATCATTTTCTTCTCGAAATCCTTCCGGAAAATTGAATTGATCAGATCATCCATATCTTTGTAATAGTAGTAAAACATCGGATAGCTGACACCGCAGTTCATGGTGATATCGCGGACGTGGATCTTGTTGATGGATTTGGAAGCGGCCAGGTCAAGCAGTGACTCCGCAAGCAGTTCTTTTGTATTTGAACGTTTTATCATTTCAGGTGCGTCTCCGTATATTTAAGGTAATCCGTTTTGACGAATCGATAAATTTACGGATCGGCTGCTCTATAAGACAGTTTAATATAATACGAAAGATATAAAAATCAATACACATTGCAGATTCCATAAATGTCAACGCGCATTTAATAAATGCGCAATATGTAAAATTCGAACTTATGAAAGAGTCTAAACTGAATGAAATTCATGATGAGGCAAGAAAAAACAACATTCCGCTTATGAAGGATGACGGAATGGATTTTCTGATTCATTATCTGGAAAAACATGAGAATATCCGCGATATTCTGGAAATCGGCACTGCCGTCGGATACTCCGCAATCCGCATGGCGCAAGTCAGATGGGATATGAGAATCGATACGCTGGAAGTTAATCCGGAGATGTACGAGCAGGCACTCGAAAACATCGCGGATGCGGAGCTTTCGGACAGGATCACCTGCTGGCTGGGAGACGGCGCACAGTTTGAGACAGAGAAGAAATATGATCTGATCTTTGTTGATGCGGCCAAGTCGCAATACCGCCGGTATATGGAACATTTCATGCGGAACTCCCTGCCCGGCACGGTATTTATCTTTGATAATCTCGCCTTCCACGGCATTGTCGATGACAATTCCATTTCCCATAACAGAAGCACCGTGCAGATGGTGCACAAGATATTGAAATTCCGTGAGCATCTGCTGAAGGATGAGCGTTTCGAAACAATCTACTATCCGGATACCGGTGACGGAATTGCCGTCGCAAAAAGAATCAAATGAAAGGGTAACCGGATTTCATGGGGGGGACTTCACGGGGGACCGTCAGGAAAAAAAACGGAGCCAGATAAAAGGGGGAATCAGTCTGTGCTGATTCCCCTTGGTGTTTCTCTGATCAGAAGTGTCCGCTGGTATGAGAGCCGAAGCTTGAGGATGAGGAGTGGAAGCCGGATCCTCCGCCTCCCCGGTCATCATCATGATGTCTGATGGTTCTGGTCTGCGTCCGGTAGAGGAAACGGTCAGAGCGGATCATCAGGCGCACACCGTCATCCGGAATGTAATCCGAAGCTTCTTTTTTGATGCCGGTGGTTTTGTTGCGGGATTTCATGACAAAGCATGAAAGCAATGCGATAATCGGCGGAACACCTGCGGTCACACCTGTTTTCGCGGCTTTCTCAGCAGCTTCACGCTGCTTTTGTTCTTTTTCAATCTCCGCTTCCCGCTCGGGGTCGAAGCTCTGTGAAATCGGGGTTCCCGCCTCCGCGTAGGAATAATACTGATCCGCGACGGAGATGTATTCGGTGAAACCTTCTGCGTATTCGTTGTATCTCAGATATCCGTTGACGACTTTGTCAGCGAGTCTCTCTCTTGCGTATGTGCCGAAGGCTTCCGCGGATTTGCCGCCGTGGGGCACAAAGATATCAAAGCTTCTGGTATCCATATCCAGGATCAGAAGAATGCCGTCATTGGAATCCCCGTAGCCCATCTCTTCGGCTTTGTATACTGCTTCGGCATATTCCTCAATGGAGAAGTAATTTTCCATATCGGGCATGACGCGCACATAGACGCCTGCGTTGTGGGCATCGGACACCTTCGCAGCCAGTTCATTGAGCTCATTGACTTCCGAAGCGCTAAGCTGTCCGTAATCATCCCGGACATATTCGGTACTGGCAGCCAATGCGGTTGTTTTCATGCACAACATGAAGACAAGCACGGCGGCGATGATTCTCAGCAGTCTTTTCATATTCACATACCTCCTATCCCATGACCACAAACAGCATGATGTAGAGGATTGCCGCAAGGAATGCGGTAATGATAAAGAACCAGAGCCAGAATCTGCCGTAATCAACCGGCAGGTCGCCGATAAATTTTCCGGTCTGTCCGTTCATGGCGAAGATATGAATTTCATCTTTCCACTTTGTTGACAGCATCCATACCGGCAGGAATGCATAATGCACACGTTCCGGCACAATATGCACATGCTCCGTTTCGGGCATCACGGATGTGTATCCGGAAACGGTTGCACTGATTTCCGCAATGGCGCTGTTTTT
Organism: Erysipelotrichaceae bacterium NK3D112; assembly: GCA_000701725.1. Taxonomy (GTDB): domain Bacteria; phylum Bacillota_I; class Bacilli_A; order Erysipelotrichales; family Erysipelotrichaceae; genus Bulleidia. Next base: position 46,773 of record KL370820.1, read on the forward strand.
CATGCGGGTATCGGCACGCTTGGCATCTTCTTCGGAGCTGACATCATATTTATCTGCCAGATAGCCGGGCAGATAGCTCATGTCAAAGGGAACGAGGTCATGGTAATCAAACGGTTCAATCGCGTCCATCAGTTCATCGGGCATCTTGCTCGACGCATCGGCCGGAACCATTTTGAAGCGAACCGTGCCTTTGCGCTCAATCTGGAAATGTTCTGTGGTTGTGATGATCTCATCCCGGGTGGTATGGGTATGGACTCTTGTACCGTGGTATGACAGATCGGTTGCGGCTGCTCCGTCATAGAGCCAGAAGGGAACGTATACTCCCTTGATCTCCTCAATGTGGTTGTTTTCACTGAAGGCACGCGGAAGCAGCGGCTTTCCTTTATAGAAAGACTTGAGCTTATTCACGGCTTCCTCTTTTTTGAGCTTGAAGGGAATGATGTAATCCGGTCTGAGTGCACCGTCAAACTGGGCAGGCACTACCGTCGGATTGCCGCAATAAGGACAGCTTGTGGCAGCGGTATTATCATCGCAGATCAGCTGCGCTCCGCAGGAGGGACAGCTGTATGCGCGCATATGAGCCGCTTCCTCCTTTGACCATTGCATGACATCATTGGATTCACTCAGCTGTGTGCCGGCAGCCGCAGCCGCAGCGTTGGCTTCACTGTATTGCTCGGAGATCTCTGCCGGTTCAAAAACCGATCCGCAGAAGTCGCATTTCAGCTTCTGTGATTCCGGATCAAAATGAAGCGGGCCACCGCACGCGGGACATTTGTAATTCGTAACCTGATCAGGCATGCGTTTTTCACCTCCCTAATCGAAAGATAAGAGAAGGATCCGGAAACGGGTTCCGAATCCTTCATAAGCGGATTGATTCAGTGTGAATTATTCCGGTTTTGCGGTTCCGCAGTTGGCGCAGAAGTTCGCGTCATTCTCACGTCCGCACTTCGGGCAGATCCACTTTGCGTCTGCTGGTTTTGCAGTACCGCAGTTGGGGCAGAAGTTGCCTGTGCTCTGCTTGCCGCACTTCGGGCATGTCCATGCGTCTGCAGCGGGTGCTGCCGGCTGAGCGGGCTGCTGCGCGGCTGCCTGTGCATAGAGCGCATTCGGGTTGAAGCCGGAAGCGTTGGCTGCCGCGTTGTAGTTCATGAAGCCAAGGGCGGCACCGCCGTCATTCTTGGCCGCATTCTGCATCGCTTCGATACCAGCGTATGTCTGGCCGGCAGCGGCGTGAATGGTGCTTGTGTATGTGGCTGCGACCTGGAGGTCCTGGATTCTCTTCTCATCGGCTTCGTTTGCCTTGAGGGAGTTCATGCCGAAGGATACGATTTCGATACCGCGCAGATCTTTCCATTTCTTGGAGAGGATCTCATTGAGTGTTTCGGTCAGTTCATATGTGTGAGCCGGAACTTCCGCATATCCGATTCCCTTTGCGGAGATCGCTGAGAAGGCAGGCTGCAGAGCGGTGAGCAGTTCGCTTCTCATCATCTCTTCAATCTGACCGACTTTGTATGCGTCTTTGATATTTCCGGAAACATTTGTGTAGAACAGAATCGGGTCAGCGACCTTGATGCTGTACTCACCGAAGCACTTCACACCGATGGTGATGTCGATGTTGGCGCGTGCGTCCACTACACGGAAGGGAACCGGTGCGGCTGTGCCGTATTTGAGTCCCGGAATCTCCTTTGTATTGAAATAGTAGATGCGCTGGTCTTCCGCCGGCTGACCGCCGAACTGGAATCTCTTGCCGATCTGTGCGAAAACATTCTTGACCGCATCGCCGAGTTTTCCCGTGAAAATGGAAGGGGCTGTCTTTGAGTCATATTTGTATTCGCCCGGTTCAGCGCAGATGTCAACGACCTGGCCGTTTTCAACGATGATCATGCACTGGCCATCGGCGACAGTGATGATCGAACCGTCGGTAATGATATTGTCATTGCCATGGTTGGAAGAAAAACCGGAGGTTTTCTTAATACCCTTCACACAGATGGTATCTGCACTGAGCGCGTCACAGTAGAAATACTCTTTCCACTGATCGCTGAGGGTTGATGAAGTTGCACTTAAAGCTGCTAATACGAGTCCCATTAGAATTCTCCTTTCATGTATGAATACATTTAATCAATAACATCATAACATTTTCCTTATGTCATATGGATAATTTCCTTTCCGTCCATATTATTCAACCGGAAAACTTAATAACCGCGGAATTCTTTTTTGCGTCATGTTATGATTTTTATGAAGTTGAGGACCTTATGAAAAAAATCCCTCTGATAAAACAGATCATCCTGTTTCTGTCTGTTATGGCTGTTTTCATTGTGCCTGTGTATGCCAACTCGGCGCAGACTTTCTGGAATGGCACTACCTCGAGCGGTGCCCATACGCAGGATGGAGAATGTCCAATCACGGTCATCCATGAAACGCTGACATATGATCTGGGCGTTCAGCCGGTCCCGGGAAAGATTGATCCGGAGCACTATGAAAATTCATTCAGGGCGGAATACACATTTCATAATCCTTCAGATCTGGAAGTGAATGTATTGCTTTCGTTTCCGCTGGGAACTTCTCCTGATTATATGAATATGGCTGAAACCGGTGGTGAATCACAGTATGAGATTCTGGTCAGCGGTAAAGCTGCTCCGGCAGTCATCCGTTACACATGGAAGCCGCGCGGAAATGCGTTTTCACTGGAAAACGACCTTGCACGGCTGAAAAATGAATACAGAAGTGATTCCTTTTTCAGACCGGACCTGACGGTGACGGAGTATCAATACCGGTTTCATTCATTCAGCAAACAATTTGATGAAAATGCAAATCTGACCGCAAACGCCGTCTTTCCCGACAATCCGTCTGAAACAAAAATCTTCCCGCTGAATGCCTCCGGATGGAGCACGGGGGACGGTGAAAGCGCACAGGTCTCTGAAAGGATCAGTGAAGAAAGCGTCATGACATTGTATTGCATCGGGAAAAAGCAGGAACCGGAATTCCGTTTTTATGAACAGACCAAAGACAGACAGGAAGACTTTGAAGCGGAAACAGAGCTGCTTGCAGTCAATGAAATGACATATGAGGAGTTTATTCAGAAGCTGGAAGAAAAACCGGCAGGAATGAGCGATCTTGATTTCTACAATGCGATGACGGATATGTTTCGGTATTATTCAGCCGATTCATCGATTCTTGAAATGTACGGATTATCCGGAAATGTCATGAAATGGCTGCAGTATGAGCTGGTATTTGAACCGGGTGAAACATTGGTCAATTCCGTTAAAGCGCCTGCCTATCCGTCGGTGGATATGAAGTTTGATCCGCCCATGTTCGGATATGATTATCTGCTTTCTCCGGCTTCCTCATGGAAGGAGTTCGGCACTCTGGATATCATCATCAACACGGATCTGTTTCTGAACAAGGATTCATTCGGAAACTTTGAAAAAACAGATACCGGCTATCAGGCGCACTTTGAATCCCTTCCTGACAAAGAACTCAGTTTCAGCCTCAATGCGTCGGAAAATCCGAAGCGGGACATCAATAATTCCTATTTCATTATTACGGCATTGCTGATCATCATTCCGCTGGCCGGTATCATTCTGTTAATACTGATTGTCCTTGGAATTGTAAAACTGTTCAGAAGAAAGAAGAAAAAAGATGAAATATGATTATCACGGAAGTGAGGATACCGGACTGAGAATTGACAATCCGCTGTATCCGAAGATACATTCCCCGCAGGAAATGTATGAGACCCTGTCTGAAATCTGGTGTGAATACACCTGTGCCCCGCGTATGCGCAAGGACTGGTCAAAGGAAAACAGAACACTCGGACAGTGTTCTGTAACGGCCTTCCTGGTTCAGGATGTCTTCGGCGGCGAGGTATATGGCATCCCTTTGAAAGAGGGCGGATATCATTGTTTCAATGTCGCGGACGGTCATCTGTTCGATCTGACCAGTGCACAGTTCAAAGAGAAACTGGATTACAATGACTGCGTTCTTCAGAAACGGGAAGTCCATTTCGCAAAGCAGGAAAAATACGAACGGTATCTGTATCTGAAAAAAGAATTTGAGACAAAAATGGCGGATGAATGATCATCCGCCGTTTTTAAAGATCCATGATCCAGTTTTTCAATGTCTCACACGCAATGACATCGTGATCGCTGCTAAAACCATGGGCACCGCCTTCAATCAGTTTCAGGGTACTCTTCGCATCATGCTTGCGGTAAATCTCATCCGCAACCAGGGCATAGCCGTAATTGACAATGGCATCATCCGTGCCATGGACAATCAGCACGTTTCCGTGATACCCGCCGATTTCCTCGAACACATTCATATGGAGCACGCTTGAGGCATAGCTGCCGCAGACCGTCATCCGGCCTTCTCCGATGTGCGGGGGAATGTTGTCCGGGTCAAAGCGGATTGTCTGCATCTTTCCGGCTCTGGCATCATCGGGAATGCATAAAGCGGGGAAGAAGAGTACCAGGCCGCTGATTTCATCCTTAAGATCCGCCGCGCATAAGGCCGACACAAAGCCGCCCTGCGAACAGCCCATCAATACCAGTGATTCCGGATCGATCCCTTCCTGTTCTTTCACATATGAGATGACAGTCTTGAGATCATCCTTTTCCGTAAGAGGGGTCATATAGTCGTGGAATGAACCGTCGCTGACGGTATTGAAACCTCCTCCGCAGAAGTCAAAGATGTATGCATGCCAGCCAAGCTGTGCCAGAAACAGCGCATAAGGCAATGATCTGCCCATATCCGCCGTAAAGCCATGAGAGATGATGACCGGTTTGAGAATTCCTTTCTTCTCCTCATCATAGAATTCCTTTCCGCGGATGGTCATGGATCCTTTCATGCAGGAGAATGCCTGTTCAATGATTGCCATAATAATGTCCTTTCAGAATTAACATCATTATATATGAACGAAGAACTGACCGGCGTTCAAATACCACTGTACAAGCTAAATAAACATGATATGATATTCACAAATGAGGGAGTAACTGATGGATGATTCCATTTGACAGATCACCATCCCGGCAAATATGCCTGGTCTGTCAGTTCCCGGTGAGACTCATATAACAGCAGCTTACTGTGTATGAGACTTGCAAATCAGGCTTGATCCGGACACAGTGAGCGCTGTGCCCGTTTATTTTTTGGAGGCTGAAATTATGCTTAAAGTCAAAAACGTTACAAAGAAATACGGCAAAGTGACTGCCTGCGACAATCTGTCATTCGAACTCGAAGACGGCACTGTGACTGTCCTGCTTGGACCCAACGGTGCCGGCAAGAGCACAATCATGAAAGCGATTATGGGCTTTCTCAAATTCGAAGGTGAAATCACCATCGGCGGATATCCTAACAAAAGCACACAGGCCAGAAGGATTCTCGGCTACATTCCTGAACTGCCCGCTCTGTATCCGAATCTGACCGTGGCGGAACATATGGAATTTCTGGCCAGGGCATACCGGTTAAAGGATTATAAACAGAAAACCGAAGAGCTTTTCACCCGCTTTGAACTGCTCGATAAAAAGAAGAAATTCGGTGATGAGCTTTCCAAAGGCATGCAGCAGAAGCTGAACATCTGTCTCGGTCTTTTAACGGATCCGAAGATGATGTTACTGGATGAGCCGATGATCGGTCTGGATCCCCATGCGATCAAAGAGCTCAAAAACTCCATCGAAGAGATGAAAGCGCAGGGCAAGACACTGCTTGTCTCCACCCATATCATCGACAGCGTCGATATGTTATGGGACCGCACGATCATCATGCAGAACGGACAGATCAAAGCCAACATCACCAGAGCACAGCTGGAAGAAGACGGCAGAAGCCTGGAACAGCTGTTCTTTGATGTGACCGAAGGCGTCAGCCAGGAAGCAATGTCCTCAAAAGAGGGAGAGGATCAGGAGTAACCCATGAGACTGTTTGGCTATTATGCGCTGCATTCCGTCTGGAACCAGATCCGCAAAGTCTTCAAGACATGGGTGCTGGTATTCATTCTTGTATGCGGTCTGATCGGCGGCCTGATCGGCTTTGGCGCGGCTTCTCTGCAAGAGGCCGCTTCGGCAGATGATGAGCAGATTGAAGAAGTGATTGAGGAAAGTGAGGAAGTACCGCAGGCCAGCTTTGAAGAACTGACCGGAGTCAGCGGTATGGATGTCTTTGAACTGGCCGCTTCAGGATTGATTCTCGGCATCTTCGTGTTCCAGGTTTACAGCGCTGAGAAATCCGGATCGAAAATCTTTCTGCCCGCGGATGTCAATCTGCTGTTTTCCTCACCGATGAAACCGCAGTCCGTTCTGATGTTCCGTCTGGGAACACAGCTTGGCATGGCGGTGGTCGGCTCAGTGTATCTGCTGTTTCAGATTCCCAACCTCATGCTCAATCTCGGTGTGAGTTTCTCATCGGCGATCTCGGTCATCTTCGCATGGGTTCTGACATTGGTTTCCGGCAAGCTTCTGCAGTTATTGACGTATGTGCTCTCATACCGCTATGAATGGGTTAAGAAGAATCTGCACAAATTGATCTACGCGTTCGGTGCGCTTCTGGTTGCAGGCTTCTGGCTTTATACACGAGCCGGCGATGCACCGCTGCTTCAGGCATCTGTCCGTCTGTTCAATGCCCCGTGGACCAGATGGGTTCCTTTCTGGGGATGGATCAAGGGATTTGCCGTCTTTGCCATGGAAGGCAAAGGCATCATGGCTCTGGTCATGCTGGCATTGCTCGCAGCCGGCTTTGCGGCACTGATTTATGTGATCTGGCATATCGAAGTGGACTTCTATGAGGATGCCATGGTCAGCTCGCAGGAAGTGGCTGAAATTCTGGAAGCAGCGCAATCCGAACGCGGCGGGATGTTTGTCAAAAGAAAGAAGGACCGCAGTGAAAAACTGGAACGGGATGGCTTCCACTATGGCGAAGGAGCGAATGTCTATTTCTTCAAAACACTGTACAACCGCTTCCGTTTCGGACATCTGAAATACTTCACAGCGACCGCGGAGACTTATCTTGCGGCAGGTTTGCTGGCAGCCGCATTCATGCGGTTCATTGCGGAATCGGACAATGTGATGCCGTTTGCACTGGTGTTCGGTGTTCTTGTATTCTTCCGCGCGATCGGCAATCCGCTCAACACTGATACGAAATATGAATACTTCCGGCTGATTCCGGAAAGAACATGGAAAAAGCTCTTCTGGTCACTGGCAGGAGGCAGCGTGAACTGTCTGCTGGATCTTCTGCCGGGAATGATCGCCGGCGCACTTGTAATGGGAGTGAATCCGCTGAAGGCGCTGGCATGGCTGCCGCTCATCATATCGGTTGATTTCTATGCGACCAATGTCGGCACATTCCTGGATCTTTCCATTCCGCACTCAATCGGCACAACCATCCGTCAGACCATTCAGATCATGTTCATTTATTTCGGTCTGCTTCCGGATATCGCTGTATTGGCTGTCGGTATTGCCTTTGACCATCCGGTTGCCGCATCGATACTGTGCACATTCGCAAATCTTTATCTCGGTCTTCTCTTCCTCGGTCTTTCCGGTGTGTTTGTGGAGCCGTATGGCGGACGTGCACTTGAAACAGACGGCAGTGAAACCGTCAATGCAAAACAGACCAAAGCGGTCTTCTCAAAGATCGGTCTGGCCGGCGTGATCATTCTCGGATTGACAACAGTATTGCAGCTGGGAATGGTCAGATTCTTTGAAAGCAGCCTGGAACAGATCGCTCAGTCCGAATGGGGCATGTGGCTGATCACCTTCGCACCAATGTATCTGATCGCGGTTCCGCTTGGTCTGCTTTATCTGAAACAGGTACCTGCTGTAAAGATTGAAAAGAAGGATCTTGCGCCGAAGTATTTCTTTGTGATTCCCGTCATCTGTGTCTTCCTGATGTATGCGGGCAATCTGATCGGTGTGCTGGTCACTTCCCTGTTATCCAGATTCATCACACCGGATCCGGTGGTCAATCCGCTGCTTGATCTGACTTCTTCGGGAACAATATTACAGAGACTGCTGTTCATGGTCATTCTGGCTCCTTTGATTGAGGAATCTATTTTCCGCAAACAGCTGATTGACCGTATGCATGTTTACGGAGGAAGAACAGCCGTGCTTCTTTCCGGAATCATGTTCGGCCTGTTCCACGGCAACTTCTCACAGCTCTTTTACGCAACGGCTCTTGGCATCGTCTTCGGTTATGTTTATCTCAAAACGGGGAAACTCCGGTATACGATTGCGCTGCACATGCTGATCAATTTCATCGGCGGCATTCTCGGACCTTCCATTGTGGAAAATGCGTCAGGAGTGCTTTCCAACATTGAAAAGCTGCTGATTCTTTCACCGGCTAAAATTCTCTCCATGCCGGAGCTCATCACACTTGTGTTATATATCGTTGCACTGCTTGCTCTGGTGCTGGCCGGATTTGTGCTTCTGGTTCAGCAGATGCGTGATGTCTCTTTTGAAAAAGAGATCTCTCAGCTGCCAAAAGGAAGCGCAAAAACCATCGCGTGCATCAATCCGGGAATGATACTGTTCTTTGTATCATGCGCCGGCATGATTATATATACATTGATTTAAACTTTGCCGCTGTCCATGAAACGGGCAGCGGTTTTGCTTATGAAAAATGAAAACATGCATTACTTTCCATAAATTATAATTTCCGCTTGCACAAAGTATGGGGCTGTGCTATTATCTTGTTGCTGCCTTAATAGCTCAGTCGGCAGAGCGAGCGGCTGTTAACCGCTAGGTCACAGGTTCGAGCCCTGTTTAAGGCGCCATATATGAAAGAGGATCGGCATACAAGATGCTGATCCTCTTTTTTGACATTATTGCAAATGATGCTAATCCTGACCTACTAATTCTGTTTCCTCTGCAACAATGATTTCTCTGAATGGTGTCGCTTCAATACAGCAGCTATTCAGGGCATCGTCAATCGTTGCAAATTCTTCGAGAAGTATGTAGGAACCTCTTTTATTCGTGTCGGTTTCTATGCGATATAATCCGAACAAAGCTTCTTTCCCCTCTGGCAGAATGGTATTTCTGCTACTGTACATCGAACCGGTGTTGAAACGATATTCAATGCCATGGTAAATAAAGTCAAGACCAAGCCAGTGGTTATCTGAGGGTCCCCATATACCAATATACTGAGCTTTAAACTGTTCTACAGATGTGAATTCATTCTTTCTCATTTTAAGCGAAACTCCTTTTTGATTTTGGCAATGAGCTTACTTTCTTCCGCCGTTGGCGGAACTCCTGGATCGCTTCCGCTGTGGCTCATGTAAACATGTCTATGGGGCTGTACTCCACGATGGGCATGAGCCAGATCGATGCTGCAACCTGTTTGTGATTTTCGTCATAACAGGTCAGGTGTTTCAACTCAACGTCTATTACAACTGCATAAATCCTTCCTGCTGTATGAGAAAATTCCGGAGATTTTACATTTGAAGAATCCTAGACAATAAGGTCATAGACAATAACTTTAACGTTAGGATTTTTATGATTGAAATATGATGTAGGTACTTTATATAATGTAAATGCTTATTTGAAGGATATTCGTATCCCAAGAATGAAATACAGGTGTTGGTAGCACCTGTATTTTTTTACCAATCTGTCCAGATGACTTCTTCCTGTATCTGAGTGAAATCTTTTCCGTGCCACAATGGCGCTGATAAGAACAGATCGGCACATTTACTCATACGGTCTTGATGAGTTTCCCAAAGATAGCCATCAAAATCTTTTCCGTCAATTGCGGCCAGAACCATCGTTGCCTGAGTATTGTCATCATTCCACCAGCCTTGAAGAAAGTACTTGTTCTCTCTAAAAACAAAGACAAGTTCTTCTCCGTAGGACAATAAGTCGATAAATTCTGTATATTTTCCGCCAATCATACTGTTACTCCCTTCAAGTATTTCTTGAAATGTTTCTTCATAGGCTTTGACATTTTCATTGCGGATGAGCGGTGAAAATTCCGGTCATAAACATGATAATGGAGAACGGGTTTTCTTGATTTATCAAGCGATGGCTCAGGGTGATATGCAATCTCAAATTTTAGATAATGATCTTTATCATAAACGCGCATTTCATGAAATGTTCCGTCTTTTTTTAATTTGATGTATGCATGACTTGAATGTGCTTCTTCAGGAAGCCCATGCTTGCCATTCAGACCGGAAAGAATTTTGATTCCTTCAATGAAACCAATCGTTTCATATGTATAGGCAACCATATTACCTATTGCGAACGTACCTCTTCCACCCATCAGCTGCGTACCACCTTTCTGGAAGAAAGATAATCAACAGATATGATATTACCGCGCATCTCCGGAAAGGGCGTACCGAAGCAGATAACTGCAGCGGGATCAATCTTATCCAGCATTGCATTGTAACCTTTCATAAAAGCAATAAGTTCATGTTTGCATCCAATCATTCCAACAGCAACCACAGATGTTTTTTCAATTCCGTCAAAACAGTATCTGAAACTGCTTGGCTGTGCCCAGCTGACGGTAGGGATAACAATCAACCCACGGCTCTGCCAATATGCTCCAACCCACCTGGATTTACCAATTGATTCAATCTGCCTCCATGGATCCATTTCTGAATACAAAGAGAAATCAGGTGTGAGTACAAAACGATACTGTCTGAGTTTCTCTAACGATCTGTCAGGATGATCATATGTCCCCATGAATCTATAATCATCTGTGAAAAAGTGAACGCCTTTATTTGTGTTGTTTCTGTCATTTGCTCTTGTGTCGGAGCGGGCAATCAATTCGACAGAATTTAAACAGATTTCCTGCTTGCGAATAAGAGGAAAACCGTAAACACCGTCTGTCTGAAACCCGTTGCGAAGAAATAATGCTGAATTGCGAAAAGTTTTTGAATCCATTTTTTACACCTCCATATCCGTCAAAAACTTCGATTGAGGGATACAGAATGCAAATTGCTTATTTGAAGGACACTCGTATCCCAGGATGTTATTCGTTACACTATTGGTAGTAGTGTCTGCGAACGCTGTTTTAATATATATCAGTATTGGTAGCACTGAATGCATTGGTCTATAATCCAATCATATAAATTATCCCTTTCTATCTACCTGAATAATACTAAACGCGACGATTTTCTTGTGACTTAATCCAGTCTTGTGCGAAACCATGCCTGCGCCGGCGAAACACCATATTCTTTGGCGATTTCACTTGCGGATAACGATACTGTTTCTTCGAAAGGGATCATTACTTCACCGCATAATGCCTTTGCCTACCACTCAGAACTTCTATAATTTACAATTTCACCATTTTTGAAACTGCGCTGCATGATTGGCGTATATCCAAGTCTATACAGAAATGCATGACAAATCTCATGAATAATGTGATCCCGATATGCTCCTATATTCTTGTAAGCACCGTCGTATGTTGTCTGGCGAATTTCTATTTCGAATTTCCCGTTTCCGATGATTATCATTGCAGAGTACCGTGTATCCGATATATTATAATTAAACGTTTTGGAAGCCTGTCGAAAATATATTAATCTTTTCCGTAATACCATACGTATCCTGTTATTTTGAATGTATGGATAATCTGCATTTCGTTTATTATAAACATTGACGGTAGGTATTAGTTTAGGAGGTGTTGTTTTATGATGGATTCTAAAGAAATCGGAGGATATTTTGGCCTGGAAGAGCTTGTTTCCAATGAATACTACCCGGATCTGGCAGCAGTCAATAATGCCAGATGTGCACTTCTGTATATAATAAAAGCCAGACAGTATCAGAAAATATACCTTCCATATTTTCTGTGCGACTCGGTAAGGCTTGTTCTGGAACGCGAGAAGATTCCTTTTGAAGAGTATCGCATTGACCGGTCATTTCTTCCTTTGCTGGATATCAATACAAATCCGCATGAGGCAGTATATATTGTGAATTATTACGGATTAATACGTGCGGAGCAGCTGATCAGCTTGAAAAACAGGTATGGAAATGTGATCGTTGACAATGCCCAGGCATTTTTTACGAAGCCTTTGAAGGGGATAGACACAGTGTATTCATGCCGAAAGTTCTTCGGAGTTCCAGATGGGGGATATGCATATACAGATGCCGAATTTCAGGAAGACCTTCCTATGGATGTTTCCATGGACAGAATGAAACATATTCTGGGACGTTTTGAAGGAAACAGTGCGTCAGAGTATTATGATTTCTTTAATAATAATGATGAGTCTTTTAAGAAAATAGAACTTCGCAAGATGTCAAAGCTGACTCATAATATTCTCGGTGCTATCGATTATCAGAAAGCCAGACAACGTCGTGAGGAAAACTTTCAGTTTCTGTCAAAAGCATTGGGAGAGAGGAATGGGTTGAAGGTGGAGTGCCCGCCCGGACCGTATGCTTATCCGTTTTATATTCCGGGTGGAATGGCAATCAAGAAGGAACTCGCAAAAAGAAAAATATATGTCGCATCACTATGGCCGAATGTACTTGTCTCCGGATTGGACATAGAAACAGATTTTACAGAGAATATACTGCCGCTTCCATGTGATCAGCGCTATTCGGCAGCAGATATGCAAAAAGTGGTAGATAATGTTAAGGGGATTATCAAAGAATAATTAAATCCGCGGGCGTGTATTTGATGTGATTTAAGCGCAGATGACGGCATATTCCTGTTTCCCTTAATGAGATGATCATGCATGATATCCGTTTAACAGCGGATATTTTTTCTTTTTAGGCGCTTAACAGTAAAAGTATCAGAAAACCGGTTGATTTGTGCAACAGTAGGTGTTTAGTGTAAAATGTTAATCAGGTTAACAATGTGCAAAGCACCATCTTGAATTCAAGACATATAAACAGTGTTTTACGACATTACCTTAATAATTTCCAGGACATGCGTGTATACTAAGTACTGCTTTTGTTCTAAAATAAGTATGCATTATTGTAATGTTTATTGGGGAACTTAAGTATGCGCATTGTTATCTGCCTTCCAGACTCAGAAGACCGTGAGCTCTGCAGAAGAAGAATTAACGAAATTGCGAAGATTGACAGAATAGCATCGACGGTTGAAGTAGTAAATACCGCCGATGTCACAGAGCGTTATTTTAACCCGGTGGATTTTGCCGATATGGATATAATCTATCTCGGTATAAACAAGGAATTCAACGGGATCAGAATTGCGCAGTCTATTCGCAAGGCTGGGATAAATGCTGAAATTGTATTTTACACGCGATTCACAGATGCGGTGTTTTCAGCTTTTGATGTGGATGCTCTTCATTATCTCGTATCCGGAAAGATTTCAAGCGCGAAGTTTGATGAAGTATTCCGGAAAGCTGTGTCAAGAGCTGAATCCAGAACACAGGCATCGATTGTATTAAGCTGTGCGGGTGAGCAGAGGAGAATCATAATCAGTCAGATTTATTATTTTGAAGTAATCAACAGAATAGTTACAGTCCATTATCGGGGCGGAAGCTTTGAATTCTACTCAACGCTGCAGAAGCTGGAAGAAAGCCTGGCAAAAAGAGGCTTTGTACGTGTGCACAGAGCTTTCCTGGTTGCAGAAAGATTCATCACGGCATTCAACCGGGATGAAATCACATTGAGTAATGGCGTAAAGATTCCGGTAGGCGGCAAGTACATCAACAACATCCATCTGCGGTAATGCAGATGATACCAACTAAAAAAGGATGAATTCAATGCGGGCAATAGGGATTATTTATTCAGACAATAGATCGAAAAAAAAGAATGGCAGAACTGCTCTTATACTCAGAAAAATGAGACTGGCAGTGCTGGCTTTTATAGTACTGTTAATACTTGGACCATTACCTGTATTTGCGGCGTCCGCTGGGGCTGAGCATCACAAAGATACATATGACTACTGTATGCGGGTTCACGATGTTTCAATAGGTCTTCAGGAGCTGGAAGGATTAAGCGAATCTGAAAAAGCAGCAATCGTAGAAACAACATCTGATTATATTATGTATACATGGCGTTGGTACCTTTATTCCTGGGGAGAGCGTGTATATGATTATGTGACAGATTTCAGCCAGGTGAACTGGTCAGCGGAAGGGGTATACACAGTGACAGTATCACTTCCGATGAAAACGCAAGGTGTAGAGAGTTATATCTCGTATTATTTAACAATTATAGATGATTTAGATCCGCCGGTAGATCCAGTCGACCCGGTAGATCCAGTCGATCCAGTCGATCCAGTCGATCCAGTCGA